>JAPOXA010000173.1 GCA_026707325.1 Acidobacteriota bacterium | reverse complement strand
AGTGCGCCGTTGGTGCTCCTGGCTGCCCGCCGACTCCTCGAAACTCCGATCAGCGGCGCGGAAGCGCCCGCCGCGGCGCCGGCCGCGGAAGCCGCCGGTCCAGCGGAAAACGGCAAGCCGTTTCCCGCCGGACCTTGGAAAACCGGCGAACCGGTTTCCCACAGCTACCGCAGCCTCGGCGGCTACGGCGGATCGGTACAAGACGGTGACCGGAATCAACACCGGAAAGGTACAGGTGCGCCGGCGTCCCCGCCGGCTTCCGAGAGGGTCGCGCCGCGAAGCGGCGACCATTCTGCGGCGCCTAGCCGCGGGCCTGCAGGCGCCGCCCGTTCTCTACCGCCTCCCTCGCTTCGGGAAGGCGTCCCTTCCGGTTGAGGATGTCGGCGAGCACGAAGTAGCCGAACGGTCCGAAGCCGCCGTCCGGGTCGCGGCGCAACCCCTCCCGGACCAGCAGTTCGGCGCGGTCCAGGTCGTCGCCGCGATCCATGTGGAGCTTGGCAAGGTGGTAGTAGCCGAGAACGAACTCCGGGTTCGAGCGGATCGCCGCGCGCCACATCTCCAGTTGATCCTCCGGCCGGCCGAGCCGGCCGTACAGGTGTCCGAGGTTGAACTGGGCGCGGAAGTGCCAGGGCGCGTGCTCGATCGCCTGCTCGTAGGCGGCCGCTGCCTCTTCGGGACGGCCCGCCTCCTCGTGAGTCAGCGCGAGGTTGAACCAGGGCTGGCCGATCTCCGGGTTCTTGGCGATCGCTCTCTCGAAGTGGGCGGCCGATTCCCGGCTCCGCCCCAGGAGCGCCAGGAGCTCGCCGTGCTGATTGTGGATCCACGCCGGCGCCACCTCTTCCGCCGCTGCCGCCTCGACGACGCGTAGCGCCTCGGGAAGTCGGTCCAGGTCGGCGTAGATGTCGCTCATCGCGATCGCCGCGTTCGACTCGTAGGGCGCGAGTTCCACCAGCCGGTGAAAACCCACGAGAGCCTCCTCGAGCCGGCCAAGCCGCCAGTAGGTCGTGGCGAGTCCGAGCAGGGAGGCCTGGTGTTCCGGGTTCAGGGCGAGCGCCCGCTGGTAGAGCTCCAGCGCCCGGCGGTTGAGCTCGGCCGAGGCTGCTTCGTCTCCGCGCAGCGAAGCCTCGTCGGCGCGGCGACCGACGATGCCGCCCAGCATCTGATTCGCGTCGACGATGCTGGCGTCCAGTTCCAGGGCGGCACGCAGGTACTCTTCGGCCCCCTCCTCATCGCCGCGTCCGATGAAGCTCTGCGCCTCCATGATCGCCCGGTGAACCGCGATCCTCTCCTTCGGGTCCGTTCGCTCGACGCCGTCGTCTTCGTCGACCCCACCGCTGGCACGGCCGGCCAGGTAGCCCAGAGCGCGCAGTTGGGCCAGCGTCTCGGTATCGAGGTCGGGGCGCCCGCCGGGCCGCTCGCCCGATGACTTGAGATCGCGGTAGTAGGCGAGCAGGCGGTCGCGCAGGGAGCGCGCCAGGTCCCGCTCCTGGAGCAGCACGTTCGTCTCTTCGCCGGCGTCCTCCCGCAGCAGGTAGAGCTCGGGGTTCGTCGTTTCGATGAACTTCTCGGACTCGGTCCGAATCGAGCGCAGGGGAGCCCAGTTGTAGTGGTAGAGGGAGTAGTAGGACTCCGTGTAGACCTCCCGCGGAGATGGCGGTTCCCGTCCCAGGATCAGCGGCCGCAGATCGACGCCCTGCACCTCGGCCGGCACCTCCTGGCCGACGATCGAGAGGACGGTCGGCAGAATGTCGACGTGGCTGACCGCTTCGTCGACGACCCGCCCCTCGAACTCCCCGAACGGCAGGCGCAGAACGAGGGGGACGTGGACGGTCGAATCGTAGATGAAGTAGCCGTGGAAGCCCTCGCCGTGCTGGCCCAGACCCTCGCCGTGGTCGGAGGTCAGGACGAACACCGAGTCGTCCATCACCCCTCGGCTCTCCAGACCTTCGCGGAGCAGGCCGACGAGCGAGTCGGCGTAAGCCACCTCCGCGTCGTAGGGGCGGTCGGGATACTGCGACCGCCAGGGCTCGGGCGGTGTGTAGGGGTCGTGCGGCTCGAACAGATGGACCCAGAGGAAGAACGGCCGGTCGCGGGGCTCGTCGAGCCAGGCCAGGGCATGCTCGATCGTGTCCGGCCCCTCGTGCTGTACGTGGCCGACGTTGACGGAGGGCTTGTTCGGGTCGAGCTGGAAGTCGTCGCGGTAGCGGTCGAAGCCGCGGCCGATTCCCCAGCGCGAATCGAGGACGAAGGCGCTGACGAACCCCGCCGTGTCCCATCCGCCCGCGGAGAGCACCTCGGCGAGAGTGGGGAGCGTTTCGTCCAGGGAGTAGCCGACGTTCTCCCGGACGCCGTGGAACGGCGGGTAGGTGCCGGTCATGATCGAGCAGTGCGCCGGCAGCGTGAACGGCACCGCGGTGGCGGCGTTCGAGAAACGCACGCCCTCCTCCGCGAGTCTGTCCATGTGGGGAGTGGAAACCAGTTCCGAGCCGTAGCTTGAGAGCCGGTCGGCACGGAGCGTGTCGATCGTGACCAGGATGACGTTCAGCCGGTCGGCGGCGACGTCGCCGGCGAGTTCTTTCCAGGTCGGCAGAGGTTCCCGTGCGACCTCAGGGACCGGTTCCGGAGCATCCCGGGGTGCGTCTCCGGGCGCGCAGCCGAGCGGCAGCCCGAGGGCAAGAACCGCCGCCAGACGCCGTCTCCCGGTGGTCACGGGCTGATCAGATCCTCCAGCTCCCGGACGCCTCCGTCGAAGCGCTCGAAGGCCCGCTGTGCGCGTGCCCGGTCGGCCAGGTCGCCGCCGCGGTCGAGTTCAGCGGCGCTCTGCATGACCCGGCCGATCGCCTGGCGCGCCTGTCCCCGCTCGCGCGCGCTCAGCCCGTCGAGCCGGTCGAGCAGCACCTCGGCGAGGTCGCGGGCGTCGAAGGCGGGCACGTAGAGGGTGAGCCATTCACCGTTCTCGATCTGGCTGCGGACGCGATCCCGCTTGTTCGCCATCAGCGCCATGATGGCGATCGGCTCCTGCGGGATCGTCATCGGCGGCCGCTCGTGGCTGTGCGGGCCGGCGCGGATCACGTTGCCGCCGCGGGAGGCGCCGGTGGGCGGTTCCACGGTCGTTTCCTCGAAGTAGAAGTCGTAGCGCTGCTGCTCGCCGGCCAGCCAGACGTGGGCGAAGAACTCGGCGGGAAGCTCGCCGGGGATCTCCGAGATGAGGTAGTCGCTGCCGATCGCCGGCGCCATGGGGTAGCGGGTCTCGTCCCAGTTCTCCGTCTCCTCGTTCCAGGCCTCGAACACGATGTCGCCGCCGAAGTTCCGCGGATCGACCGGCTGCTTGAAGTCGTCGTAGATGTAGAGGCGGAACTCGCCCTCGTTCGGCAGCGCTCCTTCCAGGTGGTGGTAGTTGTTGGCCGCCATGAAGAACTGACCGCCGTGGAGCGGGTTGTGGTCCATGTGGGCCGCGGCGTTCGGGTCGGCCGGGTTGGGCGCGATTCCCGGTACGCTTCCACCTTCGCCGCCGGCCGGCAGGTCGGTGCCGCCGAGGCCGGCAGCCAGCATGCCGCCGCGGGACTGGGGCTCGTCGCGCGGCACGAAGATCTCCGGCAGGACGAGGTGATCGTCGAGTTCGTAGTCCACCTGGAGCGCGAAGGGCTGGACGATCGTCTCCTTGGCCCTGCCGACGTCGAACGACCCGATCAGCTCGACCCGCGTGCCCGGCGGCGCGTGAATCGCCTCCTCGAACAGGTAGGTGGCCGGGAACTCGGGGTCGTACGTGGGGACGTAGAGCACGGTCTGCACGCGTTGATCGGGGAAGTGGACGCGAACCTCCATGCTGGCGAGCCGGTCGCCGACGTGCGGATGCAGGCCGATCAGGCGGCCGCGTTCGGTGAGCGTGAGACTGGCTGTCTGTGGCCGGCCGGCCCGGCGACCCTTCAACGCGACCTCGCCGCCGGCCCGCGCGCTCTCGACCCAGAGCTCGACTTCGTCCTCGGTCTGGGCCAGGAACAGACCCAGGCTGGAACGGTCGCGGATCTCGATGCGCGAGTCGTCGTTCGGCCGCCGGCGGTACTCGAGCACGAGTTCGATCGTCGAGCCGCGGCGCAGCCGTTTGCCGGCTCCGTCCGGCAGCAGCACCGGGTCGTCGCCCCGCAGCCACTGGCCGAGGAAGTGGGGGCCGGGGCGGCCGGTGCGCATCCGGGTGGGCTCGGGTTCGTCCTCGTCGCGGAACGGGTCGTAGGGCACCTGGACCTCGACTTCGAGCTGCTCGGGCTCCGCGTCGTCGGGCTCGTGGACCCAGGCCGCCATCCGGTAGACCACGCCGGGGTTCTGGGGCCGGAACTCGTAGCCCGTGATCCAGGCGTCCGCCTCGAGTTCGACGGCGAGCACCTCGCGGTGCGAGGCGGTCTGCTCCCCGGACGCGACGACCGTCTCGGCCGAGGGCTCGAGCACCACGTCCGGGTAGCCGAGCACCCACTCCTCCTCCGTGAACTCCAGGGGCGGCGGCAGATTGCGCCGGGGCCCCTGAGGTCCGCCACCCTGCACCCAGGCGACGAGGACGTCGATCTCCTGCTGGCTCATCCGCCGGGAGTTCCGGAAGTGGTCGTAGCGGGCGTCGGCGGTCCACGGCGGCATGCGGCCGGTCATCAGCTCTTCTTCGATCGCCACCGCCCAGGCGCGGGCGCCGGGCTTCGCGTCGTTGCCGTAGGTGGTCAGGTCGATGTAGTCCGGCGCCGAGCCCTTCGGGTTGTGGCAGGGCATGCAGTAGCGGCGGAGGATCGGGCGGACGTCGTCGGCGAAGTTGATGTCGGTCGTGATCCGCACGTGGGCCGGGGCCGGGTCGGTGGCGATGCCGGTCAGGGTCAGGGCGGCCAGCGCGACGGCGGCCGCGGCGGCGGCGAAGCGCTTGCCGTTTCTCATCGTCCGTCTCCGGAGTAGAGCGTCAGGTCGCCTTCGTTGTCGGCGAGAAACAGCGGTCGGAAGTCGTAGCCGCGGCTGCGCAGGCGGTCGCCGCCGCCTTCCTGGCGGTCGACCACGGCGGACACCGCGGCGACTTCGCAGCCTTCGGCCTCGACCGCCTCGATGGCGCGCAGGATCGAGCCGGCCGATGTCACGACGTCGTCGACCACGGCCACCCGGCGGCCCGCGACGATCAGCTTGCGGCCGTCCGGGTGGTACGAGGCGTCGATCCGGGCGCTCGTGCCGTGGCCCTTCGCCTTGTTCCGCACCAGGAAGCCGAAGAGCGGAGTTCCGTCGAGGTCGCTGGCGACCGATGCCGCCGTCGCCAGGTAGGCGCCGCCGACTTCGGGGCCGCCCACGGCATCGACGTCGAAGGGCCGGAGCTGCTCGCAGAGCGCCTCGCCGATCAGCCGCGAGCCCCGCGGCGACAGCACCGTCGCCTTCGTGTCGCAGTAGTAGTGCGAGCGCGCACCCGAGGTCAGGACGAAGTCTCCCTTGGCGATGCTCCGCTCCTGGAGCAGGGCCTTCAGTTCGTGCAAACGCGAGTCGTTCTTCGAGTCCGGCACGGCCGGAGAGGGTATCAACGAGCAGCGGGGATAGGCTCTCGCGGGTGGTGGAGCGAGGCACTGCAGGCGCTCCCGTTCGTATCGGGATCGTCACCGTCTCGGACCGGGCGTCGCGTGGGGTCTACGAGGACCGCGGCGGCCCGGCGATCCGCGACTACCTGGCGGAGGTCCTGACTTCGCCCTGGGAGCCTTGTGCGCGAGTGGTGGAGGATGAAGTCGAGCAGATCGCGGCCGCCCTTCGTGAACTCTGCGACGAAGAGGGCTGCTGCCTGGTCGTGACCACCGGCGGCACCGGGCCGGCGGCGCGCGACGTGACCCCTGAGGCCACCCTGGCCGTGTCCGAGAAGGAGATGCCCGGATTCGGCGAGTTGATGCGGCAAGTGTCGCTCCTCGCCGTGCCAACGGCCATCCTCTCGAGGCAGACGGCGGGGATTCGGGGCTCTTCCCTGATCGTCAACCTGCCGGGGCAGCCGAAGGCGATCGGCGAGTGCCTGGACGCCGTGTTCCCGGCGATCCCCTACTGCGTCGACCTGATCGGCGGGCCGTACCTGACGACGAACGAGGAACGGATCAAGGCGTTCCGGCCGAAGTCGGCGAGGAAGCCGGGCGGTTGAAGATGAGACTCGGCACGGTGAGTGCAGCGGGGCCGCAGCTGGTTCACCGTGCGCTCCTCGCCGTCTTGCTGCTGACGCTGGCCGCGGCCTGTGCACCGCCCGGCGGCGGCGAGGAAGCGACCGTCTACCGTGACACCTGGGGCGTCCCCCACATCTACGCCGAGTCCGCCGAGGCTGGGCTCTACGCCTCCGGTTGGGCGATGGCGGAGGACCGCCTGTCGCAACTGCTCGAGAACTACCTGTTCGGACTCGGCGAGTACGCCGCCGCCTTCGGCCCCGGCAACAACGACGCCTGGGTGCGGTCCGATCTCGAGTCGCGGATGTGGGACCACTACGGCACGGCGAAGCGTCACTACGAGGCCAAGCTCAACCCGGAACTCCGCCGGCACCTGGCGGCCTTCATCGCGGGCATCAACGACTACCTGACGCAGCACCCGGAGGAAGTGCCGGACTGGTGGGGCGACCGCCCGGTCGACGTCTACATGCCGGTCGCCTTCAGCCGCCAGTTCATCTGGAGCTGGCCGGCGGGGCAGGCCCGTTCCGACCTGCGGGCCGTGGGCATCGAGCCGAACTTCGACGTCGACCTGCGGGCGTCGAACGCGATCGCGCTGGCGCCGGACCAGACGACGTTCGGCGCCGCGGCGCTGATCATCGACCCGCACCTCTCCTGGCTCGGCCGACACCGCTACTGGGAGCTGCGGCTCCACGCCGGCGACATCCACATCAGCGGTTTCGCCACGTCGGGCTTCCCGTACGTCAACCTGGGCCACAACGAGCACGTCGCCTGGGCCCACACGACCGGCGGCCCGGACACCGCCGACGTCTACGAACTGACCCTGGACCCGGAGGACCCGAGCCGCTACCTCTACGACGGCGAGTGGCGGCAGATGGAGAGCCGCACGGTCGAAGTTTCGGTCGCCGGCGAGGCGAAGCCGCGCGAGGCGACGTTCTGGTTCTCGCATCACGGCCCGATCGTCGCCCGCCGCGGCGGTCGGGCGTACGCGGCGGCTCTCGCCTACGAGGAGGAGATCGGCTACCTGGAGTCCAAGTACTGGTTCATGGTGGCCGAGGACTACCAGGGCGCAGCCGCGGCCCTGGACGTGCGCCAGATCATGCCGCAGAACGTGATGATCGCGGACACCGGCGGGAACATCTACTATCAGCGGACCGGCAGGGTCCCGATCCGGCCCGACGGCTACGACTGGAGCCGGCCCGTCGACGGTTCCACGTCCGAAACCGAATGGCTGGGCATCCACCCGGCGTCGGAGCTGATGTCCCTGCTCAATCCCGAGCGCGGCTACATGCAGAATAACAACATCGGCCCGGACACGATGCTGGTCGACTCGCCGCTCGTGCCGGAGCGCTACCCCACCTACCTCTACAACCAGCCCGCCCTCTACACCCACCAGCGAGGCGCGGTCGCTGTTTCCCTGCTGGAAGCGAAACGGGCAGCCGGGGCCAAGTGGAGCGAAGAGGAGATCGTCGAGTTGGCGCTCGACCGTTCGGTCTACCAGTTCGAGCGCTGGGTCGAGGAGTTGAATCGCGCGCAAGCCGCCGTTCCCGGCCCCCGCATGCCGAAGCAGGGGGTCGTGATGAGCCCGATCCTGCAGTGGGACGGCGTCGTCGAGCCCGACTCCCGGGGCGCGCTCACCTACTTCCGGTGGCGCGAGGCACTGCGCGGCCTGGCCGGCGATGAACGAATGAACGAGATGACATCGAGGGTCAACGACTACCTGGAGCTGTTCCGCGAGGCGCCGGAACCACCCGGCCTGCGGGACGAAGACCTGCCGTTGCTGGTCGAGGCGGTCGACATCGCGGCGGAGGCCTACCTGTCAGGCCCGGGCGGTCAGCGTCCGGTCTTTGGCGACGTCTTTAGGGTCGGCCGCCAGGACTCGAACGACGAAGTGTCCTGGCCGGTCGGCGGCGGCTCGCTCGGCGAAGCCGGGATGGCGACCATGCGTGCGGTCGGTTTCAGCCAGCCGCGCGCCGACGGCCGCCGCTGGGGAAACCGCGGCCAGACCTCGACCGAGGTCGTCATCCTCAGCAACCCGATCCGCAGCTACACCCAGCCCCCGATCGGCCAGAGCGACCGCCCCGACTCGCCGCACTACCGCGATCAGGCCGAGAAGCTGTTTTCGGTCGGCGCCATGAAGCCGAGCTGGTTCGCCCGCGAGGAACTGCTCGCCGCCGGCGGCAAGAACGTCGTCTCCGAGATGCGGCTGGTCTACCGGCCGGAGTAGAGGGGTCCCGATGCGTCATCTTCACAGGGCCTGGTGCGCTGCCGCGGTCGCGGCCACCGCGATGGCGGTTCCGGCAACCGTCTCCGCCCAGTCAGGCCACAACCTGGAGCGTCCCGAACACTGGAAGGTCCGCTACGAAGGTTCCGACGAAGCGGCCGAACGCAACTTCGTCGTCATGCGCCCCGGCTGGCACGTCTACGCCGGCCCCGGCGGCCTGATCTGGGACCCGGGCAGCTTCGCCTCGGGCAACTACGCCGTCAAGAGCACGATCTACCTGTTCCCCGAAGGCGATCCCGAACGCTCCGGGTCAACCCGCGTCGACACGCCCTTCGGCCTCTTCCTCGGCGGCCGCGATCTCGAAGGAAACAAGCCAACCTACGTCTCCTTCCAGATCGACAACGCCGGTAGGTTCCGGATAGCCCGACATACACCCAGCCAGGTCCAGGAACTCGCGCGTTGGACAGCTCACGACGGTATCTCCGTCCTCGACGACCAGGCCACCTCACCCGCGGAGAACGTCCTCGAAGTCGACGTCCGGGGTGAACAGACTTTCTTCTACATCGGCGGCGAGGCCGTCGCCGAGCTTCCGTCCAAAGACCTCAGTCCAGCCGGCGTCGTCGGCTTGAGCGCCGGCGAAGGTCTCAGCCTCCACATCACCGAGATCGCGATCGGCCCGAATCGGCGAGACGAGTAAGACGGTTGGTGCGTTGTCGGCTGAGTTGGCGCACCAAGGACTGCTAGCGCCGGCCGAGGTGGTCCAGCCAGTCCGGGCGTCCGCGGGGGAGGGGCTCCCAGCGGACTCGAAGCGAGCGACGCCCGGCGCCCGTCCATCAAACGACGACCGACCGAAGCGAGCGTAGTGGAGCGAGCGCCGGCCTCTCACTCTCTTCTTGAGCGTGAGCGGCCGCTGGGAGCCCCTCCCCCGCGGACGCCCGGACTGGCGGGTGCTACGCCAACTACCGGCGACTACTCGCCGCCCGTGCTGGCCGCCTTGCCGGCGCGCCAGTCGTCCTCGAGGATGCGCGCGCCGCGGAGCGTGCCGCCCATCGAGTAGTTGCCCTCGTGGCAGGCGTACTCGTAGACGCGTTCCTGGTCGCGCTTCCAGATGTACTCGCCGGACCAGGGGGCTTCCCAGGTGGCCGGGTCCTTCATCGTGAAGTGGTAGAGGATGTTGTCATCCGGCTGCAGCGTCAGGCGTTCCGTGACGTGGAGGTCCTTCGTCGCGCCGCGCAGGAAGCCGTCGGGCCGGAAGTGCACCGAGTCGATGACCAGCGTGTCGCCTTCCCACCAGCCGATCGAGTCGCCCAGCCAGCGCCGCTCCTCCGGGCTCGGGTGCTCATCGTTCAGGCGGATGATGCGGGCGTCGTGGACCATCTCGATCAGGATCATGATGTGGTCTTCGGTCTGGACGACCCGCTTGTAGTTGTTGTAGCCGCTCGGGAAGGTCGGCGTGGCGCCGGTGAAGCCGAGGATGCAGCGCTCGCTGATCGGCAGCGACTCAGGACCGTCGTAGGGGCCTGGGCCGTCGAGCTCCAGCCACCAGGCGACGCCCTCGTTCGGGCGGCGCAGCTTGGCGCGCTCGGCGAATCTCGCCTTTGCAGCGTCGGTCGTTTCCGGCATGCGGCCGTTCGGCGGGTCGATGATGATCGAGGTTCGGAACTTGCCGCCCACCGCGAAGGTGTCGGTGCCGCGGTCGAGCCAGAAGCTGTTGTAGCCGCCAACGTTTCCGGCCGCGCCGGGCGAGCCGTCTCCACCTTCCGGCGGCGCCTCGCGGTTCGGGTCGGAGACCTGGTGGCGGTCGGCACGTCCCTTGGCCGCGTCGGCCGCGATCTTCTCGGCCTCCTCCCGGGTCAGGTACAGGTTCTCGCCGTACTCTTCGGGCCGTTGCAGCGGCGTCAACGTGGCGGCGTCATAGGTGCCGGTCAGATCGGGCTTGCCGTTGGCGGCTCGCTTGATCTCGCCTTCGGCCGCGAAGGCTGGCGCCGCGAGCGGCAGCACGAGGATGGCGGCCACGGCCAACGGGAATTGGACTCTCATTCTGTGTCCTCCTGTTTCGACTGGAAGCCGAAGTGTAGCGGAGGGCCGCTGTTCCGAAGCCTGAGGCCTGGCGCGCTTCGGTCCCCGCCGCTGGAACGGTCAAGGCTGCTACGGCAGTAGGGTCGCTCGGTAGGCTGCCTTGGCGCGCCGCTCACCGGTGTCGTAGAGAGGAGCCAGAGGAGTGCAGGAGTACACCGCAATCGTCAAACGTGCCGGTGACTGGTGGATGGGCTGGATCGAAGAAGTGCCGGGCGTAAACTGCCAGGAAGGGAGCCGCGAAGATCTGCTGGAGACCTTGACGGTGACGCTGAGCGAGGCGCTGGAGTCTGATCGCCAGACAGCACGGGCCGCGGCGGGCGAGGGTTGGAGAAGATCGTCTTCGCCACATGAGGCGCTGAGTTCCCCGCGGCGTCGTCGGAGCCAGAGCTGCGACTGATGAGCAGGGGACGCAGCAACCGAACCTGTTCACCAACCGCTGGGCTTGGTGATCCCGGTCCCCGGAAGTGTGCTGGGAAACTGCGCCGCCGCCAGCATCGCCTTCCGAACATGACGTACATGGCTTGCCGCTTGGCGGAGTTTTGGCGCCGCGTGCCACCGGCCCGGACACACGATGAACACTGGCTTGCCACGTTCAGCGGTGACCATCCGGATCGGAGTCACGAGATCCGTGTCGTTCGAGACGACGGCTGCGGCGTCGAAGAGCCCCTTCCATGCGTCGTTGAGGAGATGGGACGCTAGGTTGACGTCGGAGCCCTTTTCCTCCACGGAGTGGAACTCGGCGACCAATGCGTCCGGCAACGGTGCCGTTGCCTTCGGCCGCTTCTTCTTTCCGGACGGACGGGCAGGGTAGTGTCCAACCGGCAACGTCTGTGGAGTGGGGCCGGAAACGGTATGGTCACCCGCCGCCAAAGTGACGGGCATCGGTGTAGCGATTCGCCTGCCGGCCACCGGCAGGTTCACTAGCGGTCGCCAGAAGGTTTTCGCGAGGAAGCTACCGAAGTGCACCTCCACTTGCGGCAGCGTCCGAAGCGCGTTCAGGTAGACCTGTTGACGAGCCGGAGCGCCGCGATCCACGACGCCGGACACATGGGCGCTGAAGTAGAGCACTCTGTCGACAGCACACCGCCGTGGCAAGACAGCGGCGCTCAGCTTGATGGGGTCAAGCCACTTGAACGGTGTTCCCTTCAGCGCTCCGTAGTACAGGTTCAGGCCGTCAATGTAGACGCTCGTCCTCATACGGTCCCCAAACAGCAAGGGCTGCTCCGAGGAGCAGCCCTTGAGCCGACAGCACGCTGCCGGCGGGTATCTGCGCGGAATCTACCTGTGTCCGGCAGACGATGCAAGCGAGGGAAACGGCTTCATGGCAGTCCTCCCTCCCCGTCACCGGGGCAGGAGGGACTGCAATCCAGCTCGCGTCCCTGACCTCTCTGGGCGCTTACTGGGGGGCCCAGCGTCACCGTGGGGGCGCCCGGCCGCGCACGCTGATCGTCCGGGCTGCTCGGTACCGCCATCGTTGTGGCGGCCAGATACGGTGGAGCGGCGATCTCCGACGGAGCCGTGGCGAGCGGCGCTAGACTTCGTCAGAGGGATTGCGCGAGAACAAGTCCCGCATGCGAACGTCCGAAGACACCGCCACTTCGCGAGTTCCCGAGCGGTCAGAGCGCTGGGTGCTTCCGATGCTCATGAAGGAGAACGCGGAACAGTTGCAGAGCGACAAACGGAGATGGAGACTCCGGGAGCAAGCGAGTTTTGATGATGTACTCGCTTTCCTGGGCTGCATGGCGGACATCATGGACGCCTTTGACACTATCCGGGAGCTCCATCCAAGCGACCCGATGAGGTGTGTCTTCGTAGCGAGACGCGTATCGGTGGCGCTCCGGAAGATGATGCTGGACGGCAACGGTAACCTGTTGAAGGCCTGTCTGACCGAGGCTCGAATTCACCCTCTGAAGCCGCCTGTTTCAGGTGCCAGACAAGTTGAGGCCGTCCAGAAGCTGAAGGCCGTTGAAGTGAAGGCCGTTTTCGAGAAGGAAGGTAAGGAATCCGTCTTCGATGCTCCGGAAGGCGAGCACAGAATCACCATCGACCCTCTGTTTGGGGTTTTCTATGAGGACGGAGGTATCTTTGCGATGGAGTCGCCGTTTGACCTAGCGGGCGAGCCAATCAAGTTCCAGTCGTGGGTCAACGGCAGGGTGATTCAAGTGGACGAGATCGTGTTTCGGGCTGCCGATCTGTTGAGGCTGATCGCGAACAAGGAAGGCGCGCATATAGAGCATGGGCACAACTGATGCTGCCGGACGCAAGCACCTTGACGATGGAGTCCAGGAACGCGAAGTACGAAGCGATCAACGCACTGAAGTTCGGCGGTTTGTCCTATGGGCAGATCTTCTTCATGTTCACGGCGCTCTATGTCATCGGCCAAGCGAAGGAGTTACTGGACGAGGCCCGGAGGAGAATAGACAACGGCATGGTTTCTAGGATCTGCGACCGCATCGGAGAGTGCCGAACCACACTCGTGATGCGAGGATCCTTCGCGAGCGAGAGTTACCGGGTCTTCGTCACTGGGAGTGACTTGGAACCAAACATGGACTCCGTGGGCGACTACTATGCGACCACCGTCAAGATCCCCTAGGGGCTTGCTGAAAAAGGGAGTTGCGGCGGCATAGGATTTGACTTGAGGAGG
>JAPOXA010000012.1 GCA_026707325.1 Acidobacteriota bacterium | reverse complement strand
GGAGGATACGCCGCCTGATCTACATCATCGGATCCACAACTTCTGGCAGTAGCTCGGCGGCGGACGCAGAGTTCGATGTCCCGGTCACTGCAGGCCCGCTCGAAGTCGGCCATGAACTCGCTGCCCGCCGTCGACTTGTATGGCCCGGACCTTGAACGGCGCCTGCTCGATCAGGCGGTCGAGGAAGCGCTTGGCGGAGGCGGCGGTGGCTCGGCTGGCGGTCATGCCCTGGCCCCATCTCGAGCAGCGGTCTACGGCGGTGAACTGCTGGACGGTGTGGTTGCTGGGAAACCAGATCGAGAGAGTGTCGATCTGTACTGCATCGCCCGGTCTGCTGGCCTTGAGGGCTCCTCTGAGGCGTTTTGACCGGTCTCGCCTTCCGCTGCGCCGCTTGCGCGCCGCGGGGGCAAAGCACAAGACGGGCCGGGCGCGGTCGCAAGTCACCAGGTGGGCCAGGATGCGGCCGACGGTCGCGTCCGAGATCGAGACGGCGCAACTGTCGCCTCGGACCGGATGACGCAGCAGATCGCCGATCCTCCGCCTGCCCCAGGCCGGGTACTGGCATCTGAAGGCCGCGATGGCGCTCTCCTGGGCTCTCGTCCACTGCCGCTGTCGCACCTTGAGCGGCCGCTTCGAGCGCGGCTCCGGGTTGCGGCGCCACCGCGGTAGAGCGTCGCCATCGACACTCCCACCGCCGCGGCGACCTCCCAGGACGACAGCCCCATCGCCATCGCCCGTCTCCAGCGCCGCACCGACTCGACTCGCTCGTGGATCGTTGCCTCGATCGCCTCGGGCCGGCAACTCAAGGTAGCCGCGTTGCGTGCGCCTCGGCTAATCTCGCGGGGCAGGACTTGTACCTGCATGGGGAATCTCCTCTTGGCTGGGTTGTTGGCGAATACCGCAGCTTGGAGATCCCCTTCGTCGTTTCAACCGAAGCCGACATGCTGTGGAAACGCTCCACGTTTCCCACAGCCGAGTACGACGGCTGCTTCACTCGACCTATCTCACGTCTCCCTGAACCACTACAGCCGAGGGATCAGCAGCCCCACTAGCACCAAGAGGGGCAGGATGGAGGCCAGAACCGTGGCTCGGACGACTCCGACTCGCTGAACGACGTGGAGACCGATCCCGAACAGCACTGCGCCGCAGAATGTCGCCAGTAGTTCGCCAGCGATGGGAACGATGCCCAGGAGGTTGGCGCCGTTTGCGTAGCAGATCGCGACCCAGGTCCCGCGGAAGCCGTGTGGTCTCGACGTGCGTGTCACGACCAGCAGAAGGTGGACGAGCGCACCTACGATCAACGTCGCGACGAGCGTGAGGGCGAAGAGGGCGGGAAGGGCAAGGAGGAGGACCTGGAACGCGAAGAGAAAGAACAGGGTGGTTCCGAAGGGCAGTTCCTCGGCAGTGGGGAACTGAGATGGGTCCATTCGCCACACCGTTTCGTAGACGAACTCCAGTGCCTGGTCCGGAAGGGTCAGGATGAGGACCGTGAAGACCACGCTTCCCAGGACCATGTAGATGAGTGTGACCAGGCCCGCGAACAAGAGGGGGCCCCAGATGCCCGCGTCGGGCCGGGTGCCCTCGAAGAACTTCCTCGGAGCGGTGGCCAGGAGGACCAGAGAGGCGACGAGGGCGGAGAACCTGCCACGGTCCTTCCGCTCCTCCCACGGATTGACGATCCCGACGCCGGCGTCGGCGCCGGTGCTATCGTCCCCGGAGTTCACGAGGAGCACCTTACCGGAGCGATCCTGATGGCGGACGCCCGACAGCAGCGAACGGCGGCAGTACGCGACGTCGGCGCCGGCGCCGGGGCTCTCGTGGTCGGCGTTGCGGCGGCCAGTGCGTTCAACGAGTTCGTGCCGGAAGGTCACCGGCCGGAGGACGTTCTGCCCGGTGCTCGCAGCGTTGTCGTCGCGGGGAACCAGGGGCCGACGGCGGGTGCCTGGCGCAGTCCCGATCACCGGGTGATGGAGATCACGGGTTACGACTTCCGCGAAAACGTGGCCGTCCACGTGATGTGCGACTACATCGAGCGGGAGCACGGCCACCGCGCCCTGCAGGCGCCGTCGCTTCCGACTGCGGGGCACAACCCGCCGATGAGCATGATGCTGGCGGCCGTGCTGGCCGGCCTGGGAACCCGCTCGCTGGCCGCGAACATCATTCTCCATCCGCGCTACGGCCTGCTGTACTACGCCGCCCTGGTCACGACGCTCGACCTCGAGCCGGACCACCCGCTGGAGGAGGACGTCTGCCCGTCCAAGCCGTGTATCCAGATGTACGAGAAGCTGGGCACCACGCCCTGTCTCGCGTCGTGCCCGAAGGATGAAGGCGGCTGCCTCGACGGCGCGCTCGACGAGGACGGCAGGATCAGCTACTCGTACTACGACCGCGAGCGCTGCACCTCGCGGTCGATGAACTTCGGTATCGGCTCGATCCAGAAGTCCCTGGTCCAGATCACCACGGAGGAGGACCGGGAGCAGCGTAGGTCGATGATCTACTCCGACTTCTTCACCCAGTCGCTGTCGTCGCTCAGCTACTACAAGGAGAGCGTCGCGCAGTGTTTCGAGTGCATGCGGGTGTGTCCGGTCGGCATGCACGAGAGGCGCCTCCAGTGACCGTGTCCGCGGCGGCGGCTCCGACCGCGGAAGAGGCTGCGGCAGCCCGCGATCGACTGGCCGCGATGGTGGATCGGGGCGGGGCGCTGGCCTGGGGCGTCGCCGCCGCCGACGCCTTCGACGAGGCGCCCGAAGGCTTCCGTCCCGGCGACCTGCTGCCGGGCGCGCGCCGCGTCGTGGTCGTCGGCGGCAGCCCGCCACGGGCCGCGGACTGGGCCAGCCCGGTTCACGAGCACCTGGAGACGATGGGAACCAGCGACCGGATCAACTCCCTGGGCCTCAAGACGGCCAAGTTCATCGAGGCCGAGTTCGGCTACTACGCGCTGTTCGTGCCGCCGGGCGTCCGTCGCGGCAACCGGCCGTTCCTGAGCGTCGCCCTGGCCGCGGAGCTCGCGGGCTGCGGATCCCGCAGTCTGGCCGGGCCCGTGTTGCATCCCGAGTACGGCCTGCTGTTCTACTCGGCGATCATCACGACCTACCCGTTCCCGTTGACGCCGCCCCTCGCCGAGCCGGCCTGTCCGGCGCCGGCCTGCGTCGAGATGTGGGAGGCCGAGGGCGCCACACCCTGCACCAGGGTCTGCCCGCTGGGCGACGGCGGCTGCCTCGACGGGCGGATCGAGAACGGCCGGCTGGTGGAGCGGCGGTACGACGCGGCGCGCTGCACCTCCCGCGTCTACACGCACTGGATCCCCGGATTCCAGAAGGGGCTCGAACTCGCCCTCGACCAGGACGATCCGGAGGCGCGCAAGATGGTCCTCTACTCGAGCCACTTCACCAAGACCCTGTGGTCGATGACCTACGCGGCGCAGAGCCAGGGCCAGTGCTGGGAGTGCATGCGGGTCTGTCCCGTGGGCGCCGAGTTCCGGCAGAAGGCGTAGACCCGAGCGAGGAACGGAACATGGCTTTCTTCTTTGTCGATCCCGAGACCTACCGCCGCCATCGCGAGGAGATTCTGGAGCTGTCGAACTCGATCCAGGTCGACATCCACGAGCACCTGCCGGGCAAGAAGCGGCGCCGGGGGCTTTCGGACCGCGAGATCGCGGAACGCCTCGACCTCGACGAACGCACGGTGCGCGAGATCCGCGTCGTCGCCGAGCGCGACTACTACGACATCGAGGAGTGGGACAAGGCGGTCGAGTTCAAGGACAAGGCTTGCCGCTCCTTCGCCGAAGAGGGCCTGTCCTACGTCTTCAAGGACCGCCGCGACGTGTGAGAAAGTAGCGCGCCGATGAAGTCCGCGGTGCTCCAGTTCTTCTCGTGGCCCGACCGGCGGATTCCGCTGGAAGAGGTCTACCGGCGGGCGTTTCAGCGCATCGACATCATGGATCAGAACGGGTACGACGCCGTGTGGCTGGCGGAGCACCACTTCAGCTCCTTCAGCATCTGCCCGTCGATCCACATGATGGGGATCGAGGTCGCATCGCGCACGAAGAACCTGAGGATCGGCACGGGTGTGTCCCTGGCGCCGTTCTACAACCCCCTGCGCCTGGCGGAAGAGGTGGCGCTGCTCGACGTGCTCTCCGGCGGCCGGGTCAACTGGGGCGTCGGCCGCGGTTTCGCGGAGGGGGAGTTCAGGGCTTTCGGCGTCGACCCGCGCCACAGCTACCCGGTCTTCCGGGAGCACGTCCAGGCAGTGGTCGGCGCCTGGACGAACGAGCAGCTCACCTTCGAGGGAGAGCACTTCCGATGCAGGGACGTGGAAGTGCTGCCCAAGCCGGCACAGAAGCCGCATCCGCCGGTGTGGCTCGCTTCGTCGTCGCCGGAGTCGATGACGTGGGCGGCCCGGAACGGCTTCTCGATCATGCTCGACCCGCACTCGGCGCACGGCCGGATCGCCGAGAAGCGCGAGCTGTACCGGGAGATCCTGGAGCAGCACGGCCATTCGATCGATGGCCGGGAGATCCCGATGGCGCGCCTCATCGCCTGCGCGCCGACCCGGGCGGAAGCGGAGGAGATCGCCAGGCGCGGCGCGCTGTGGACGGTCAGGTCCCACAGGCAGAAGGGCACCCGGGCGGTCGCGACCGATACGCGGCGCAACCTCGAGCGCCCCGAGCTGGCCGCGCGACCTTTCAGTCAGGCCGGCGAGGAGGGGGCCGCGGTCGCTCGCTACTTCGATGGGGTCATCCTGTACGGCACCCCAGACGAGCTCGTCGACGAGATCGCGCGGCTGAAGGAAGAGATGTTCCTCGACTACCTGCTGTGCGCGCCGCTCAGTCACAGTTCGTTCGTGCTCTTCACGGACGAGGTTCTGCCTCGGATCTGAGTGACCGCCCTCGACCCCTTCGACCGCTTCCGCGACCTCCTCGATCGCGCTTCGGCCACCGGTCTCACCGAGCCGAACGCGTTGGTCGTGTCCAGCGCCGACGAGGAGGGACGCCCGTCGTCCCGGGTCGTGCTGCTCAAGCACTTCGACCGCGAGGGCTTCGTGTTCTACACGAACCTCGAGAGCCGCAAGGGCAGGGAGATCCTGGCGCGACCGGACGTGAGCCTGAACTTCTTCTGGCGCGAACCGAAGGAGCAGGTGTGCATCTTCGGTCGTGCTGAACGGGTCAGCGACGCCGAGGCCGACGCCTACTTCGCGACTCGGGACCGGAACAGCCAGCTCGGCGCCTGGGCCTCCCGGCAGAGCCGCCCGCTGGCGAGCCGCGAGCAGCTCCTCGCCGATTTCGGGCGCATGAGCGAGCGCTTCGCCGGCCGCGAGGTGCCCCGTCCACCGCGCTGGACGGGGCTGCGGGTCGTGCCCCGGCGTTTCGAGTTCTGGGTGGCCCGGGAACACCGGCTTCACGACCGGACGTTCTACGAGTGGAACGGCGACTCATGGGACGTTGGTGGTCTGTATCCGTAGTAGTCCCGGTTCACGGTGCGCGCCAGCGCCGAAAGGAACAGGAGTTCGGAGTCACGGGACCACGGTGACGGTGAAGCTCACGCTTCCGGACCTCCCCGAGCTGTCGGACGCGGAGTACGTGATCCTGTACGTCGTCGCTCTTCTGACCGTCGGGAGCGTCCCGTTCGCCATCCTCGTGGAAGGCGTGAAGGAGAGACCCGGCGGCAGGCCCGATAGACGGTACGAATAGGGCGCCGTGCCTCCCGACACCGCCGGGAACGGCGTGTTCACCCTGCCGCCCGACGGCAGACTCGGGAAGTTCGGAATCGTCGGCATGATCAGCGGCGGAGGCGGCGCCGAAGGCGTCCTCAGCGCGACGACGTTCGACCACGCGCCGTCGCCCGCCCCGTTCGTCGCGCGCACCCGGTACTGCCGGTACAGCGTCCACGGCGTGAGCACGCTCCATGAACGCGCGTTCGGGCCGATGTTCGACGACGGCGACGGTGACCCCGCGCCCGTGAATCGCCACGTGTGCGCCGAAGACGCTCTGGTCTGCAACTGATAGCGCGTGATCCCGCCGCCGGCGGGTTCGGTCCACGTCAGGGTCTGAGTGCGCCCGACGACCGAACCGGTCAGCGTGGGCGCGGCGGGCGGTGCCGGTGCAAGGACGCGGACAAGAAACGTCGAGGAGGCGGACGCGGCCGCGCTGTCCCGGCAGTGGTAGGTCACCGTGTAGTCGGTGTCGACGGTGATCCTGGGCAACGTTCCGCTCGCCACCCGAGTCGACGAGACGAACGAAATCCCCGGCGGCCGCCCCGACAGGCCGTACGTGTAGGGCGCGGAGCCCCCCGTCGCCTCCGGGAGCACCGTGTTCATCGTTCCGCCGGACGGCAGACGGAAGTCGGAAACGACGGGACAAACCAGCGACGGGGGAGAAGGCGGTGGCGTCGGTGGCGTCGGGGAGGGCGTCGGCGTCGGCGTTGCCGTGTCGGATGGGGTCACCGTGAGCTTGTAGCTGCCGGCGCCGCGGTACGGCCACACCGTGACGGTGTGGTTTCCACTCTTCAGGGCGCCGCTCCAGATCTCGTCGGCGGTTCCGGCGTGGTTCCGGCAGAGCCTCCCGTCGATGCGGCAGTCGATGTCCGTACTCTGGTCCGACACCACCATCTTGATCCCGGCGTCCGAAGACAGCGAGAATCTGTACCATTGCTTCCCGGACACGTTGGTCTCGGACACGGTGAACGGCAGCGTCCGCAGCGGCGGCGGCGGGATCAGCTTCTCCGCGATCGTCACGGAAAGCGTGTAGTCGCCGGCTCCGCCGGTGCCCCAGGGCCACACCGTGATCGTGTGGTCCCCGGCAGGGAGCTTTCCGCTCCACGAGTCGTCGGACCGGCCCCCGCGGTTCGAGCACCTCCACGGCCCGGGTCCCGAGCCGCCAGGGGTCGCCGCGTCCGGCGCGTCCTCGTTCGTGGCGAGGAGGTTGCCGGCTTCGCCCTTGCAGTCGAAGTCGCGGGTCATCTTCGTCAAGGACACCGTGACGACGGACTCGGCCCGGAGTCCGATCACGTAGCTCCGGCTGCTCGACACGCCGGCGTGGGTCGTCGTCACGCTGCCCGATCCCGGCGGCGTCGAGAGCGCGTAGGGGTCACACTCTCCCTCGTCGATCTCGCCGTTGCCGTTCTTGTCCTCCCACTTTCCGAAGCACTCCGGCCCGTACGTGACCTCCGGGCAGCCGGGCGCCTTCGGGTTCAGGGTGCAATCGGGCTCGCAGCGGAGGTCGTCCGGGTTGGCGGTGCAGTCCGGATTCGGGTTCGCGCCGCCGCCGGGGTTCGTACCGCCGTCGTCAGGGTTGCCGCCGCCGCCCGGTGGCGACGGCGGTCTGGTCTCTTCCCTCTTGACGGCGGTGCAGTCGTTCGTGGGGTCGACCGCTAACGAAGCCGCCGCGTCCATGGCGGTTGGGGACTTCATGATCGACGCGCAACTGGCGTCGGCGATGACGTCACCCAATCGCATCGGATGACCTAGCTCGTGCGCCAGCAGGCCGGTCCGAGCGGCTTCGCCGCTGTTGCACCGTGAGTGGTTGTAGAGATGAATCACTCTGTCGTCCCGGAACGCTTTCCCACACACCTTGCGGGCGTCATGGTCGGCGGCGGTTTCCGCGTCGAGCAACTCGGTGTACGTGCCTCTCTTGATCGTCCAAACCTCCGCGCCCGCGGGTGCGCCCGCACCTGGGCCGGAAGACATCGGAACGCCACCCGTACACACGCTCGTCCACTTCGCCTGGGCCTCGGTCAGCCTCTTCTTCAGTTTCTCGGTCGCCTTGTCTCCCTTTAGGTCAATCACCTGATCCGTGTCGTAGTAATCGTGCCGCCATTCAGCGGCTGCCACCGCTTCGCCGGTTCAGAGATGTACACGTTCTGGAGTGGCGGGCCCGCGTTCGATGGCACGCAGCTACTCTGCGAGTGGGCGTTGCTGGCTGCGAGCGCGGCGATCAGAAGGGCGAACAGTAGCGCGCGTCACTGATACAAGCCGCAGTCCGGCAGCGCTTCCCAAGCCATGCCAGGTGCGCTGTCCCGGGACTCCGCGCCGTCGCAGAGTTCGGCCGCGGGGCGGTCGAGCTTCGCGGCTGCCTCTTCCGGCGTGCCCGACTCGCAAACCCTGCTGATGCGGGTCACTTCACCCAGGCGGGCGTAGCCGATGATGCGACAACCCTCGCGGTACTGTTCCCGAACAAGATCACGTACCATCTTCCGGTCATCGGAGTACGGTTCCTGGCGGCTCGTGAGAGCACGGAGCTCGAGCAGGCCTCCGGCGGCCATGTCGTCTATCCGTTGATGGAGCCTTGCCAGGTCGGCTGGCGCGCCTTCGATCATCGGCATCATCCAATCGATTGACCCATCGGCATCGATCACGCCAAGCAGTCCCGAGTCTCCAGCCCCGGAGACGACGGGCACTACGCCTTGGCGCCAGGAACCGACGACTACCAGACGCGTCCCTTCCGAAAAGTTGTAGCCGGCGCTCTGATTGGGATCCCCACCACAGAACACTCGGTCATGCGTGACTACGCGACCGACGGGAACCAGCACGTAGGCTGGGGTAGGGGATGCGTCATGGAGAGGCACGACGTCCGTGAGGGCCAGCAGACTGTGTGGCCACTCCGAGGAGAACCCCGGCATCACTTCCGAAACGGTGGCGGTCACCGCGACTTCGCCCAAGAGGACGCTGGCGTCGAACTTGAAGTCGCTCTCTGGAATCGCATAGGAGACGCCTACGAGTTCGGAAGTCCACTCGCCGCCGACGCACAGTTCCCGCGGCGGATAGTCGCCTTCCCGTAGGCCGTGTCGCGCGGCGGACCCATACCTCTCCACGAAGCCGGCTGATTTGAGAGTCAACCTCCTTGCGGCCCTCGGGCCGGTTCTTTCCGTAGCGACCGACCCGTCCGGGTTCAAGACGTAAGAGGCCGCCTTCCAGTCCATCAGGTCCAGGGACTCCGGGTGTTTCGACACGGTTCCCTGTTGGCCAGCTACGGGCAGCGCCACGGCGACGCTCAGCGTCAAGGCGTTACCAATCACTCGTCTCATTCCGCGGATCTCCGGTGAGTCGTCAGCAGGAGCCGCGCAAGCTAGCGAACGGTGGCGGGGCCGTCAACCTGTCGAGTTCGCGCCCGAGCCCGGTGGCGAAACGCCGCGCCCTCCGTACTGGCCTGGGCTGCGGGCCGTGCCGCGGCGCTTCGAGTTCTGGGTGGCTCGGGAGCACCGGCTGCACCACCAGACGTTCTACGAGCGGGACGATGCGCTTCGCTGCGAAACCCGCCACGTGGACGGCCAGCACAACGCACTGAACCGGAAGGCCCGCATCGAGTGGCTCAAGGGGGACGCGGACGGCACCGCCCGCATCCTGTCCAATGCGCGCTGCCTCTCCGAGGGGATCGACGTGCCGGCGCTGGACGCCGTGCTGTTACATCGCCGCGGTGCACATCGAGGAGGCGTTCCACGGTCGGCGGCTGTACCAACAGCCCTCGGGGAGAAGAGCGGGAGCGGACGCTGACCGAACAGAAGGGGACAGCTACGAGCCGTTCGCCGGCATCGTGCTTGCGGATACGTTCAACCTGCGGACCGACAAGACGAGCGGGTTCCCGCGCTCCTGGCTGCCTGACAACAGCGAGCGCGTGGAGCGCCAGCAGAACGCGCCGATTCAGGTCGTCGTCGGCAATCCGCCATGGTCGGCGGGGCAGCGCAGTTCCGCGGACGACAACCCGAACGTCGACTATCCCGATCTGGAGAAGCGGATCGCCGACACATACGCCGCTCGTTCGAAGGCGACTTTGAAGCGTGGTCTCTACGACACCTACAAGCTGGCGATCCGTTGGGCCTCCGACCGGATCGGAGAGCAGGGCGTCATCGCGCTTGTGACGAACGGATCCTGGATCGACGGGAACGTGGATTCGGGCGTTCGGGCATGTTTGGCGGAGGAGTTCTCGTCCGTTTGGGTGCTCGACTTGCGCGGAAACGCGCGGACTTCCGGAGAACGGCGCCGGGCCGAGGGCGACAACGTGTTCGGCCAGGGAACGCGCACCCCGGTAGCCATCATGATCCTGGTGCGGAAACCCGCGGCCACCCGCCACGGCTGCCGAGTCTTCTACCGGGATGTCGGCGACTACCTGAAGCGCGAGGAGAAGCTCGGCGTTCTGCGCGAAACACGCTCCTTGGCCGCCGTCGATCAATGGTGCGAGATCGAGCCGGACGAGCACCACGACTGGATCGGTCAGCGTGATCCAGCGTTCCAGCGGCTGTATGCGCTGGGATCGAAGGCGGCGAAGGCGGGGAAGGCAGACGATGCTGTCTTCCGACTCTTCAGCAGCGGCTACAAGACGAGTCGGGACGCCTATACGTACAACTTCTCGGCCAGTGATTGCGCGCAGAACGGGAACCGGATGGTCGCCGACTACATGAGGGCCATGGAGCTTCGGGAAGCGAGCCCCGATGTGCCGGTCGAGGATGCCGCGCGACTGAACTCAAGGAATCTGCGTTGGGATCGAGAGTTGAAGAACAACTTGCGGCGGAGGCGGTCTGTCGAGTATTCCTTGGACAGGATTCGGCAAACCCAGTATCGGCCATTCGTGAAGCAGTATTGCTATGTCGACTACACGCTTGTGAACAACAAGTATCAGCAGGACAGGATCTTCCCATCTGGTGCGGTGTCTGGCACGGGTCTTGCTCCGTCCGTCCGTCCGTCCGTCCGTCCGTCCGTCGAATTGGGCGATATGCGTGCCCGGCGTCGGCTCGACGAAGCCTTGGAGCACCCTTATCACCGACGCGCTGCCAGATCTGGAACTGGTCTCGAAGGGTCAGTGCTTCCCCCGTTACCGGTACGAACGGAGAATCGCGTCATCTGCGTCCCGGGAAGGGGTGCCAACAAGCCATTCTCCGTCCTCGTTGCCGACCGCATTCCCGACCTCCACTACGTCGAGTTCGGCCAGTGCTTCCCGCGCTGGTCCTTCCCGTCGCCGCGGAGGCGCCTTCGGCGAGCTGTTTCCGACGGAACCGGAGCGCGTGGACAACATCACCGACACGGCCCTGCGCGCCTTCCGCGTCCGTTACGGCGACAGCGCCATCACGAAGGACGCGATCTTCGACTACGTCTACGGCGTGCTGCACGCGCCGGACTATCGGCGGCGCTTCGCGAACGACCTGACGAAGGAGTTGCCGCGTATCCCGTTCGCTGACGGCTTCCACGCCTTCGCGGAGGCCGGCGCTGCCCTGGCCGAACTCCACCTGGGCTACGAGACCTGCCGGCAGTACCCGCTGGAGCTGCTCTTCGCCGGAGAGGGCGAGCCGGGGCCCGAGCACTTCCGGCTCGGAACGAAGGCGATGAAGCTGGAGGAGGGCGGCGCCGTTCTTCGCGTCAACGAGCACGTCCGTCTGACGGGCATTCCCGCGGAGACGCACCAGTACGAGGTGAACGGCCGGACACCTCTCGGCTGATTCATCGACCGCTACAAGGTCGTGCGGGACAAGCGAAGCGGCATCGTGAACGACCCGAACGGCTGGTTCGAAGAGCCGCGCGACCTGATCGCCGCGATCCGCCGGATCGTCCACGTGAGCGTCGGGACGGTCCGGATCGTCGAGGGCCTGCCGACGCTCGACCTGTGAACCGCGCCGCCCTCCGATCAGCGCATTTGTCGGAAGAAGCGCGCTGCGCAGTCCGGGTCGATCTGGAGGACGTCGACGATCTGCTCGACGTAGGCGAATCGGACATCCGCGTCCTGGTTCCGGCCGGGTCCCTTGGGCAGATTCCGAAACTGGCGCCCGTTCCAGGTCACCCACCACCTGTGTTCCTTGAGGACCCTGCCGTGCCCAGGCGCGCAACGGTTCAGCATTCGCCAGATCGCCTTGAGGCGAACGAACCCCTTGGTCCCATTCGATGCGGTCGCGGCCGCGGATCAGGCGGCGATGGCGCTCGGCGCCAGGCTCTGTGCGGGTGCGTTCGCGTGGACGGACGGTCTCTCGACCTGTTCGACGAACATCCCGAACTCCGGGTCCGACGTCTCGACGCGGAGATCGAGGTCGTTCCTTAGCTCGCCCTGGCGGACCCGCTCGCGGGCGGACTCCCACCTCGCTCTGCACTCAGGGGCATCCGTGCCGAAGAAGTCGTCCGCCTCCCGACGGAACTCCTCGACCGTCGCGGCGTCGGTCGCGATGTCGATCAGCACGCAGCGAAGCGACTCGACCATGTACTGGTAGGCCTCGTTCAAGGTGCGGCCGAACCCGAGAAGGCTCCCCGGATTCACTCCGCTCAGCACGAACTCGCCGTCGTCCTCGTCCCAGGTCGCCAAAACGCGGCCGCGAACGACCACCGAAACGACGTAGCCGTCGCCGAAGATCGGCCCGCCGCTCTCGAAGAACAGCGGATACTCCTTCATCGTCGGGTCCTCCATGAGCCGTGGGGCAGCCGTGGCCTACGCGCGCCGCGAGTGGCAGGGTCCGCGCGTCGGTCGGGCGAACCGTAGATTCTGTAGTGCTGTCGATCGCCGGTCAAGGCTACACCGCCTCCTCTTTCCGTCTGGGCCGGTGGGCGTACCCCTACGCCTCGGCCAGCTTGACCCACTCGAAGTCGCCCGGCTTGTGGTTGATCCGGATCTTCGGTTCGGCGATCCAGGAGGCGTAGTGGCCGGGCCGGAACTCCGGCTTCATCAGGGACTCGATGAACGCACGGTCGCTGTCGTCCGGCAGCCACTCGTGTCGCCGCCGGCTCCATTCGCCTTCCGGGACGATCTCGCCGTCCGGCGTGGCGTGCAGGTCGCGGTAGACGCCGATCTGCCGGTGGAAGGCAACGTGGGGCAGGGTGATCTCGAAATCCACTCCGGTCTGCCGGATCGTCTTGTTCCAGCGGCCGACGCCGAGGTTGCAGTCGTCCGTGAAGTCGTCGCGCAGGCGGGCGTTCAGGGCGTTGAGCGCCGGGTGCTGGGCGATGTGCCAGCCGCCGTTCGAGCGGGCGCCGTTCGACGGTTCCAGGATCCCGTAAGTGGCGTCCAGCAACCGGTGGTCGTCCTCCAGCCGGTGCTCGCGGAAGCGGCCCTTGAGCCCGGCGTTGAAGAAGTTGGCCGAGTTCGTCGACAGTTCGGAACCGAACAGGTCGAGGGTCAGCGAATAGTGGAGGTTCACCTTCTTCTGGATCGTCGGCAGGTCGATCACGCCGAGCGCCCGAACCGCCTCGATGTCGGTTGGATCGTCGAGCCCGGCCCCCCGCATCGCCTCGCACGTGCGCTGGACGATCCGGGTCACGCCGCTCTCGCCGACGAACATGTGGAAGGCCTCTTCCGTCAGCATGAAGCGGC
>JAPOXA010000097.1 GCA_026707325.1 Acidobacteriota bacterium | reverse complement strand
GGATGAAGGTGACGGGTTCGGCGGCGTCGGTCGCGGCGTTGGCGGCGGCGCCGGGAATCATGGCGGCGATCGTGAGGGCGAGGGCGATGCAGGGACTTTTCATCTGCCCTTCACCTCCATTCGCGCGCTCACCGGCACCGTAGTGTAGGCGGAGCGGACTTCTCGCTCGCCGGCCAGCCAGGACGACGACGTGATCAGGAAGTCGTAGTCCCCTGCTTCCACCTGGTCGGACGCTTCGCAGGCCAGCCGGAACTTGCCGTCGTCCTCGTCCTCGATTTCGGTGCCTTCGCAGACGACGCCGGTGGGCAGGGCGTCGGCGCGCAGCTCGACGGGTTGCCTGAAGCTCTCTTCACGGTGGAGGACGCCTTCCACCGTGCCCTTTCGGCCGGGCTTGACGGTCGCTCCGGTGACTTCGATCCGGTAGCCGGGAACGATCTCGAGCGTCACGCCGGGCGTGTAGAGGCGCTCGGGACGGCCGCCCACGGTGACTTCGCCGGTGAGGGTCACGGTGTAGCGGTCGAGTTGGGTGCCGTCGCTGCTTCGGATGAGTTTGCTGCCCTCGGGCCTGTTGTAGTCGGTCTTCTCGGTCGTCTCGACCCGGAACTCGCCCACGCCCACGCCGATCAGGGCACTGACGACCATGGGCGGTTTGGTCGCGGTCTCTTCGCCCGGCGGGGCTTCGTACTTCCACTCGAAGTCGAACGGCATGCCCTTCACCAGCCTCACCGTCGCCGGCTCCAGAGTGGTCAGCCGGGGCCCGGGCTTGCCGGTGAGCAGCACGGGCAGCCGGCTCTCCAGCCAGGGAGCGCTGAACGACCGCTCGGCCTCCGTCGTGTAGCTGCGGCCGTCGCCGGCGCGCACGCTGGTCACGCTTCCCGGCACGGTCGCGCGCCGGCGGATGACGGTGCCGTCCTCGAGCACGGCTTCGCCCCAGATCTCCAGGCCGAAGCGCTGGCGCGTCGCGTCGAGATCGGCGGTGACCAGGATTCGGCCGGAGCGCGCCAGCGTGCGGGTGTCGAGGTCGCGAACCTCCCTGGTGATCCACCCGTCCCTGGCCTCGATGCCGGGCGGCGGATCCTCGACGTACAGGCGGATCGGACCGAGATAGCCGCGGCGCACGGCGCCGACGTCGATCGGCTTCGAAGCGCCACTGTTGAGCGTCAGTTGGGCCGTGCTCAGGCGCAGCTCGAAGTCGGGGCCGTTCGCCGTCGCCGTCAGCCGGTAGCCGAAACGGGGACCGCCGCGCCCCACGAGGTCCTCGACCGCGACGTGCAGCTCGTCTACCCCTTCCGGCGTCTCGACCAGGACCCAGGGGTCGAAAGAGGTGGCGGTCGGCGACAGCAGGCGGAACGTGTCGGGGTCCGGGATGTCGTCGCCGGAGGAGGCCAGGTACTCGCCGTCCGGCGTCGTGACGGTCAGCACGCCGAACAGGTCGGAGGAGCCGAGCGCGGCGCCCTCGACCTCGATCAGGAGCCTCTGGCCCGGCTCGGCGGCGATCCGGTAGCGGTCCACTTCGCCGGCGTGGTCGATCCGCCCGTTGACGACCACGGGCGTGTCGAGGGCCTCGTCGTCGGCCGTCTCACTCTCCAGCACCTCGGGATGGCTGCCGACGACGACCCGGAACGGCAGGGCTGCGCTGGTCTTCAAGGAGGGGGACGGGCCGACGATGTCGAAGGCGTTGTCCGTCTCGACGGCGCGGGCGGCTTCCCTGGTGGCAGCCTCGCTGCCGCCGGTGAGCCCGAATCGCGTCTCCTCGCCGCGGCGCGCCCCCAGCGGGAAGACCGCGTCGGCGTACGCGTAGTCCGAGGCGGCGATCAGCTTCATGCGGTAGAAGTTCCGCCTCTGGTTGCTGAATCGGGCGTCGTGGACCTCGACCACGTACTCCCCGGCCTCCGGCGGCTGCCAGTCGATACGCGCGTCGACATCGATGCCGGAACCCTCCTGGTTGAAGGTGATCTCGCTGCCTCCCTTGTCGAGCAGCCGGAGCACCGGGTCGATCGCCGAGCCGACGCGCCGCGCTTCGACCTCCAGGACGACTCGCTCGCCAGCTTCTGCGCGGAAGCGATAGCGGTCCCGCTCCGCTCCATCGAGCGTGCCGTTGACGACGACCGGCAGTGAATCGATGCGCGGCGGTTCGGCGGCGGCGCTGCTGTGGCGGATGCCGTCGCGGAGACTCCGCTCGGAGACCTCGGACACGGTGTCCACCCGAAACAGCAGCGCATTCGACAGCCCGTCCTCGCTTATGGCGCGCAGCGGATAGAGCCCCGGCGCGGCGTCGCTGTCGATCTCCACCAGGAAGACGGCGGCCTGGAGGTTGCGGTCGTTCGGCCGCCGCTGTTGCTGCAGCCGGTCCTCGTCGGCGGCCTCGCCGAGACGGGCGAACGAACCGGGCAGCGTGCTGTCGATCTCCATCTCGCCCGCGACGCCGTAGCCCTCGATGACCAGCCGCAAGGCCCGCCCCTGCTGGCCGCCGTGCGGATGCATGTCGATGAGATTCGGCGGCGGCCCCGCGGCGGCCGCGACCGTGACGATGGCGACGCCGGCGAGCGCCTGGCAGGCGCTTCGCAGCAGGTGGCGGCCGTTCACGGCGCCCCTCCGGCCGTGGTCTCTCCCCCGAGGTCGCCCTCGAGCGGCACCGGCACGAACTCGTGCAGCAGTTCGCCGTCGGTAGCGCCGTAGAGCCTCAAGCGACCGTCGAAGCCGGCGGTGGCCAGTTCGGCGCCGGCGGGGTCGAACGCCAGCGTGTAGATGCCGGCACGGTGTCCCGCGGCGGTGGCGGTCCGTTCGCCGGTCTCCAGGTCGTAGATCGGCACCGTCGCCGCGGCGCCGCCAACGGCCAGCCGCTCGCCCCGCGGGTCCACCGCGAGCGCGAAGATCTCCCCGTCCTGGCGCTCGAACTCCCGGACCAGGGTCGAGTCGTCGGCGATCAGCATCTTCCGGGCGCGATCCATCCGGTAGTAGTAGGGCACGCGGTCCTCGCCGCCGATCACGACCGCCTCGATTCGCGGGTTCCGGACGACGGCCGACAGCTCCCCGCGCAGCAGGTTGATGTTTTCGACGAAGGCGCCGCTCGAGGCGTCGATCAGCTTCGCGGCCCGGTCGCGGCCAACGGAGACGATGCGGCGGCCGTCGCCGCCGAAGACAACGCCGAGCACCCAGTTCTCGTGGTGGTTCATCCGCAGCAGCTCCCGACCGCTGGTCGCCTGGTGGATGCGAACGGTGTGATCGGCGCAACCGATCGCCAGCCGGCGTTCGTCCGGCGACACGGCGAGGCCGAACAGCGTGTCGTGACAGAGCATGTTCGACACCCGGAGCTTCCGGTCGTCTATGTCCCAGATCTGGATCTCGCCGAACCGCGCGGGCGTGCCGCCGGTGGCGATCAGCCGCCCGTTCTTGAGAAACGCGAGCCCCTGAATGCGCTCCGAGACGCTTCTGAAACGAGCCTCCAGGCTGTCGCCGTTGCCGATCTTCGAGCGACGGTGGAGCAGGACCTCCCGGTTGCCCGACACGGCCAGCCACTCCCCGTCGGCGGAGTAGGCGACCGCCGTGATCACCGGCGGCTGGCGGTAGACGATAGGCCCCGTCGCCGCGCCGAGCCGCATCTCCTCCGGCGTGTCGTCGGCGGCCCCGGCCGCGATCCAGTCGCTGATCGCCGCGATCTCCGCCTCCGCCAGAGGCTCCGCCCGCATCGGCATCGCCGGCTCGATCTCCCCCCGAAGCATCCGCAGCATCCGACTCTCGTCCGGCTTGCCCGCGACGAACGCAGGACCGCTCATCCCGCCCGCGGCCAGCCCTTCGAAACTCGTCAGGTTCAACTCACCGCCAAGCTGCGCCGGCTGGTGGCAGCCCTGGCAGCGTTTCTGGATGACGGGCCAGACGTCGCGGTAGTAGCTGGGGGCTGATACCTGAGCAGCCCCGGTCGTCGCGCAGAGCACGGCCGCGACTGCAGCGGCAAGGATCCGGATTCCGCCTCCGGCGGATGCCGGCCAGAAGGCCGGCGCACCCGGTCGCCCAGCGGCACCTCCGGGAACACCCAGGAAGCGAACCGAAGTCACGGCAGCCGGGCAAGTGAACCTCCGTAGTACGACGGTGTCCAGCCTGAGTCGGAGCCGCGGGGGGCGGACTCCAGCGGCCTTGGAGCGAGCGACTCCCGATGACCTCTCATCTGCCGACGCCGAACCGAAGCGAGCGGAACGGAGTGCGCGCCGTCCCTTCACTCTCCTCAGAGCGCGCACGTCCGCAGGAGTCCGCCCCCCGCGGCTCCGACTCAGGCGGGTGCTCGCGAAGCTACGCCAGGATCGAGTTGACCACATTGCCGTGGACGTCGGTGAGGCGGAAGTCGCGGCCGCCGTAGCGGTAGGTGAGGTTGGTGTGGTCGATGCCGAGGAGGTGGAGGACGGTGGCCCAGAGGTCGTAGATCGTGACCTCGTCGTCTGTGACGTGGTAGCCGAAGTCGTCCGTCGCGCCGTGGATCGTGCCGCCCTTGATCCCGCCGCCGGCGAGCCAGATCGAGAAGCCGAACGGGTTGTGATCGCGGCCGTCGGCGCCCTGCTGGAACGGCGTGCGGCCGAACTCGCCCGCCCAGATGACGAGCGTCTCGTCGAGCAGACCGCGCGCCTTCAGGTCACGAAGAAGGCCGGCGATCGGCTGATCGACCTGAAGCGCCATGTTCCGGTGGCCGACCTCGAGACCGGTGTGCTGATCCCACGGGTTGGCGGCTTGGCCCGCGTCGGTCGGTTCCGGCAGGCAGCTCAACTCGACGAAACGGACGCCGCGTTCGACCAGCCGCCGCGCCAGCAGGCACTGGCGGCCGTAGTCCGCCGTCGTCCGGTTCGGGTGGTCCAGCGCGTAGAGCTCACGCGTCGCCCTGGTCTCGCCGCCGATGTCGCAGAGTTCGGGTACCTCGGCCTGCATCCGGAACGCCGTCTCGTAGTTGCGCACCGCCGCCTCGACATCGTCGTGGCCGCCGAGCCGCTCGAGGAACGCCCGATCCATCTCCTGCACGAAGTCGAGCCGCTCGCGCTGGGCCGTCGGGGCCTCCAGCGCCTGGATGTTCTGGACCGCGTCCTCGGCGTCGCCGCGGAGGATTGAACCCTGGAACTCGGCCGGCAGGTAGCCGTTGCTGTAGATACCGACGCCGCCGTGCGGGATGCCGGCCTGACCGCTTTGCAGGACGACGAAGCCGGGCAGGTTCTCGTTCTCGGTGCCGAGCCCGTAGTTCACCCAGGCGCCCGCGGACGGGTGACCGACGAGCGGGAAGCCTGTGTGGAAGAAGTAGTTGCCCTGGGCGTGCTCGTTCACCGTGCTGGTCATCGAGCGGATGACCGCCAGGTCGTCGACGCACTCGCCGACGTGGGGGAACATGCTGCTGACCGGGATGCCGCTCTCGCCGTACTGCCGGAAGGGAAAGGGCGAGGCGAAGATGTTGCCGTTCTCGTTGAACTGGGTGCGCTCGATCTTCGTCGGCATCGGCTTGCCGTGATCGCGGTCGAGCCGCGGCTTCGGGTCGAACGAGTCGACCTGGGAGACGCCGCCCGACATGTACAGGAAGATGACGTGTTTGGCCCGGGCCCGCGGAGCGCCGCGGGCGGGTGCGGGCAGGAGCGCCGAGCCGAGCATGCCGTTCAGCGCGATGGCGCCGAACCCGGTGGAGACCTGAGCCAGCATCCGCCGGCGGCTCATCAGGGAACACTGGTGATCGCTCATCGGAGGTACATGAACTCCTTCAGGTTGAACATGGCGTGGGCCAGTCGGCGCCACGCGTCGCCGCCGCCGGCGCTCTGTTCGAGCTGATCGGCCTCCGCTTCGAGGCGAGCGATGCGGGACCAACTGCTGCGGTAGATCCGCGCCTGTTCCGCTTCCGACGGCGCTTCGATGTTGCCGAGCGCCGAGGCCGCGATGTCGGCAGGGGCCAGGACGCGGTCGTAGAGGCGGGCCTGGAGCAGCCCCAGAGGCGCGTCGCCGGCGCCCGCGAACCGGATGCGACCCTTGTCCATGCTCATCGGAAGTTCCTGACGGACGCTCTCCGGGTCGGCCTCGGCGCTGTTTCGGTACGCGGTCCAGGCGCCCCGGCGGTCCCGTGCCAGGACGAGGTGGACTGGCACGTCGCCGGCGCCTGCCCCGCCCGGGAGGCCGGCGACCCAGGCCTCGAGCGTGTACTCGTCGAACGTCCTCCGGATCGGCTTCGACGTCACGACATCCGACATCTCCAGCCACAGTGCGCCGTCGTCCACGCGGACGTGGCGGCCGAGCTTGAGCGGGAAAGCGCCGATGGCATCGTAGGCGCGACCGTTCTTGGGCCGGTCGTCGAACTCCCATGCGGCGACCGCCCTGGGCGCCGACGCGCGATGGTAGAAGCGCAGCACGCCGCGGGTCTTGTCCGCGGTGAAGTCGCGGATTTCGGCGCTCTCTTCGCGGCGTTCCATGGCCGCCGCGCTCCACGCTTCCACGTCTTCCTGCGCGGGCTTCCGGTCGACGGCCTGCTCCAGAAACTGCTCGGCAGCGCCGAGTTCCGGTTCGGTCGGTGGCCGGCCAAGGGCGAGCCGGAACATCGCGGCGATGCGTTCCCGGTCGCTGTGCAGATCGGGGTCGCGGGCGATCCGCTCGGCGAAGCGAGTGGCCAGGTGCATGACCTGGGTGTTGTTCATCATGAGCAGAGACTGCGCGGGCACGTTGGTCTGGTCGCGCTGGCCCTTGGTCGTCACCGGGGTGGGCAGGTCGAGCGTGTGCAGCAGGGGATCCGGCTGATTGCGGATGACCTGAACGTAGACGCTGCGCCGGTTGGACCAGCCGGTTTCCGGGAGGGTCCCGCTGGCTTTCACCGGTTCCAGTTGACCGGCGGCGATCAGCATCGAGTCCCGCACCGCCTCGGCCTCCAGGCGGCGGAGATGGGCATGGGAGAGGAGGTCGTTCCGCGGATCCCGTTCACGGGCGGCTTCCGACGGCGTCGACTCGAGCTGGAAGACGCGGGCCGAGGCGAGCCGCCGCACGAACTTCTTCAGGGACCAGCCGTCCTCCTGCAGCGTCGTCGCCAGGTGATCGAGGAGGGCGGCGTTCGACGGCGGCTCGCCCATCTGCCCGAAGTTGTCCGGCGTTGCGACGATGCCGCGGCCGAAGGTGTGGGCCCAGAGGCGGTTCGCGATGACGCGGGCGGTGAGCGGGTTGCCGGGGTCGAGGACGCTGTCGGCCAGGGCCAGCCGCGGGTGGACCGAGTCCGCGTAGGGCTCGGGGTCGATCGCCTCGAGGAAGCGCTGCGGCACCGGTTCGCCGAGCCGCCGGTGGTTGCCCCGCTCCATCAGCGGCTGATCGAAGCGCGGGCCGGCGAGTACCGCGGGAGAGCGGGTCGGCACGGGGATCGCCTCCTCGAGCTGCCTGATCCTGTCGACGATCGCACGCGCTTCCGGTACGTCGCCGAGGTCGTTCGGCAGCAGGCCGCGGCGCACGAAGCTCGCCAGGAAGCGGGCCTGGGCGTCGGTCATCGAACCGTCGCGCCAGGCCTCGGCGGCTCCGCGAAGCGCTTCGCCGTAACGGGCCGCCAGCTCGCCGCGGTCGCCGGGCGCTCCTTCGATCTCGAACAGGGGCGCCGTGAACTCGGCCGGCTCGTCGCGGGGAAACTCGCCGTCTTCGTCGAGCACGACCGCCTCCGTGATCCCGAACCAGGAGCGGTTCGACCGTCCGCCGGAGCTCTCACCCGTCATCGGGTGATCGGCCGCCGTCACCAGCTCGATGTAGGCGTGGTCGCCGTCCCAGTAGTCGAGGTTCCAGTGCTGCCAGCGCCACTCGCCGTCCGAGAGCGTTTCGATCGGATGGACCTCCCCGCGCTGGGGGTAGTTCTGGACCGCGTAGCGTGCGACCGCCCCGCCGCGGCCGGCTATCCGCACCGCCAGTTTCTGCCTGGTTCCGATCAGGAACCGCGGCGAGGAGAAGGTCCCGTTGTGGCGGTTCGTGAGCGAGTGCGTGTAGACGCCGGCCGGCAGGATGTCGGCGACGATCGTCCCGCCGCCCTGAGTGACCTCGTAGCTCCCGGCTTCCTGCGGCTTCGCCTCGGGAAGGCCGTTGCCGTGCCGATACCACTGCTCGACGTCCCCGGTTCGGCTCAGGTCCCAACGCCGGACGGCGGGCGCCTGTCGCCTTGCCTCGAGTTGCTGCCCGCTCCGTTCGTAGGCGGCGGCCAGCTCCCGCCACTGCTTCGCGAAGGCCCCGCGGCCACGGATTCGACCGGCTCGAACCCAGGCATAGAGCGGGTCGTAGGGAGACTGGCCGCCCGTGAGTGCCGCGGCCCACGGTCCGTCCGGCTGCTGCAGCCGGGCCGGCACCTCGGCGGCGGCTTCGATCCATGCGTCGGCCAGCACCTGCCTCAGCTCGCCCTTGAGCCGGACCAGGTCGTCCCGGTGGGCGTTCCGGCGCGCCTCGTTGTCTATCGTCTGGACGCCCGGGCGGCCGTTGACCATCGTGCCGTAGAGGGCGTAGAAGTCGGTTTGGCTGATCGCGTCGAACTTGTGGTCGTGGCAGCGAGCGCAGGCGACGGTCATCCCCAGGAACGCCTTGGAGACGACGTCGATCTGGTTCTCGGTGAACCGGACCTGTTCGTCGAGGGCGTCGGTGGGGCCGAAGCCGTGCAGGACGAAGCGGTACTGGGCGATGCCGATGGCCGACTCGTTGATCCCGAGTTCGGGGTTCATTCGCGGTTCGTCGAGCAGGTCGCCGGCCAGGTGCTCGCGGATCAACCGGTCGACGGGCACGTCGGCGTTCAGCGCCCGGATCAGGTAGTCGCGGTAGCGCCAGGCGTAGGGCACCGGTGGGTCGCCTTCGCTGCCGTGCGTCTCGGCGTAGCGGATCCAGTCCATCCAGTGCCGGGCCCAGCGTTCGCCGAAGGCCGGATCGGCGAGCAGCCGGTCGACTTCATCCGCGACCGCGGCGTCCCGGTCGATCGCGGCGCGGCGCTCGAAGTCGTCGACCTGCGCCGGCGTCGGTGGCAGGCCGGTCAGCACGTAGGAGAGTCGGCGCATCACGGTGCGCGGCTCGGCAAGCGGCGCGGGCTCGAGCCCGGCGTCGGCGATGCCGCGGGCGAGGAACCGGTCGATCGCGTTGTGCGACCAGTCCGCATCGGCGACGTCGGGAGGTGCGGGCTGGGTGATCGGCTGCAGGCTCCACCAGCTCTTCCGTTGTTCGAGCGTTGCCTGCCATGACGTGACTTCCCTGAGCGCCTCGGCCGAGGGCGGTTCGTCCCGCGGGTCGGGCGCCCCGATCTCGATCCAGCGCTCGAAGTCGGCGACCACGTCGTCGGGCAGCTTCGCTCCGCCCAGGGGCATCCGGAAGTCGAGACTCGGGTGCCTCATGGCACGCAGAAGAAGGCTGCTGCGGGGCTTGCCCGGCTCGATGGCGGGACCTCGCATGCCGCCCTCGAGCATGCCGCCGCGGTAGTCGAGACGCAGTCCGCTTTCCGCGATCTCCGTGCTGTTGTGGCACGTGTAGCAGTGCTCGACCAGGACCGGGCGGATCTTCTGTTCGAAGAACTCGAGATCTTCCGGGGCGAGTTCCGACGCGGCAGCCGGTCCCGCGCCGAGCAGTAGCGCGGCCAGGATCGCGACGCCCGAGCGCGGCGGAAACCTCGGTTTCAGGTTCATTGGAACGCCGTTCAGTTTACAACGTGGGTCGGCCTTGCGTAGCGGTCGATCACGCTTCCCGTCACGCCCTCGCGGATGGTCCCGAACAGCTCGCCGCGCCAGCCGCGTCCCTTCGACACCTCGGTCGAGATGACGACGACGACCATGTCCTCGGCCGGGGAGACGTAGATGTACTGGCCGCCGTAGCCGCTGGCGATGTACGCGCCGCGTTCGCGCGGCCCCCTGAGCCACCACAGGTAGCCGTAGCCGCCGTAGATCCGGCCGCGCCCCCGGGGGGCGGCGAGTCCGGCGGGTCGGGTCGACCGGTCCACCCACTGCCAGGGCAGCAGTTGCTCACCGCCCCAGCGGCCGCGGTTCAGGTAGAGCTGACCGAACTTCAGCATGTCGCGCGGTCGCAGGGAGAGGTTGTTGCCGCCTACGTGGACGCCCTGCCGGTCGCGGGCCCAGGCCGAAGGGCCGATTCCCAGCGGGTCGAAGAGGTGGCTGCGAGCGAAGTCGTGCGTGCTCCGGCCGGCGGCGCGGGAGAGGGTCGCCGACAGCAGGTGCGTGCCGCCCGTGCTGTAGGAAAAGCGGGTGCCCGGCTCCGCCTGCAGCGGGCGGCCGAGCGCGGCGCGGACCCAGTTGCGCGACGCCACCCAGGAGCCGTAGTTGCCGAAGCTGGTCGACTCGAGGCCGGAGGTCATCGTCAGAAGGTGGCGCACCGTGATCGCCCGCTTGTCCGGGTCGTCGAGTTCGCGGCCTTCCGGCAGCACGCCGGCGATTTCCTGGTCGAGGTCCAGCAGTCCCCGTTCGATCGCCAGACCGGCCAGGGCCGAGAGGACGCTCTTGGAGGCTGACTTCAGGTTGTGCGGCCGGTGGCCGGCGGAGCCGCGGAAGTGCCGCTCCGCAACGAGCCTGCCGTGGCGAGCGACGAGGATGCCCTGGAGCCCGTCGAGTTCGCCGATCCGCTCGAGGGCCTTCTCCAGCCGTTCGGAGTCGAGGCCGACCTCCGTGGGAGTCGCGGCCCGCCAGTCGCCGGACCAGTCGTCGTCGCCGGGAGGAACCGGTAGCTGAAGCTCGACGAGGATGCCCGGGTGATCCGAGATCGCATCGGCCTCCGCCCACTCCATCCAGAGCGGCCACCAGTCGGAGTTGCGGGCGTCAAGCAGGACGTGGTCGATGCCTCCCTCCAGGAGGTCGCGGTAGCCGGCTTCCCGGAAACGGGCCAGCGCCGGATGGTCGTCCGACAGGTTCAGGTCGCCGGCGATCAGGACGGGACGCCCCGGCCGGGCGACGATGCGCTCCAGGAGACCTTCGGCCTGGGCGCCGGCGAGGTCGGCGTCGCCGTTGGCGAGGTGGACACCGACGAGGTCGAAGGTCAACCCGGGGTGATCGATGCGCGCGGTCAGCGCGATGCGGCGCTCGAAGGCGTCGCGGTCGGGGCCAAGCGGCCACACCTCGGGGTCGACAATGGGGAAGCGGCTGAGGATCGCCGAACCCTCCTCGAAGCCCAGCCATCTGATCGAGCCGTTGGCGCGGGCGTAGACGGCGTGGAAGCCGAGTTCCCGAGCCAGGCGGTCGGCGAGACAGCCTTCGCCGAGCACGCACCAGGCCTCCTGCAGCACGACGATGTCGGGTTGCAGCCGTGAGACATCCGCCGCGAGGCGGCCGGCCCGGACCAACCGATCGGAGGAACTCTCCTTGACGACCAGGCGGCCGCCGGGGTCCGGGTAGCCGTGCCAGGCGTTCAGTTGGAGGATGCGAAGCCGGTCCGCTGGCGGTGCGGCCGTGGTCGGTTCGACACCACTGGCGGTGCGCGGCTCGGCCGGCGCCTGGTCGGCCAGGATCCTCGTGAAGGCGGGGCTCGAGGCCACCGCCAGCAGGCCGAGGACTCCCGCCGCAACGCGGACCGCCGGATGACCCTGGCGGAGAACGACTGCCGCCAGAACGGCCGCCACTCCGCCGGCCGGCGCGGCGATCAACAGCAGCCGCGCCAGGTCGGGTTGGACAACGGTGAACGATCCGGCGAGCCAAGGCAACGAACCCAGCGCGCCGGCGATCAGGCCGACTGCCAAGGCCAGAAAGGAGGAGAGGTTGCGCGTCAAGACGAACTCCGGAAGCCCGGAAGCCTAATCCGCCCGCTCCGAACACCGGGCGAATGACGGCCGCGTGAGACGGAGTCCAGGTGCTAGCCTAGGAGTTACACGGGACAAGCGACATAGAGACAGCGGCTCCGCCGCAGAAAGGAGGTCCGGAATGGGCAATCGAGGTAACCCCCGGAGGATCTCTGCGACACTTGTGTTCTGCTCGATGCTGGTCCTCGTCGCGGGCTGCGCCGCGCCTCCGGAAGAGCCGCCCGCCCCCGACGTGGACCCGAGGGCCGAGGCCGAGGCCGCGTTGGGCGAGTTGGCGGCCAAGTACCTTCAGGCCGTCAACCGGGGCGACGCGGATGGACTGGCGGTGCTCTACACCGAGGACGCGATTCGGCTTCCTTCGGACGGCCGGCGCATCGAGGGCAGGGACGCCATCCGGCTGTTCGCCGCGGCGGACTACGCCGACACCGACTGGGACATGCAGCTTCATGTCGACGACGGCGACTACAGCGGCGATCTGGCCTTCGTGCGGGGCACGTACGCCCTCACCCTCACCTCGAAGGAGGATTCGTCCGTCGTCTACCAGGAAGTGGGCAAGTGGATGGATCTGATGCGCCGCGGGGAAGACGGCTCGTGGTTGATCGCGCGGGAAATCTCGAATCGGGATCATCCGCCGGGCCAGATGCCGGCGGATGCAATACCTCAGGAGGAGGGCTGATCATGAAGAGCACGACCCGCTGGCATGAGCGTCCCGGGGTCAGCTTCCTGGCTGTCCTGCTGGTCGGTTTCGTCGTCGTTGCCTGCCCTCCGGTCGAGGAGGAGGTGGCCGAGGATCCGAACGCGGTCGAACCCAGCCGCGGCGACGAGGACGCCCTCAACGCCCTGGTTGCCGACTTCATGGTTGCGCTCAATACGGGCGACGCGGACGCGATGGCGGCGCTCTATGCCGCGGACGCAGTCCGCATGCAGCCGGAAGGTCCCCCGATCAGCGGCCGGGAGACGATCCGGCAGAACATCTCGCAGTTCTTCGAGACCGGCAACTTGGACGTGCAGCTTCACGTCGACGAGACGGTGTTCAGCGGAGAGTTGGCCTACGTCATGGGCACATTCGCCTTGGGTGTGATTCCGAACGACGGATCGCCGAGGACGGACACGCTCGGACACTGGATGCGGCTGATGCGGCGTGAGCCGGACGGCAGTTGGCTCATCGCGTACGAACTCTGGAACTTCCAGGCATAGACCGAAGTCGGCGGCTGCGGGGCGGCCGGGTATGATCCGTCGCCGCTCCTGATGTCCGAACCGTTGCCGCAGCCCCTGACCTTCATGGGCGCCCCCGGGTCGCCCTACACGCGAAAGATGCGCGCGGTGCTGCGCTACCGGCGCATCCCGTACCGCTTCCTGATCTCTGGCGCCGACGGCCGTGAGGACCTGCCGGCCGCCAAGGTCCGGCTGCTTCCCACGTTCTACCTGCCGAACGCCGAGGGCGAGGTCGAGGCGGTCGTCGATTCGACGCCGCTGATCCGACGCTTCGAGCGGGAGTTCGAGGGGCGCTCCGTGATTCCAGCGGACCCGGTGACCGCATTCATCGACTACCTGCTCGAGGACTTCGGCGACGAGTGGTTGACCAAGGCCATGTTCCACTATCGCTGGGCGTACGAAGCGGATATCGAGAAGGCCGGCCAGATCCTGCCGCGTTGGCGGCAGGTCGAAGGTCCCGAGGAGCACTTCCAGCAGGCGGCGAAGACGGTCTCCGAGCGACAGATCTCCAGGCTCTGGGTCGTCGGCTCGAACGAGACGACGGGCCCCGTGATCGAGGCGAGCTACCGGCGCATCCTGGAGCTGTTCCGGGACCACCTGACGGAGCGGCAGTTCCTGATGGGCAGCCGCCCGGGCGCTTCCGACTTCGCGTTCTTCGGCCAGTTGACTCAGCTCGCGGCGTTCGATCCCACGCCGATGGCGGTGACCCTCGAAGTGGCGCCGCGCGTCTATGCGTGGGTCGATCGGGTCGAGGACCTGTCCGGCCTTGAACCGGACGACGACGACTGGATCGGTCGTGAGCTGTCCGCGACGCTCCGAGCGCTCCTCGGCGAAGTCGGCCGCGTCTACGCTCCCTTCCTGATCGCCAACGCGAGAGCGCTGGTGTCGGGTGCCGACCGCGTCGAGTGCGAGATCGACGGCCGGCCCTGGGTGCAGAAGCCCTTCCCGTACCAGGGCAAGTGCCTGAAGTGGCTGCGCGACGAGTACGAAGCTCTGTCAGCTGACGACAGGACGGCCGTGGACGATTTCCTCGCCGGCACGGGCTGCGAGACTCTGTACGAGGGCGCGGGAGCCCCGGCCTAGGTGCCTTCAAGCGGCCGGCCGGGATTCTGGAAGTCGTTCAACCCCCGGTTCTACGGCTGGCGGATGCTGCCCGCGGCTTGGCTCATCTACGGCCTGGGTGCGGTCCCCTTTTACAGTTGGGGCTTCTACCTTCCCGAGATGCTGGAGGAGCTAGGGCTCGGGCGAGGCACGGGGGGGCTTGCCTTTGGCGTTTGGACCTTCTGTGGCGGAGTGACCGCGCCCCTCATCGGGATTTGCTTGACCCGGTTCGGGCCGCGCCCGGTGTTTACGGCCGGCTTCCTGGTCACGTCTGTTGCTTACTACTTGACCAGCCGATCGCAGGATCGCTGGGACGTACTGCTCTACTTCGGCCTGTTCGCGGGCCTTACTCACGCGTTCTCGACCGTGTTGCCGATGCAGACGCTGGCCGCGAACTGGTTCCTTCGGTATCGAGCCCGCGCGATGGCGCTGCTGATTACCGCGGCGGGGGTGATCGGGCCGTTTGTTCCCATCTTCTGTGCTGCCTTTCTGAACTGGGGCTACACTTGGCGCGACGGTTGGGCGCTCGTCGCCGGACTGTGCGCAGCGCTCGGGATCTTCTCGTTCCTCACCTTGCGCAACACGCCGGAATCGATGGGCCAGTTGCGAGACGGCGCGCGGTCGCTGACCGAACTCCAGGCTGGCGCGGGCGACGCCGAGACGGCCGAGGAGTGGACGGCGGGTCAGGCGGTTCGGACACGCCAGTTCGTGTTGATGGTGCTATGCGGTCTGGGGTACGCCGTTCCCTGGGGTGTACTGACTGTTCACGCCCGGTTCCACATTCAGGACTTGGGATTCGACCGAACCACTGCTGGCTGGCTGATTTTCATCATGATCTCTTGCAGCACCTTGGGCCGGCTTTGCGGAGGTCTGGCCGACCTGATTCGGCCGCCACGGCTGCTGGGGACGGCCCTGGCCCTGGAAGGGACTGGCGTGGCGTTGTTTCTTTTCGCTGGCGACCTCTGGACGATTCGTGTCGCATTGGTGCTTCTTGGCCTCGGCTTCGGCATGGCCTACATCAGCCAGGCAGCGACTTTCGCCCAGTTCTTTGGTCGCCGCGCCTTCGCCACGACCACTGGCGTACGGTTCGCCATCGGCGCGCCGTTCGGCGCCGCCGTGCCGTGGATCACCGGCTGGGTTTTCGACACGCACGGCAGCTACGCCGCCCCCTTCCTGGCCATTGCTACCGTGACGCTCGCGGGCTCGGCGGTGGCGTTCTTCCTACGGCCGCCACGGAAGAACGCCTGAGCCCGGCTCTCCTTCCGTTCCATTTGACGGTCTAGGATGCGGGCCCAGGCAGGCCGTGCCGGCGCCGCTTCCCGCGGTTCAAACGTCGCGTACTTCTCTGCGATTGAGCCCCGGTGCCTAGTTATAGTTAGACACCGGGGCTTCTGGAGCGTCAGTATCGGCGCACCGTCGCAATCGAGGAGCGCGAGGTCTTAGGCTCCTCGTTGCGTACGGCGCACTAAGCCCTGCTCAGGGGCTTGGTGGCTGGCTTATGCAGATGTTGTAGACGCGGAAGGCCTCTTGTGTGCACTCTGTATAGGCTCCGAGGCATCCAGCGTGCGTTAGTCCAAAGATGGCACCTTCGACCCCACCGGAGTTTCTAGCACGGCAGGCAGCTCGGTCGGCTTCGCACCGAGAGAGGTCGCTGTTGTACATGCTGTAACACATGCCGACTTGGCCGCCGGTGCCTGTCAAGCGAATGAGCCAAGGGAGAAACGCGCTAGTAACGCTTTGCAGTTCTTCGTCACTTTGCGCGGCGGGCTGTTCCAGGTCGGCGCAGAAGTTCATGCGCTGCAGGGTTGCCAGATCGTCTTGCGTGACGCTGGTTTCGATGCGGTCGATCAACTGGCGGCGAAGCTCAAAAGCATCGGGGCCGGTGTCGTCGCCGTTCTGGGCGTAGCCGACGGTAAGCAAGCCTGCCAGAACTGACAGGACGACGGCGGCGAGGACAATGTCTTTCCTCATGGAGGACCTCCGGTTGTGGAGGACCTCCGGTTGTGAATGGTGGCAGCTTATCAGACGGGCCTCACGCTTCGTCAAGGTCCGGTTACGTCCTGCTCTTCCGTCGCTCCCTGTACTTCAGCAGCTGGCCGTTCATCGCCCAGCACCACCTGAGCCATCTGGGGCGACGGCGGAAGCGATCGGGAGCATGCCGCTAGGGGCGCTTTGACGTCACCTACGCCGTCCCGTTCCTGACGGTCGCCGCGGTCACGCTGACTGGTTCGTTGGTGGCCTTTCTGTGCCGGCGCCGCGGCAGAAGAGCTGACGACTTGCCGCCTCATCGTCCGGAGGCGTCGGCTTGCGGTTGTCCCCGGACATGGGTGCGCCAGGCGTCGAGCGCCCGCTCGCGTGCCGCGGCGTGATCGACCATGGGCAGCGGATAGGTCTCCCCGAGCCGGACGCCAGCCGAGGCAAGCGTCGGCTTGGTCGCCAGCCACGGGGCGTGGACCGCGCTCTCGGGCAGGCGCCGCAACTCGGGCACCCACTTCCTGAGGTACGCGCCGGCGGAGTCGTGGCGCCGCGACTGGGCGACCGGGTTGAAGATCCGGAAGTAGGGTGCCGCGTCGGCGCCACTTCCCGCGGTCCACTGCCAGCCACAACTGTTGTTGGCCCAGTCCGCGTCGACCAGAGTGTCCCAGAACCAGTCCGCGCCGTGTCGCCAGTGGATCAGCAGGTGCTTGGTCAGGAAGGAGGCGACGAGCATCCGCACCCGGTTGTGCATCCAGCCCGTGGTCCAGAGTTCGCGCATCCCGGCGTCGACGATGGGGTAGCCGGTCTGGCCACGCTGCCAGCACTTCAGATCGGCTGGTGTGTCGCGCCACGGCATGCGGTCGAAGCTGGGTCTGAGGTTCCGGCTCCCCATCTCCGGGTTGTGGAACAGGAGGTGACAGCTGAACTCGCGCCACCCGAGCTCGCGCAGGAAGGCCTCACGTGGTCTGCGAGGCAAGGCGGCGGCCGCCGCCGCGACCTGGCGAGGACCGATCTCGCCGAAGTGGAGGTGGGGCGACAGCCGGCTGGTCGCTTCGATCCCCGGCCGGTCGCGATCCTGGCCGTACTGCTCCGCCGCGCCGGCCAGGAAAGCGCGGAGGCGCTTCCGTGCGGCCTCCTCGCCAGGCTGCCAGACTTCGCGGAAGCCGGCCGCCCAGTCGGGCTCGTGGCAGCGGAGCTCCCAGCGCTCCAGATCGTCGCTGCGAGGCCACGCGGCCGGCGCCTCGGGCGGCGGTGGCGTCGCAACCGGGCGCGTGAAGCCGTGCGCCACGCATTTCCGCCAGAAGGGCGTGAACACCCGGTACGGCTGGCCGGTACCGCTTCGGATGTCTTCCGGCTCGAACAGGAGACTCGCCGGGAACGTCCGCGTCTCGGGTCCGGCTTCGGTGCAGCGTTCCTCGATCTCCTCGTCGCGTTGCGTGATCGCCGGTTCGTACAGCCGGTTCCAGACGAGCATCGAGGCGCCCGTTTCCCCAGCCAGGTCGGAGATGACTTGGCCGGCGTTCCCGCGGCGAAGAACGAGCCGACTCCTTTGGCCGCGCAACGCCTGCCCGAGCGCCTGAAGACTGCCGTGCAGCCACCACCGCGACGCGCCGCCGATCGGCTGCTCGCCCCCCTCCTCATCGAGCACGAAGACGGGGACGACGGGACGTCCGGTCCCGACTGCCCACGACCACGCGGGGTTGTCTGTGAGCCGCAGGTCCCTCCGGAACCAGGCCAGAACCGGTCGCTGCGCGGTCGGAGGCATGCAGGCGGAGCGTACGGCAGTTGACGACGCGGGCTCGACGGAGCAGAGTGTCCGAGCGATGAGGCGACCGAGAAACGGGCCGATTGGCCTTCGATCCGCCGTTCCGGCCGCCGCTGGCCTCTTGCTGCTCGCGCTTTCCCTACCACCTCCCCCGGGCGCCGCCGAGGACTGGCCGCAGTGGCGTGGCCCAGAGCGGGACGGCGTCTCGGCGGAAACTGGGCTCGCCGACCGCTGGCCCGCCGGGGGGCCTCGGCTGTTGTGGCGCACCGACGGCCTGGGCGAAGGCTACGGCACGGTCGCGGCGGTCGACGGCTCGCTCTACGTCCAGGGGACCCGCGGCGGTCGAAGCCTCGTGTTCGCCTTCGATGCGTCGGACGGCAGCGTCCGCTGGGAGCGTGAACTCGGCTCGCGGTTGCGCGACGGCCGGGGCAACGGTCCGCGGGGAACGCCGACCGTGGCCGGCGATTCGCTCTATGCGCTGACCGGCGTGGGCGACCTGGCGCGCATCCGCCTATCGGACGGCAGCGTGGCGTGGCAGCGGAACATCCTGCGGGACTTCGGCCAGCGGAACATCAGTTGGGGTATCAGCGAGTCGCCGCTGATCGAGGGCGACTGGGTGGTCGTGATGCCGGGCGGCGACGGCGGTGCGATCACGGCCCTCGACCGGGAGACGGGCGCCACGGTGTGGACCAGCACCGGCCTGACGGACCGGGCCGGCTACTCCTCCCTGATCGCCGTCGATCTGGAGGACGGCGGTGAGCCGTTGCGGGCGATCGTCGGCTTCACGGCGCGGGCCGGCGTCGGCGTGCGGGCCTCGGACGGCGAACTGCTCTGGCACTACCGGGAGCCGGCCAACCGCACGGCGAACGCGGCGACGCCGATCTACGCGGACGGCCTCGTCTTCTACACCTCGGACTACGGCACCGGGGGCGGCGCGCTCCGGGTGCGGGTCGCCGGCGACAATGTGAGCACCGGACAGGTCTGGTTCGAGTCGCGCCTCCGCAACCACCACGGCGGCGTCGTGCTCTACGAGGGACATCTCTACGGGTTCTTCGGCAGCGCGCTCGCCTGCGTGGACTTCGAAACCGGTGAAACCGTGTGGAGGGACCGCAGCGTCGGCAAGGGCTCGCTCACTCTCGCCGACGGCAAGCTGTTCCTGCTCGGCGAGAGGCACCTCGCCGGTCTGGCGGAAGCGACTCCCGACGGCTACGTCGAACGGGGCCGTTTCAGTCTCGACAACCGCGGCCGTCCGAGTTGGGCCCATCCCGTGGTCAGCAACGGCGTGCTCTACATCCGCAACTGGGACGAACTGCTGGCCTACGACGCTTCGTCGCCCTAGGAGCTCACGCCGCTGGTTCCGCTCCGTCTTGCCCATCAAGTACCTCGGTTCCAAGCGGCTGTTCGTGCCACAGATCGCCGACATCGTCGAACGGCTTCGCCCGGCCGGCACGGTGCTCGACCTGTTCTCGGGCACGTCGAGGGTAGGCGACGCACTGAAGCGGCGGCAGTACCGCGTGCTGGCGAACGACTACCTGGCCTGCGGCGAGGTGATCGCCCGCTGCTACGTCGAGGCCGACGGCACGTCTGAGCAGCTCCGGCAGGCGAGGCTCCTGATCGACGAGTTCAACCGGCTGCCGCCGTCGGCCGGCTACTTCACCGAAGTCTTCTGCGAGAGGAGCCGCTACGTGCAGCCGAAGAACGGCGCCCGGGTGGACGCCATCCGGGAGGAGATCGAGCGCAAGGACCTCGACCCGGAACTGCGGGCGATCGTGCTCGTCTCGCTCGTGGAGGCGGCCGACCGCGTCGACAGCACGACGGGCGTGCAGATGGCCTACCTCAAGGAGTGGGCACGTCGATCGTTCAACAAACTGGAACTGAGGGTGCCGGAGATCTCGCCGCGGGCCGGGTCGGGCAAGGGCAGGGCCCACCGGATGGACGCCGCCGACGCGGTGGATGCACTCGAAGTGGACGTCGCCTACCTCGATCCGCCCTACAACCAGCACAGCTACCTCGGCAACTACCACGTCTGGGAGAGCCTGGTGCTGTGGGACAAGCCGGAGCACTACGGCGTCGCCTGCAAGCGCGTCGACTGCCGCGAGCGCAAGAGCGACTTCAACAGCAGGAAGAGGTTTGGTGCCGCGTGGAGACGGATCGTGGACCGGGTGCGGGCGCGGCACCTCGTCGTTTCGTTCAGCGACGAGGGTTTCATCGGACGTGCGGAGATGGAGTCGGTCCTGGCTCGTCGCGGCGAGGTCCGGGTGATCGAGAACGACTACCGGCGATACGTCGGTGCGCAGATCGGCGTCTTCAACCCGAGCGGCGAGAAGGTCGGCCGCGTCAGCCACCTGCGGAACACGGAGTACCTGTACGTCGTCTCGCCCTGAGCCGTCGCGTCGCCTTCAGGTCGTCAGGCCGCTACGCGTCCGACCTGCCGTCGACCGTCCGCAGCGTGAGTTCCGTCCCGAACGCGACCTGGAAACCCGGCCGTGCCTCGAGCCGCCCCAGATAGTCGAGCAGCTTCGGGTAGCGGTCGTCGAGGACCTCCACGCGCCGGGCGAGGACGAGGCTGTAGCCCATCATGACGTCGGCGGCGGTCAGTTCGTCGCCGAGGAGGAAGTCGCGCTCCGCGACCGCCGCCTCCACCGCGTCGAGGCAGATTTCGGCTCGCTGGCGCGCGTCCGCGACGACCGCGGGAATCCGCTCGGCCTCGGGCTTGAGCCAGCGGTGGTGGACGATGTCGCCGAGCGGCCGGGCCAGGCTTGCCTCCGCGAACCAGGACCACTGCAGGAAGTGAGAGCTCTCAGGAGTGCCGGGCGTCGGCTGGAGCCGGCCGCCGCCGTAGCGCTCCAGGAGGTAGTGGACCATCGCGCCGGATTCGAACATGGAGAACCGGTTGCCGTCCGCGTCCAGATCGGTCAGCGCGGGGACCTTGCCGATCGGGTTGAGCCGTCGCCACTCCGGGCTCTTGCGATAGTCGGAGTAGAAGTCGACCGCGACGACCTCGTAAGGCAGGCCCAGCTCCTCACAGAGCCAGATGACGCGGGCCGAGCGGGTGCTCGGCACGTGGTAGATGGTGATCACGTGCGTCGGAGGCCGGAGTGACGGGTCGGTCTACGCCAGGGCGCTCTCGAACAGGGCCAGCAGGCGGCTCCACGCCCGCTCAGCCTGGGCCTCGTGGTAGACCGGCGTGTCGGGCGGACACCAGCCGTGCATCGCGCCTTCGTAGACCTCGATTTCGGCCGGCAGGCCCGCGGCCTCGAAGGTCTCGCGCAGCACGTCCTTGGCCTCGGGCTGCCTTTGGTCGTCGTTCTCGGCGATCGCGAACAGGTAGTGGGCCGTCATCTTCTCCACGAGCAGGTGCGGGCTGTCGGGCTGGTCCGTGACCAGGCCGCCGCCGTGGAACGAGGCGCCGGCGCCGATTCGGTCGGGCAGCGCGGCGGCCGTCCGCATCGTCATGGGACCGCCCATGCAGTAACCCATCGTGCCCATCTTCCGGTCGCTGTCGACGGACGACTGGTTGTCCAGGAAGCTCACGAACGCCCTCGCGTCCGTCACGTTGGTTTCCGGGCTCAGCGACCGCATCAGCGGCAGCAGCGTCTCGCGCAACTCGGCGAAGTTGGTTCCTTCCGCGATGGGCGCCTTCTTCGTCCGGTAGTACTGGTTGACCGCCAGGACGGAGTAGCCCGATTCCGCGAGGCGCGTCGCCATCTGACGGATGGCGGGCCGCAGGCCGAAGGCGTCCGGCCAGATCAGGACGCCGGGATGGGCGCCGCTCGCGGGGTGGACGAAGTAGCTGTCGCAGACCCCGTCCGGGGTCGTGATCTCGAGCTCGGACTCGGTGACGCTCTGGGCGTCGGCCGGCCGCGGCAGCAGCACCGCCAGCCCGGCGCCGGCCGAGACGGCGCCGAACTCCCGGCGGGTCAGCCGCTTGCCCTGCAGGTACCTGGCGTTCTCGGCATTGGTTGTGTCGTCACACATGGCGGTCTCCTTGCTGGCTGGAACTTCGGTGAACCGTTTCGGACTCTAGCTGGACGTGGCTCTCGTCGGGTCAGTCCTGGCAGCCGCGGAAACGCTCTACGCGCACGCGGTCCGGCAGCCCGAGGGCTTCGGTGCGGCCCACCTTCGACGTGTAGAACGCGAACAGGGTACGCCGTTTGAGGTCGCTGAAGAAGGCGGCGCCGGCGACGAGGTCTGATGGATGCACCTCGTGCTCGTCGCTGATCTCGCGGAGCAGGGCCACCTGCCGTTCGCTGTCAAGCGCCAGGAAAGGGGAACCGTGCAGGTCGGCCGCGCGCCGGTCGATCCAGTCGAGACCGCCTAGCGCCGCGAGTTGCTCATCGCCGTCGGCGAGCGAGAGTTCGAGGTCGATGAACTCGTGGACGGCCGCGTCCCGCGCTCCGGGAGTGTCCGTGCGCGGCAGGATGTGCTCGCAGAGGGTGGCCAGCAGTTCGCCCTGGGCCGGGTTGAGCAGCCGTGGCGTCCAGGTGGAACCCTCGGCCTGGTAGGCGGCCACTGCCGGGATCGCGGCGCGGATCGGCTCGGCCTGGAGGGTGGCATAGCCGAACGCGCCGGCGCCGGCCGCCAGGACCTTCCGTCTCGTCGTTCGCTTGCTCATGCGAGTTCTCCGCGCTGGTGCTGGTCGAGCAGGTACTCGCTGGAGCGCAAGGTCAGCGCCATCATGGTCAGGGTCGGGTTCACGCAGCCGATGCTCACGTAGCAGGACCCGTCCATCACGAACAGGTTCCTGATCTTGTGGGACTGCTGGTACTGATTGAGGTACGAGGTCTTCGGGTCGTCGCCCATGCGCGCGGTGCCGACCTCGTGGATGCCCGAACCCAGCGGCGCGGGCTCCGTGTTCTGGGTGATGTTCGTGCAGCCGAGCGCCTCCAGCATCGCCCGGCCTTCCTCGATGATGTCCTGGACCATGGCGTACTCGTTGCTGCCCAGGGTGGTGTTCATCTGCAGCACGGGCACGCCCCATTTGTCGGTCACCTCCGGATCAAGCGTGACCCGGTTCTCGGGCCGCGGCAGGATCTCACCGAAACCGCCGAGGCCGATCGTGGAGACGGTGCTCGACTGGACCGCGTCCTTGAAGTCCGCGCCGAAGCCGGGGATGCCGTTGCCGTGCTGCCAGGTGGTGATGTTCTCGCCGCCCTGGTAGCCGTAGCCGCGGATGAAGTTCGGGTTCTTCGTCGCCGGGTCCTTCAGGTTCTGGAAGCGGGGTATGTAGATCCCGTTCGGCCGGTTCGCGCGCTCGGGTTGAGCGCCGGCTCTCGCTTCCAGGACGCCGCGCACCCCGGTCGCGTAGATGTGGTCCATCACGTAGCGGCCCAGGCAGTCGCTCTCGTTGGCGAGGCCGCCCTCCGCCGAGTTCAGCAGGATGCGGGTCGAAGCGAGGGTCGAGGCGCAGAGCACGACGACGTCGGCCTTGGCCTCCCGGGTCTGGTCCGTGTTCTTGTCGACGTAGGTGACGCCCGAGGCGAGATCGCCGGCCTTCATGTCGACCTTGATCACGGCGGCGTCCGGCACCAGGGTGAACCGGCCGGTCGCTTCGCAGTCGACGAGCGTCGTCTGCGGCGAGTTGAAGTAGGAGTTCGTCTGGCAGCCGTAGTGGCACCAGCCGCAGTAGTGGCACATGTCACGGTTGTTGTGCCGGCGGGTGAGGACGGCGTTGCGGCCGATCGTCATCGGCCGGTTGAACTTCTCGGCCAGGGTCTCCTTCAGCATCACCTCGCCGCAGGTGAAGGCCATGGGCGGCAGGAACTCGCCGTCCGGCAGGATCTCCAGACCCTCCTTGCGGCCGTTGACGCCGATGTAGCGCTCGACCCGGTCGTAGTAGGGAGCGATGTCGGCATAGCCGATCGGCCAGTCCATGCCGTAGCCGTCGAGGCTCGCGGCCTTGAAGTCGTAGTCGCTCATCCGGTACGACTGCCGGGCCCACATGATCGAGCGGCCGCCGACCACGTTGCCCTGGATCCAGTTGAAGTGCGTGCCCGGGGCCTCGGTGTACGGGTTGTCGACGTCGTCGATGAAGAAGTCGGCGTTGACCTGGGTGCAGGCGTAGCAGTACGACTGCCGGTGGCGGCGCTGCAGGAGTTCGTTGCGCGGGTCGGGCCGCCCGCGGAGTTCCATCTGGTGCGGCAGGGTGTGTTGGCGGAAGTCCTTCTCGGGGTCGAAGGCGCGGCCCGCCTCGAGCATCAGCACCTCCATGCCGGCTTCGGTCAGCACCTTGGCGGCCCAGCCGCCGGTGGCGCCCGAGCCGACGACGACCGCGTCGTATGTCCTCGTGTCGGAAGTCTGCTTCATGCGGGATGGTCCTCGGAAGGATCTAGCGGACGACTGCCTCGGTCGACGCTTCGACGTTGTAGGGAAGGGCGTCCTCGCCCTCGAGCCCCAGGCGCTCGTTGATGGCCAGCAGGTGGTGGTCGACGCCGATCTCGGTGCCGGGGCGGAAACCGGGCACCGTGATGACCTGCGCCAGCACGCCGCCGAGGCCGCGGTGGATCACGCCGCGCGGCAGGTAGATCAGGTCGCCGGCGCGGACCTCGTGGACGTCGAAGAGTTGCTCGGCGAGTTTCGGGGTCATCGTCTCGGGCGACTCGATGGCCGCGGCGTGGTAGCTCGTGAGGATCCGATCCTCGTCGTTGCTCATCTGGACCAGGTAGAACTCGTCGAAGCCGGTGTCCGCCGGGTGGTAGTGGGTGAACGAGTCGGTGATCCGCACCCGGTGCGCGTTCAGGCCGTGAAAGGTGTACGGGCCGTTGTCCTTGAGCCAGGTGAGCAGAATGCGGCGGTAGGCGCCGGTCTCCGTGGCGCAGCCGCCGAGGACGTCCGTGATGTCCGGGTCCCAGTCGGGGCGGATCGCCGCCGGCACGTTCTCGTCCGGTGCGTCGGGAACGTCGAACACGAGCGCGGCGACCGCGGGTTCGACCGTCAGCCGTTCGCCGGGGCGGAGCACCGCGATGTCGCCTACGTGGAGCTCGGTCCCGGTTGTGCCGGAGGCGGTGTGGATCTCGGCCGCCGCGGGCGCCTCCTCGATCGGCGTCTGCACGAAGACGATCCGGCTCGAGGCGTCGGCCGCGATCTCGGTGGCCGCGGCCAGAAACTCCATCGCGTAGCCGGGATTGCCCGCCTCGAAGTGCTCCTTGACGCGGGCGAAGGCGGCCTCGCCGTCGCCGTCGTCGTCGAACAGGTGCGCGCGGACGACCTCCGCCCGTGGCTGAGTGGCCACGGGTTCCGGGTCCGAGCCGTCAGCTTCGGCTTCAGCCTCGCCGGCGGTGCAGGAGCTCAGCGTCACCGAGGCCAGAAGCATGGCCGCCAGTGCAGCCAGGCACTTCCGTGGATTCACGGGCGAGACGGTACCATGCCGGGGTCTTCCTGGAACCCGAGTAACGGCAGAGGAACCGACCATGTTGCGCCGCCTGAATCCGCCAGCCGCTGCCGTTCTGTTCCCGTGCCTGTTCGCGGTTTCAGCGAGCGCGACGGCGGACGACGGCGCCCCGATGATCGAGCTCACCAGGCAAGCTGGCGACCGCGTCCTGGTCACCGTCGACGGCGAACCGTTCACCGAGTATCGGCCCGGCGGCGAGGCCGATGGCGGCGGCCACCTGCCGTACCTCTACCCGATCTACGGCCCCGGCGGGCAGGCGTTGACCCGCCACTGGCCGATGGCCGAGGCGGAAGGCGAGGAGCGCGATCATCCTCATCACCGCTCACTGTGGTTCGCGCACGGCGCGGTTGGCCGGGCCGACGGCTCGAAACGCCACGACTTCTGGACCGGCCGCGACGGCTCGGCGATCGTCCACAAGGAGATCCTGGCCGTCGAGTCGGAGGAGACCGGCGTGCTGCGGACGGCCAACGTCTGGCTCGCCCCCGGCGGCGACGAGGTGCTCCGCGAGGAACGGACGATGACCTTCCGCGCCGGCGCCCTCGACACCGGCCAGGCCTGGCGCGCCATCGACTTCGACGTTCGGCTACAGGCCGGCGCGACGGAGGTCGTCCTCGGCGACACGAAGGAAGGCACGATGGCGATCCGCGTCGCGCCGACCCTCCGCCACCAGGGCGACCACGCCGCCGGCGCCATGCGGAACAGCGAAGGCGTCGAAGGCGCCGCGGTCTGGGGCAAGCGCGCCGTCTGGGTCCACTACAGCGGGCCGGTCGACGGCAGGCCGGTCGGCATCGCGATCTTCGATCACCCGGAGAACTTCCGTCATCCGACCTGGTGGCACGCCCGCGCCTACGGCCTGTTCGCCGCCAACCCCTTCGGCGTCCACGACTTCGAGAAGGCGAAGAAGGGTACCGGCGACTGGACGATTCCTGCGGCCGGCGAGTTGCGGCTGCGGTACCGGCTGTTGTTCCACGACGGCGAGATGTCGGCCCAGCAGCTCGAAGGCGAGCTCCAGCGGTACGACAGCGAGTAGCCTCGCTCATTTCATGACGGATTCACCCCAGTCCGTTCCCGAAACGTCGACGCTTGGCCAGGATCGGGTCGGCGCCGCCCTGCGCCCCGCCGTCGAGGTGCTGCGCCGTCAGTTGCTCGACATCAGCAAGCGGAACCGGCTGACGAACACGCCCGTCGGCAAGCGCTACGCCCGGCAACTCGAGATCGTCGACGAGCGCTCGGACGAGGTCTTCCGGATTCTCTATGTCGAACGGAAGAAGATGACGTTCGAGGCGAACCCCGACGTCGCGGCCGACAGTCCGGAAGATGAGGAGGGCGAGACCGCGATCTTCGTGCCGACCGGGGACGGTTCCGCGTCGGCGCTCTCGTCTCATCACGTCGACCGCAAGCTCCGCACCGCGCTCGGCCCCGAGCCGCTGCAGAAACGGCTGCTCACGCTCTACCGCGGCGCCCGCTCGCTGGAGGAGGAGCAGGGCGTGAGCGTCCTCTTTCTGGCCCTGGGATTCCTCCGCTGGTACGAGGACGGGGCCTCGGAGGTCGAGAGGTTCGCTCCGCTCGTCCTGCTCCCGGTCGATCTCGAGCGGGACAACGCCCGCGGACGCTTCCGACTTGTCTACCGCGACCAGGACCTCGACGCCAATCTCTCCCTCGGCGCGATGCTGGAGAACGACTTCGCACTGAAGTTGCCCGACCTGCCGGACGGCGCGGACTGGCGGCCCTCTTCCTACTTCAAGCGCGTTCGCGACGCCGTGTCGTCGCAGCCGCGTTGGCGGGTCGACGGGGACGCCATGGTCCTCGGCTTCTATTCCTTCGCCAAGTTCCTCATGTGGCGCGACCTGTCGCCGGAGAACGACTGGGGCGAGGAGAGCGGTCCGGAAGAGAATCCGATCGTGTCGAGCCTGCTGGCCGGCGGCTTCGAGGGGACGCCGGATTCCCACGCGCCGGTGGCCACTCTCGACGAGCAGTTTCCCGACCCCGGGGACCTCGGGCACATCCTTGACGCCGACGCTTCCCAGACCCGGGTCATCGCGGCCGCGCGCGAGGGCCTCAGCATGGTCGTCCAGGGACCGCCCGGCACGGGCAAGTCGCAGACGATCGCCAACATCATCGCGGTCGCGGCGCGGGACGGCAAGCGGGTGCTCTTCGTGGCGGAGAAGCGCGCGGCCCTCGACGTCGTCCACGCCCGGCTGGAGCAGTGCGGCCTGGGTCCGCTCTGCCTGGAGCTCCACTCGCACAAGGCCATGCGCCGCCGCGTCTACGACGACCTGAAGGCGACCCTCGAACTCGGCGCGCCGCACCGGGTCGACGACCGGCTCTACGAGCAGGTGCGGGAACAGCGGGATGAGCTGAATCGGCTTTCGGCCCTGCTCCACGAGGTGGACGAAGCGACCGGCGCGACGCCCTACGGCGTGATCGGCCGGCTGGCGCTGCTCGACGGCCGGGGCGTGTCGCGGCCCGACTTCGTGGTCGACGGCGCGGACACATGGTCGAAGAGCGAGTTCGAGCGTCGCCGAGCGATTGCCGGAACACTGGCGGACCTCGTGGCGGAGCACGGAAGCGAGCTGGACCACGTCTGGCGCGGCGCGCGTCGGCGGCTGGGCCAGGTGGACCGCCGCGCGCTTCAGGCGTCACTCGGCGCCGCCCTGGAGGCGTTCCGCGTGGCCCGCGACGCGCTCGCCGACGCGAGGCACCAGACCGGTCTGCCGCCCGCGGCGACGTTCGAAGGGCGCCGCGAGGCTCTCCGCCGGTTCGAGGCGGCCGCGAAGGCGCCGGCGCTCGTCGGGCGTCTGCTCGCTGCCGCCCCCGTCGTCGAGCGCCCGGCCGCGGTGCTGGCCCTGTTCGAGGACCTCGGGAGGTTCCAGGCGGAGCGGGCGGCGCTGCTGGAAGACTGCATCGAAAGCGCGCTGGACCTGGATTGGACAGAGACCCGCCTCGACCTCGCTGCGCATGGCGGGTCCGCCTTCCGGTGGTTCTCCGGCGTCTGGCGGCGGGCGTCGAAGCGGCTCGGAGCGATGCTCCGTCCGGGCTGGCGAGGCGGGCACTCCGAGCGGCTGGAACTGCTCGACCGTCTCATCCGTTGCCGCAAGAGCCGGCTCGCCCTGGAGCGTGGTGACGAGCTGGGCCGCGCGGCTCTGGACGGCGCCTGGCGGGGCGAGGAGACCGACGTGTCCGCGGTGCTGCCCGCCATGTCGTGGATCGCGGCGGAGGCGGAAACGGCGGGCGCCGGTCTCGCGGCGAGGCAGTGGTTCGAGGGGCTTCCCGACGGCCCGCCAGCCGATGCCGCGGGGAACCTGCGCCAGTCCTTCGCCGACTGGACCGCCGCTTTCGCGCAGGTGTCGGCGACCGTCGGTCTCGATCCCGCGGTCGCTTTCGGCGTCGATGTCCCGACCACCGCGGGAACCTCCGAGCCGGAGGTCGCGAAGGCCGGCGTCGCCGCCGGGGCGCGCGGCGGGCCGGCCGAACCCCCGGTTTCCGATTGGGTCGATTCGGTCGACCTGGAGGAGTTGGAAGGGCGCCTGGTCTGCTGGGCGAGGAACATGGACGGGTACGAAGGCTGGCTGCGCCTCTCGTCCTGCGCGCGCCAGGCGGCCGAGCTGGGCCTGGGGGCGCTTCGCGAGCGGCTTGCCGACGGCCGTCTCGAAGCCGCGGCCGTGGCGGACGTGCTGCGCTTCGTTCGGGCGGAGGCCGTCTGGAACCGTTTCCTGCGGGAAACGCCCGAGATCGAGGTCATCGACGGCGCCGGGCGGACGGCTGCGGTCGAGCGGTTCAGAACGCTCGACGCCGAGCTCCAGCATCTCGCGAGCCAGGAAGCGGCGCTCCGTCACTACAACGGCATGCCTTCCGGGTCGGCCGGCCAGATCGGGATCGTCCGCGGCGAGTGCAACAAGAAGACCCGGCACATGCCGCTTCGCAGACTGCTCGACGTGGCCGGCGAAGCGGTGGCGGCGATCAAGCCGGTGTTCCTGATGAGCCCTCTCTCCGTGGCCCAGTTCCTGCGTCCGGGCGGCCTCATGTTCGACCTGCTGCTGATCGACGAGGCGAGTCAGGTCAGGCCAGCGGACGCGATGGGTGCGGTGCTCCGCGCCCGTCAGGTGATCGTCGTCGGCGACCAGAAGCAGCTTCCACCGACCTCGTTCTTCGACCGGCAGGTCAGCGGCGACGAGGACGATACGGACGAAGACCTGGACGTTGCCGCCATCTCCGGCATGCAGATCGCCGACATGGAGAGCATCCTGTCGCTGTGCGAAGCGCGGGCGATGGCGCCGCTGATGCTCGAATGGCACTACCGATCGATGCATCCGTCCCTGATCGAGGTCTCGAACAACGAGTTCTACGGTGACCGGCTCGTCTGTCCGCCGAGTCCCAGCCGGGCGGGCGGCGACTTCGGTCTCTCGTTCGTTCATGTGGACGGGGTCTACGGCCGCGGCAGGCGGCGCAACAACCCCCGGGAGGCCGAGGCGGTAGTTGACGAGGTGCTGCGCCACGTCCGCGAACGACCCGGTCTGAGCCTGGGCGTGGTCGCGTTGTCGGTGGCCCAGCGCGACACGATCGAGGACCGGGTCGAGTACATGCGTTCCCGCTTGCCCGAGCTCGACGCTTTCTGCGGCGACAACCGCAACGAACCGTTCTTCGTCAAGAACCTGGAGAACGTGCAGGGCGACGAGCGCGACGTCATCTTCATCTCGATCGGCTACGGCCGCGACGCCGACGGTTACATGGCGCAGAGCTTCGGGCCGGTCTCGGGCGCGGGAGGCGAGCGGCGGCTGAACGTCCTGTTCACCCGGGCGAAGCGGCAATGCCGCGTGTTTTCGTCGATTCGTTACGAGGACATCCGGCTCGACGCCGCGAAGCATCGCGGGCCGAGAGTGCTGCGACGGTTCCTGAAGTACGCGCAGACCGGCGAGATGGACGTGGCGCTTCAGTCCGGCCGGGAGATGGACAGCCCGTTCGAGCACGCGGTGGCCAACGCCCTCGCCGACCATGGCTACAAGGTGGCGGCGCAGGTCGGCTCGTCCGGTTTCCGGATCGACCTCGCCGTGCGCGACCCGGACCACGAGGGCCGCTTCCTGCTGGCGGTGGAGTGCGACGGCGCCCGCTACCACTCGTCGAGCTGGGCCCGCGAACGCGACCGTCTGCGGCAGGCCGTGCTGGAGCAGAAGGGCTGGACGTTCCACCGGGTCTGGAGCACGGACTGGTTCTACAACCGGGACATCGAGTTGCAGAAGCTGCTCGAGGCGATCGAGCGGGCGCGTACGGCTCTTGGCAGCGGCAGCCGCGATGGCAACGGCTCGGGGCGGGACTGCACGCCGGAGTCCGAACCGAGTCCGGAGATTCTCCGCGACGCTCCGCGAACGGAGACGACCGAGACGTCGCGAGTCCCCTATCGCGAGGCGTCCTTCAGGGTTTCCTCCGGCTTCGAACTCCACGAAGCCCCGCTCAGGGACGTGGCCGAGTGCGTGGCGAAGATCGTCGAAGTGGAAGGTCCCGTCCACATCGAGGAGGTCGGTCGACGCCTCAGCCGACTCTGGGGGTACAAGCGCACCGGCAGCCGCATCCAGAAGCGCGTCGCCGAGGCGGTCACGGCACTGGCGCGTGTTGATCTGATCCGCGTCTCCGGCGCGGGCAAGGCCCGTTTTCTCGAACCGGCGAAAGCCCGCAAGGTCGAGGTCCGCGACCGTCGCGCCGTCGAATCCGGGACGCTCCGCAAGATCGACATGCTGCCCCCGGTCGAGGTCCGAGCCGCCCTCGTTGCGGCCGTCGAACGGAACATCGGCATCAACGCGGTCGATTGCGCCAGGGAAGTGGCCCGCGCCTTCGGATTCAAGGCCACCAGCGCCGACCTGCGCCGTCTGGTGGCTGAAGAGGCGGAGCGTCTGGTCGGGGAGAGCCTGTTGGTGCGGACAGGTGAGGAGTTGCGGCTGCCGTAGCCTCTTCCGATGTCGCGATTGGCCCTTCTTGCAGGTCGCGCGGTCGACGCGCCGTGGTTCCGGGGCGGCGTCCTCGTCGCGATCACGGTCAACGCGGTGGTGATCGGCCTCGAGACCTCCGAATTGTTGTCTCAGCGCTACGGCGACGCGCTGGAGTTCGCCAATCGGACCTTTCTCGTCGTCTTCGTGCTGGAGGCGCTGATCAAGATGACGGCCCGTTGGCCGCGGGTGGGGAGCTACTTTCGGGACGGATGGAACCTCCTCGACTTCAGCACGATCGTCGTCAGTCTGCTGCCGGCGACGGGCGAATGGGCGACGATCGCCCGGCTGGCGCGGCTGTTCCGAGTGCAGCGCTTCATGTCCGCGGTGCCTGGACTGCGGCTGATCGTCTCGACGCTGATTCGCTCGCTGCCGGGGATGGTCAACGTGCTGGCGCTGCTCGCGATCCTGTTCTACGCCTACGGAGTCGCCGGATACCACCTCTTCAGGGACATCGATCCGGTTCACTGGCGGACGCTCGGGATGTCGCTCCTGTCCCTGTTCCGGATCGTCACCCTGGAAGACTGGACCGACATCATGTACACGGCGCTGGACCACTACTGGTGGTCCTGGGCGTACTTCGTCAGTTTCGTCGTCGTCGGAGGCTTCGTCGTCGTCAACCTGTTCATCGCCGTCGTCATCAACAGCCTCGAGGAAGTCAAGCAGGAGGACGTGGAGTCTGCGCCGACGCGTGACCGCGACCAACTTCTGGAAGAAGCGATCCGCGCGGAGGCCACGCTCGCCCGGCTACGGGAGCGGCTGGAGCGTGATGCCGCCGCGGGGAGCGACTCGCGGAAGGGCGGCTCCCGTAGCGGCAGTTGACGCGAATCGAGGCCGTCGAACGGAATTTCGGCATCAGCCCGGCCGATCGCGCCAGGGAAGTGGCCCGCGTCTTCGGCTTCAAGGCAACCAGCGCCCACCCGCGCCGCCTGGTGGCTGACGAGGCGGAGCGTCTGGTCGAGGGGGTCCTGTTGGTGCGGACCGGTGAGGAGTTGCGGCTGCCGTAGCCTTTCCCCTCCGAATGACCGTGGCGGCCGCTACTCGGAGTCGTCCGGTTCGACCTCGACCGACGCCAGAGTGTTCGTGATGGTTCGTGCCAGCGATTCGTCGATGAGCGTAGTTCCGCGAAGCACCAGGCGTCCGGAGGAGGGCACGGTTGAGGAGTCGAAGGTCGACTCGACTTCAAAGTCGTCCTCGTCGACGAAGACGACTTTCGTGTAGCACTCGGCATGCGGAGGCGCTTCGACGACCACTCTCCAGGAGAACTTCCACTCGCCGTAATCCTCGTCCTTTGCGATCACCTTCGCCCCAGCTTCAAGGACCTTCGGCATGGCGGATGGCGGATGGCGGGTTCTGGTCATCGGTAGGGGCTCCTTACGGCCGGCTTCCTGGCCGGCGACTGCAGCGTTCTTATTCTAGTAGCAGCGTCCGCAGCCATGAGGCTCGCTGTCGTGCAGGGACTCGGCCGCCCTGTCGGTGCGCGGGACCTCCGTTCGGCCGGCTATCTCTCGATCGAGCGTGGCGACTTCGCGGTGGTCACCGTGCGCGAGGAGATCGCACTGGGCCCGCAGCATGCCGGACGCTTCGGACTGCGCTCGAAGTACGCCCGCAAGGGACTCATCGCCACGATGGGGCCACAGATTGACCCTGGATTCCACGGACGGCTGATTCTCGGGCTCACGAACTTGACACCCAAGGCGATCACAGTTCCCCATCTTGCTGTCGGTGGTTTGTCCAGTTTCTTCAGCGCGCCGCCCGATGCGTCCGGTCAGGCGCCTGGATCCGGCTCGGGCGGAAGGTACACGTCGCCGACGGTGCGCCCGCCGTTGCCGTTCGGGCGGTTCAGTCGGCCTGACAGGGCGTCCCGGGCGATCTGGATCGCGCTTCGGAGAGTTGGCGTCGAGAGGTCGCCGACGTAGTCGGAAAACGCCTTCAGGTTCCCTTCGTCCGCGGCCTCGAGGGCCCGGATGTACTCGGGCTTTACTTCGGCGGAGACCACGGGAGGCGGCAGGCGCCGCTTCACGTAGGCCCACGCCATGAGCAGCCGGGAAACGCGCCCGTTGCCGTCCTGGAACGGGTGGGTGCGAACGAACCGGTGGTGCAGCCAGGCGGCCTCCACGTTGACCGGATAGCCCCCATCACGAATCTCGCCGTCGTAGAGCTCGAGGAAGCGGCGCATCTCGGGGTCCACCTGCTCCGGCGGGCAGTACTCGTGAACGAGCCCGTCCGCGCGGCGGGGGTTGTTGGGCCTCGTCTTCCACTCGCCCTTGCCGCGGAACTCGACCTGAACGCGCCGGCCCTGGAGGTCGAGGCCCGTGACGGTGTCCTGATGACGAGTCAGCAGGGCGTGCCAGCTCTTCATCATGTACACCGACAGGGGGCGCCCGCTGGCGACGTCCTCGAACATCATGTCGTAGGCGGCCTCCTGATCCCGCAGCAGGCCCCGCAGGGTGCGATCCTCGATCCCCTCGAGGGTGTGCGCCCCCACCGCGCCGGCGAAGCCCTCCGCGATGAGCTGCTCGGTGACGCCCCGACGCAGCGTGTACAGGCCCTCGATCTGGCCGGTCTCCACGGCAAAGGCGCGCACCCGCTCCCGCAGCCAGCCGTCCAGGAAGCGCGCCTCGGGGGTTCCGTCCTTGAGCCCGCTCAGGCAGTCGTTCCACCCCGCCTCAAGGTCGGCATAGCCGGGCATCGCCCAGCTTTCCGCGCCGTCCGGCATGCCGGAAAGCGGCTTCCACTTCTCGGGGGCCTGCGCGTCCATTGCCAAACTCCCGTTGTGTCTCCGGTCCGTCTGGCCGCCATTCTACAATCCGGCCGACCGCCCAGATCGCCGCTGAACTCGGATTGCATCGTCAGGCCGACGGGTGACAACACGCGGCTCGCCACGGTTGCCGTGCTACCCTCGCGGCCGTCGCTGGGGCGTCCGTTCCAGCGCCGGAAGAACATACCGAGAACAACGCCCGGAGACGCTCCGATGAGGCCAGCCCTCTTCATTTCGATCGCGATTCTTGCCCTCTTCCTCGCGGCCGGCAGTCCGGCGTTCGCCGGCGACGACAGCGCCGTGGCGGCCGTGAAAGGAGTTTTCGAGACCGGCGTTGCCGCGCTCAACGAGGGCAACCTCGACGGTTTCCTCGATACGGTGCACGACGAGGCGCTCTCCTTCTATGCCTGCGGCCCCACGTCGGGCAAGCAGGGCCGGGAAGCCTGCGCGCTCGACTGGCGCCTCTTCTTCAACACCACGACGAAGGCGCGCTTCGAGACCCGGAACGAGGAATACCGGATCATCGGCGACACGGGAATCGCCTACGGCGAGTACTCGCTGTCGGTGAACTACGACGGGCAGGGACGGCAGACCGTGCACGAAGGCCGCTACACGATGACCTACACGCGCGTGGGCGACGAGTGGCGGATCGCCATGCAGCACAACACGCCGGTGGGCGACTCGCCGCAGCCGGTGCGCGAGCTGGCGCGCGGCGCCCGTTGACCCGCGGCGTCCCCGCGACAGGCAACCTGCTGTAGCCCGCCAAGGCTCCGCCGCCGTTGAGGGAAAGTGGACAGATTGTCTGTCTGGTCGTATGATCTGTCCAGTTCTTGAGTCACCCGCCGATCAACGACGAACATGAGGATCGGTAGACGATGAGCCGTACGATTGGCGCCGCCCAGTTCAAGGAACAGTGCCTCGCGATTCTGGATCAGGTGGATCGCGATGGCGTGGTGATCACGAAACACGGACGTCCGGTGGCGAAGTTGATACCGGTCGAGGGCACTTCCGAGCATTTGATCGGCTGCCTTCGGGGGAAGCTGCAGCCAGCGGGCGACACGATGAGCACTGGCGTCAGGTGGGATGCTGAATCTTGATACCCACATCCTCGTCGACGCCCTGGAAGGGGAACTGAAGCCGGCGGAGCAGCGGCTCCTTGCCGACGATCGCTGGGGTATCTCCGCCATCGTTCTCTGGGAACTCGCCAAGCTGGCTCAACTCGGGCGGATAGCACTGGACCTGGGCGAGCCTCGGATGCAGAGAGCGCTCCGTCAGGTTCACACCTGGCCCTTGTCAGTGGAGGTTTGCCGCACCAGTTGCGAGCTCGATTTCCGGGGCGATCCCGCGGATGAGCTGATCGCTGCGACGAGTGTCGTCCATCAGGTTCCCCTGGTCACGCGCGACAGGCGGATCCGCGCCTCGCGGCTGGTGCCGCTGGCGAAGCTCGGTTGAGCTCGTCGGCTACTTGAACGCGGGGTCCCGGGCCTCGCGAGAGTCCGGCGCCCAGATCCGGATCTGGCTGAACCGCCCGGTGTCGTCGAACGACCCGAAGCCGACGCGGCCCCAGCCGAGCGGATCGCGGTCGGTCGAGACGGTCGGCTGCTTCCCGCCGTCGAAGTAGACGCGCAGCGCGCCGTCCTGGCGTTCGACCCTGACCCGCTTCCAGCCGCGGCCCCAGTCGACGCCTTCGGCCGGGATCGCGCCCATCGGCGCCCGATCGGCGTTGTCGACCAGGAAGATGTTGTGGGCTCGGTCGTCCGGCTCCGTGGCCAGGTGGGCGTAGTAGTAGCGGTTGGGCCCCTCGAAGCCGAAGAAGAGACTGAGGTCCCGGTGGCCGTACTCGCGGCCGGTCTGCCATGCCTCGGCTTCGAGGACGAAGTCGGCGAGCAGGAGATCGTCGATCAGGGCGATGTTGAGCGGCGAACGGTGCTTCGGCTCGTACTTGCTGCCGCCCTTGAGGTCGAGGTAGCCGCGCCGGTCGCCTGCGCCGTACTCCCACGCCCGCTGGTCGCTGAACGTGAAGTCGTCGAGCGCCGAGGCGTCGGTGAAGTCCTGGGAGTAGACGAGTTTGTAGCCGTCCGGCACGCCGGACTGGGCGTGGAGGCTGCCGGCGGCGGCGATGACGGTAAACAGGGCCAGGCTGAGCCAGACCGGCGCTTCGCGCCGGATGCCGGCGTGGGCGCCGGCGCACCCGGTGTGTCGCGTTGTCGCTTCGCTGCGCGCCCGGTCCATCAGACGGTTCGCGGGGCCATCAGACGGTCCGTGGTACGACGAAGGGCTCGCGGTACTCGCGGGTGAGCAACCGGCTCGCCTCGATGTCGCCTTCGATCGTCTCCGTGTCCGGGTCGATCGTGAGCCACGGCCCGACGATCGGCTGTTCGACTTCGGGATCGATGCCGTTCTGGACCAGGTGGTCGAGGAAGCGGTCGGCCGTGTCGCCGGCGTTGCGGAGCTTCGAGGCGATCTTCGACACCTTGGCCGGTCCGCCCGCTTCGCCGCGCAGGTAGGAGATGTTGCCGAGGTGGCAGAGGGCGCTCGAGAGGTGGCCGTCCTCGATCGAAGCGGTCAGATCCTCGCTGCGGCGGCTGCGCACGGCGTCGACGAAGTTCGCGTAGTGGTTGGCGCCGCCGTCCCACTTCTCGAGCTTCTTGCCCTTCCCGTCGAACGCGGTCGCTTCGGTGTAGCTCGGAATCTGCAGGTGGCCGCCCTCGCAGTGGACGATGACGCCGATCCTGGCGCCGAGGTACTCGTCCATGCCGCGCCTGCGCCATTCTTCCTTCTGCGCCTTGAGATCGCGCGGCAGGCCGCGGACCTCGAACAGCAGGGGCGCCCGCTCGTAGTCGTGGTAGACGAACTGGGTGTTGGGCGTGTTCCCGTCGTCGACGTAGCCGAAGCGGCCGCCGACGCTGATCGTCCGCGCAGGCAACGCGGACTCGCCCAGCGCCCAGCGAGCGATATCCATCTGGTGGATGCCCTGGTTGCCCAGGTCGCCGTTGCCCGTGTCGAAGACCCAGTGCCAGTCGTAGTGCAGACGTTCGCGCATCAGGGGCTTTCTCGGCGCCGGCCCGCACCAGAGGTCGTAGTCGACCGCCGGGTCGATCTTCTGCGCCCCTTCCACCCGGCCGATGCTCTGGCGCGGCTTGTAGCAGAGGCCGCGGACGAGCTGGATCTCGCCGATGTGGCCTTCGTTGACCCAGGCCAGGGCGTCCTGAATCGAGGGTGAGGAGCGGATCTGGGTGCCGGTCTGGACGATCCGGTCGTACTTCGCCGCCGCGTGGACGATCTGGCGCCCCTCCCAGACGTTGTGGGAGACGGGCTTCTCGAGGTACACGTCCTTGCCGGCTTGGCAAGCCCACACGGCCTGCAGCGCGTGCCAGTGGTTCGGCGTCGCGATGGACACCGCGTCGATGTCGTCGCGCTCCAGGAGTTCCCGGTAGTCGACGATCGTCAGCGGATCGGTCGCGCCGGCCTCGATCGCCCTGGCCTTCGCGGCCTCCAGCACGTTGCGGTCGACGTCGCAGAGCGCGGCGACCTCGACGCCCGGCAACTTCGCGTAGTTGTTGACGTGGTCGTTGCCGCGGCCGCGGAGACCGACGACGGCGACGCGGAGAGTCTCGTTCGGGCTCGCGGCGGCGGTGCCCGCTGAAGCCCGGCATCCCAGAGTCGTCGTGGCGGCGGCAGCGGCGGCCGAGCCGAGGAATACGCGGCGGGTGATCGCGGACATGGTGTTCCTCCCAGAGTCGGAAGCGCCCGTAGGCGGCCTCTGATTGTAACCGTCGCGGCCTGCTAGCGTGGCCGGTTGATGCTGCCGGACGGCTATCGGAGAACCCTTGCCATCCTCGCAGCGGCGGTCTGCGTCGCCTGCCTTGCCGCCTGTGCAGCCGAAACGCCGGCCGAGCCGCCGAACATCGTCTTCCTGCTGGTCGACGACCTCGGCGCCATGGACATCGGCGCCTTCAACCCGGACACCTTCTACGAGACGCCGAACATCGACCGGCTGGCGGCCGCGGGCGTGCGTTTCACCAGGGGCTACGCCGCGAACCCGGTGTGCAGTCCGACCCGGTTCAGCATCATGACCGGCCGCTATCCGACCCGCGTGGGTGCCACGAACTACTTCGCTGGACGCCGCGAGGAGAAGTTCGCGCCGGCGCTGCTCAACGACCGGATGCCGCTCGAGGAGTACACGCTCGCGGAGGCGCTCCGGGACGGCGGCTACAACACCGCGTTTCTCGGCAAGTGGCACCTGGGGCCGACGGAGGAGTTCTGGCCGCTGGCCCAGGGCTTCGACGTCAACGTCGGCGGCCACCGCGGCGGCATGCCGCGGAGCTACTTCTCGCCGTACTCGAACCCGACTCTCGAGGACGGCCCCGAGGACGAGCATCTGACCGCCCGGCTCACCGATGAGGCGCTGGCACTGCTCGACGGCTACGCGGCGGACGACGAAGGCAGGCCCTTTCTGCTGTACCTGTCCTACTACACCGTGCACACGCCGCTGCGGGCGCCGGCGGACCTGATCGCCAAGTACGCCGCCAAGGCGGGCATCGAAGTCAGCGTGTCGGAGGCGCCGCCGGGCAGCGTGTCGGGGTATCCAGCCGATGCTGCGGACTTCGGCGAGGAGGAGCAGGTCTGGCCGCGCGACGAACCGCGGCGCGTGCGCGAGGTCCAGAACCACGCCGTCTACGCGGCGATGGTCGAGACGCTCGATACGAGCGTCGGCCGCATTCTCGACCGACTCAATGCTCTCGAGCTGGCCGAGAACACGATCGTCGTCTTCTTCTCCGACAACGGCGGCCTTTCCACGGCGGAAGGGTCGCCGACGTCGAACCTGCCGCTGCGGGGCGGCAAGGGCTGGCTTTACGAGGGCGGCATCCGCGAGCCGATGATCGTCCGCTGGCCGGCCGTCGCGGCCGCTGGCGGCGTGACGGCGGCGCCGGTCATCAGCACGGACTTCTACCCGACGCTGCTGGAGGCGGCCGGCATCGATCTGCCGCCGGAAATCGAGATCGACGGGTCGAGCTTCCTCGACCTGCTCCGGGGAGGCGAGGCGGGAGAGAATGCCTCGGCCGCCGCCTCCGAGCGCGACCTGTTCTGGCACTACCCCCACTATGCCAATCAGGGCGGCTTCCCGGGCGGTGCGATCGCACGCGGGCGCTACAAACTGATAGAGCGCTACGAGGACGGCCAGGTCCACCTCTACGACCTGGACGCCGATGCCGGCGAACGGAACGACCTGGCTGCCGAGCAACCTGAGCGGGTCGCGGAGATGCGGGCGCGGCTCCACGCATGGTATGGCGAAGTCGGCGCCGAGTTCCTGGGTGCCCTGCCGGACGGCCCGGAACCCTGGCAGCCACAAGTGCGCTCGCCGAGCGGCTCGCCGCCGAACATCGTCTTCCTCCTGGTCGACGATCTCGGGGTCATGGATGTCGGCGCCTTCAATCCCGACACGTTCTACGAGACCCCGAACATCGACCGGTTGGCGGCCGGCGGCGTGCGCTTCAACCGCGGCTACGCCGCGAACCCCGTGTGCAGTCCCACGCGGTTCAGCATCATGACGGGTCGCTATCCGACCCGGGTGCGAGCCACGAACTGGTTTTCCGGCCGCCGCGTGGAGAACTTCGCGCCGGCGCCGCTCTACGACTGGATGCCGGTCGAGGAGTACACGCTCGCCGAGGCCCTGCGAGATGGTGGCTACAACACGGCCTTCCTCGGCAAGTGGCACCTGGGGCCGACGGAGGAGTTCTGGCCGGAGGCACAGGGTTTCGACGTGAACGTCGGCGGCTACGTTCGGGGGAGGCCCAGCAGCTACTTCTCGCCCTACTCGAACCCGAGGCTCGAGGACGGGCCCGAGGGCGAGTACCTCACCGAACGGCTGACGGACGAGGCGCTGGACTTGCTCGACGGCTATGCGGCGGACGAGGAAGGCAGGCCCTTCCTGCTCTACCTCTCGTACTACACCGTCCACACGCCGCTGGAGGCGCCGGCCGACCTGATTGCGAAGTACGCGGCGAAGGCGGGCGTCGAAGTGGGCGCGCCGGTCACTCCCGGCAACTTGGGGTTCGAGGAGCAGATCTGGCCTCGCGACGAGCCGCGCCGCGTGCAGGAGGTGCAGAACCATCCCGTCTACGCGGCGATGGTGGAAAGCCTGGATACGAGCGTCGGCCGGGTCCTCGACCGGCTCGACGCTCTGGACCTGGCCGCGAACACGATCGTCGTTTTCTTCTCGGACAACGGCGGCCTGTCCACCTCCGAGATGCTCCCGACGTCGAACCTGCCGCTCCGGGGCGGCAAGGGCTGGCTGTACGAGGGCGGCATCCGTGAGCCGATGATCGTCCGGTGGCCGGCCGTGGCGCCGGCGGGCGGCGTGACAGAGGCGCCTGTCATCAGCACGGACTTCTATCCGACCCTGCTCGAAGCTGCAGGGATCGACCCGTCTCCCGAGGTCGAGGTCGACGGCGTGAGCTTTCTCGACGTGCTGCGCGGCGGCGAGGTCGCCGAAACGGCGACCGCTTCGGCCGGGGAACGAGACCTGTTCTGGCACTACCCCCACTACGGCCACCAGGGCGGCTTCCCGGGCGGCGGGATAGCTCGTGGCCGCTACAAGCTGCTCGAGCGCTACGAGGACGGCCAGGTCCATCTCTACGACCTCGACGCCGATGTCGGCGAACGGAACGACCTGGCTGCTGAGCAACCCGAGCGGGTCGCCGAGATGCGGGCGCGGCTCCACGCCTGGTACGGCGAAGTCGGGGCGCAGTTCCTGAGCGCGTTGCCGGACGGCCCGGACCCGTGGCGGCCGGCCGTGGAGGTTGGGGACGGAGTTTGAGCCGGACGTACACGCCTCCGGGCCACCACCGCAACGTCGGAGCCTTTCGGGAGCATCTGCGCGGGCTTGACCCGGCGTTCGACTGCGGCAACGAGCTGCTCGGGCCGGAGGGGCCGCTGGCGAAGCCGCTCACCGTGTTCGGACGCGAGGCCGGCAACCGGTTCGCGGTCCATCCGATGGAGGGCTGGGACGGGAACCGGGACGGCAGCCCGAGCGACCTGACTCGCCGGCGCTGGCGGCGCTTCGGCCTGAGCGGCGCGAAGCTGATCTGGGGCGGGGAGGCGGCGGCCGTGGTGCCGGAGGGGCGTGCGAATCCCAACCAGCTCTTCATCGACGGGGAGCGCCTGGATGACTGCGTCGCGTGGCTCCAGGCGCTTCGCCGGGAGGTCCTGGCGGGGCACGGGGAGAGCGGGTTCGGCGGCGACCGGCCGGTCATCGGCCTGCAGTTGACCCACTCGGGGCGGCTTTCGCGGCCTGACCCGCCGCCGGCGCTGCCACGGCCGCTGCGGGCGCAGGTTCATCCGGTGCTTGACGCACGACTGGGAGAAGCCGCGCACCGGCCTCTCGTGAGCGACGAGCAGTTGCAGGAGATCGCCGGCGCCTATGTGCGGGCTGCGGGTTGCGCCGAGGAGGCGGGCTACGACTTCGTCGACATCAAGTGCTGCCACGGCTACCTGCTGCACGAGCTGCTGGGTGCGCACACTCGGCCGGGACGCTACGGTGGCTCCTTCGAGAACCGGGTGCGGCTGCCCCTTGAGATCATTGCGGCGGTGCGCTCAGCGTGTCCGGGTCTTGGCGTCGGCGTGCGGCTCTCCGTCGGCGATGTAGCGCCCTTCGGCGCGGACGGCGCCGGAGTCGGCGTGCCGGAAGTCGAGAGCGCAAGGCCGGCCGATCTCGGCTTCGGCCTGAACCAGGCGGATGTCGGGCTGCCCGAGCCGACCTGCTTCGAGGCGATCCGCTACATCGCTCTACTGGTCGAAGCCGGCGTCGAAGTGGTCAACGTGACGATGGGGTCGCCCTACAGTTGCCCGCACTTGTCGCGGCCGTTCACCTATCCCGCTTCGGACAGCTACGTGCCTCCCGAGGATCCGCTGCGCTCCGTGCTCCGGCAACTGGCGGCCGTGCGCACCGTGGGTGCGGCGTTCCCGCGACTTCCCCTGGTGGGTACCGGCTACAGTTACCTCCAGGAGTGGCTGCCGTACGTCGCGGAGGCGGAGGTCGCCGCCGGCCACGTCGACTTCGTGGGCCTCGGCCGGATGGTGCTCGCCTACCCGCGGCTACCGGCCGACGTTCTCGCTGGGCGGCCGCTCGAGCGCAAGCGGATCTGCCGCACCTTCAGCGACTGCACGACGGGACCGCGCAACAGCATGGTCAGCGGCTGCTATCCACTGGACGAGCACTACCGGCGGACGCCCGAGTTCGCCCGGATCAGGGAGATCAAGAAGGCGGCCGCTTCGTGACCGCCGCCTTCCAGGGGTCCTCCGGCGGTGTCGCGCCGTTGCCGAGGCTCTGCTACGCCGCGCTCCACGTCGTGGTGCGCGGCGGCTACGCCGAAGTCGGACACTCGCTCGACCATCCGGGCACGCCTCAGGAGATCGAACACTGGATCGACTGGAAGGGCACCGCCGGCCTGCGCCGCCACGTCGACTCGCTCGGCTTCGGCGTCGCCGAGGCGATGGACACGGCCCAGCGCTTCGAGATCGGTTGGCCCAGCGCGAGACGTTTGATCGAACTCTGCGCCTCGCTCGATCTCCGCAACGGCTTCCTCGCGGGGGCCGGCAGCGACCAGTTCGATGCGGTCGGCAGCAACACGGAGCTGGTCGACGCTGTGGCCGAGCAGGCGGAGTTCATCGCCGAACTGGGCGGAGTACCGGTCCTGTTGCCGATGCCGCGGCTGACGGCCACCGACGCCTCCGAGCGGGAGTACGTCGACGTCTACGGCGCGATCATCGATCAGCTCGAGGGTCCGCTGTTCCTGCACTGGCTGGGCGAGATGTTCCATCCGGCGATGCGCGGCTACTTCCCGGGGAACAGCCTGGAGCGCATCCTCGCCCGGCACGCCGAAAAGGTGCGCGGGGTCAAGCTCTCGCTCCTGGACGAGGAGTTCGAGGTGCTGCTCAGGCGGCGAATCGGCATGCGCGGCCAGATCGTGCTGACCGGAGACGACTACCACTTCGCCCGCTTGCTGGAAGGCAAGCCGGTGGCCAGGGGTTCCAGACTCGGCGGCACGTTCGAACTGAAGGGCCGCAGAGTGGCCCTGGGCGACTACAGCCACGCACTGCTCGGTGCCTTCGACGCGGTAGCCGAGCCGGCGGCCGCGGCGCTTCGTGCGCTCGGTGACGGGGATGTTGCGCGCTATCGCGAGTTGATGGGCCCGGCGGAGGAACTGGCCCGCTTCATCTTCCAGCCGCCGACGCGCCACTACAAGGCCGGACTCGCCTACCACGCCTGGTTGCGCGGCCTGCGGGACAATCCGATGCTGGTCAACCGGGAGGATCTGGCCCGGGACGCCGGCTACTACCGAGGCGTGGCCGTGCTGGCCGCCCGGGCCGGTTCGTTGGGTGACGGCGAAGTCACCCGGCGCCGGCTGGCGAAGGCCCTGTCGGCCGGTTCGGCAGCCGGTCGCCGATCCGGTCCGAGTCCGCCCATGTCCGCTTCCATCGCCGAGATCACGGTCCGGGACGCGCGGCGGCTGGCGCTGGTCCGGGCGGGTCTTCTCAAGCGCGAGTGGACCGGCCTGCCGCGGTCCGCGTCGGGTCGCGGCGTGCGGGCCCGCCGCGCGCTTCACGCGCTGATCGAGCGCTTCGGCTACCTCCAGCTCGACACGATCTCGATCGCCGGCGCCCGCACCCACGCGCTCGTGCCCTTGTCGCGCTGGCCCGGAATCGACCGGAATCTGCCGGAGGAACTTCTGCAGCCGGGCGAGCCGATCTTCGAGTACTGGGGCCACGAGGCGAGCTGGATCCCGATGGATCTCTATCCCGCGTTCGGCTTCCGACGCGAGGAGTATCGCAGCGGCAGGACCTGGCACAGCAAGGGGATACGCGAGCACCCGGACGTGGCGAAAGCGATCCTGCGCCAGGTCGAGGCGGAGGGGCCGATGCGGTCGCTCGACCTCAAGGGACCGATGATGGGCGAGATGTGGCGCTCCAAGCGGGAGCGGTGGGTTGCCTACTCGCTGTGGTCGACGGGTGAGTTGGCGATCCGCTCGCGGCACAACTTCCAGCGCACCTTCGACCTGCCCGAGCGGGTGATCCCCGAGCGCTGGCGGAGTGAGGACTGGAGCCTGGAGGAGGGGATCCGGGCGTTGATCCTGCGTGCGCTCGAGGGTCACGGCTGGGCGACGATCGGCACGCTGGCCGACACCTGGCGGCTCAAGAACGTGCGACCCCAGATCAGGACCGCGCTGGAGGAGCTGGCGTCGGCGGGCGAGGTGGCGCCGTGCGACCTGGTCACGGTCGATGGAAAGGGGCGGCCGGGATGGGCGCGCCCCGCCGATCTGGAACTCGCGGCCCGGCTGCGGCGGGTGCGCCCCGCGCCGGACCGCGGCGTTCTGCTGTCGCCCTTCGACCCGGTGCTCTGGCGGCGCAACCGGGTGGCGCATCTGTTCGGCTTCGACCAGATCCTGGAGATCTTCAAGCCGGCCTCGAAGCGGCGTTACGGCTACTACTGCATGCCGGTGCTGGCGGGTGATCGCCTGGTGGCGCGCTTCGACCTGAAGGCGCACCGGAAGCAGGGGCGTCTGGAAGTGCTGTCCTTGCACTACGAGGCGGACGGTCCGAAGACGCCGGCCGCCGACCGGGCGGCCGCGGAGAGCGCGTTGTCGAGATTCGCGGAGTCGGTTGAGCTGGCCGTTTCCGACTAGGCTCTGCTGCGCGATGGTGATCGCCAGACTCCGCGCCGCACTCTCAGGCCTCCTGGCCGTAGTTGCACTCGCATTCACGGGTTGCGGAGGCCCGGTCGACGAAGCCGCCGCGCGACCGCAGGTCGCCTTGGTCATGAAGTCCCTGGCCAACGAGTTCTTCGAGACGATGGCCGAGGGCGCCCGCGCCCACCACGAGGCTCACGCTGACGACTACGACCTCGTCGTCAACGGCACCCGGAACGAGAGCGACCTGGCTCAGCAGGTCGCGCTGGTCGAGCAGATGGTCGCTTCCGGCAGCGACGCGATCGTCATCGCCCCGGCGGACTCGAAGGCCCTGGCGCCGGCACTGGCCCGTGCCCAGGCGGCCGGCGTGGTCGTCGTCAACATCGACAACCGGCTCGACGTCGAGGTGGCGGCGGAGGCGGGCCTCGACGCGCCGTTCGTGGGCCCGGACAACCGCGACGGCGCTCGCCGGGTCGGCGACGTGCTGGCGGAACGGCTTGCGCCGGGCGATCAGGTGGCGATCGTCGGCGGCATCCCGACGGCGTTCAACGCCCAGCAGCGGCAGGCCGGTTTCGAGGACGCGATGGCGGCTGCCGGCGCCGAGATCGTCGACACGCAAAGCGGCGGCTGGGAGCAGGCCCAGGCGAACACGGTGGCGGCGGCGATGCTGCGCGAGCACCCGGGTTTGCGCGCGATTCTCTGCGCCAACGACAACATGGCGCTGGGCGCCCTGGCGGCGCGGCGGCAGAGCGGCCGCGACGACGTGCTGATCATAGGCTTCGACAACATCGACGCCGTCGCCGAACTGGTCGCCCAGGGCGAGATCCTCGCCACCGCCGACCAGCATGCCGACCGGCTCGCGGTCTTCGGGATCGAGGCTGCTCTCGAGATTCTGCGCGGCGGGACGGCGGAGGACCTGAAGACGCCGGTCGACGTCGTCACCTCGTCCGGCTAGGGAGTTTCGTCACGATGGCCTGGCCTGTGGGCAGGGCGAGCGGAGCCTCGGGCCGGGCGGAGAAGAACTCGTCGACGGCGTCCTTCTCCCCGCGGGCGGCGGGGAAACCGTAGTCGTCGAAAACGACGACCGCCCCGGCGGAGAGCCGCGGATAGAAGTACTCCAGGCAGTCGAGCGTCGAACGGTAGAGATCGACGTCGATGTGGACGAAGGCGAACCGAGACTCATCGAGTCCGTCGAACGTCGACGGGATCCAGCCTTCATGGATCTCGAGGGTCCCCGGGAAACGGCCGAGAAGGCCGCTGACGTCCCGGGCGGACGTGGCCCTGAAGACGCCTTCTTCGAGATCGGGATCTCGCTCCGGGTCGGGCGCCGGGAGCCCCTCGAAGCTGTCGAAGAGATGGAGGGTCTTGCCGCGGCCTTCGAGAACCCGCGACAGGAGAAGCGCCGTGCCTCCTCGGTACACGCCGCACTCGGCGAAGTCGCCGGCGACCGACAGAGCCTGGCGGCCGAGGCGGTAGAGGACCTGACAGCGGTCGGCGGAAACCACCGTGTACGGCTCGATGCCGTCGTAGGCCTCCCGGAAGTCGGGCTCGCCGCGCCAGGGCGCCCAGATCGCCGACGGCGAGTTCCACTCACGGTAGAAGCTCTCCTCCGTGCTCGCCGCGGCGTGAGCGTCTCGCCGCGAGCGGGGGAAGATCTCGAAGTCGTAGCCGAACCGGCGCAGCATTCCCTTCGCCAGCCGGTATGCCGCTGCCTTCGAACCGCCCCGGACCCTGCGAACGAGAGAGCGCACTAGATCGGACGCTGGAGCGTTGTCATGGGATCGGGGCTCTCGGAGCCAGCCGCGACTGTATCCTCGTCTCGATGCTCGCCGGGCGTTCCGACCGATGACGCTGGCCGTTGCCGGCTGGCGCCGCTCGTTCTCTCTCGGTTACCGGGGAGGACTGGTCCTGGTCATCCTCGGCTTGAGCGTGGTCTTCGGCCTGATCACGGATCACTTCTGGAGTGCCGTGACGTTTCGCACGCTGGCGAACCAGTTGCCGCCCCTGGTCATCGCTTCGGCTGGCCTGACGCTGGTGCTGATCGCTGGCGGCATCGACCTTTCCGTCGGCTCCGTGCTGGCCCTGGCGGCGGCCGTCCTGGGTGTTCTGACGGTCGATCACGGGTTGCCGCTGCTGCTCGCGGCGCTCGTGGCGCTTGCGGTCGGCGGGTTGTGCGGCGCGATCAGCGGCTCACTGGTCGCTCGCTGGTCCATACCGTCGTTCCTGGTCACGCTCGGGATGCTGGAGATCGCCCGGGGCTCGACCTACCTGGTGACCGCCTCGAGGACGAGTTATCTGGGCGACCGGGTGGCCGCGCTGGGCGTCAGCGTGCCGGTCCTGGGGCTGTCGGCCGCCTTCGTCGGTTCGCTCGCGGTCGTCGGAGCGCTGCAGTTCGTCCTTACGCGCACCGCCTTCGGCCGCTGGGTGTTCGCGGTCGGCGGCAACCGGACGGCGCTGCATCGCTGCGGTGTCCGGCCCGCCCGGATCCAGTTCGCGGTGTTCACGCTTGCCGGGTTGCTGGCGGCGGTCGCCGGGCTGTGCCAGGTCGGCTACCTGCAGTCCGCCGATCCGAACGCGGCGATCGGGATGGAACTCTCGGCGATCGCTGCGGTCGTCATCGGCGGCACGTCGCTGCTCGGCGGCCGGGGCTCGGTGACGGGCACGCTTCTCGGCGTGCTGGTGATCACGGTGCTGCAGACCGGACTCGCCCAGGCCGGCGCCAGCGAGCCGACGAAGCGGATCATCACCGGCGCGGCGATCCTGCTGGCGGTGGCGACGGACGTCTGGCGGCGGCGCCGGAGCACGGCGGCCGTTTCCTGACAACGGCTATTCTCCGGACTCGTTGTCCCGGAACTCCGCAAACCGAGAGGAGCCCGCCATGAAGAGTCGACTGGCCATCCGGACGCAGGTGCTGTTCTTCGCGGCGTTGGCCGCGGCCATGCCTGCCGTCGCGCAGGAGCGCGCGATCGAGTTTCCCGACATCGACGGCTACCGCACGTTCGCGGTCGATCTGCACACCCACTCCGTCTTCTCCGACGGCATGGTGTGGCCGATCATCCGGATGCAGGAGGCCGAGCGGGACGGCCTGGCGGTGCTGGCGGTCACCGAGCACCTGGAGTACCAGCCGTGGCAGGCGGACATCCCGCATCCGGACCGGAACCGCTCCTGGGTCGTCGCCAGCGAATACGGGGCGGAGTCGGAGTCGGACGTGATCGTGGTCAACGGCGCGGAGATCACCCGCAGCATGCCGCCGGGCCACGTCAACGCCGTGTTCATTCAGGACGCGAACGCGCTGCTCGTGAAGAGCAGTGGGGCGGACTACATGACCCGGCTCCGGCCCTCAACGCCCGAGGAGCAGGCGGCGAGCGAGCGGGAGGCGCGGCGGGCGATCGAGGCGGCTAACGAACAGAACGCCTTCGTGTTCTGGAACCACCCGAACTGGCCCGCCCAGCGCCCGGACGGCGTCGCCAAGCTGACCGACATGCACCGGAGCCTGATCGCCGACGGGTTGCTTCACGGCATCGAGGTGGCGAACGGCGACTTCTACTCGGCCGAGTCGCTGCAGATCGCGCTCGACAACGACTTGGCGATCCTGGGCGTCTCGGACATCCACTACCTGATCGACTGGGACTACATGCCCCATGCCGGCGGCCACCGGACGGTGACCCTGGTGTTCGCCGAGGAGCGGAGCGCGGCGTCGATCAAGGAGGCGTTGCACGCGAACCGCTCCGTCGCCTGGTTTGGCAACTGGCTGATCGGCCGTGAGGACGCGCTGATGCCGCTGCTCGAGGCTTCGCTTCGGCTGACGAAGGTCGAACGCAGCCCGGGCGACAAGCTGATCGACATCAGGCTCTCCAACCTGTCGGACGCCGCCTTCGACCTGCGCGTCACCAGCGGGCACCGCTTCAACGGCCCCCCGTCGACCATGCGGGTCGAGCCGCACAGCGACCTGGACCTGGCGATCAGCGGGGAGTCCCGCCCCAGCTTCGAGATCGCCTTCGAGGTCCTGAACGCGATCACGGCGCCGGAGACCCATCCGACGCTGACCTTGGCAGTCGAAGTGCCTGCGCTGTAGGAGGACTGGGTGCGCGGGTCTTCTGACCCGCTGCCGCCGCAGGCGGCTTAGAGTTCGTCGCCGGCTTCCGGCCGGCGTCCTTAGTCGCGTTCGCCGCGCCGCTGGCGCTCGACGATCCGGCGCACCGAGTCAACGTCGGGCGCCCAGTATCGCTCCTGCTCTTCGACCGGCGGCTCAACCAGGGGCCGGACGACGCGGAAGCCCAGGAACCGCGCGTTCGTGTGGTACCAGACGCTCTGCGGGAGCTGGGGGTCCATCCGCTTCCAGTCGAGCTCCGATCCGCGGCGGGCGGCGCAGCGAAGGGCGGCCGGTTCGTCCCGCCAGGAGCCGCCGCGGACGCTGCGTGGGTACTCCTTCGCAGGCCAGGCGAGCGGGTCGACGAGTGGAGCGGCGTCGCCGAGTTCCGCGTAGTCGGCGTAGGCGTCAAGGGTCCATTCGGCGACATTGCCGTGCAGGTCGAAGAGGCCCCAGCCGTTCGGTTCGAGCCGGGCGACCGCGTGGTAGCGTCGTTCGCTGTTGCCGGCGTGCCAGGCGAAGCGGTCGATCGCGGCCGGGTCGTCACCGAACGACCACGCCGTCCCGGCGCCGGCCCGGCAGGCGTACTCCCACTCGGCCTCGGTCGGCAGGCGGTAGAAGCGGCCGGTCTTCATCGACAGCCATTTCGTGAAGTGGCGGGCCGCGAACTGGGTCATCGAGATCGCCGGAAAGCCCTCGACCCCCATGCCGAAGTCCATCGGCCGGTAGGGCGGCGTCGGCCTGCTGACCGCGTCGGCCCAGGCGGCGGCGGGTTCCTCGCCGCCGCGGTCGGTGTCGAACATGAACACGCGGTACAGGTCCCAGGGCGTCTCGTGGGTTGCCATCCAGAATGCGCCGACTCGAACGCGGCGCCGCGGCGACTCCAGTTCGCCTCGGCCCGGCTCGGTCTCCGGGCTGCCCATCAGGAACTCGCCGCCCGGAACCGGCGCCATGCCGAGGTGGAGCTCGCCGCTCTCGGCGCTGACGCCGACGACCCGTTCCTGGTAGGGCCGCATCTCGGCTTCGGTACCTGCGTTCGCGGCCGGAACGTCGACGGCCGGCGGCCGGCCCGGCGGCATGTCCGGGTAGCGGCCGGCGCCCGGTTCCTGGACGGCGGCCCAGAGCAGGGCCGGTAGCGTTGCCAGCGCGGCCGAGGCGCGCAGCCGGGCCGGATGCCGTAAGCGCGGGCCGGACGGCCCGCGCCACGGCCGGCGCACCGACAGTCGGCATTGCCTGCTCGCTTGGCGCAAGCTGCTAGCGGCCCCGGAAGTCTGCCCGCCGTTTCTCGAAGAAGGCGGCGATGCCCTCGGCGGCGTCCTCGGTGCGGGCCGCGTTGGCGATGGCCTGCGACTCGAACTCCATCTGCGATTCCAGGTCCTCCGAGAACGAGCGCATGACGAGTTCCTTCGCGGCGCCGAACGCCCAGGTCGGCCCCGCCGCCAGTTGCTTCGCGAGCTTCCCGGCGCGGGCGTCCAGTTCGTCGGCCGGAACGACTTCGTTGACGATTCCCCAGTCCTGGGCCTCGGCGGCTGACAGGGTGCGGTTCGTGAGAATCAGCTCCAGCGCCCGGTGGCGGCCTAGCAGCCGTGGCAGAAAGTAGGTGGAGCTGCCGTCCGGCGTCAGTCCGGCCCGGGTGTAGGCCATCGTGAACACCGCCTGCTCGGAGGCGACGACCAGGTCGGCCGCGCAGGCGAGCGAGAACCCGGCGCCGGCGGCCGGTCCCTGAACCGCCGCGACGGCCGGGGCGCGCCCACGCGTCAGGCGGGTGATCGCGGCATGGATGTAGACCGTCATCTCCTTGAGACCGCGCGGGAGGCCGGCGCCTGCCTTGGCGAACGAGGCGAGATCGCCGCCTGCGCAGAACATCCGTCCTTCGCTGCGCAGCAGCACCGCACGCACCTCCGGGTTCTCGTCGCACTCGATCCCGACTTCCAGCAGGTCCTTCGTCATCTGCAGGTTCATCGCGTTCGCCGCGTCGGGCCGGTCGAGAGTGATCCGTGCGACGTTGTCGGCCAGTTCGAATCGGAGCGTTTCAAGGTCGTTCATGGCGGCCGATGGTAGCCGAGCCAGTAGCCGATGCCGTGCGCCGGCGCGGCCGAAACCGGGTGCGCCCGGCGCCCTCGCCGGCATCGGGCGCGAAGCGCGGGCCTGCGGGCCTTCGGCCGCGCTAGAGTATGGCGACCACGGGACAAGGCTCGGCCGATACGCCGATACGGATCGACGACGACGGCACCTTCGCGGTGCGGGGAGACACCATGGACGGAACCTCCAGACGCAGTTTCATCACCGGGGCCTCGGCGGCCCTGCTGGCTGGCGGAGTCGGCGGCGGCGCCACGGCCGCCGCAGCGAACACGAATTCGGACGTGGGCCGCGCCCGCGGCGACGCGACGCTGCGGATCGGCCTGATCGGCTGCGGCGGACGCGGTACGGGCGCCGCGGCGCAGGCGCTCTCGACCTCGGGAGCGGTCGAACTCGTTGCCATGGCCGACGCGTTCGAGGACCGCGTCGAGAACTGCTACGCGCGTCTCGCCGAACAGGCTGAGAACGGGTCGTTCGAGAACGGCAAGCGCCTGCAGGTTCCGTCCGAGAACCGCTACGTCGGCTTCGACGCCTACCGCAAGGTGATCGATTCGGGCGTCGACGTCGTCGTCCACGCGACGCCGCCGGGCTTCCGGCCGGAGCACTTCGAGTACGCGGTCGAGCAGGGCAAGCACGTGTTCATGGAGAAGCCGGTCGCGGTCGACGCGCCCGGCGTGCGGCGCGTGCTCAAGGCGGCCAAGGCCGCGAAGGAGAAGAACCTCAAGGTCGGCGTCGGCCTGCAGCGCCACCACAGCGCGATGTACAACGAGACGATCGACCGCATCCACGACGGCGCGATCGGCGATGTCGTCGCGATGCGCGTCTACTGGAATGGTTCCGGCGTCTGGGTGCGGGCGCGCAAGCCCGGCCAGACCGAAATGGAGTACCAGATGCGCAACTGGTACTACTTCAACTGGCTCTGCGGCGACCACATCGTCGAGCAGCACATCCACAACATCGACGTCGGCAACTGGGTCAAGGGTGGACATCCCGTCGAAGCCCAGGGCCAGGGCGGCCGGCAGTGGCGGAACGGCCCCGACCACGGCGAGATCTTCGACCACCACTTCGTCGAGTACACCTACGACGACGGCGCGGTCATGCTGAGCCAGTGCCGGCACATCCAGAACTGCTGGGACCAGGTCGCCGAGTACGCCCACGGCAGCAAGGGCCGGGCGAGCCTCGCCTCCGGCCTGATCGAGGCGCCAGGCGGCTGGAACCACCGCGAGCCGGAGGACGAGAAGAGCCCGTACCAGGTCGAGCACGACCGCCTGTTCGAGGCGATTCGCGAGGACAAGCCCTTCAACGAGGCGAAGAACGGCGCGATCGCCACGATGACGGCCGTGATGGGCCGGATGGCGACCTACTCCGGCAAGAAGATCACCTGGAAGGAAGCGCTGAAATCCGACAGGTCGCTCGAGCCTGCGACCTACGCCTGGGATGCCGCGCCGCCGACCGTGCCGGACGAGAAGGGCCGGTATGCAGTGGCCGTGCCGGGAGTGACGAAGGCCTGAGTTCGCGATCTCACGAGAGAGAGGACACCATCATGAAGAATCGACCACATCCTGTTCTGGCCGCGATCTCCGGCCTCGCCCTCGCCGTCATGGCGACGTCAGCCGCAGCGGAACCGATCCCGGAGCAGACCGTCATTGATGCGTAGAAAATCTGGGGCGACGGTATCGTCGCGATTGCCAAGGTTCATGCCGATGGCGGCGACTACGCCGCCCGTGCGGCGGAACACGTCAAGGACCTCTATGCGTATGGCGAGACCAAGGTCATGTTCAAGCCGACCCTGGCGGCGGAAGATCAGTTCCGTGAGACATTTGAGGAAGCTCTGAGCTACTTCATCGGGCAGGGCGGAACGGAGGACAAGGGGTTTGCCATTTCGGGCTGGACCAAGGTTCGGTGGGAGAGCAACGGCATCTACACCAACGACACCTCCGCAATGGCCATGGGCAACTACTACTTCACAGGTCCGGACGGTAGCGAGACAAAGGTCGAGTACACGTTTGGCTACATCCTTGTTGACGGTGATTTGAGGATAAACCTCCATCACTCATCGATGCCCTACAGCCCCGAATAGTCGCGGAGCCCGGCCTCCGGGCGGGCTGCCTACGGCGCCGCTTCGAACGAGGCCAGGAACTGGTGACCGCCCCAGGCGATTCGCAGCACAGCGCCCGGCTCGACTTCCAGGAACTCGATCGTCAGCTTCTTGGCCGGCTCGTCGGTCGATGAGTGCTTGAGCGGCACCTCGACCGCGTCGGCCGTTGCGTCGCGCTGGCTGCCCCAGATGTCGGCGTCGCCGTTGAACACGAGACTCCAGCCGTCCGGGGTGCGCTTTGGCCACAGGCTGTAGACGCCGGGATAGTCGGGGGAGACGTTGCCGTAGGGAACGACGATGCCGTCGAAGGAAAGCGAGGCATGGCTGAGCAGCTTTACCGCCCGGCCGCTGGTCCAGGAGGCGACCTCGCCGGCCGCCAGCGCCTCAAAGGCGCCGTAGTCGTCGCTGTCCGTCAACAGGTCCGGATAGGAGATCCGGAGTTGCTTGCCGGCCAGTTCGATCTCGGCCAGGTTGCCGTAGCGCAGGCGGCGGAACTGCTCGCGCCGGGCCGCGGCCCGGGCTTCGGCGTCGCTGTCCGCGGTCTGGGCGGCCGCCGGGGCGGAGTCGGCTCGGTTCGGAGGACTCGTCTCCTGGGCGGCGATCGGGGCGGCCATGAGGAGCAGGGCGGCCAGGAGGGGCAGGCAGGTGATCGTGGTCGTCGTTCTCACGGCAAACTCCGGTAGAGGTTGCGAGGGATCGGGCGGTGGTGGCGGAGCTTACAGCCCGCTGCCGGGTCGAGGGGTCGGATCCGGGGGTCGGCGGTAGACTCCGGGCCGAAGTTCACCGCCTGGACACCGTCCCATGACCACACCTGAACAGGATCCGCGGATCCGGCCCGCCGAGGACGCCAGCCCGCTCCGCTTCGTGACCGCGGCGTCGCTGTTCGACGGTCACGACGCCGCGATCCACATCATGCGGCGGATGATCCAGGACCGCGGGGCCGAGGTGATTCACCTGGGACACAACCGCGGCGTGGACGAGATCGTGCGTGCGGCCGTGCAGGAGGACGCCGACGCGATCGCGATCAGTTCCTACCAGGGCGGGCACATCGAGTTCTTCCGCTACATGGTGGACAGGCTGGCGGAGGAGGGCAGGGAAGACGTTCTGGTCTTCGGCGGCGGCGGCGGCACGATCACGTCGGAGGAGATCGCGGAACTCGAGGCATACGGAGTCGAGCGCATCTACCACCCCGACGACGGCCTGAAGATGGGCCTGCCGGCGATGATCGACGACGTCGTCGAGCGGGCGCAGGCGAAGCGCCGGTCCGCGCCCGAACCGCGCTTCAGCGTGCGCGTGGCCTCGGACCCCGAGGGAGACATCGAGCTGTCGCGCCTGCTGTCGGCCATCGAGCGCGGTGCGGTCGCCGAATCCGAACTGCGGCGGCTGCGCAAGGAATGGCAGTTGGCCGGCGCCGGCGTGCCGGTCGTGGGACTGACCGGGACCGGCGGGGCGGGCAAGAGCAGCGTCGCCGACGAGCTGCTGAACCGCTTCCTCGAGTGCATGCCCGAAACGTCTTCCGGCATGCGGATCGCCCTCTTGGCGGTCGATCCGACGCGCCGGCGGACCGGCGGCGCCCTGCTCGGCGACCGCATCCGGATGAACAGCCTGCGCAGCGAGCGCGCCTTCATGCGCTCGATGGCGACGCGGCGGCAGCACCTGGCGACCAGCGAGGTGCTCGGCGACGCGATTGCGCTGCTCAAGGCGTCCGGATTCTCGATGATCCTCGTGGAGACGGCCGGCATCGGCCAGAGCGACAGCGAGATCGTCGACCTGGTCGACCTCTCGGTCTACGTGATGACCTCGGACTACGGCGCGGCGAGCCAGCTCGAGAAGATCGACATGCTCGACTTCGCCGACGTGATCGTCCTGAACAAGTTCGACCGGCGCGGCGGCCAGGACGCGCTTCGCGACGTGCGCAAGCAGTGGCGTCGCAACCGGCTCGTCTTCGAGGTCGCCGATGAGGACGTGCCGGTTTATCCGACGATCGCCAGCCAGTTCCAGGACCCGGGCGTGAACTGGATGTTCTGGAACGTCTGCCGGCTGCTCCGCGAGCGGCTCGACCTGGACGAGGCCGCCTGGACGCCCGAGGTCGACCTGGACGAGCGCGAGCCGAAAGCGGCGGTCCTGATCCCGGACAATCGCAACCGCTACCTTGCCGAGATCGCCGAGGCGGGCCGCGCCGCCGAGGCCGATTCCGAGCGCCGCGCGGCGGCCGCCTCGAAGGCGCACGGCTGCTACCGGGCTCTGGCTGAGCTGGACGCCCCGGACCTTCCGAAGCCTCTTGCCGGGTACGCGGCGACGGCGCTCGATGCGGCGCCCGACCAGACCCTGGCGCGGCTGCGCCGGAGTTACCAGGAAGCGCTGGCCGACGTCGGCGCCGAGGCGGCGGAACTCCTGAAGGACTGGCCTGATCGCGTCGACGCCGCGCGCGCCGACCAGTACAGCTACCCGGTCCGCGGCCGCGAGGTCACCGGCGAGAACTACGTGACCACCCTCAGCCATCTGCGGATGCCGAAGCTGGCGCTGCCCGAGTACTCGGACTGGGGCGACCTGCTGCGCTTCCTGATGAAGCACAACCTGCCGGGCGCCTATCCCTACACCGCCGGCGTCTACCCCTACCGTCGCCGGGGCGAGGAACCGACGCGCATGTTCGCGGGCGAGGGGATCGCCGAACGGACGAACCGGCGATTCCACTTCGTGTCGCGCGGGCAGCCTGCGAACCGTCTGTCCACCGCGTTCGACTCGGTCACGCTCTACGGCTCGGACCCGGGGCTTCGGCCCGACATCTGGGGCAAGGTCGGCAACTCGGGGGTTTCGATCGCCACCGTCGACGACATGAAGCGGCTGTACTCGGGCTTCGATCTCTGCGACCCGGCAACGTCGGTTTCGATGACGATCAACGGCCCGGCACCGACCATCCTCGCCTTCTTCATGAACGCCGCGGTCGACCAGCAGGTCGAGCGTCACCTGCGGGAAAGCGGCGGCCTGGAGCGGGCGCGCGCGGAGATCGACCGGCGGTCCGGCGGCGACGCGCCGGTGTACCGCGGCGAGCTGCCGGAAGAGAACGACGGCCTGGGCCTGGCGCTGCTCGGCCTCTCCGGCGACCAGGTGGTCGAGCGCGATGTCTACGAACGGATCCGCGCCGACGCGCTGAGCCGCGTCCGGGGCACGGTCCAGGCCGACATCCTGAAAGAGGACCAGGCCCAGAACACGTGCATTTTCTCGACCGAGTTCTCGCTACGGATGATGGGCGACGTCCAGCAGTTCTTCATCGACCACAACGTCCGCAACTACTACAGCGCCTCGGTCAGCGGCTACCACATCGCCGAGGCCGGAGCGAACCCGATCACCCAGTTGGCCTTCACGCTCGCCAACGGCTTCACGATCGTCGAGTACTACCTGGCGCGGGGCATGGCGATCGACGACTTCGCTCCCAACCTGTCGTTCTTCTTCTCGAACGGGATGGACCCGGAATACGCGGTGATCGGCCGGGTCGCGCGCCGCATCTGGGCGCGCGCGATGCGCGAGCGTTACGGCGCCTCCGCCCGCAGCCAGATGCTGAAGTACCACATCCAGACCTCCGGTCGCTCGCTCCATGCGCAGGAGATCCAGTTCAACGACATCCGCACCACGCTGCAGGCGCTCTACGGCATTCTGGATCGTTGCAACTCCCTGCACACGAACGCCTTCGACGAGGCGATCACGACGCCCACCGAGCAGTCCGTGCGCCGCGCGCTGGCGATCCAGTTGATCATCAACCGGGAGTTCGGTCTCAACCGGAGCGAGAATCCGTGGCAGGGCTCCTTCGCCCTCGACCAGCTGACCGATGCGGTGGAGGAGGCGGTCTACCTGGAGTTTGAGCGACTCGCCGAGCGGGGCGGCGTGCTGGCGGCGATGGACACGATGTACCAGCGCTCCAAGATCCAGGACGAGAGCATGGAGTACGAGGCGAAGAAGCACGACGGCAGTCTGCCCGTCGTCGGCGTCAATACCTTCCTCGCGGAGGGTCAGCAGTTCGCCGAGACGGTCGAGGCCGAGCTCATCCGCTCGACCGACGAGGAGAAGCGCCAGCAGATCGAGAGCCTGGCCGCCTTCCACCGCCGGCACGCCGACCACTCACCGGCGTGTCTCGAGCGGTTGCAGGAGGTGGCGCGGCGTCGGGGCAACGTGTTCGAGGAACTGATGGAGACGGTCAAGCACTGCTCGCTCGGCCAGATCTCGGACGCGCTCTACCGCGTCGGCGGCGAGTACCGGCGGAGCATGTAAGGCGGCAGAGCGGAGCCGACCTTGCGGCCGGCGCGTGTTTCCGGCCGCCTGCGGCGGCAGCGGGTCAGAGGACCCGCGCACCCGGCAAAGCGGAGCCGGCCTCTAGCTACAGGGAAACGCCGTGATGTCCGACTTCGTGGCGGCGGTCGCGCCCTGCGGGTTGCCGTGCTCCCAGTGGGTGCCGTCGGGTCCCGTTATCCGCAGGTTGAAGTCCAGGGTGGTTACCGGCGCCACGAACGCCCAGCGGTAGCCGTTGACTCCGCAGCCGTCGAGCACCTTGACGAGAACCTCGGGGTTGTTGCGGCCAAAGAACCACAGAACACCTGCCTCGCTGGACCAGGCTTCGCCCCTGACCGGGCCTGATTCGCCCTCTGGCGTGACGTAGCACATGCTGACCTCGAAGCCACCGTCGAAGCGGAGCGTCGGCGTCGTGGGCGTACAGGTCCCGACGGGGTCCGGGGCCGGCGTCGGATCAGGATCCGGATCCGGGTCCGGTCCGGGCCGCGGCGGGCTGGAGCCCCGCCCGGCGAAACCGTCCTTGATCCAGTCGAAGACCTTCGTGTTGAACACGGTGCCCCGCACGTTTTCGGCCGTACGGCCGACGGCGTAGATCGCCACGTCCTCCCCGGCGTGCGTCTCCAGCGCCAGCGGGACCGTTGCCTCCTGCCGGTAGGCGGTGTGGCTGGTGCCTGTAGGAACGGCGCCGCCGTGGCCGGGTGTCCTGTCGGTGTTCGGATTGAGGCGCGAACCGCTGCGATGCCCGGGTCCGTTGGCGTAGCCCAGGATGGTGTAGGGAATGCCGCTCGAGTCTCCGCTCTCCGAGATCGTGCCGGCGGTGTTGATCTCGTGGACCGTTCCCAGGATGCCGTTGTGCGGTTGGTTCCGGAACGAGGCGGGCACCGAGCGGGGGTTGTAGCGCAGGTCGCCGAGCGGCCGCATCGGGTAGCCGGCGACCGTGAAGACGTGGCTGTGGTCGGCCGTCGCGAGGATCAGCGTCCTGTTGAGGTTGACGCTCCGCTGCGCGGCGCTGAGCGCGCGGTCGAACATCCGGGTGTCGATGAAGGCGCGATAGGCGTTCCCCTCGTGGTGCGCATGGTCGATTCGTCCCCCTTCAACCATCAGGAAGTACGGCTTTCGCGTAGCGCCGAGAATCTGGATCGCCTTCCTCGTCATCTCCTCCAGGCTCGGCTGGCCGCTGCCGCGGTCCGCTTCGTAGTCCAGGTGGCTCGACGCGAACAGGCCGACCGCACGTCCGGAACCGCCGAGCGCGTTGAGCCCCTGGCGGTTCGAGGCGTAGCGATAGCCGAGTTGCTGGAGCTCGCCCAGCAGGTCGCGGCCGTCGGTCCGTCGTCCCGGAAGTCCTTCGTCGTCTGATGCCGAGGTCGGGAGGAAGTGCCGCCTGCCGCCGCCGAACATCACGTGGAGCCCATCCCCGAGTCGGGTGTTGAAGCCGGCTCCAGCCGGCACCATCTGCGCGGCGATCTCGTTCTCGAGGTTGCGGTTGTTGACGTGCGCGAACACGGCCGCCGGCGTCGCGTGGGTGACGCGCGTCGTCGTCACGATGCCGACCGCATAGCCCATCGAGATGGCCAGCTCGCCGATGTTCGTCAGGCGCGCGCCGTCTCCGTTGCCGTTGAAGTCGGCATACTCGGTGGTCGGGCCGAAGCCGATCACGCCGGTGTTCGTGTTGACGCCGGTCATCATCGCCGACATCGTGGCCGCGCTGTCAGGAGTGATGTAGTCGGCCGACGCCGTCCGCGAGATGGCGGTGTAGGGCATGCGGTCCATTGCCAGTTGCCCGTCCACGCCGACCATCGCAATGCGGGTGGAGGTGACGGTCGACACCCCCATGCCGTCGCCGACGAACAGGATGACGTTGTTCCTCTGCGCGGCAGCCGGCGGCGCCGCTCCCAGCAGAAGTGCAGTCGTCAAGAGTGCGCACGGGGCCGCTGTGAGGACGCTGCGGCCACCCCGGATCGCTACGAAGAGACTCGTCATGATCAACCTCCTGTTTCCGTGGCCCGCCTTCCGCTATCGAGCGCTCGGGTCGGGGATCGGGCTACGGTGTGGTCTGAACTGGTTTGACCGTGAGGATAGTGAATCCGGGCTTCGTGCCGTACAGCGGCGCGGACTGCTACATTCCTGCGCCCATGAGCGACTGGCATCACGCGGACATTCTCGAAGCGATCGCCGAGCACCGGCCGGAGGCCCCGGCGCAGGCGTTCATCGATCCCCTGGGCGGCGCCCCGAGCCGCCGATACTCGCAGGCGGAGATGCACCGCCGGGCGAACGGCGTGGCGGCCACGCTGATCGGGCGCGGAGCGAAGCACCAGGACAAGGTGGCGCAGTACCTCTACAACGCGCCCGAGTACATGGAGTCGGTGCTGGCCTGCTTCAAGGCGTCCCTGGTTCCGGTCAACACGAACTACCGGTACGTCGAGGGAGAGTTGCTCTACCTGTGGGACAACGCCGATGTCGTGGCCGTGATCTTCCACGGCTGCTTTGCGTCGCGGATCGCGGATCTCCGGCCGAAGACGCCGGCGATTCACACCTGGTTGTGGGTCGACGACGGCTCGGGTCCGTGCCCGGAGTGGGCGATCCCCTACGAAGAGGCGGCTGGGTCCGCGCCGGATTCAGGCGGCTTGCCTGGCGGCTCGCTGGCCTTCCACGCGCCCTGGCCGCGCAGCGGCGACGACCTGTGGCTGCTCTACACGGGCGGCACGACCGGCATGCCCAAGGGCGTGATGTGGCGGTTGGACGATCTCTGGCACATCAGCAACGACGGCCGCCTGGATCCTTTCGACCTGTCGGGCGGCATCGAGGGCCTGAAGACCCAGTTCGACGAACTCCTGATGCGGCGGGTTTCGCTGCCTTCGTGTCCCCTGATGCACGGAACCGGCTTTCTCACCGCGCTGGGCGGCATGCTGAACGGCGGCTGCGTGATCACTCTCGCCAACCGCCGGTTCGACGCGGTCGCCACGCTCGAGGCGATCACCAGGGAAGGGATCAATGCGATGGCCATCGTCGGCGACGCGTTCGCCCGGCCGATGGTCCTGGCGCTCGAGGAGGAGCCCGGCCACTTCGATCTGTCGAGCCTTGAGGTCGTGGTTTCGTCCGGCGCCATGTGGAGCGCCGAGGTCAAGCGCGACTTCCTGCGCCACTGTCCGCCGGAGACCATCCTGACCGACAGCCTGGGGTCGTCCGAGTCGATCGGCATGGGCCGCTCGGATTCGACTGCCGGCGAGGCAAGCGAAACGGCCTCCTTCGTGCTGGGCGACAACGCCTGTGTGCTCGACGACGACGGCCGGAAGGTCGAACCCGGCTCGGGCGTGCTCGGCCGGATCGCCGTGACCGGGCACATCCCGCTCGGCTACTACAAGGATCCGGAGAAGACGGCCGCCACGTTCGTCGAGGTGGACGGCGTCCGCTATTCCATGGCCGGCGACTATGCGACGGTCGAGGCGGACGGTTCGCTCAGGCTCTATGGCCGAGGCTCCGTGTGCATCAACAGCGGCGGCGAGAAGATCTTCCCCGAAGAGGTCGAGGAGGTGCTGAAGACCCATCCCACCGTGCGCGATGCGGTCTGTGTCGGCGTACCGCACGAACGGTTTGGCCAGGCGGTCACCGCGGTGGTGGAACTCGACGACCCGACGCGTTTCAGCGAGCCGGACGTGATCGGCTGGGTCAAGCGGGAGCTGGCCTCGTACAAGGCGCCGAAGCGCATCCTGGTGCGGGACAGCGTTGGGCGAGCGGCGAACGGCAAAGCCGACTACAACGGCCTGCGGGACTGGGCGGTGGCCGAGCTCGGTTCGCAGGAGGCGGCCCAGTGAATCAGCCCGTGAACCAGCCCGCCAGGCAGAAAGTCGTCGTTCAACTGCCGGGCATCGCCAAGGCGTCTGACATCCGATCGCCCGAGGACGGGCGCTCGGACCGTGACCCTCGTGGCGCGAGGACGCGCCACGAGGGTGCCGTCGATACGCGGTACTCCTTCGAACAGGAGGCGCTCCTGTCTGTGGCGGAACTGGTCGAGGTGGCGGCAACGTCGGAAGAGGAGTTCCTGGCCGAAGCCTCGGACGCGCAAGCCATCATCACCTCCTGGGGCTTCCGCATCAGCCGCTCGGTGATCGCCGGGCTCGATGAGTGCATCGTGATCGGTGTGGGCAGCGTCGGCGTCGACATGGTCGACGTCGAGGCGGCGACGGAAACCGGCATCGTGGTGACCAACGTGCCGGACGTGTTCATCGAGGAGGTGGCCGACCACACGATGGCGCTGCTTCTCGCCGGCGCTCGGCGGATGCGCGAGATGGACTCGATGGTCCGCGGTGGCGACTGGTTCAAGGGCCGGCCCCTGCTCAACGAGGTGCCGCGGCTATGGGGCCAGACCCTCGGGCTCGTCTCGTTCGGCAACGTGGCGCGGGCGGTCGCGCGGCGGGCGAGACCCTTCGGCATGCACGTCGTCGCGCACGACCCCTACGTCAGCGAGCTGAAGATGACGGGAGAAGGAGTCGAACCGGTCAGCTTCGGTGAGTTGCTGGAACGATCCGACTACCTGTCGATGCATCCGCCACTCAACCGGGAGACGCGCCACATGCTCTCGGATCCCCAGTTCGCGGCGATGAAGAAGACCGCGGTGCTGATCAATGCCGGCCGCGGGCCAACGGTCGACGAGGCGGCACTGATCGAGGCGCTGGACACGGGCCAGATCGCCGCCGCGGCGCTCGACGTGCTGGAACGGGAACCGCCGGCCGCGGACAACCCCCTGCTGGCGATGGACAACGTGATCCTCACGCCGCACGTCGCCTCGGCCACCACCCGCATGCGGCCCGAGACGCGACGGCGAGTCGGTCGGGAGGTCGCCCTGGCGCTCTCCGGCCGCTGGCCGATGAGTTGCGTGAATCCGACCGTACTCCCGAGAGTGGAACTCGAACGCTGGCAGCCCGTGCCGATGGAGCGAGGTCCGAATCGTTAGGCGGACCAGTCGCCGGACCGCGGCGTGCTGAACCAGGCCAGCCGGCCACAGTAGGGCTCGACGTCGCTCCATGAAGCGATGTCGAGGTGCACGCAGGCCACGGCGGCGGTGACGAAGCGGGGTGGATCGTCGCCGGTCAGCCGGCGGACGAGTTCCGCGCAGGTGGGCTGGTGGCCGACGATCAGGATCGAGTGCGCGCCGTCGGACTGGTCGCGCAGGAGGTCGACCACGCTGCCGGGGGAGGCGAGGTAGAGGGCCGGCTCCAGAATCGTCGTGCGGTTCCAGTTGCCGGCCGCGACCGCCAGTTCGATCGTTTGCCGCGTGCGCACGGCGGACGAACAGAGGATCCGGTCGGGCAGGGCCTGCCGGTCGGCGAGTCTCCGGCCCATCGCTTGGGCGGCTTTGAGCCCCCGGGCGTTCAGGGGCCGCTCGTGGTCGACTCCGCCGTAAGCGGCGCTCCAGTCCGATTTCGCGTGCCGCAGCACGTAGAGGATGCGCACGGCAGACGACGCTAGCACCGCGCCGCTTCGGCGTCGGCGTCCCGGCAGGAAGGGCCTGTAGCATTCGCGACCATGCGGGGCGCGGATCGATGGTGCAGAGCAGTGTGTCTCGTCCTTCTCGGCTTCGCGATAGCGACTGCGGGCGAGGCGCAGGCGACGGGTCAGCCGGCCGGGCCGTCGGCAGACCTCAACGTCGAGACGTTCGACTTCGCCTGGCGGAAGATCGCCGACACGTTCTGGGACCAGTCGATGGGCGGCGTCGACTGGCAGGCGGTCGGCGATGAGCTGCGGCCCCGTGCCCGGGCCGCGGCGAACAACGCCGAACTGCGGCTCGTCCTGCAGGACATGCTCTCGCGGTTGGGCCAGTCCCACTTCGGCGTTCTGCCGGGGCCGGGTTCGGTCGAGAGTCCGTCGCCGGTGGACGAGTCGGGCGACTCGGGCGGATGCACGCGGGCGTTGATGCGCGCGGTGGCGGGTGCCGGCGGCTCTGCCGCGTCGGACGCGGGTCCGGGATTCGATGTCCGCCATATCGACTCGATGCTCATCGTGAGCCGGGTCGAACCCGGCTCGTCGGCGGACCGTCAGGGGCTTCGCACCGGCCTCGAGCTCGTTCGCGTCGAGAACCAGGACCTCGCGCCGCTCGCGGCCTGCCTCGAACTGGAGTCCCTCGATCCCTGGGTCGCGGGAATGGTGCGGTTGCGGGCCGTCGAGGGCCTGCTCCATGGAGACGCGGGCGATCCGGTCGCGGTGGAGTTCGCGGACCAGACGGGCGATCGGTCCATGTTCGAACTCGAACGAGCCCACCATCCCGACGCGGTGGAGCTCGGATTCGGCAACCTGCCCAAGATGCAGTACCTGTTCGAAACCGAGGTGCTGGAGACCGGCGCCGGTCGCGTGCTGGCGGTGCGCTTCAACGTCTGGTTGATCCCCGTGATCGAGGCGTTCGAAGCGGCACTGTACGGTGAACCCGCCGAAGGCGCACCGGCCGTCGACGGCGTGCTGATCGACCTTCGGGGCAATCCCGGCGGTGTCGCCGGGACCGCTGTTGGCGTCGCCGGCTACCTGCTCGGGGACCGGGTCCTTCTGGGCAAGATGAAGAACCGGAACACGGAGCTGAATCTGAACGTCTATCCGCGCCAGGTGTCGAGCGCCGGCAAGAGGATCGAGCGATTCGCGGGACCGGTCGCCGTGCTGATCGACGGCGCCAGCGCCAGCACCAGCGAGATCTTCGCCGCCGGCCTCCAGGACCATGGTCGGGCGTGGCTGTTCGGAGAGCCGACCGCCGCCGCGGCCCTGCCGTCGGTGATCGAGAGCATGCCGAACGGCGACCTGCTGATGTACGCGATCGCCGACTTCGAGCGGCCCAACGGCGAACGGGTCGAGGGCAGGCCGGTGGAGCCCGAGTCGCCTGTGTTGCTCACTCGCGAGGGGCTTCTCGCCGGAAGGGACGAGCCACGCGAGGCGGCGCTGGCCTGGATCGTCTCGGAACTCGAAGGGGATGGCTGGTGAACATCAGCCTCTGGAGTGAGGGAGTCAGTCTCGGCCGCTTCGGTAGCGAGGGTGCTCTCGGCCCGCCCTGGCTGTGGGTGGTTGCGGGCCTGCTGCTGCTCTTCCTGGGGCGCCAGCTCTACACGGCGTTGATCGGTCTCGTCGGTTTCTTCGTCGTCTACGGCGTTCCGCAGGATCTGCTGCCCCTGGCGAGCGAGATGCGGCTGATGGTGGCGGTCGGCGTCGGCGTGCTCGCCGCGCTGCTTGCCTTCATCGTGCGCAAGGTCGCGGTAGCCCTGGCGGGCGCCCTGCTGGGCGCCGGGGCGGCGCTGTGGGCGATCAGCTTCTTCGGCGTCAGCTGGGACATCCTGTGGTGGATCGTGATCGCGGCGGCCGCGGTACTCGGCGCGTGGGTGCTTCGCGTCGTCTTCGAGACGGCGCTGATCGTCGTCTCGTCGTTCATCGGCGCCCTGCTCATCATGGCGGCGGTCGGCCTCGAAGGGCTGGCCGCGCATGCCGGTGTCGCGGTGCTGATCGTGGTCGGGGTGGCATTCCAGATGGGACGCCGGCGCAAGGCGGAGCGGACCGCGAAGAAAGCGTCCTCCGGCTAGGGTTCCTGGCGGTTCGGCATCGTCAGAGCGACCGTCCCCGTGCCGGTCGCGGTGACGGCGGTCCCGGACGCGCTCAGCAGTGCCGCCTGCCCGGGGAGTAGCCGCTCCGCGCCGGCGGCGTTGAGCACCTCGACTTTGCCGTCGAGGGCGAGGACGATTCGCACACTGTCGTCGCCGGCGAGCGGGACGGGGGAGCGGCCGGCCAGGTTCAGAACCTCCAGCCGGAAGTCCTCGGCCGGCGGCGTGAAGTTGGTGCGGCTACCCCAGGGGAACTCCTCGACTTCGGGCTCCAGGTTGGCGTCACCCGCGGCCTCGTAGACGAGGATCTCGAGAAGTTCGCCGGCGTCGACCCGCTTGGACGTCAGCCCGAGGCGCAGGACATTGTCGGAGTTCGCCATGACCTCGACCCCCGAGCCCTCCAGGTAGCTGTGAAGCACGCCGGGTCCGGTGAAGAGCGCCTGGCCCGGGTCGAGATGAACCAACCGCAGGATCAAGGGTGCGATGACCAGCGGATCCTTGGGATGGTGCGCGGCGATCCGGTCGATCCAGCGCGTTGCTTCGCTCAGTTCCGGGTCGGCGTCCTCCGCCGCGCGCCGGGCGGCGTCAACGGCTCTGGCGGCCATGTCGGTGCCCGCGAGGCCGCGGAGCGCTTCGAGCAACGGCCGGTAGGCGGCCACTCCCTCCGACATGAGGCGCTCAACGTGAGGTTCGAGTTCCTCCACACCGAGCGCTGCGAGCAGCCCGGTCGCTTCCACGGGCGGCCGGAAGCCGGAGAGGGCGGAGAATGGGGTCAGCGCGTAGAGCAGCTCCGGTTTGTGGTTCGGATCCCGATAGTCGGGAGCCTCGTCGCCGGGCTGGGTCCCGTCTCCGGATTCGGCCGCGAAGCCGCGAGCGGCCTGCTCGCGGCTCGGATGCGCCTGGATCGACAGCGGCCTGCCGGCCGAAAGGACCTTGGTCAGGAAAGGCAAGTCGGCGCCGCGGCCGAGCACCTCGATCGGGCGGTTCGCGATCAACCGGTCAAGAGGAATCGAGCCGGCTTCGCTTGACCCGAGGACGACATCGGCCGGTGCGTCCGGGTGGGCGCCGAACCAGAGTTCGGCTTCTGGACGGCCGGTGGGTTCGCGGCCGCAGAGACGGGGGATGAAGTCGAGCGTGCCCCAGTCGTAGTTCCGGACCCGCGGCAGCAGCCGCAGGGGACGGTCGAGCGGCGTCACGGGCTGCCGGACCTTTCGAGCCACGACCGGGCCTCGGCCTCCGTGTCGATGTCGATCAGCGGCAGTTCCGAGTCGAGCTCCAGCTCCCGGACGCGCGCGGCCAGTTCGCGCAGCAGGGGACGAGCGCCCTCGTCGCCTTGCAGGCCTTCCAGGTGGGCGAACCAGTCGCGGCCGAAGGTGACCGGTGCGCCGCGGCGCCCCCGGAAGGTCGGCACGACGATCGAGTCGGGCCCGTCGAATACGTTGAGCAACCGGTCGATGACGGTCGCGTCGAGACCGGGTTGGTCGATCGGCAGGAACATGGCGCCCTCGGCGGCATCGGAGACGGCGGCCAGGCCGCAACGTACCGAGCCGCTCTGGCCGTCGGCGTAGGACGGATTGTGGACCACTCGCAGGTCGAGGTCGGCGACCTCCGACCGCACGCTCCCGGCCGCGTGGCCGGTAACGAGGATCACTTCCCCGAGAGCGGACGCAAGCGCCGCCCGGCAGGCTCGACGGACCAGGCTCTCGCCGCCGACCCGGTAGAGCTGCTTCGGCTTGTCCGCGCCGGCATCGAACCGGGTCGCGAGCCCGGCGGCGAGGACGACGCCGGAGACCGGGCCGGTCATCGCTTCCCGGCAGCCTGCCTGCCGTTCCGCACCGCGACCAGTTCGGCGGCGGTCGCCATCGCGATCTCCTCGGGCCTGCGGCCGCCGAGGTCGAGGCCGACCGGCGCGTGGATCCGGTCGATCAACTCCTGCCCCAGGCCGTTTTCGAGAAGTGCCGCGACCCGCTTCCTGTGGGTGCGCGAGGAGCCCAGGGCGCCGACGTAGCGGACCCCGGCCTCGAGAGCGACCTGGAGCGCCGGGTTGTCCAGCTTCTCGTCGTGCGTGAGGAAGACGCAGTAGGTGTTGGCGTGGAGCGGCACCCGGGCCAGGTAGTCCGCCGGCCACTCGACGACGAGTTCGTCGGCGTGGGGGAAGCGCTCGGCGGTGGCGAAGGCCGAGCGGGCGTCGACGACGACGGTGCGGAAGCCGAGACGGCGCGCGAAGTGAACCAGGTGGATCGCGACGTGGACGGCGCCGACGATGAACAACTGCGGCAGCGGCTCGAAGGTCTCGACGAACACCTCGACGCCCTCGATCTCGCGCAGTCCGGTGGCCGGCAGGTCGTCCGCCGTGGCGAGACCCAGGGCCGTTCGGTCGAGTTCGGCCGCGCGGAGCGTGCCTTCCGACCGGCCGTCCGGCCAAACGAGCAGGCGTGCTCCGAGTTCGCCACCTTCGGCGCGGGTGAAGGCGACCACCCGTTCGCCCGCGAGCAGGGACCGGCGGAGGGAGTCGAAACCCATCGGGCAGGCCCCGATCTCAGCCGTCGATGCGTTCGACCAGCACCTCGACCTCGCCGCCGCAGGTCAGGCCGACGGACCACGCAAGCTCGTCCGAGATGCCGTAGCTGAGTCGCTTCGGCCGGCCGTCCTCCAGCACCGACTGGGCCTCCTCGATCACCGCGCCCTCGATGCACCCGCCGCTGACCGAACCGGCGATGCCGCCGTCGTCGGACACGGCCATCTTCGAGCCGAGCGGCCGGGGCGATGAGCCGACTGTGCGAATCACGGTGGCGACGGCCACGCGTTGGCCGTCCGCGCGCCAGCGGTCCACGTCGGAGAGGATGTCCAGCACGGGCCGGATTCTAGCCGGGTAGCGGTTCCCCTGGGGCTATAGTGACTTGAAGGAGGTGCGGAGCGATGAAGATGGACCGATCGGTGATGACGTTGTGGCTGGCTTCGGCCCTGCTCCTGGCTGGTTGCGCGGTGCGCATCGGCGAAGGAGCGCCGGAGCCCGAACCCGAACCGGTCACCGCCCGCAACCAGCCCGGCACCGGCATGGGCCTCTACGAGCCGGAGCAGCACGAACTGTACGACGGCCGCTTCGTCATCGTGGGCAGCGACGTCCACCAGGTCGGCCGCCTGGACGACGAGTCGCCCTGGGACCACATGGGCGACGACGCCAGCAACGTGGCACCGGTGGGCGGCGAGATCCTGATCGACGTTGACGAGATCGCGAACACGGGGACCTTCCGGGCCGAGTTGCAGCTTCCGGAAGGGGAGTACGTCGTCGAACTGGACCGCTTCCACGAGTTCTCGCCGTGCCAGGACGGCGGCATCGCGGCCTACCTGTTCGAACACGGCGATGCCGGCTGCGGCGACTCGAACTGGCCAAAGAGCCTGCTGTACATCGCCGGCTGGGGCTACGGCCGCGCCACGCTGAACGGCGAAGAGCTGTACAGCGACTACCAGATCCACTTCATGGTGACGCAGGGAATGCGCGACCGCGAGACGCTTCAGGTGCAGCTCGAGCCGACCGACGGCCCCGCGGGAGCAGTGAACCCCGCGGCCCAGCAACTCGACTTCTACATCCGCAGCCCCGAGAACAACGACGCGAACCACCCCAACCGCGAGGTTTTCGACCACTTCTTCGCCATGGCGGTCACCTGGAAGTAGCGCCGGGCGACGCCCACCGTGGCGGAAGGCTCGGAGGAAAGGTCGGTCTTCGGGCGGCTAGTCAGGCGAAGTCTCGTCTACATCGCTTTGGCGATGTCGGTCTGACCGAAGTCCAGCCCGACGTAGAGCAACGGGCAGTCATTGGTTCTGGCAAGGTCGTAGGCGAAGCAATCTCCGAAGTTGAGGGAGGCGCCGTGGACGCCCTTTCCCCATCGTGCATAGGCATCGGCAACCCGACGCGCCGTTGCCGCGGACACGCTCACGACTTCAAGGCCCAGGCCATCGATCAGGCGGACCATCTCCGAGCGCAAACCCCGACGGTCGGCCACGATCAGCGCTTCGGCCACGGTGGCTGCCGAGATCGCGCAACGTTGGCCGACCAGCATCTCGCCGCATTCTTCGGCGGTCGGTTCGTCCAGCAGGACGGCCATCAGGGCGGATGTGTCGACGACAATCACTCTGGAAGACCGCTGTCGCCGTAGAGAAAGTCCTGGCTCCGAGCCGCGTCGGGACCGGCAGTCCGCCTACGTGCCGCCGTGGTCTGCACGGAAGCGAGCGCGGCCCGTCGCGCCTCTGCGTCTTGCCGAGGCCGGACCGGCACCAGGGCGACCGTCGCCCGGCCGTGGCGAGTGAGGACGACATCGTGGCCGGCCTCGGCGCGCCGGACGAGTTCGGTCAGCTTGCCCTTTGCTTCAGATACGGAGATTTCCATTGGAACGGCCTCGAGGTCATCGTTCAGGCCACCTATTCTGGACCATCAGGTGGTCCATTGCAACAAGCCGACCTTTACTCTCGGCGCCCGCGTACAATCCGGCGCCAGGTGATCTTCCGCGCTTTCTTCATCGTCCTTGGGATCGGCGTCCTGGCCACGGCCGCGGTCGCGGAAGTGCGGCTGCTCGACAAAGTGTCCCAGTCTTGAGCGTTGGGCGGCGGCTAACACTCGGGCGAGGTTCCGGGCGCGCTACACCGTCCAGCTGGTCCGGCGGGTCCGATCTCCGCCGCCCGCGCCGCTAGTCGCCGGCGCCCGTCGCGGCCCCTGCCGCGGTGTGCTCCTCGTAGTCCTCTTCCGACAGGAACACGAAGTTCGTCCAGCCGATCGCCATGTCGTCGACGGTGCGGTTGCCCCAGCCGACCCAGGCGGTCGGGTCGGGGTTGTAGGGGTTGTTCTCCGAGTTGTCGTGGTACGAGGTCACATGGAGGACGGTGCCTGCGGCGAAGACGGGCGGGTGCTTGTAGGGATAGGCGATCTGCCAGTTGAAGTCGTAGTTCTGAATCCGGGTCAGCAGTTCGCGGCGGCCGTCGGGGTGGATCGCCTCCAGCTCCATTCCCTTGCCCCGGTAGTGCATGTGGGCCTGGAAGCTGATCAACTGGATCGGCCGGTCGAGGACGCGGTAGCCGTCGTGGCGGACGTTGTCCGCGCCGGGCGGAATGGAGAGTTCGTTGTTGCGCCAGCCGCGGTCGCTGGGCAGGCCGGCGAACAGCCGGGTGGAGACGATCCGGTGCTTCGGCACGACGCCCCTGGGGTAGAAGCCGAAGCCGACCCGCTGGCGGTCGCGGATCTCCTCGCCGAGCGAGTGGTAGTGGCCGCTGAAACGGATTTTGGCGCCTGCCATCAGCAGCTTGCCGGTGTTCTCGGCGTAGATGTCGCCGGTGTTGCCGACCGCGTACTCGATCAGCAGTGAGCCGACCGGGTTGCCGTCGGCATCGCGGCGGTTCGGGTCGTCGTCGCGCTCGAAGAAGTCCTCGCCGACGTACTCCGCGTCGTCCTGGATGGCGTAGACCATCGTGTGGTGGACGGTCGGCCTGCCCGCCTTGCTCGGCTTGACCTCGATCCAGCGGATGTAGCGGTCCTCGGTGAGACCCGTGTCCGCGATGAAGTTGACGAACAGGTCGGGACCCTCGGCGGGCACCACCATGTCTTCCTGCATCTCGACGACCAGGTCGGGCTCGCCGTACTCCCAGGCGTCGCCGTCCGGCCACTCGATCGACGGTGGCAGGTCGGCGGGGTTGCCGCGCGGGGCGCCGCCATCGACCCAGGCCGTGACCAGGGCGATCTCCTCGTCGCTCAGGCTCGGGTCCGGTTCGTAGACGCCGATGGTCCGGTCGATGTGCCAGGGCGGCATCTGCCGGGACTCGACGCGGCGCTGGATGGACCGTGCCCAGGGCCGGATCTGCTCGTACGTGAGAAGCGACATAGGCGCGGCGGTCTCGGGTCGGTGGCAGCGCTGGCACGAGCGCTGGAAGATCGGCGCGATGTCGCGGCTGAAGGTCGGCGTGTCCGCGTCGGCCGCCGCGACCGGCGAGAAAGCCGGAACGGCAAGGAACGCGAGGGCCAGAATCGCTGCCGGAGTCAAGAGGGGGAGTGCGCTCTTCATCGTTCGCTCCCGGTGGTGGCCGGTTGGGGTTCGACGCAGACGCCGTGCTCGGCAGTGGCGGTGTCGACGCGCCTTGCCAAGTGGTAGGCCATGGAGATGTTCTCGATCAGGTAGAGCGTATCGACTCCGCCGCGTTCCGTGGTCTTCCCGGTGTTGCCGGCCACGGTCACGGACCAGCTCAGGTTGCCCTCGTAGTCGACCGGCAGGACGATCAGGCAGACGTTGCGTTGCCGGCCCGGTTCGAAGACGGTCGGCTGGCCGCGGTCCGCCGGTCCGGGATCGAAGCCGTTCTCGTCTCCGGCCGGGATCTCGACCGCGACCGAGTTGTGGTTGTAGTAGCCGAACACGAGAACGGCCGTGCCATCGTCGTTCGTCACGTAACCCTCGTAGACCGGGTAGATCGGCCGGGTCGGCTGCGCCTCCGCCGGCGCCGCCGGCACGAGCAGGCCGGCGGCGAGCAGAACGAACGCGGGAACCGCGCGGACGAACGCAGGGGAACTCAAAGGACCGCCCAACCGCGTCATCGCCTTCGCGTCGTTCCAACCGTTAGCGGTCTTGTCATCGCCTGCTGCGGGTCGAATCAGGGGTAGGTGTAGCCCGCCTGGAGGCCGAGCGGAATGCCCAGCAGCCAGTAGCCGATCAGGAAGATCGTCCATGTGATGAGCAACGTGACGGCGTACGGGATCATCAGCGAAAGGACGGTTCCGATGCCGGCGTTCTTCGTGTAGCGCTGGCAGAACACGACGACCAGCGGGAAGTAGGGCATGAGCGGCGTGACGATGTTCGTCACGCTGTCGCCGACCCGGTAGGCGGCCTGCGTCAGCTCGGGCGAGATGCCGAGGTTCATCAGCATCGGCACGAAGATCACCGAGAGCACGGCCCACTTGGCCGAGGCCGAGCCGACGAAGAGGTTGACCACCGCCGACAGCAGGACGATGCCGACCACGGTCGCCTGCGCCGGCAATCCCAGATCGCGCAGGAAGTTCGCGCCCTTGAGCGCGATCAGCAGGCCGACGTTCGAGCTGCTGAAGGCGGCGATGAACTGGGCGGCGAAGAAGGCCATGACCAGGTAGTAGGCCATCGTGCGCATCGCGTCGCTCATGCCGTCGACGATGTCGCGGTGGGTCTTCACGGTGCCCGCGACGTAGCCGTGGACGACGCCGGGGATCAGGAAGAAGACGAAGATCAGGGGCACGAGCATCTGCATCAGCGGCGCCGAGAACGCGGTCAGCTCGCCGGCCTCGCTGCGGAGCGGCGACGCCTCGGGCCACGCCCAGATCAGCAGGACGACCAGGCCGAGCACCAGGGAGCCCATGCCGGCCAGGAAGCCGAGACGGTCCCTCCGGCTCGGTTCCTCCATCTTCGGCATCTCGTCCGGGTCGCCGTCGATCTCGGTGCCGCGGAGTCTCGGCTCGATCACCCGGTCGGTCAGGTACCAACCGACGGCGATCACCAGGATGGAAGACAGTCCGGTGAACCACAGGTTGCAGAGCGGGTTGACCAGCACTTCGGGATCGAGGATCTGCGCCGCCGACTGCGTGAAGCCCTGGAGCAGGGGATCGATGCCCGAGGGGATGAAGTTGGCAGAGAATCCGCCCGACACGCCGGCGAAGGCAGCCCCGATGCCGGCGAGCGGATGGCGGCCGGCGGCGTAGAAGATGACCCCGCCGAGCGGGATGACGAGGACGTAACCGGCGTCCGCCGCCGTGTGGCTGACGATCGACGCGAGGATCAGCATCGGGGTCAGCAGGCTCTTCGGCGTGAAGCCGAGGATCAGCCGCAGGCCGGTGTTGATGAAGCCCGTCTTCTCGGCCACGCCGACGCCGAGCAGCGCGACGAGCACCACGCCCAGCGGAGCAAACCCGGTGAACGTCGTCACCAGCCGCGCCATGAACGTCGCCAACGCTTCGCCGGTGAGCTGGTTCTGGATCCGGACCGGCTCGCCGGTGACCGGGTGGATGTCCGCGAACTGGACGGGCGCCAGCAGCGCCGAGGCGATCCAGGTCAGAAACAGGAGCAGCAGAAACAGGATCGCCGGGTCCGGCAGTTTGTTGCCGACGACCTCGATGGCGGTCAGGAACCGGTTGAGGAGTCCCTTCGGCTTGCCGTTGTCGGCCGCTTGCGCCTCGTCGCCTGCCTTCGCCATACGCCGGCTCCTCTTCCGATCAACCTGCCCTGGACGGAAGCGTCATCTTAGCGTCCGCGCGGCCGCCAGCACCGTCATGCCGTTTCCCATAGTCGCCGCACGGGCACGGCGTACATCCGTTCCCCGAAACTCGTACTGATCTCGCCGTCATAGAGCACCACGCCGCGGACGAAGTGCTCGCCTGCCGCCCTAGCCAGCTTGCGCAGACCGCTGAAGTCCGCTCGGGTGACCGTGGCGCCGGCCTTGATTTCCACCCCGGCCAGGGATCGGGCGCCACGCTCGATCACGATGTCCACCTCCGCGCCTTCCTTGTCTCGGAAGTGGAAGAACCTCGTGGATGCGCCATGCCAACTGGCCTGGCGCCGCAACTCCTGGAACGCGAACGTCTCGAGCAACCGTCCCGCCAAGGTGCGGTCGGCGGCGAGCGACGCGGCGTCCACGCCCAGCAGCGCCGACGCAAGTCCGGTGTCGCCGACGTGCAGCTTGGGCGTCTTGATCAGGCGGCTCAGCCGGTTGCTGTGCCATGGCCGGAGCCGTTCCAGCAGGAACAGCCGCTCCAGAAGCGTGACGTACTCACCGATCGTGGGACGACTCAGGCTGAACGGCGTCGCCAGACTGCTGAGATTGAACAGTCTGGCCGTCTGCGAGGCGGTCGAGGTGAGGAGCGCCGGCAGGACGTCGAGCGACCGGATGCGCGTCAGGTCGCGAACGTCGCGCTGGATCTGCGCTTCAATGTAGTTGTGGTGCCATTCGGCCTGACGCACAGCGGTTGGGCGGCGGAGTGCCGCGGGGAATCCGCCGGCGACGATTCGGTCGATGAGCTGCTTGCCGAGCCGCTCGGTTCGACGAACTCCGAAGCCGTCTCCGAAGAGGGCGTTCAGGAAGCCTGTGCCGGACCAGGAAGCGCCTCCTGCCGCCGGGTTTGCCAGCTCACGTTGCGTCAGCGGATACAGCGGCACGATCTGCAGGCGACCGGCCAGGGACTCGGAAAGTGTCGGCAGGAGCAGCACGTTGGTGGAACCGGTGAGCAGGAAGCGGCCGGGCACTCGGCGACGGTCCACCTCCAACTTGATCGCTTCGAACAGCGCGGGAACGTGTTGGACCTCGTCCAGAATCACCCGCTCGGGCAGATCCGCGACGAACCCCGCGGGGTCGGCTCGCGCGCCGCCTCTGACGACTGCATCGTCGAAGCTGATGTAGGCGTAGTCCCGGTGTCCGGGTCCCGATGCCGGCATGATGCCGGCCCAGGCCGTCGAGTCCTCTGCCCAGGTCGCGCGATCGGCAGTACAGGCGTACTGGGCGAGGGTCGTCTTGCCGCACTGTCGTGGACCGTGGATCAGCACGACCGGCGAGTCTTCGAGCGCCTCGGCAAGCCGCTGCTCGGCGCCGCGTCGGTAGAAGGTCGGCCTCGACATGCGGCTGATCGTAACGTTGGGGTCCGTCTGATTGCAAGGTTTGGTGGCGTCCGGTTGAAGGGTTGTGGGCCGGCCGATTGCAAGGTCTCGATGTTGTCCTCGACGTTCAGGATCAGGCAGCGCTCGGTGCCGCCGTTTCTTGGCCCTCGCAAGCCACGGCCGATCATCTGGAAGTAGAGATTCGGGCTGTAGACCGGGCGGGCAACGAGGATCGCGCGGGTCTTCGGGGCGTCGAAGCCTTCCCGAAACACCCCGTAGTTCACGAGTGCTTGGATTCGCCCATTCCGGAACTCGTCGACTGAATGGCGCCGGGCTGCTGTTCTGGTGTTTCCGCTGATGGCGCGGGAATGGATGCCTCGGTCCTCAAGGAGTGCGGCGAGGGTCTGTGCGTGCTCCACCGACGTGGCGAAGACGGCAGACGCTTGCGGGGCTGACCGACGCTCGACCACACTTGGCGCCACGCCTCGACCGCCTGTTCGCAAAGCTCGTCACGGTCGGCCACCCAGACCACTCCGCCGGGGAAGTCGTCCTCGGCTATCGCTTCGATGATCGCCTGCACGGCAACCCGGGTCTTCCCGGAGCCGGCGACGCGTTGCTGGTAGTCGTGCAGCGGCGGCAGCTTTGTGGGACCTTGCACTTCCAGCCAGGGATCCCGCTTGCGGGTTCGCTTGCCGGCCCATTCGTCTGGAAGGCCGAGGGACTGGACGAACGCGATCGCTCGTGGCGAACCGGCCCATTGCTTCGGAGGATCGAGGTGGTCCAGCTCCCCGCGGTGTTGCCAGAGAGCGTCCGTATGCCAAGTCGCGATTGCGGCTTCGGCGAGTCTCTTGCCGCCGAGTTCTTGACCGTCGGCTTCGAGCACGGCGACCAGCATCCTGGGGAGTTGGTTGCGAAGCGCCTTCTCGCCGACGGCGGCCAGCAGCCGGTCCGTGTCGGACGACTCCTGGTGGATCGCGTCGCGCCGGTCCTGGACTTCCCTGGGTGTCCTCCGTCTCGGTCCTGATGAAGTCGGCGAGCGTGCCGAGCCGTCCGTTCCAAGGCATGATTCGAGGCGAACGGCGTCAGACGACGATCCGGCCCATCCGCTCCACGAACCAGAACGCCGAGATGATGCCGGTCGCGTAGATCGGCGCTCGCACGACGAGTTCCGGCACGACGATGCCGACTCGCTTGACCAGGGCCAGCAGGGCAAGCACCACCGCAACGACGAGGAGCTGCCCGACCTCGACGCCGACGTTGAACAGGAAGAGCGCCAGGGCGATCGCGCGCTGCGGCAGGCCGATCTCGGCCAGGGCGCCGGCGAAGCCGAAGCCGTGCAGCAGGCCGAAGGCGAAGGCGATGAGCCATGGGCTCTTCGTCGTGATCGGCGATCGCTGATCCTCGGGACGCAGCAGCTCGACCGCCAGGAACAGGATGGACAGGGCGATCACCGCCTCGACCGGCGCGGGGGAGATCTTGACGACGTCCAGGGACGAGAGCGCGAGCGTGATGCTGTGGGCGAGGGTGAACGACGTGATCACGCCGACCAGGCGCCAGGGATCGCGGACGTAGAAGAGCAGGCCGATGACGAACAGGATGTGGTCGACGCCAAACACCAGGTGCTCGACGCCGAGCCGGAAGTAGGGCCAGGCGTTGCCGGCCGCCTCCCGGTCCACGGTGACCGAAGGCTCTTCCGGCCGGAGCAGTTGGGTGAGGCTGTCGCCGTTCGTGAAACTGATCCGGAGCAGGACGTCCGTCAGGGTCCGTTCCAGACCGTCGATGCCGAAGGTCTCGCCGTGGAACATGCGATCCGGGTCGCCGTCCGCCGCCTGGCACTCCACGGTCCAGCGTTCGACCAGGGCGCCGGCCAGGTGCTCGGGCGGGTGCCGGACGGTCTCGGTGCAGTGTTCCGGCAGCACCGGGTCGAGCACGAGCAGGAGCGCGCCGCGGCGAGGCTGCTTCCAGAAGACCTCGAAGGTTCCGGGCTCCGCCTCGTTCAGTTCGAAGTAGCCGGGACGGACCTCGTGGGCGTCCGCGGGGGTTGCCAACCCGAGCAGTCCGGCCAGGATCGCCCCGAGTAGCGAGAGGCTGACCACTGGGTGCGCCGGCGCCCCCGCCGGCTGCCGCCGCAGGCGGCCGTCAGATCGCGCCGGCCGCAGGGCCGGCGTCCACTTTGGTCGCCGCCTCAGGGCTCGTCTCCGGCCTCGGCCGCCTCGCCGCCCTCCAGGTCGGAGACGAAGTCGATCTCCTCGATGATGACCCGGTAGCGCTCTCGCAGACTCTCGTGCGCGGCTCGGTTCGCGGCGTCGCGGGCGTCGCGCTGGGCGTCGTCCAGCACGCGCCGGCGCACGTCCTCGAACATCGCCGGTTGCGCTTCCGTGCGGACGGAGAGCCGGACGACGTGGTAGCCGTAGGCGGACTCGACCGGTCCTGCCCACTCGCCGATCGGCAGCGTTTCCAGCCCGTCGACGAAGGCGCCGCCGAACAGTTCGGCCAGGTCCTCGGCGGTCCGGCGGCCGTACTCGCGGCGCAGCATGAAGGGATCGCCCAGCCTCCGCCAGAGCGTGTTCTCGGGCGCTGCGTCACTGCCCTCGGCGCGAAGCTGTTCGAGGATGTCGGAAGCCGCCCTGGCCGCTTCTTCGTCGCTGCCGCGGCGGTCGGGGCTGACGTAGACGTGGCGGAGCGTGAAGCGTTGCGGCTCACCGTAGCGTTCCGCGTTCTCCTCGAAGTACTGCTTGAGATCGGCCTCCGCCACCGCGTCCGCGACCGCCGTGTCCTCGATCAGGAAGGACATCTTCTGAGCCAGCCGCCGCCGGACGATCGTGTCGTCCTGGTCGAGACCCATGCGCGCCGCTTCGCGTACCAGGATCTCTTCCCGGACGTGGTCGTCGATCAGTGAGTCGAGCTCCGCCACGGTCGGCAGCCGGCCGATCTGCGCGCTCCAGAGGTCTGCCAGCCGGATCGCCTGCGCCCGGTTGACGACGACCGTCCGGCTCTCCGCGTCGAAGACCCCGCCGGCCATGCGGTCGAGCGCGAACACCCCGACCCCGATCACCAGGAAGACGAACAGGGGATCGCGAACGAACCGTCGGAGTCGCGAGTCAGGCATGAGCGGGCAATACTACGCTCTCGGCGCTGAAAAGCACGGAAGCAAGGAGAGGAGCATCGCGATGACGAAGAAAACGGACGGTACTGGGGAGAGACCTGCGGCGGCGTTCCACACTGGGTGCGCGGGTCTTCTGACCCGCTGCCGCCGAAGGCGGCCAGAGAAACGCGCCGGCCTCCGGCCGGCTCCGGCTTTTCTTCTCGCCGCCTCCCTCCTCTTCGCCCCCACCCCGCCCGCCCTCGCTCAGCCCGACCCCGCCGCCACCGGCGAACGCGAGAAGGTCCTCTTCGACTGCGACATCGGTTCGGACATCGACGACGCCTACGCGCTGGCGCTGTTGCTCGCGAGCCCGGAGATCGAGTTGATCGGGGTCACGGTCGGGCACGCGCGCACGGCGGACCGGGCGCCCCTGGCGCTTCGCATGCTCTGGGAGACGGGGCTGGAGCACATCCCGGTGTACGTCGGGCGAGGGACGCCACTGGTCACCTTGCGCGACGGCAAGCCCCACGAACAGTTCAGCGAAGCGCCGTACCAGCGGCAGTTCCACTGGGCGCGCGGCTTCGACGACTTGAAGCCCCAGGCACAACCGGCGGCCGAGTACATCGTCGAGACGCTGAGCGCCGCGCCGGGCGAGATCACGCTGCTCACCGTCGGCCCGGTGACGAACATCGGCGATGCGCTGGAGCTCGACCCGGACGTTCTCACGAAGGCGAAGCGCGTCGTCTCGATGTACGGCTCGATCCACTCCGGCTACGACGGCGGTGACGCGCAGCGGGAGTGGAACGTTCTCGCGGACGCCGCCTCGTCGCGCATCTTCGACGCCGGCGTGCAGGCCGGCGGCACGGACGTGGTCTACATCCCGCTCGACGTGACGGACCACGTCCGCCTCGACGCCGACCGTCGCCTCCACCTGCACATGCGCGACACGCCGCTGACCGACGCGGTGACCGCGCTCTACTCCCTGTGGCGGAATGAGGAGCGGAACCAGACCACGCCGCGCCTCTTCGACGCAGTCGCCGTCGGCTACCTCCTCTGGCCTGACTTGTTCGGCCTCGAACAGGGCCGCGTCACGGTCGACGAACGGAGCATGACCCTGTTCGAGCCCGGCGGTGTACCCGCTTCGACTGTCGCGCTCGAGATCGACGACGCCGGGTTCATCGAGCGGATGGTCACCCGCTTCCTGGAGCAGAACCTCAGTCGGTAGAGGTCGCGCCTCGTGTCAACCCGCTGCTTCGCTCGATGTCGAGTGCCGCCTTGAGGTCGATGACGTGATTGGGCGCCAGAAGGATCTCGACGGTCTTGCCGGCCAGCACGATGGGAATCTTCAGAGCCCCGGCCCGGTTCCCTGACGCACATGTCGCCTCGAACGTTCGCTTGAGGTCGTTCCTCGACTCATTCGCGTGCTGGAACATCGCGGCATGGCGGGGGCAGAGCGCCACGTAGTCGGCGGCGATCATCCGGCCCAGACGGAGGAAGCGGACGGCTTCGAAGTACCAGTTCCCGTCCCGCAGCCTGAACGATCTGCCCGTGCACTCGCTGATCTGACAAAGGCTTGAGCGCGCGTGCTCCTCGTACCATGCCCGGAGCTTCATTCGCGCCTCTTGCTTCAACCCGTCCTCGCCGGTGCCAACGCTGCGTTGCCGGACTTCCGTGCCGCGGGCCGGCGCCTCTCGGGCCTCTTGCCTGGCTTTCTTGCGACGGCGCACGGGGTTCCGAGGTTCGGGGAACTCGGGCGCCTGATTCCTCGCCTCGCGCCACGCCCAGAATGCCTCCTGGTCTTCCTCGGGGAGGGCCGCGAACCGTTTGGCGCGCTCGGCCGCGTCGAGGTCGCGGAAGGATGGCTCTTGCCAGGTTCTCCCGCTCGGACTCCAGATCGGCTGTTCCCTGTTCCAGCCACTCGAGCACGTTCCCGAGGCGGTCGGGGGCCTTCCAGTCGCGATCCGTGCCGCGATGCGTCCACTGGGAGCCGCCACCCGATTCCAGGTGGCGAAACTCGGGATTGCGTTCGCACTTCGCCTGCCGAACAGGGATTTGGTAGACGACGCCGACCGTCCTCGCGAACTCGTCGAAGCGGGGAATGGCCCGGTATCCGGAGTCGAGTTCGCGTCGCGATGGCCGCATTTGGTAGTGCCCGACGCGAGGTAGTCGTGCTCGGCACCGGTAGTAGGAGGCTGGCGAGTTGGGGGAGTCGCCGCCGGCATACAGTTGGTCTGGCTGCAACCACTGCCCATCCCGGCTCAGCAGGAACCGGGATCCTGCGAGCGCCTTCCGTGTTGCCTTCAGCCTCGTCTGACTCTTCCGCCGGTCCGCCCGCAGCCGGCTCGACCCAGCACGGAACCTGGATTCGATTTCTGCAAGATCGTCTTGCTCTCGTTGCACGAAGTCGATGAAGGTCTCGACATGCCGCCTGTGCTCCTCCCACCTGGGTTGGCGCCCGGATTGGCCGTAGTACTTCGCCAGGATGCCCTTGAACTTCGACTCGTCGTCGATCTCACGCACGCCCAGTTGTTGAAGCACGGCCTTCACGCCGTCGTCGGCGACGCCCTCGACGGAGTAGGTGTCGGGATCCACGATCGCGACGCCGCCGCCCCGCATGGGGACGAGCGGCTCTTGGCGCAGCGCACGGACGACGGCCTCCTGGAAGGACTTGTATTCGTCGCGGATCGGGTCCTTCGAGTTGGGCAGGGACTCCGAGGAATTCCCGGTCGAGGAGCCCGAGGTCGCGGATGGTCGGCAGCGACCGGGCCACGAGCTCCGCCAAGCGGCCGATCAGTGCGGCGTTGTCCGGGTGTTCCTTGATGCTCGCCCTGCTGAGTTCGGGAATGAAAGGCGCGTGCAAGTGGAAGCGGAGGTTCGAGGTCTCCTTCTCGGCGGGGAAGAACACGGCGACCCTTCCCCGTTCGGACGGGACGATGCGGAACTGATGGCCCGGAGATCCGTCGTTCACCGGCAAGGCCTTCCGGGCCGCCTCCTTTCTCCGGAGCTCGAAGACGACATCGAGGTGCTTGGAGGAGCCTTGGGCATGGGGCTCGCGAAACCGGAGGAACCAGTGCGTCTCCCGGCGAGACTGCTCGGCCGCGTCGACTCTCGCTACAGCGCCGGGGCGCCGGGTGGCGGAGTAGCCGCGCCGGGCATTCTCCACGTCGACCCGTACCAGGCCGGCGGCCAGCTTCCCGCGCTTGATCGAGCGGGAGTCGCCGCGAGCCGTGCGCCACTCGATCGACTCGGTGTTCTCCAGATGCAGAACCGACATCGCCGGCAACCGTTCCAACCCCAGGCCCAGCTCTTCCCGGACCTCCTCAACGGTCTTCATCTTCCCGTTGAATGGAAGTTCGATGACGGTTCGGGAGCACGGAGGGGAAGCGGCCCGCGGCAGCGGCTTCGGCACGATGCGATCCACGATCTCGAACGCCGCGGCGCCGCTGCGAATCCTGGGAGTCTCGGTGCACGCGAACACGGACTTGAAGCCGATGCCGAAGCGTCCGATCTTGTCCTCCCGTTCGTACTTCGCGCTCCTGAAGTAGTTCGTGATGTTCTCGAGGTTTTGACGGGAGAAGGGTCGGCCGTCCTCCCGGTCCCTCGCGGCGTCTTCCAACTGCGCGCGTCTCATCCGGCGCAGGTTCTCGTGCACGGCGGAGGCGAGGTGGTCGTTGAGAATCCTCTCTCTCGCGCGATGGCTCACCTCGAGGCTCTGGAGGCGATGGTCGACGATCCGCGCGTTGTCCGCCACGTGCCGTTCCCTGGCGGAGTTCCACGGTTCGTGGTGGCGTCCGTCCAGCGCCTTGAGGGCGGAATCGTCGATCCGGTCGTGACCGGAATCGTCCGAGGCGTCCGCCAGGAGCCGCAGGACGACGCCTTCCGCTTCCGGCGATGAACAGACGGCGACGAACTCGTCCCCCTGCACTACGCCGGTCTTCCTCCACCGGTACACGGCGAACGCGTGGTCCCCCGCGGGAGCGGTTGGGCTCGGGGCCGAGACGCAAACGCGCGCCGGCGGCGACGGTCGCGGCCCGCCACCCGTCGCGAGGAGCGTCGCGGCCTGCTGAACGAGCGAGTGCGTCGCGTCGAGGTGGACGACCTCGTCGCTCTCCCTTGCTGCGTCCTGGCGGAAGGCGACCCCCAGCCGGGAGGAAGCGCCGCGCAGCCAGTTCTCCCATCGAGTGAAGCGAGAGTCGGTTCTTCTGCCGCGGACGTCAAGAAAAGCGAGGAGTTTCCGCTTGGCGTCGGCGCTCAACCTGAGCGTTCTGATCGGGCCCGAACCCTCCAGGAAGTTCCGTTCCGGGGATTCGAGCAACCTCTGAAGGTAGAGATTCACCAGGCGACGGATGGCGTCGGGGGTCAGCCACGGCGACTCGGCGTTCTCTATCTCGCTGGCCCAGTCCGCCACCAATTGCCCGAGGCCGAAGAGCTCGCCCTGTGCGCCTTCCATGCGTTCCTCCTCCTCGCGCGGCGGCGGATCACGTTCTCGGAGATCTGCTGGAGGCGAGCACGTATCTCCCCTGGAGTCAGGCTGAGACTCTCGCCGATGCTCTGGAGCTCCGCGCCGAGCTCGCCAAGGATCTCTTCGTTGCCGCCGACCGCGTGTTCGAAGATGCCCAGCCGAAGCAGACAGCGGTCGTAGATCTCGTAGTCCCAGGTACGGCGCCAGACCGTAGAGGCAGCTTGCCGCCTGACGACGGACCGTCGACATCATGAAGCGCACGTTCCGGCGTCCATGGCAGGCAGCCAGGATGCGCGCGAGGGTCTCCATGAGCCGGTCGTGCAGAGCGCGTTGGGCCGAAGTGTAAGGGACGGCGACCGTCTGGGGTTTCCTCGTCGTGAACTCGCCGATGTCCCGGCGGCGGGTCCGGTTGATGAACCGGCCGAAGGTGTAGAGCCCTTCAAGGGCGTCGACGGCCCGCACCCGGCTCTCGTCCTCGCTGCCGCGTGCCCGCAGCGTTTCTTGGAGACTCTTCACCAGCGGGGAAGCCCGAAGTAAGCCCCGCCCCCACTCGGTCTCCAACGCACTGTCGAGGCGTGAGCCCGCCGCCTCCCTCCAGCCGGGGCGTCCGCCCCGGCACAAGGCGATTGCCCGGTTGATGTGGCCGTTGGGAGCGGCCATCTGCTCGAAGGTCGGCGGATCGACGATGAGATCCGGCCGAAGCAGGTTGAGCAGGGACATCGGGAGAATGGCGTTGGAGTAGCGGCGGGGCCATTCGCCGTCAAGATGGGTCTCGTTGATGCAGAACCTCAGGGTGTGCCCGTCGAGTGGATGGAATCGCTCGTCGAACCTGCGCATCTCCAGTTCCCATTTGCGTTCCGAGACCAGCGGCTTCGGGCAGATGACGAGGACCGAGGACAGCCCCGAACGCGCCCGCAGTTCCTTGATGATCAGGCCTGCCTCGATGGTCTTGCCCACGCCTACTTCGTCCGCGATCACGAGTCGCGGCTGGTCGGAGCGGATCAGTTTCAGCACGGGCCGGTACTGGTAGGGCACGAACTCCACGCGACCGGTTCTGAGGGACATCGAGGTCGAGGTGGAGGATGACCGGAGATGAAGGGCGGTGAGGAGCGCTTTGCACTCCTCGACGCCGATCTGGGCGGATCCGTCTCCGGGCGAGTCGGTCCGCACGACCTGACTGCCGTACAGCGTCAGGACGGCGCCGTCGATCAGGACTCGATACCGAACCTCCGCGTCGCTATCGAGTACTTCGATGACGGCACCAACGCGGTTTCGGTCGGAACGAAGCGCGACCACGTCGCCGACTCGGTGGTCGTCGCGGCCGGCGTTGCCGTTCATTCCTCGCCCGCCGTCGTCGCGGATGCCATGGGACGGAAGTGATGCCTCAGTCGGTGAGGCTGTCGAAGAGCGGTCTTCGGACCCGATCCATGTGCTCGCGCAGCGGCTCGTGGGTGATCAGGCCATAGCTCTTGACGTCGACCGCGAAGGGCAGACTGCTCTCGTGGAACAGGGTCCAGAGACGGTTGATCGCCCGTTGGTCGAGATCGCCGTGCAGGAGGAGGTCCAGATCGGAGTTCGGGCGATAGGCGCCAGTTGCCCGGGAACCGAACACTTCAACCGCTGTGATTCTGTTCGCCCAGGGTTCCAGGATTCGGCGGACTGTGGCGAGTTGCCTGGGGGAGAGGCCGTGGTCCAGGTTCCCAGTGCTGCCAGACTTCTCGGAAGTGCGGTGCTGCCCGGTCGTCATCTCACCGGAATCTCGCGTCACCGACTCACTCCGTTGATTCTCCCGACGCAAACTGCTGGCTTTCCAGGTCCTGGAAGAGGCGCGCACGGAGGTCGTCCATCGGGGTGAAGTAGGAGTCGCGGATGTTGTCGAGCACCTCCTCGAAGTGCGCGGAATCGTAGGTGTGGGACATCCTGTTGCGGTCGTCCAAGGCGTCCATCCATGCTTCGGCGTCGTCTATCAGTTGGGCCTCGGAGGCGGCCCGAATCACTGCCTTTGGCGTGACTTGGCGGAGTACGAGGTTCTGTGCCTCCAAGTAGTCCTTCATGACCTTCCAGGCAAGCTCCATCGTGTACTCGAAGCGTTGGATCGTCCCCTCCTGTTCGAGTTGGGTGAGATCCGGTTTGTCCAAGGCCTCCTGGAGCAGCAGGAAGGCGCGACGGTAGTTGGCGAAGCGGTAGTGCCAGCGCGGTGGTTCCGTGGTCGTCATCGCTGCCTGCACTCAGCTTATCCGGCCAGGCTGCTCCGCTCGTCCAGAAGGCCTGACGCCGCGCTACAGCGACGCCAGCAGGTCGCCGAGTTGCTCCAGGCTCGCCAGGTTGTGGACCGGCAGAAAGTCGTCGACGTGCGGGAGAGCGGCCGCGATGCCTCGGGTCAGCGGCTGGTAGTCTGGCGATCCGAGCAGCGGATTCAGCCAGATCAGGCGATGGCAACTCCGGTGGAGGCGTTCCATCTCCTTGCCGAGCAGGTCGGTGTCGCCGCGGTCCCAGCCGTCGCTGATGATCAGGACGGCGGCGCCCTGGCCAAGCAGCCGTCGGCTCCAGGTGAAGTTGAACTCGCGCAGGGCGTCGCCGGTGCGAGTGCCCCCGCCCCAGTCCTCGATGCGATGGGCGGCTGCCTGTAGCGCCCGGTCGACGTCGCGTTCGGCCAGCTCCTGGGTCAGGCGAGTCAGCCGGGTGCCGAACGCGAAGGCCTCTACCCGCGACACGCCCGGGTCGGCGGAACGTGGGTGCGAGACGGCGTAGATGAAATGGAGCAGCAGCCGCGAGTAGGGCTCCATGGAGCCCGAGATGTCGCAGAGCAGGACCAGCGGTCGCCGCCGGTGCTTGCGGCCCCGGTGGACCAGGTCGACCATCTCCCCGCCCTGGGTCAGGCTGCGGCGCAGCGTCCGCCGCAGGTCGAGCCGGTGGCCGTGGCGATCCGGCCGGAGCCGGCGGGTGCGGCGCGTCTCGAGCTGCCAGTGCATCGTGGCCATCAGCCGCTTGATCTCGTCGAGTTCGTCGCCCTCGAGCTGGGCGAAGTCCTTCTGCCGCAGCGCTTCGCGGGCGCTGTAGAGCTGAGCGCGGGCGGTACGGTCCCGGTCGCTCTGGCGCTCATCGCCGCCGTCGCTGTCGTTCAGCGCCAGCTTCTGGATCGCGGCCCGCTTCGTCCGCTCCGTCCGGCGCTGGATCATCAGCCCCAGTTCGAGCTGCTCGAGTTCCCGCGGGTCGCGAGCCTGCCAGAACAGCTCGAAGGCCTTGTTGAACCAGGGCAGGTCGCGCCGCCGGCTGACGAGTACCGCTTGCGCGGCGGCCTTCACGTCGCGCTTGCGGGCGAGGTCGATGAGTTCCAGGGCGGCCACCCAGTCGCGCAACTGGGTCGGCGTCACGTCCAGGCTGCCGACCCGCAGCAGCCGGCCGAAGAGGACGATGTTGCGGAGCAGGTGGCCGCGCGTCGCGGCCGCGGCCGCCTCAGCCATGGTCGCCGAGGGTCAGTTCAACCGCCGAGAAGGTGGCTAGTAGAGTCGTGCCACCCGCAAACCCACGGAGAGCGAGATGACCGAGAGGCCCCTGCGACTTCTGACTGCCGCCCTGGCACTCGCTGTGCTGCTTGCGCCGACTTCCGCCGCCGCGCAGTTGCCCCCGGACACGCAGATCGATGTGGCGGAAGCCGGGGCCGCGACGGCTTCCGCCGGCAGCGGTCGGCGCGTATCGGGCGAGACCTTTCATGACGCGCTGCGTTCGGGTGGGAACGGTCCGGAGATGGTGGTGATTCCGGCGGGCGGTTTTCGTATGGGCTGCGTGTCGGGTGTGCGTTGTGGGGACGGCGAGCTGCCGGTGCACCAGGTGACGATCCCGCAGGCTTTCGCGGTGTCGAAGCACGAGGTGACGTTCGCGCAGTGGGAGGCTTGCGTGTCGGCCGGCGGTTGCAGTCATCGTCCGGACGATGAGGGCTGGGGTCGCGGCAATCGTCCGGTGGTGAACGTGTCCTGGGATGACGCTCAGCAGTACGTGAGTTGGCTGTCTTCCCAGACGGAAGCGGAGTACCGTTTGCTGAGCGAGTCGGAGTGGGAGTATGCGGCCCGCGCTGGTACGTCGACGGCTTACAGTTGGGGGAACGAGATCGGTTCGGGTCGTGCGAACTGCAGTGGTTGCGGGAGCCGATGGGATTGGGAAGGGACGGCTCCCGTGGGTTCGTTTGGCGCGAACGGGTTGGGTCTTCACGACATGCACGGGAACGTGGTCGAGTGGGTGCAGGACTGCTGGAATGGTAGCTACAGGGGTGCGCCCTCGGACGGGAGCGCCTGGCAGTCGGGCGATTGTTCCCGCCGCGTCTTGCGCGGCAGTTCCTGGTACGGCTATCCGAGGTTCCTCCGCTCCGCGAACCGCAACAGGTACACCGCCGGCAACCGCTTCCGCAACAACGGTATCCGGGTAGCCCGGACGCTGACTCCCTGAGCCCGCACGCTCAGAAGCCTGAGCCGGCGGGGACGCGGGCGCACCCGGTGCTCGGTCGCCGGTGTAACCGGTTCCTGCCGTGCCGGCTACTCTGACCGGCTCTTCCGTAGCAGCCTCCGCACCGCCTCGTCGTCGATCTTGTCGAGGTCGTCCTGGTACTTGAGCAGCACACCCAGGGTGTCGCGCAGGATGGCGTCGGAGAGCGTCTCCTGGTCGAGAGCAATGAGCGCGTTCGTCCAGTCGAGCGTCTCGGCGACGCCGGGTTGCTTGAACAGGTCCTCCTCGCGCAGCGCCTGGACCAGGCGAACGATCTCGGCGGCGAAGTGCTCGGGCGCCTCGGGGACGCGGCGGAGGACGATCTGGACTTCCTTCTCGTAGTCCGGGAAGTCGATCCAGTGATAGAGGCAGCGGCGCTTCAACGCGTCGTGGACCTCGCGGGTGCGGTTCGAGGTGACGACGGCGACCGGAGGCGTCTCGGCGGCGACGGTGCCGATCTCGGGGATCGTGATCTGGAAGTCGGCCAGGATCTCGAGGAGATAAGCCTCGAACTCCTCGTCCGCCCGGTCCAGCTCGTCGATCAGCAGCACGGGCGGGGCCTCGCCTCTGCGGCTCTGCCGGACCGCGCGCAGGAGGGGTCGTTCGAGCAGGAAGTCGGAGGAAAACACGTCGTCGACCGCGGTGCGGGCGTCGCCGCCTCCGGCCGCCTCCAGGCCGCGCAGGTGAAGTAGCTGCCGGCGGTAGTTCCACTCGTAGACGGCGGTGGAGACGTCGAGCCCCTCGTAGCACTGGAGCCGGATCAGCTCGGAACCGAGGCAGCGGGAGAGGGCCTTGGCGACCTCCGTCTTGCCGACGCCGGGTTCGCCCTCCAGGAAGATCGGCTTGCCCATGCGCAGCGACAGGTAGATCGCGGTGGCGAGGTCTCGTTCGGCGATGTAGTCCTCGATGCGCAGGGCGGCGACGACGGCGTCGACGTCTGGGAAGCCGCGGTCCGTGGCGGGTCCGGAGCGCCGAAAGTCGGGTGAAACCGTCATGACGACGTTACAAGTCGATGATCGCGTCGATCTCGTCTGGCAACGGCTTGGGCTTCGACAGCAGGGAGATGCCGAAGAACAGGGTCAGCGAGACCAGAAGCGAGATGGCGCCGCCGTGGATGCCGTGGGGCACGGCGATGTCCCTGAGTTCGATGATGAAGTTGACCAGCAGGCCCGAGACGATCGCGACGTTCGCCGCCAGCGGGGTGGCCCGCTTCCAGTTGAAGCCGATCGCAACCGTTGGCACGAGCGCCGCCGCGAAGGTGCCCCAGCCGAAGGCGCCGAGCAGGGCGACGAGGTCCGAGCTCGAGAGGCTGACGAACAGCGCCGCGAAGACGGCCAGGACGAGGGTCGCCACGCGCGCCCAGAACAACTCCTTCTTCAGCGGCTTGCCGGTGAGCGCCTTCGGAATGTCGTGGATGATCGCCGCGGCGCCGATGTTCAGGAAGCCGTCCGCCGTCGACATGATCGCCGCGAAGAGTGCGGCGAAGACGATGCCGGCCAGGATCGGGTGTGCGTACGCCTGCAGGAACGCGTAGGCCGCGTCGTCGGGTTGGCCGAGTTCAGGGTGGTCGCCGGCCACGACCAGCGCGCGCATCGCGAATCCGATCGCGATCCACAGCAGTGCCGCGAGGACCCCGGCGATCGAGCTGACCAGGAAGATCTGCTTGAACTGGCGGATCCGCTTGTTCATCATCAGTTTGGTGACGATGTGGGGTTGTCCGCACGCACCGACGACGAACAGGAAGTAGTAGGACAGCGCCCCCATGATGCCGAGGGTGCCCCACGGTCCGATCGCCTCCGGGTCGTCGTTCACCAGCGTCGTCGCGCCGCCGGCGAGGCCGCCATCGACCGCGTTCACAGCCGCGACGACCACCAGCACGCCGGCGATCGCCATCACCGCGCCCTGGACGACGTCGGTGTAGACGCCGGCGATGATGCCGCCGGTCACGCAGTAGAAGACGAGGACGGCGACGGAGATCGCCATCGAGGCGCCGAGGCTGACGTGCGGCATGCCGTCGACGTTGTTCAGGATCTCCTGCAGCACGACCGCCATCGCCATGACCTGCGCGGCCAGATAGCCGACGACGCCCAGGATGATCGCCACGGCGGTCAGGAACCGGCTCGTCTCGCTCTGGTAGCGGAGCGCCACCGTGTCCGGGAGCGACACCGTCTGGTAGACCTCCGAGAAGATGCGCAGCCGCTTCGCCACCAGGAAGAAGGTGAAGCAGCTCGCGACCGTGCCGCAGACGATCATCCACACGGACGTCATGCCCTGGCTGTAGACCAGACCCGGGCCGCCGACGAAGCCAAAGCCGGAGAGCGTGCTGGAGAACAGCGCAAACGCGGTGACGATGATGCCCAGCTCGCGCCCGGCCATGAAGAAATCGTGGGTCGACTTCGTGCGCCTGAGCGCCCAGACGCCGACGCCGATGCATAGCGCGAAGTAGATGAGCAGGCAGGTCAGGACGACCGCGTTGCGACTCTCTTCCATCAGTGGCCTTCCGCCCCCGCCGCGCCGACGCCGGCTTCAAGCTCCTCCCGCCGCTCGCTCTCCTTCAGGCGCTGGGCCGCGGCGAGCTCCGCCACCTTCCGTTCGTCCTCCTCGGTGAAGAACCAACGGTCGAAGATCCGCATGTAGACGAACATGAGGTACACCGGGAACGGCCACACCGCGTAGAACACCCAGGCCGTGGGCCTGGGAAAGCCGAGGAACAGCGTGTGGGTCTCCTCGGTGGCGTAACGTTGGTACGAGAAGACGAGCGCGGTGAAGATCGCCGCCAGGACCAGGGTGCCAAAGATGAGGGGCTGCTTCGCCGGCCCCAGCGAGGCGCCGCCGTCCTTGCGCCGTTGCATCCCCATCGCCAGGCAGCCGCCGAAGAAGAGTACCTGGAAGACGACGAAAGCCCAGCCGATCCACAGCGTCGTGGCGTGACGCTCGGCGCCCGGGCCGCCCTGGCGCATCGTCGCGAAGCGGTCGTGCTCGAAGCCGCTGCTGCTCACCACCTGCTCGGTCGCGCCGTCCTGCACGACCACTTCCGTCGGCGCGAGGAACGCCGCGCCGACGGCGAGGCACATGCCGATCAGCGTGACGAAGACGAACCAGTGGAGCTTCATGTGGTGGCGCGCTTGGAGCGGGAGAAAGCCGCGGCAGCCTACCCCAAACCACGGCGGTCGGGGCTACCTCGTTGCTATGGTCCCCCGCCATGGAGGCTGCTTCGGCACTGGCAGACAAGCCGCTCCGCCGCCTGCTGGCCTACATGCGCCTGGCCCCCGGCGCCTACGCTCTGGGCGGGGTTCTCACCCTCCACTACGCGCTCTTCTTTCAGCTCATCCCGCTGTCGATCCGGCGCATCGTCGCCGCGTTCGAGAACGCCCCGGACGAGGTCGGCCGGGCGATCCTCGGGCTGGTCGCCGCCTCGGTCTGCCTGGCTCTGGCGCGGCTGTTCTCGCGCATCGTGATGTTCAACATCGGCCGGCAGATCGAGTTCCGCATTCGCAACGACTACTTCGCGCATCTCCAGAGCCTGCCGCAGTCGTTCTACCTCGCTCACCGCACCGGCGATCTCATGTCGCGGGCCGTGAACGACATCAACAGCATCCGCATGTTCCTGGGGATGGGGTTACTGAACCTGCTGCAGACGCCGGTGCTGTTCGCGGGCGCCCTGATCGTGCTGCTGC
>JAPOXA010000162.1:3202-13571 GCA_026707325.1 Acidobacteriota bacterium | reverse complement strand
GTCGTGTAGACCGCCCCCTCCATGAACACTTCGTTGATCAGGTTCTCTTCGCGACCGGTAGCCAGGATCGCGACCTCGCCGTCCTCGTCGCCGATGTAGATCTTGCCGTCGACGACGAAGGTCGAACCCCAGATCGCCGCGTAGGTGTGGTGCATCCACTGGAGTTCGCCGGTCTCCTCGTCGAAGCAGTAGACGTGGCCCGAGAGGTCGGCGATGTAGACCAGGCCGTCGTGGACGGCCGCGGTCGACATCGTGCGCTGGAAGTCCTCACCGCCGACGTGCCAGATCGTACCCGTCTCGGTGATGTCGCCGGTTCCGGAGGCGTCGATCTTGTAGAAGTGCCCGGGACCCTCGCCGTGCTCCGGATCCTGGCCGACGCCGATGTAGACCACGTCGTGGTGGAAGACCGGGGTGGAGATGATGTTGTTCCGGGTGCCCTTGCCGCCGAGTACCCACACCGAGTCCTTGGGGTTCGTGTCGAAGGTCCAGATCAGTTCGCCGGTGTCCGGCGCGAAGGAGTAGACGACGCCCTCGCCGCCCGGGATGACGATCTGCTCGCGGCCGCCGGCGACGCCGGCGGCCGGGTTGGACCAGGTCCCGTGGAGGATGCTCTCGCCCGGGTGGGCGCTCTCCCAGACGAGTTCGCCGGTGTGCTTGTTCAGCGCGACGAAGCTCGGTCCGAGCGGCGAGGGAATGTTGATGTGTCCCTCGTCGACGCCCTGGCCGGTGGTCGCGACGACGACGTCGCCGACGACCATCGGCGAACCGGCCGCCAGGTTGTGGGGGAAGACGTCGAGTTCGGCGATCGTGTCGTAGATCCAGAGGATGTCGGCGTCCTGCTCGTGGCTGTACTGCTCGTCCTGCATGCCGTCGTTGCCGTCGGCGAAGCCGTCGACGTCGACCGCCACGAACTCCGCGCGGTTGGAGACGTAGTAGGCGACGCCGTCCTCGATGTAGGGCGTCGAGCAGATGCCCTGGAGCGGCCAGTCGTTGACCCGCCCGGCGGGCAGCTTGTCGTGCGTGGCCTGCCAGAGGAGCTCGCCGTCGCTCTCGCGGAAGGCGATCAGGATGCCCTTGTCGCCGACGATGCCGGGACGGCGTTCGCCCTCGTTGTTCGTGCCGACGAAGACCTTGCCGTCGTAGATGATGGGCCCGGCATAGGTCTGGGAGCCGAGCTTCTGCTTCCACTTGATGTTCCTGCCGGACAGGATGTCCCAGTCCGTCGGGACGCCGGTCTCGGTCGACACCATGTTGCGAGAAGGGGTCAGGCCGAACATGGCCGGCGGATCCTCCGCCAGCACCGCAGCGCTTCCGGTCGAGATCGTCGAGATCAGGAACGCTGCCACAACGGTCCCCTTGTTCATGCTCTGCTCCTCGGGTTCAGTGGATCGTCGTACCCTCTCCAGCCATGCCCATCCGTTGCACTGCAGGTGCTCAGTTGCTCGTGATCCGAACGTTGTCGTAGGAGACGACGGACGGCGAGTAGCCCAGAAGACCCGGCGAACCGCTTCGGATCGGGTGGGGATCCTCGGCCGTGAGGGTCCACTCGGCCGGTTCCTCCTCGTCGCGTGGCCATACCTTTCCGCGGATCGTGGCGGTGTCTCCGTCCGATTCCACCTGCAGCTTCATCGTGTACCAGCGGTCCATCTCGAACTCGTAGTCGGCCTTCTGCTCGACCCTTAGCTGGGCCGACCAGGAACGGATCTGGAGGCGCTGGTGGATGCCCAGCATGTCGAGGATGTAGCCGGAGTTGATCAGGCCCGAGTCGGAGCGGCGCCGACCCTTCTGCGTGTTGCGGACGTCGGCCTGAATCGTGTAGTTGCCGAGCGAAGGCGGCCCGAGTAGAAGCGGCGAGCGCAGCAGGCCGCGTTCGGCGACAGGCTTGACCAGGACGCTGTCGCCGTCTTCCTCGGCGATGTCGTAGCGTCCGCCGCCGATCCAGTACCCCTGCTTGCCGCCGGAGAAGTCCTCGGTCCAGGGCAGGGGCGGGAAGACCCGGATGCGCGCTTCGGCGGTCAGATCGCCGCTCGTCGCGACCAGGGTGCCCGCCTGGAAGCTGGAGTCGTTGGCGAACCGAAGGGTGCTGCCCGCGACATCCGCCTCGATCCTCTGGAGCGACCAGTCGGCTTCTACCGCGCCCAGCGGCCGGCCGAGGGCGTCGAAGGCCAACACCTCGAAGTTGTGGCTCTCGCCGGGGTTGGCCCTGACTTCGGCCGGCACCACGAGCAGGGTCGCCGGCGGTCCTTCTGCTTCGCCCTCGTCGCCGCGGCTCGGTAGCGGGGAAGCCGTGACCTCGAACGGCGCGTCCTTGTCGCCCAGGCAGTAGACTCCTTCCTCCGTGGTGAAGTAGATGCGGCCGTAGGCAATGGCAGCCGAGCCGTAGAGCTCGGCGTACCGGCCGTCCGGCACCTTCAGTTGGTGCCGGGCCAGAATCTCGGCGCTCGTGTCTCCCGGCCGGACGATCGCGAAGTGGCCGTTCGTTTCGCCGGCGTAGATCTTGCCGTCGGCCCACACCGGCGATGCCTTGCCGACCGTGCCGATGCTGAGTTCCCAGAAGACCTCGCCGGTTTCAGTGTCAACCGCGGCGAGGTTGCCGGAGTTGTTCACCACGTAGAGGCGGCCATCGTGGATGGTCGGCGACGGGAACCCGGCCTTGTTCCGGTTCCACCGCCACAGTTCACCGGTGTTCGTGATGTCGCCGCTCAGCGTGCCGTCGATCGCGAGGACGCGGCCGAGGGTGCCCTCGTCGATGTTCTCCTCACTGTGCGAGATGAAGACCCTGCCCTGATCGTCGACCACGGGCGAGGAGTTGATGCCCCGTTTCGAGAGGCTGAACCCCCAGATCTTCTTTCCGGTGCGGGCTTGCAGTGCGTAGATGTGCCCATCCGCGTTACCGGTGATCAGCAGACGCTGGTTGTTGATCACGGTCACGATCGGGATCGATTGCGTGTTTCGGTCGTAGATGGTGCCGCCCGGTGTCGACATCCACTGGACGTCGCCGGTTCGCTTGTCGAAGGCGTAGTAGCGATGCCGCGGTACGCCCTGGTTGCCCCAGCTCCCGTTGTTCATGTTGACGATGATCAGGTCCTCGTCGATCACCGGGGACGCGGTCCTGCCGCCGTAGCCTTCGAAGCGCCCGTGTTCTTCCTTCAGTGACCGAAACCAGACCACGTTCCCGTCGCGGTCGTGGCAGATGAAGAGGCCGCTGACGAGCTGGGCGTAGGTATAGCCGGTTTCGGGGTCGCCGGTGAGCGAGGCCCACCCGACCCGGTTCATCGCGACGGTCGTGAGGTAGAGGTTGTAGCGGTTCTCCCACAGCGGCTCGCCGGTACCGGCGTCGAACGCCGCGACGACGGCCTGCTCGTGGACTCCCGAGCCGGCGCGGCCATTGACGAACACGCGCCCGCCCATCACGACCGGCGTCGAGCGGGCGACGAAGTCCTGCCTCCAGATCAGGTTCTCGCCCTCCGGGCTCCAGGTGTCGATCAGGCCGGTCTGTGGCGAGTAGCCGTTCTGGTAGGGCCCGCGCCAGGAGGTCCACTCCTCCGCCTGCAGCGATGCGGCGGCCAGCGTCAGAAGGGGCAGGAACGAACAGAACTGAATGCGATTCCTCATCTCGGCTCCTTGCCAGGGTCTTGGGAAGCGGACAGCGGCCCGCGCGCGGCGCACATTCTAGGCGGAACTCCCAGGAGACGCTCCTGCATCCCGCGGTCGCGCTGCGGCGGACGACGCCGTTAGTCGGTTTACTCGCCTCCCGCTGCCTCCTGCGCCGCGGCCATTTGTTCCTGCCAGTTGGCGGGGTAGATCATCGCCATGAGCGTCGACTGTTCGGACTGGTACTGCACCATCGCGCCCTTGGGCATCCAGATGGCGTCGCCGGGGCCGAGTTCGTGGGCGTCCTCGCCGGAGAGGATCGTCAGGCTTCCCTCGAGGACGTAGAGGTACTCGTCGAACATCATCGGGCGCTGCGCTTGAGTATCGAAGTTGTCCAGGACCGTGACCGCGCAGTGCAGGATGTCGCTGACCGCGACGACCCCAGGCGCGCTGGCGGGACCCACATCGGACCCGGTGTAGATGCCCGGCCCGTACTCGACGATCTCGCGGTCGGCGGCCGCGACGAAGACGACCGGATCCGGTTCGCCCTCCATCGACCAGTTCTCGTCCGCGGGCGCCCAGTCGAACGGGTAGACGGCGACGAGGTTCGGGGCCATCTCGCCGGCCTCGAGCCTCTTGGCCACCGTACCCCTGGGGATCCACAGACCGTCGCCCGGACCGACTTCGAACACCTCGTCCTCCGTTTCGAGCGTCAGGACTCCGCCCTCGAGGCCGTAGATGTACTCGTCGTAGGTATAGACCCAGTCCTCGAGGAAGTAGTTCTCGTACTGCGCAATGACAGCGGACATGGCCGTCGTGCCCGCCACCGTGCCGATCGCGTTGGGGTCGCCGACCTCCGTCGACACCATCAACGTCGGGTTGCCCGGCGTCAGTTCCTGGAACTCGCGGCTGTCGCCCCGGATGACGACGATCTCACCGACGGGTGCCGGCACTTCCCGCACGGCGGGCGCCTCTTCCGGTGCTTCCGCCGCTTCCTCTTCGGCGGGGGCGCAGGCAAGGAAGCCGGCGCCGAGAGCAAGAACGCTCATGGCCACGATCGGGGTCGTCTTGAGAGAGTTGGTGAACATCGCGATCTCCCCTTTGAAACTCATCATCCCCCAACAAATTTAAGAAATTCTAAGGTCCCGGCAGACGCTCCGGAACCGGTTCGGAGCCTTCCTGTGTCTTGGGGGAGGCGTGTCGATCGACCTTGTCTCGGTAACTCAGGAGGCTTCGCTCTGCCGTTAGGATGGCTTTTCATAGTACTGAGCGCCCTCCAAGTGGTCAATATGACAAAGAAGCGAATCGTGTTGCGGCGCAGGCGGCTGAGTGCCGTGGCTTCGGTACTTGCGGTCACTTCGTTGCTCGCCTGCCAGCGGGAGCCGGCCCCGGTTCCGGAGCGCACCGCACTTGCCGACGCCCGTGAAGCGACCGACCGGCCAGCCACGGTTGCGGCCTGGACCGAAGCCGTCGGCGACCTGTCTCCCGAGACGTGGAACGTCGTCCTGTTGACGATCGACACGCTGCGCGCCGACCGGCTGGGCTGCTACGGCTACGCGGACATCGAGACGCCGCACCTGGACCGCTTCGCGAGCGAGGGCATCCTGTTCGAGAACGCGTTGACCACTGTTCCCTTCACCCTGCCCGCACACACCTCGATCATGACCGGGGTCTACCCGCCGGTCCATGGTGTGCGCGAGAACGTCGGCTACGCGCTGGACGAGCGGCTGCCGACGCTGGCCGAGGACCTGTCCGCCGCCGGCAGGCGCACGGGAGGGTTCATCAGCGCCTTCGTTCTGGATGGGAGATGGGGGATCGATCGGGGCTTCGACCGCTACTACGACGAGTTCAAGGTCCAGGATATGGGCATGCTGAACATGGGATCCGTTCAGCGCTCGGGGACGGAGACGATCAGTCAGGCGGAGGCCTGGCTCGACGAGACGGCGGGCTCTCCCTTCTTCCTGTGGTTGCACTTGTTCGAGCCCCACGATCCGTACGAGGCGCCGGAGCCGTTCGCGTCGCGCTATCCGAAGCGGCCGTACGACGCGGAGGTCGCGTACACGGACAGCCTGGTCGGGCGAGTGCGCGAGATGCTGGAGGGAAGGGATCTGCTCGAGCGGACCCTGCTGGTCGTCACGGCCGACCACGGTGAAGGGCTCGGCGACCACGGCGAGTACTTCCACGGCTACTTCGTCTACGACAGCACCGCCCGGGTGCCCCTCATCGTCCGGCTGCCGGAGGCCCGTCTCGGAGGCCGCCGGGTGGATGCCGCGGTGAGCCACGTCGACCTCCGGCCTACGATTCTCGATGCGCTCGGTGTCGAGGCGCCCGCCGTCCCCTCGCACCAGGGCGGCCGCAGCCTGCTCCCGCTGCTGCTCGGCCTGGACGACGGTGCCCGCTCCGCCTACATCGAGTCGTACTACGCGCTCTATCACTACGACTGGGCACCGCTTCGCGCCATTCACACCGGCCGGCTCAAGTTCATCGACGCGCCGGAACCCGAGCTGTACTCCCTGGCCGACGATCCAGGTGAGACGGAGAACGTCGTGCGCGGCACGCGCGTGGAGGCACGCCAGCTTCGCGATCGTCTGCTCGGGATGATCCGCGGCTTCGAAGGTTCCGCGTCGGGCGGGAGCGCGCGGCCGGACCTGGACCAGGAGACGCTGGCGCAGCTCCAGGCACTCGGCTACCTCGCCGGCAGCGGCAGCCGCGCCGAGGCGCCCGAGGATCTCTCCGGCCTGGCCGACCCGAAGGACAAGATCGCGGTCCACCGGGCGATCATGCTCGCCCAGAGCGACATCGGAAAGGGCGAGACGGCGGCCGCCCGCGAGCGGCTGCTGGAGGCCATCGAGCTGGATCCGGGGGTGGTCGACGCCCAACAGATGCTCGGCAACCTGCACCAGCGCGAAGGCGAGTACGAGGCCGCGATCGAGTACTTCCGGAACGCCCTGGCCCGCAACCCGGACCACCAGGCCTCGCTCATGGGCCTGGCCGATTCCTACCTCTGGCTCGGCCGGCCGGAGGACGCCCTGGTCGGCTTCGAGCGGCTCCGCGGGTTGGCCCCGCACGACAGCAAGGCGGCGATCGCTTCCACCGACATCCTGGTCGATCTCGGCCGCCAGGCGAAGGCGCTGGAAGTCGCGGAGTCGGCGGCCCGTTACGAGCACGCCCCGGCCCTGGTCCACAACCAGCACGGCGAACTGCTCGCGCTGGCCGGGCGGGTCGGCGAGGCGGAGAAGGCCTTCGAGCGGGCCATCCAGGCGAACGACCGCCCGGTGCAGCCGCACTTCAACCTGGCCGTGCTCTACGAGGAGCGTGGCGAAACGGCGAGGGCGATCGAGCGCTACAAGGAAGCGCTGGCCCGCATGCCGTGGCACTACAGGACGCTGTTCAACCTCGGCCGGTTGCTGGGCCTGGAGGGAGACGTCGTGGAGCAGGAGGAGTTGTGGCTGGCCGCGGTCAACGCGAACCCGGACTTCATCGAGGGGCACTACCTGCTGGCGAAGCTGCTGATGGACCAAGGCGGCGATCTCGAGCGGGCGGAGGAGTTGGTGCGCGCGGGTCTCGAGCAGGACGAGACGCACCAGGCGGGCGCTCTCGGCTACTTCGTGCTGGCCGACATTCTCAGTCGCCTCGGCCGGACGGCGGAGGCGATGGAAGCGCTGCGGTCCGGCCGGGAGATCCAGGCGCGCTAGCGCGGCAGGAGGTCCAGAGGCCGGCGCTTCGCGCCGGATGCCGGCGAGGACGCCGGCGCACCCGGTTTCTGCCGCGCTACCGCTGGAATAGGTAAGTGGCCTTGAGGATGAGCTGCCGGCCCTGGGTATGCCGCTCCCTCAGCGACGGCGCCGTCCAGTTCTCGTTGTAGACGAGGAAGATGTCGGCGCCGGGCCGGTAGATCCAGTGAAAGCGGATGTTGACGCCGAGATCCTCGGCGGCGTCGTTGTACTGCGCGATCATGTTGAGTCGCAGATCGGGCGTGAACGAGAGGTCGAGGCCCTGGCTCCAGAGGTTGATCTCGAAGGCGCCCTGCGGCAGCTCGACATCGTGGTGCGACCAGGTGGTTGAGGCGCGAACGAGGCGCGACAGGCGAAAACTGAACTGCTGTCGCATGGAGAGCCAGTCGCCTTCGTAGAACTCGCCCCAGTAGTTGAAGCTCCGCAGGGACACCGATCGGGATGCGTCGGTCAGCATCAGCAGCTCCCAACTGTCGAACTCGAACAGGCCCGGCGGGATCACCACGCCGGGGTAGATCTCGAACGGCGCGAACAGTCGCTCCTTGGTGCTGGCGGCTCCGAACTCGAGGAAGTCGTTCGTCTTGAAGACCATGCCGATGGGATACACGATGGTCTCCTCGGTCTCCAGGCGTCCGTCGCTCGAGCGCTCGAAACGGCGGTGCGCGCCCTCGGCGTACCAGGAGCGGATGCCGGCCCGCTCGATCCGCGGCTGCCAGATGAAGCGCGGGTTGAAGAGGCGGAAGTTCTCACGCAGAAGGAACCCCACGCCGGGATCGAAGTTCTGCTGCGACTCGATGAAGTCCAGCGACGTCGTCAGCGTGGAGCCCTGGTAGCCGACGCCTGCGCCGAAGGAGGCATCGTCGCCTTCGACGCCCGGGCGCTCGCTGCGGCTCCAGTAGCCGTTGAGTTGAAGTAGCTGGGTGGGCTTGAGTTCGATGTCGAAGCCGTAGAGGTTCTCCGCCCCTCGTGCGGCGGGATCGCGCTGCGTGAAGATCGCGCCGACGCTGGAGCGCTGGCCGATGTTCCGCTTCACGCGGGCGACGGAGAAAGCGGTCTCCGGCACGCCGCGATCTCCTACTTGAGCCTCTCCCGTGCCGACGCCGAGGACGCCGACGTTCCATTCGCCGAGCCGGCCGGTCAGGCGAGCCCCCAGGTCCATCGGCACCGTCTCGCCGCCGTCGAGGCCGATACGGCGCGAGAAGAAGGCCTTCATCAGGGCGGGCAGCCACGGCACTCTCTGGGGAGGGCCGAACTCGAAGATGCCGGCGTTCTCGAGAAAGAAGTCCCGCTTCTCGGGAAAGAAGAGGGAGAAGCGAGTCAGGTTCACCTGCAGGTCGTCGACCTCGACCTCGGCGAAGTCCGTGTTCCAGGTCAGATCGAGCGCGACCGACTTGCTCAGTCCCCACTTGACGTCGAGTCCGCCGTCGAGGTCGTTCGCCGAGGTACGGGTCGGAGGCGCTTCGGAGGCGGAACCGATCACGTACGGCTTGATGTCCAGGCTGCGCGAGCGCCGGAGCCCGGCGAGCCCCGTCAGCCTGCCGGCCAGGGAAACGCGGTAAGCCGCGTAGTGGGATACGCCGGACGTGGTGATCGGCAGGGTGGAACGCGGCAGGTAGGCCCAGTTCACCTCCTCGCTCTTGCGCCGGATGAGCCGCTGGACATGGAGCCCCCAGCGGTCGAGCGCCGGATCGAAGCGCAGGGTTGCGAAGGGAATCGCGATCTCCGCCGTCCAGCCGTCCGTCGTTCGCCGTGCCCTGACGGTCCACACGCCGTCCCACTCCGTGTTCACGTCACGCCCCTCGTCGGTGATCAGCGCATCGTGACGGGCGCCGTTCGGGTTCGTGGCGAAGGCGAAGGCGTTCCTGCCGTCGAGAAAGGTGTCGAAGACCACAACGAAGGAGTCGTCGGAGGCGAGCTCCGCGTCGCGCTCCATCTCCTTGGCGATGATCCTCTCGGGCTCCCGGTCGAACGCCCGCAGCGCCACGTAGAGCGTCGACGGGGTGTAGGCGATGGAGAACTCCGTGCGCTCGGAAGCGGGCGCTCCTTCTCGCGGTTCGCGTTGGCGAAATCCGTTGCCGACCTGAGCTTGCTGCCAGGCGGGCTCGTCGAGCAGGCCGTCGACCGCGATCGGCTCGTCGATGGCGAGCGCCGTGATCGAGGGGCGTTCGGCGAGATCGGAGTCGTCCTGAGCTACCGCCGGCACGCACAGGGTGAGCGCGATGAGGACGGCAGCCAGCCGGCCGGAGATCCTGGCGGAGCGATCGGTTCTGGCGCGGGTATGGACCGCAGAAGGGGCCGTGAACACGGGAGAATCGTCTAGGGCGCGGAAACGACGGTACTTTCCGAGACTATTCGAGTCCAAAGGGGGTGGCGTGGCGGCGGCTTCGCGAGCGTGCGCGTTCGGAAGCTCTAAGGTTTTCTAAGGTCTCTTTCTGGCACGAAGGTCGCTGGTTCCAGTACGCTGCCCTCGAAAGTTTGCGAAAACCAGAGCCGGAGGTGGCCATGTCGAAGATGCAACCGTTGGTGTCGGTTTCCCTTCTCCTTCTGTTCATTGCCGCGCCGGCTCTGGCCCAGAACGTCGGCACGGTCCGCGGCGAGGTGCGCGACGCGAACGGCGACGCACTGCCGGGTGTCCTGATCGAAGTCGACGGGCCGCTGGTGCGCGGCGACCGCTCGACGACGACGGGCGTCAACGGCGAGTTCCTCGTCACGGCGCTGCTCCCGGGCACGGTCTCGGTCACCGGGACGCTCGACGGCTTCGAGGACGAGACGGTGGAGGACGTCCGCATCTCGATTTCCCAGACAAGCACCGTGCATATGGTCCTCCAGCTCGCCGCGACGTCGGAGGAGATCACGGTGACCTCGGAGCGGCCGATCCTCGACGTGACGAGCAACGTGATCAGCACCCACCTCACCGAAGACTTCATCGACGACCTGCCGACCAAGCGGAGCTTCCAGGACTACGCCGCCATGGCCAAGGGGGTGACCCTCCAGGGCCGCGACCAGACCTACGGCGACTGGAGGTACTCGGTCTACGGCAG
>JAPOXA010000162.1:0-2859 GCA_026707325.1 Acidobacteriota bacterium | reverse complement strand
CTGTGGTACTTCCTGTCGCTCGAGTACAAGGAGGACGCCCTCGGGGAGCCGGGCTCGATTCGGGAGTTCGTGCGGCCGGACCTCTGGGAGCGCTCCGCCCTGAAGCTCGACTGGACCTTCAACCCGTCGAACACGCTGACGCTCAGCGCCCAGTACGAGGACTACGACTGGCAGGCGTCCTCGGATCCGTTCCTCTCCCAGGACGCGCAGGCGCACGAGTTCGGCATCCGACCATCCTTCCGCCTCGGGTGGCAGTCCGTGTTCTCGAACCGGACGTTCTTCGAGGTGAACGTCGCCGACTTCGACAACTACGACCGGGTGGCCTCGGTCACCGGCAGTGTGGAGCCGCCCTTCGTGGACTACACGCAGCCGGTGCCCACGACCGTCGGCGGACCGAGGTATCCGTACGACTACGGTCCCGGGATGGTCCGCACCAGCGCCAAGCTGACCCACTTCGCGGATGACCTCGCCGGCAGTCACGAGTTCAAGTTCGGCGTCCAGTTCACGGACGCGACCACGAAGACGCCGCAGCTCTACCCAGGCCCGGGCGGTCTCTACTACGCGAAGTTCGCCGAGAGCTTCTACTGGCGCTACACCCGGCAGCAGCACTACTACGGCAGCGACTCGACCTCTCTCGGGCTCTTCGTGGACGACTCGTGGAACCTGGGCGGCAAGACGACCCTGAACCTCGGTGTGCGCTACGACCATGACAACGGCGGCATCCCGCCCTACGAGGTGCTGCTGTCCCACGGGGGCGGCAAGGGGAATGCCGTCTTCAGCGGTGACTTCTACCCCGCCTACGACGATCTCGTCGACTGGAAGAACATCTCGCCGCGCCTCGGGATCGCCCACCAGGTCGGCGAAGGCGAGCGGCAGGGTGTGCTGCGCGTCTCCTACGGCAAGTACTTCGAGGCGAACAATACGGCCATGTGGAACGGTCCTCACCCCGACCGGCCGCCCTCGATGTACGCCTTCAGCTACTACCGGAACGGCCCCTGGTACGTCTACCGGACGGTCGCCGACGAGAATCTCATTCAGCCGGACCCGAACATGCAGGCGCCCGAGTACGACCAGTACGCCCTCGGCTACGAGCAGCAGCTCAGCGAGACGCTGACCCTCGGCGCCGAGCTCGTCGTCAAGCGCGGCACGAACCTGATCGGCTGGCACATCCTCGACGACGGCGTCTACGAGGAAGTGCCGTTCGAGAATCCGGAGACCGGTGAAACGATGACGCTCTTCGGCATCGTCGAGGAGCCGACCCGGCGCAAGGGGAACAGCCCGGGGCCGGGCGCGAACGCGCCCCCCGGTGCGAGGTACCACCAGGACTACGAGGCCATCTTCGTGAGCCTGACCAAGCGGAAGGTCGGCCGGTGGGGGATGAACGCATCGCTCGGCTGGTCGAACTCGGAGGGATTCACGGCACGGAACCTCGACCAGCGCCAGGCGGAACCGTTCTTCTCGTCCCAGTCGGGCGTGGATCCGAACCACCACATCAACGCTGAAGGGCTGTTGCAGGGAGACCGAACCTGGGTGTTCGCGGGCCAGGTCCAGGTCGACCTGCCCTGGAAGCTGCGCGGAGCAGCGGTGCTGAAGGTTCAGGATGGCCGGCCCTACGGACTCTTCCAGAGGGTCCAACTGCCTCAGGGCCAGATCGATGTCGCCCTGACCCCGCGTGAGGACCAGCGGAGAATGCCGGGCAGCGCGACGCTCGACCTGGGCATCGGGCGCAACTTCTCGCTCGGTGGCGACGTCTCGTTCGGCGTCGACCTGCAGGTCCTGAACGCCCTGAACGAAGACGCCTGGGACTGGTGGCAGGCCACTGCGTTCAGGGACGGTAATCTGGTGCCTTCCCTCTACCAGTATCCGCGCCGGTTGATGCTGCGGCTCAGCTTCGATTTCTGAGGCTGAGGCCGTTCGGTCCCGGCCTGACCACTGACCTCGACCAGAGGAGATCACCGTGATGCGGAAAGCGACAGTCGTTCGGTCCACCGGAGCGCTGAAGCTCCTTCTCTGCCTGGCTCTCTTGGCGGCTGCGTGGTCCGCGCCGACCCTTGCCGCCGAGGGCGACTGGTCGCAGTGGCGGGGGCCCGCCAGGGACGGTTACGCGCCCGTGGCCGGCAACGAGAGGCTCGCCGCGGCGCTTCACGGTCCGCTGCCGGCGTCCCTGCACCAGGTCTGGAAGATCGAGGTCGGCCTCGGGCAGTCGGCGCCCATCCTCCACCAGGGCAAGCTCTACATTCACGTCCGGCAGGGCGAGGAGGAGGTCGTCCTGGCGCTCGACCCGGAGACGGGCGAGGAGATCTGGCGTTACGCCTATCCGGTCGCCTACGTGCCGGTGAACCACGCCTGGGCCTGGGGGCCTGGCCCGAAATCGACGCTGACCGCGGTCGGGGACACGCTCTACACCTTCGGCGTCACGGAGCGGTTGCACGCCATCGACGCGGAGCAGGGCGACGTGCTCTGGGACAAGAGCTACGACGACATCTACGCGCAGCCCTATCCCGAGTGCGGCACCAGCGCCTCGCCGCTGGTCGAGGGCGACCTGGTCATCGTCCCGATCGGCCAGACCTGGCCCGATCCGTCGATCGAGAGCCTCGGTGAGATCGTGGCCTACAACCGGCACACCGGCGAAGAAGTCTGGCGGACCGAGTACCTGCCGCCAGGCTACGCGTCACCCATGGCGTTCACGATCGACGGGGTCCGGCAGCTCGTCACCTCGACCCAGAACCACGTGGTGGGCATTCGCATCAGCGACGGCAAGACGCTGTGGAAGAAGGAACTGCGGATCTTCATGGAGCAGAACATCCCGACGCCGCTCCTGTACGAAGACAACATCCTGATCGGCGGCTACCACTGGGG
>JAPOXA010000074.1 GCA_026707325.1 Acidobacteriota bacterium | reverse complement strand
TTCGTCGTCTTCGTGCTCATCGTCGATGCACTGCGATAGTGTGAACAGGCCCTAGTTCCGGTTCATCCGCTCGATCTGCTGCTGGAGCTTCTCCATCTCCTCCAGCCGCTTCCGCGTGTACTCGTCCCAGTACTGCTCGAAGTCGACCGGCTCGCCGTCGACGATCTGATAGATGCGGGTGAACTTCTGCACGTCGCCGGTCTCACGGAACTGGATCGTGCCGGTCACTCCCGGCAGTTCCCGAATCGCCCGCATTCCCTTCAGAAAGTCGCTCGGGACGTTGATCACCTCGAGCTCGGCCAGGGCCCCGATCAGGACGCCCATCGAGTCGTAGCCGAGGCCGGCGTAATAGCTCGGCGTGTTCAGTGCGTCTTCGGCCGCGGCCAGCGCCTCCGCGGCCGCTTCGGCCTCGGCTCTGGCAGTCGCGAGACCCGACTCGCCGAGGTCCATTCCTTGCACCGCCGTCTTCGCGCGTTCGTTCTCCGCCACGGCCTCCTGGTAGGCCGTCCAGGCGGCCGGATCCGTGAACTTCTCGCGGTACTCGGCAACGAACGACGCCGTCGGTTCGTCCGGACTGTTGACGTCGAACACCGGCGCCGTCATGTAGACGTCGTTGGCTGCCGGCCCGGCGGCCTCGAGCACCGCCTCGATCATCAGCGACGAACTCGTGGCCAGCCGCTTGCCGCTGCCCTCGAAGCCCGCGAGACGCAGTGCCTGGATCGCCTCCGCGAGAGCGGCGCCGGAGGCCGCGACGTAGATGCCGTCCGCCTCGTACCCCAGGGCCTCCTGCACCATCGCGTTCTGGTCGGAGGACGGCGTGAAGGTCACCCGGCCCGCCAGTTCCGTGCCCCACACCAGCTCCACCGAATCGGCCAGCGAGGTGCCGAAGGCCGAATCCTCGACCACCAGGGCGAGCCGCTGGACGTTCACCCGGTCGCGAAGGAAGGTCGCCATCGTCGACGCCTCGATCTCGGCGCTCGGGAAGAGGCGGTAGAAGTACTCCGACGCGCCACTCAGTTCGGGACTCGATGCGGACGGGGAGACGAGAACGCGTCCCGCGTCGTCGGCTACCGGAACCATGGCAAGCGCCTCGCCACTCGTGGCGCCGCCGATTGCCGCCAGCGACGTCGAGAAGGCCGTATCGAGCAGCGACGCGGCCTGCTCGGGGTCGCCCTCGGAGTCGATCACCTCGACGACGACGTTGTAGGCGAGTTCCTCTTCGCCTGACATCAGCCGGTCCTGACGCAACTGGATCCCGCTGGCGATCTCTTCGCCGTAGATCCCCGCCGGGCCGGTCATCGGCAGGACGACCGAGAAGTTGACGGTCGGAACCTCGGGGCCGCAGCCCGCCGCGAGCAGCAGGCACAGCGCTCCGGGCAGCGCAAGGGTACGAGTGCGGAAGTTGTTCACTTCAGATTCTCCATCATCCGGCAACCTCAGGGCATCGAAACGGCGCGCCCTCCCGGGCGTCTCGTGCGATCCGGAACCAAGCACACGGAATTGCACGATCGAATCCTTGATTCTAGGAGTCGTCGCGGCAGGAACGCAACCTCGCGGGCGGCGGCGCTCAGGTGTCGAACAGGCGGCTCGGCGGCATCCAGTCCGAGCCGTTGCGATCGAGCCGAAATCCGTCGGCGTTTCGCGTGGGCGTCGGCCGGTTTCGCCAGGTGCCGGCAATCCACGCGCGCAGGGCGGCCATCACGCCGCCGTGAGAAACGACGATGACCTGCCGCCCGTGGTGACGGTTGGCGAGCCCGGCCACCACCGGTGCCGCGCGCGACGCGACGTCGACGAGCGATTCCCCGCCTGGCGCCCGGTGGTGCCAGAACTCCTCGATGTCGAGATCGGCCACGGCCGTCCGGTACACCTCCCAGGGCTTGCCCCGAAGCTCACCGAAGCAACGCTCCTCGATACCGTCGATCTCGACCACCGGCAGGCCGACCTCCGCCGCAATCTCGTCGGCGGTCTGGCGGGCGCGGCGGAAGCGGCTGCAGTACAGGTGGGAAGGCTCGTACTGCTCCGCCAGCAACCGGCCGGCCTCACGAGCCTGCCGGTGCCCGAGTTCGGTCAGGGGCTCGTGATCGTGCCAGGTGTACCGGCTCGCCAGGTTCGCGGTGCTCTCCGCATGGCGGACCATCAACAGCGTGGACACGGGTCGCATTACAGTGAGCGAATGTGGATCCGTTGGAAGGGCGTCCGTCCGCGACGGGGCGCCAGTCCCGGTTCCGCCGCCTCAGTCCCCTACCACCCGGGTGACCGGCTGGCTGCCGACCGGGCCGCTGACCCAGCCGCCGACCACGGCCGAGAACAGGCCCGCGTTGCCGCCGGCATGAACCAGCAGCAACCCGCCCGGCCGAAACTTCGGCACCTGGGCGCCCGCCATCTTCTCCGGCAGGCCCTCGGCGATGTCGCCCGCGCCCCGCACGAGGTCCGCGCCGGAGCGGACGAGCACGGCGTCGAGTTCCCGGCGCAGCCTGGCCTTGTCCCAGCCCGCCCGCCGGAAGACGTTGCCGTGCTCGAAACCGACGACGAGCATGGCGTCGAAGCCGACGACGACCTTGTAGTGGGCGACCGCCAGGAGCGCCGAGCCCAGGGAGCGGGCCAGCGACTCCGGCTCGCGGGAGAGCTGGTCCACGACGCCCCGCGGCCCTTCGCCGGCGAACAGGGTGACGGCGGACTTGCCCTCGGGGACTCCGCGTTCGGTGGCCAGCGACGTCCACGGCGAATCGGCCTCACGCTCGGGGAAGCAGAAGCTGAGCTTGCCGGGGTTGCCGAGCGTCGCCCGGTCAACCTCGCCCGGGCGGGCGCCGCCGACGTTGCGCAGCACGAGCTGCAGCGCGCGGCCGATCGTGGTGTTCGCCCGGTTGCCTTGGCCGAGCACGTTCATCTTCGAGTTCATGCCGAGGGCGCTCGTGACCGGACCGTTGACGACGACGATCGGGCCGGCGAAGTAGGTCGTCGCGGCCAGGCCGTGCCAGTTGAACTCCTCGGTCAAGGCCGCTTCGACCGCGGCCAGAACCACCGGCATGTACTCCGGCCGGCAGCCGGCCATCACGGCGTTGACCGCGACCTTCTCGACCGTGCACTCGCCGTAGTCCGGCGCCACCAGCCCGAGCACCTCGGAGCGGTCCCGGCGAGTGCCCGCGAGCATGCGTTCGACCCGCTCGGGCGTCGGCGGCACGACCGGTAGGCCGTCCGTCCAGCCGCGGGCGAAGCAGGCCTCGACATCGTCCTCCTGGTCGCCGAGCTCGACCCGGCACGCCCCGCCATCGGCGAAGAGGGCGGCGAGCCGTTCGACATGCGGCGGTTCGACGTTCAGCGCGCCGCAGCCCGGACGGCTCGGCGGCAGATCGACGCCCAGCTCGCCGACGCCGGTCACGTCCTCCCACTGCTCGCGGTTCCAGCCGATCGCGGTGGCCGAGGTGGAGCCTCCCTCCCGCGTCAACAGGGTCGGCACGATCTCGATCCCCAGTCGGTGCGACAGCGTCAGATCGGCATCGTGGACGGGACTTCCCTCGGCGGGAAACATCGGGTCGTCCTGGGTCACGACGAGGACCGGTCGGTGACGGCGAACCTCCGCCAGTACCGGTTCCACCATCTGGCAGGTCGGGCAGTCCTTCTTGACCACCGCGACCAGACCCTGGTCGAAGCCCGGCGGCGCGGGAGCGGAAGTGGAGGTTGCCTCGGTCATGGGCGGCGACCCTAGCACCCAGTTCCGCGACGCCAGTGGCTGGCCAGCGTCGTGTATCGTTCGGGGCTCACCCAGGAGACTCCCATGGTCCAGACTCTGATCGACCCGACGAACGAGGCCGCGCCCGCCGCGCGCACCGCGGCGCCGCGCCTCGACGCCATCGGCGGCAAGACGATCGCCCTGCTCGACATCTCCAAGGCTCGCGGCGACGTCTTCCTCGACCGCGTCGAGGAGCGGATCGCCAGCCGGGGCGCCAACGTCCTCCGCTTCACCAAGCCCACCTTCTCCAAGGTGGCGCCGGCCGACCTGCGCGCCGAGATCGCCCAGCGTTGCGACGCGGTGATCGAAGCGCTGGCCGACTGAGGGTCCTGCACGTCGTGCAGTGTGCACGACACGACCCAGTTGGAAGAGATGGGGCTACCGTCCGTGTTCGTCGCCTCGTGCGAGTTCCAGGACGCCGCCGAGTCGCAGTCGAAGTCGCTCGGCTCCACGCCCGAGGTCGTCTACGTGCGGCATCCGATCCAGGATCGCACGGACGACGAGATGGGAGAGATCGCCGATCAGGCGGTCGACTCCCTCGTCTCGGCGCTGACCAACTGACGGAAGGCACCCGCCCTCGGTGGGCGCCCAGGGGCGGCGTCCCAACGGCCGTTCACGCTCTCTCGGACAAGGGAAGGTTGTCGCTCACTCCACTCCGCTCGCTCCGGTCCGGCCTCGGTGGCCGGAGTGTTCTCCGCGTCGCTCGCTTCGAGTCCGCTGGGACGCCGCCCCTGGGCGCCCACCGAAGGCTGGACACGTCGGGCTAGGCCACGGACTCTCACGGGAATCGAATGCGCGCAACCACGTCGAACGCCAAGAAGCAGCTCGAGTCGCCGCGGCGGTTCGCGACCGCCACAGGAAGGGTCGTCTACGCCCTGAACTTCGAGGTCTTCCCGAACTTCTTCGGCAACGTCTACCTGATCGACGACGGTGACCGCCGCATCCTGGTCGACTGCGGCTCGGGCATGGACTTCTCGAACGAGAACCTGGTCCGCGGCATGGCCTCGATCGAGGACCGCTTCGGCGCCCGCGTCGGCCTCGCCGACGTCGACGTCATCCTGATCACTCACGGCCACATGGATCACTTCGGCGGCCTGCAGTTCGTCCGCCGGCACACCGAGGCGCCGGTCGGCATCCACGTCCTCGACCGCCGCGTGCTGACCCACTACGAGGAACGGGTCGTCGTCGCCTCGCAGCAGCTCCGCGTGTTCCTGCATCGCGCCGGCCTCTCGGCCGGCAAGTGCGACCAGTTGATGACGATGTACACGGCGCCGAAGGCGCGCTACGGCTCGGTGCCGGTCCAGTTCCTGCTCGAGGAGGGGCAGCCTGTGCGGGACGGGAACGGCGCCGACGTCGACATCAAGGTCCTGCACGTCCCGGGACACTGCCCCGGCCAGGTCTGCCTGCGGATCGACGACGTCCTGCTGACCGCCGACCATGTGCTGGCCCGGATCACGCCCCACCAGTCGCCCGAGTCTCTGACCCTGAACATGGGCCTCGGCCACTACCTGGACGCGTTGGGCAAAGTCGAGAAGCTGGACGGCGTCCGGGTCGGCCTGGGCGGCCACGAAGAGCCGATCGAAGACGTGACCGCACGGGTCGGGGAGATCCGCGAATCCCACGACAAGCGGCTGGACGTGATCATGGACACCTGCCGGGCGCCCCAGACCACAGCGGACATCAGCCGCCGGCTGTTCGGCGCGGTGCGCGGCTACACGGTGCTGCTCGCCCTGGAAGAGGCCGGAGCGCACGTCGAGTACCTTTACCAGCGAGGCGAACTCGTGGCCGAGAACGTTGGCGAACTGGAGTCCGAACAGGACCCTGTGGTTCGCTACGTGCGGGCGTAGGAAGGCGCCCGACTCTGTGGTAGATCTGCACTCTGCTGCGCCATGTCTGCCACAGCTACCACTTCACATCGCGGCTCGCCGCCCGGCCCCTAGCAGAACGTGAAGATCAAGGGCTCGCACACGCTGGCCGTACCGCGCGGCGTCGTCTGGGAGGCCATCCTCGACCCGGAGGTACTGTCGCGTACCCTGCCGGGCTGCGAGGACATGGCGCCGGTCGGCGACAACCGGTTCCGCGGCAAGCTGAAGATGAAGGTCGGGCCCGTCCAGGGCGTGTTCGAGGGCGGTGTCGAACTTCTCGACCTCGATCCACCGAACGGCTACAGCCTGAAGATGGACGGCAAGGGAGCGCCAGGCTTCGTCAACGGCAACGGCTCGCTTCGCCTCGAGGACACCGACGACGGCGGCACCCTGCTCCACTACGAGATCGACGCCCAGGTCGGCGGCCGCATTGCCGCCGTCGGCCAGCGGCTGCTCGACAGCTCGGCCAAGGTGCTGACCCGCCAGGGCCTGCAGGGCCTGGAACAGCAGCTCGCCGCGCGCGCGCCGGCGGCAGACGAGCCGCCTGTTCCAACGGGCGGCGACGAAGCCAGCGCAGAAGCCCCCTCCCAGGCCGCCTTTGCCGGCCGCTTCGCCGCCGGCATGGCCAGAGAACTCTGGCCCTACCTGGTTGGCGGCGCCCTGGTCGTCCTGGCGGCCATCGCCATCTCGCTCCGTGCCTGTTCCTGACGCTACAGAAGGAGATACCCGAAGATGACCGTGTCCATTCAACTCGAAGTCAACGGAAAGCCGGTTCAGGCAGCGGTCGAGCCGCGGCGCCTGCTGGTCCACTTCCTGCGCGAGGATCTGGGTCTGACCGGCGCCAACATCGGTTGCGAGACGAGTCTCTGCGGTGCCTGCACCGTGCTGCTCGACGGCAACGCGGTCAAGTCCTGCACCATGCTCGCGGCGCAGGCCGACGGCGCCTCGGTGACGACGATCGAGGGGCTGGCCCAGAACGGCGAACTCCATCCGCTCCAGGAGGGCTTCTGGGAGAAGCACGGCCTGCAGTGCGGTTACTGCACGCCGGGCATGATCCTCTCCGCGAACTACCTCCTGGCCCAGAACCCGAGCCCGAACGACGAGGAGATCCGCGAGGGTCTCAAGGGCAACATCTGCCGTTGCACCGGCTACCACAACATCGTCGAAGCGGTGAAGTACGCCGCGGAGAGGATGAGCTGACATGGCACGGGTACTCGGCACCTCGATCAAGCGCCGGGAAGACCCGGCGCTCATCACCGGCCGCGGCAAGTACACCGACGACCTCAAGGCCGAGGGCATGGCTCACGCCGCGATCGTCCGCAGTCCGTACGCGCACGCCCGGATCCGCGGCATCGACACCTCCGCCGCGGAGGCGCTTCCCGGCGTCCTCGCCGTGCTCACCGCCCGCGACGTCGCGGCCGCCGGCATTCCGGGCGTGGTCCCGGTCGGCTGGCTGCTGCCCGATCTCGTGACGCCGGCCCACCCGATGATCGCCGCGGACACGGTCCGCCACGTCGGCGACGCGGTGGCCGTCGTCGTCGCCGAAGACCGTTACCTCGCCCGCGACGCCGCCGACCGGGTCGCCGTCGACTACGAACCGCTCGACGCCGTGGCCGACGTCGTGGCCGCTCTCGAAGACGGCGCTCCCGCGGTCCACGAAGAGGCGCCCGGCAACGTGGCGTTCGACTGGGAGATCGGCGAGCGCGAATCGGTGGACGCCGCCTTCGCCTCGGCCGCCCACACGGTCGAGCTCGACCTCCGCAACAACCGGCTGATCCCGCACGCGATCGAGCCGCGCGCGGTGCTCGCCTCCTACGACTCGTCCACCGGCGAGATGACGATCCACATGACGAGTCAGAACCCGCACGTGCACCGGCTGCTGATGACGCTCGCGTCGCTCGGCATGCCCGAGCACAAGGTACGGATCGTCGCTCCCGAGGTCGGCGGCGGTTTCGGCAGCAAGATCCACCACTACGCCGACGAGGCGATCGTGGGCCTCTGCTCGATGAAGCTCGACCGGCCGGTCAAGTGGACTGCCACCCGCACCGAGACGAACCTGACCGACGCCCACGGCCGTGACCACTCGACCCATTGCGCGATGGCGCTCGACGCCGATGGCCGCATCACCGGCTTGCGCGTTGACACCGCGGCCGCGATGGGTGCGTACCTCTCGACCTTCGCGCCGGCCGTGCCGACCTACCTCTACGGCACCTTGTTGTCCGGCCAGTACGACATCCCGGCGATCCACTGCCACGTCACCGGCGTGTTCACCCACACGGCCCCGGTCGACGCCTACCGCGGTGCCGGGCGGCCGGAGGCGACCTACGTCGTCGAGCGGCTGATGCATCTCGCCGGCGACGCCACGGGTCTGGGTCCGGTGGAGGTGCGACGCCGGAACTTCGTGTCGCCAGACGCGTTCCCGTACCAGACCCAGGTCGCCCTCGCATACGACTCCGGCAACTACGGACCGGCGATGGACCGCGCGCTGGAGATGATCGGCTACGACGATCTCAAGAGCGAACAGGCGTCGCGGCGCGACAACGGCGGCAAGCAGATCGGCATCGGTTTCTCGTCCTACATCGAGGCCTGCGGGCTGGCGCCGTCGGCCGTCGTCGGCTCGCTCGGCGCCCAGGCCGGCCAGTGGGAGAGCGCCGACGTCCGCGTCCACCCGACCGCGTCGGTCACCGTCTACACCGGTTCCTCGTCGCACGGCCAGGGACACGAAACGACGTTCTCCCAGATCGTCGCCGACAAGCTCGGCATCGCTCCCGAGGCGGTCGAGGTGATCCACGGCGACACCGACCTCGTCCAGTTCGGCATGGGCACCTACGGCAGCCGCAGCGCGGCCGTCGGCGGTTCGGCCATCGTCAAGAGCGTCGAGAAGATCATCGAGAAGGGCAAGAAGATCGCCGCCCACCTGCTCGAGGCCTCGGCCGAGGACCTGGAGTACGAGGACGGCAACTTCCGCGTGGCCGGCTCGCCTGACCGCTCCCTCGGTCTCGGCGACGTGGCGCTCCAGGCCTACCTGGCTCACAACTACCCCGACGACCTGGAGCCCGGCCTCTCCGCCACGAGCTTCTACGACCCGGCGAACTTCACCTATCCATTCGGCACCCACGTCTGCGTGGTCGAGGTCGACACGGAAACCGGCTCGATCGAGTTGTTGCGCTACGCCGCGGTCGACGACGTCGGCAACGTGATCAACCCGATGATCGTCGACGGTCAGCTCCACGGGGGCCTGGCCCAGGGCATCGGCCAGGCGCTGTGGGAGAACGCGGTCTACGACGAGAGCGGCCAGCTCGTGTCCGGCTCGCTCATGGACTACGCGGTGCCCAAGATCCACAACCTGATCCCGTTCGAGCTCGACCGCACGACGACCCCGTGCCCGCACAACCCGCTGGGCGTCAAGGGCGTCGGCGAGGCCGGCGCGATCGCGTCGCCGGCCGCGGTGGTCAACGCCGTGGTCGACGCGCTCGCGCCGTTCGGGATCAGCCACATCGACATGCCGCTCACGCCCGAGAAGGTGTGGCGGGCCGTCAACAGCTAGCAACTTCATCCGTCTAGAATCCCGCAGCCGAACAGAACCGAAGCTGCCGAATCAGGAGCACCGACATGTACCCAGCCCAATTCGATTACCGCCGCGCCGGATCGGTCGATGAAGCCCTCGGCCTGCTGCAGGAGCACGAAGACGCGAAGCTGATGGCCGGTGGCCACAGCCTGATCCCGATGATGAAGCTGCGCCTCGCGCAGCCGCCCGTCGTCATCGACATCGGTCGCCTCGACGAACTCAAGGGCATCTCCGAAGCGGGCGGTTCGGTCCGCGTCGGCTCGCTGACCACCCACGCCGAGATCGCGGCTTCCGATGTCCTCGCGGCACGCTGCCCGGTACTCGCCGAAGCGGCCGGCCACATCGGCGACGCCCAGGTTCGCAACCGCGGCACGATCGGCGGCAACATCGCCCACGCCGACCCGGGTTCCGACATACCGCCGGTGCTCGTTCTCGTCGGCGCCTCGGTCCACCTGCAGTCCCCCTCCGGCACCCGCTCGGTCGCCGCGGGCGACTTCTTCCAGGACCTGCTGATGACCGACGTCGGCGAGGACGAGATCCTCACCCACGTCGAAGCCCCGGCTCTGGGCGCGGGCACCGGCGCCGCCTACCTCAAGTTCGAGCACCCCGCGTCCGGCTACGCCGTCGTCGGCGCCGCGGCTTCCGTCACCGTCCAGAACGGCCGCTGCACCGCCGCCGGCCTGGTCGTCGGCGGCGTCTCCGCCACGCCGACCACGGTCGACGTCTCAAGCCTCGTCGGCAGCGACCTCTCCGACGACGCCATCGCCGCAGCAGCCTCCGGCCTGGACGCCGAAGATCCCATCGGCGACATCTTCGCCTCCGGCGACTACCGCGTCCACGTCGGCAAGGTCTACGGCAAGCGCGCGCTGGCGGCGGCTCGGGATCGGGCTTCGTAGGCGGGCACACCGCGGACGTTGCCGAGGCGCCACCCGGGACGGGCGAGTGCGCGCGGAGGAAGAGCAACGACCGGGCATCCCTCCGAGTGCCCGGGTTCGCGGCTCAGAAAGAACGGCTCGCCAAGGCGAGATCAAGGGGAAGAAAGCAGGGGCAAATGAACTCGTCCCAGAACCTGATCGCCGACTGTTGCCCTTGACAACCGCCACAGGGGGATCATACGATCCTCGTCGTCGTCCTCCGAGGGTCACCTATGGCTGACCGCAAGAAGGGAATCGATGACGAGACCCGGCGAGTCCTGGCCGATCTGGCCAGCCGCGCCGGAACGAGAATCTCGGGTCGGCAGCGAGCGCGATGGGAGCCAGGAAACGTCAGCAATCCCCAGGATCGCTACCTGAGCGGGGTGTTCACGGATGAGGCCGCTTGGAGCCTCGTCGCCGAGAAGCTCCGCGACGGGCACGAGGTAGAAACCATGGTGCTGGACCATCCGCCGGGCGCCACCGGCTACGTGCTGAAGATTGAAGTCGAGGCCGACGCCCCCCGGGTCTACGTGAAACTTGAACTGCTGAAGAGCCGGCGAAGGGTCGTCGGCAGGAGCTTCCACTACTCCATCCACGAGTGACTCGGCACAGCCGTTTCGAACGAGACAGGACGAGAACGATGCCTGACTACCGCAGACCCAAGCAAGAGGTCTTGGCGAGCGATCCGAACCGGGACACGGCCTGCCCCTTCTGCGAGGCGCCGGCGAAGACCGAGATCGTCGACCACACGTTCCAGCACGGAGATCTCGAGATCACGGTGACGTTGCCCGTCAGGCAGTGTGCCGACTGTGACGAGGAGTTCCTCGACTACGTCGGTTCCCGGATCAAGGACGAGGCCGTCTACCACGCGCACGACCTCCTTTCCCCGTGGGACATCCGGGGAATCCGCGAGCGCCGCGGCCTGAGCCGACCGGCGTTCGCGGAAGTCACCGGCCTCGGAGAAGCGACCATCAAGCGCTGGGAGACCGGCGCCACGGCGCAGAACCGTGGGTACGACCGCTACCTGCGCCTGCTGGACACGGACTTGGGCTGGAGCATCCTGAAGAAACTGGCGCGGGACCAGACCTCCCCCGGCCGACCCGCCGCAACTGCCGGCGCCGGACGATTCCCCCATGTGCCGCAGGACCAGATCAACTCCGCTCAGGCGTCCACGTTCCGTATAGCCGCCTGAAGCGTCGCCGGTCCCGGCGGCGCCAGCAGTGAGCGTCATGTACGTCACCACGTTCTACTCCTTCAAGGGCGGCGTCGGCCGCACGATGGCCCTCGTCAACGTTGCGGTCGAACTCGCGCTGCAGGGCAAGCGCGTCGTCGCCGTCGACTTCGATCTCGAGGCGCCCGGACTCGACACGTTCGACCTCGGCAGGCCGGCCGAGACGACGCCCGGAATCCTCGACTTCGTCGAGACCTATCTCGAGACCGATCGGGCGCCCGAAGCCGAAGACTTCCTGTTCGAGTCGCCACCCCTCGGCGAGAAGGACGGGCGCCTGTGGATCATGCCCTCCGGATCGCACGACGAACGCTATGCAAGGCGCCTCGCCGCACTCGACTGGCAAGCGCTCTACGAGCACTTCGACGGCTACCTCCTGTTCGAGGATCTGAAGGCGCAATGGCGCGACTCCCTTGAGGCCGACTACGTCCTGATTGACTCCCGGACCGGCCATACCGACGTCGGCGGCATATGCACCCGCCAGCTTCCGGACGCCGTGGTGCTGCTCTTCTTCCCGAACCAGCAGAATCTCCGGGGCCTCACGAAGGTCGTCCGCGACATCAGGGCCGAGGCCGAAGGTCCAAGGGAAAAGAGAATCGATCTCCACTACGTCGTGTCGAACGTCCCCGACCTGGACGACGAGGACGAGATCCTCCAGGGCATCACGGCCGACTTCCAGAAGCAACTGGGCTTCGATCGCGAACCGTTGGCTATCCATCGCTACCCCAGCCTGTCGCTGTTGAAGCAGGACATCTTCACGAGGGACCGGCCGCGCACCCGCCTCGCCAAGGAGTACGACCAGCTCGCCTACGAGATCGTCTGCCTCAATCCGCTCGACCGCGTCGGCGCGTTCAGCTACATGGACCACTGCGAACCGCGGCGGAAAGGAAGCGACGCCGCCCAAGACGAGCAATTGAAGCGAATCGGAAAGCACCATTCCAATGACGGCGAGGTGCTCTATCACCTCGGTCGCCTGAGAGCCCGTAGCGGCGACCTCGACGACTCGCTTGTCTTGTTCGACCAAGCCATAGAAGCTGGCTACGACGAACCTGACGTTCTCCTGGACCGAGCACAGCAGAGGCGCCTTCTCGACGACCCTGCTGGCGCCAGCCAGGACGCACTGACAGTCATTCGAATGGAGGGTCTCAACTACCTGGAAGTGCAAAGGGCTCTCAGGTTGCTCCTCCCCAAGGACCTGGAGCACGTGCCGACCTCAGACGGCCTGCGAGAGCTAGCCGCAGGCGAACGGATTGCAGTAGCGATGAGTCTGACCCGTCGCCCGGAGGAAGCCGAGCTCGCCCGTGCACTCCTTCACCCGCTGCTGGAGGCCGGTGACCTCGAACCGACCGAGCAAACCCCGGCGCGACACGGGCTCGTACTCGCCCTTCTTGCGTTGGGGCATTTCACAGAGGCCGCAAGTGTCTGCGCAGCTTCCGCCTCGTCCGTCGAGACAATGTCCGTTCAGGACGCCTTCAACTTGGGCATGGCCCTCTGGGGACAACGAGGGGAACCCTCGCGCTGTCCATTCGCGCGAGTTGTTGAGTTGGACGCATCGGAGCCAACCCCTCCGGAGAATGCAAACTACGCACAGCGCCTTGGCTTGGCCCAGTGGGTTCTGGGCGACATTCACGCGGCCAGACGCCACGTCGAGGAGGCCGAATCGAGGATTCGAACAGAGCGCTCCTCGTTCTCGTGCTGGCGCTACCTGACGGTATCCGGCTCTGACTTTTCCCGCGATCTCCAGGAGATGAGCTTGATGATCGACGGGGACAAGACGGTGATACCGAGATTCATGCGCCAACCCGGGTCCGGAGGCGACGCATCTTCAGGGGCCAACGGAGCCGCCGACCGAACAGAGGAGGAATCCAGGTGAACATCGGAAGGGGCTCGGTCGCCGGGTCCGGATGTATGTCCCGCTCCGTGCGGATGCCTCTCCGCCGGGTGTCCGCAACCCCCGAGACGTTGAAGTGCCCCCGACGGATGCGTATGCCGAACCGACAGCGTGCCGCGGGCTCCGAAAGGAAACAGTCACATGCGTCCTGAATCTGACGAGGTTCTCGTCTTAGACAGCAACATCTTCATTAGTGAGATCGGTCTGACATCCGACAAAGCGTCGGCGCTTAAGCACTACCTGTACGCTCGCGGGACTCAGCTCGCGGTTCCACAAGTCGTAGTGGAGGAGTGTAAGCGGCATCTCCAACGTCGCGCGGCCGGGAAGGTGGAGGGAGTCCAGAAGTCACTTGGATGGCTGAAGCGCTTCCTCGGCCGTGTCGGCGGCTGGACTCCTCCCGAACAAGAGATCTTGCTCAAGAAGGCGGAGGCCCTCACGAGGTGGAGCCTTCCGGACCGTAGTCCTCGAACCAACCCCGGATTGAGGTATTGCCGAAAGTTGTGGATTGGCGAGTTGATCAGGCGGCGTTCCTGACCT
>JAPOXA010000118.1 GCA_026707325.1 Acidobacteriota bacterium | reverse complement strand
GCGACCTCGGGACGAAACCGGCTGAGGTCGGTGGTCTCCGCGAGATCCAGATCGAGGTCGTAGAGGACCTCGCGCCCGGACTCCAGCTCGCGGATGAGCTTGTGATGGTCGAGACGGATCGCTGTCTGAGGCGTGACGTGCTTCATGTTGCGATAGGCGCCGTAGTACCAGATGAGAGGCTCCGTACCTCGATCGACCTCGCCGACTCCTTCGTTTGCCAGCACGCCGGCCAGACTGCCGCCGTCGAGATGGTCGGGAAGCCGATCGCCCGCACCCAGCCACTCGGCGATCGTCGGCAGGAAGTCGTAGCCGATGGCCGGCACGTGACTCTGGCTACCCGCGGCGATACCGGGACCCCGCACGATGAGCGGTACTCGAATGCCGCCTTCCCACACATGCGTCTTGCCCATCGACAGCGGCACGTTGCTGGTCACGGGACGGTCGGATTCACCGCCGTTGTCGGAGGTGAAGATGACATAGGTGTCGCCGGCGATGCCGAGAGCGTCGATCCTGTCGAGGATCTTGCCGACGCTCTGGTCCAGCTCGTCGGTCATTGCGCCGTATGTACTGTTCGAGTGAATGACGCTCGAATAGCCGTGATAGCGCGAAACGGTCTCCGGCTTCGCCAGGACCGGCGTATGGACCGCGTAGTAGGAGATCTGCAGTAGAAAGGGGTGCCCGGACGCCCCGTGTTTCTCCAGAAAGGCGAGAGATCGCTCGGTGATCTCACCGGTGCGCTTGGGATCGGGCATGCCCTGCCTTCCGGGCGCGTTCGTCGTGAGGCCGTCGTGCTCGTCGTAGCCATGACGAGCCGGCGAGCCGCCGCCCATGTGCCACTTGCCGATGTGGCCTGCGACGTAACGAGGATCCTGCTGCTTGAGAAACTCCGCGATCGTCAGCTCCTCATCGGCCAGATCGGAGATCGGGAGCGGCACGTGCATCGGCTTGTTGCGGTAGAAGTCGTCGTAGAAGAACTGGTACACCGCGCGGCCGGTCTCGTCGGGCACGACGTCGATGATGTCGGTGGCTCCCAGCCGTGCAGCGGTCTTCCCCGTTTGAATCGACATGCGGGTCGGCGAGCAGTTCGGCGCCGGAGAGTAGGCGTTGGAGAAACGCATGCCCTGCGACGCCAGGCGCTCGAGATTGGGCGTGCGGTAGAGGTCGCTCTTCGACCCTGGGACGCGCTCGTCCATCTGCACCGAGGTCCCCGTCCAGCCGAGGTCGTCGGCGAGCAGGATGACGATGTTGGGGGATTCCGAGGCTGCCGGGGAGGACACGACAGTGGCGAGCAGAAGGGCTACGAACTTCTCTCTCATTGGCTCCTCCTGAGAACCGGACCGACCAGGAGCGAGGATCGTCTCCTTTAGACCGTAGCAGTTGTAGAGTCGCCCAGATGGCCGGCAGGGACGACAAGGCGCGCGAGCGGGTGCTGGCAAGCATCGCGGAGCTCGGTCTCAACGAGAACCTGCTCGAGCTCGAGACCAACGGCTACACGGTGCTGCCGGGCGTTCTGTCCGAAGACCGGGTCGAGCGCGCCAAGGCGGCCATCCTGCGGCGCGTTGAAAGGACGACGGGCAAGAAGATCGATCCCGACACGGCCACGTCCGACGACTTCAGCGGTATGGCGTATCAGCACTACCTGATCTTCGAGGATCCGGTCTTCCCCGAGATCCTGCTGGAGCCGAAGCCGCTCGCGATGATCACCTGGCTGCTTGGCGAGAGTTGTGTGTTGTCTTCGATGGGCAGTCACTTTCGTGGGCCGGGCGGCATGCCTCTGTCCGTGCACGCCGACGGGGTGCGAGTCGGCATGACCGAGACGTCCCTGGTCGCCAACTGCAACTACGCTCTGACGCCCTACAGCCGGGAAGCGGGCGCGCTGGTGCTCTTCCCGGGCAGCCATCGAAAGCAGCGCCAGCCCACGGCTCACGAGAACTGGATGGCGGGCCATGAAACCGTTCCGCAGATCATGGCGAAGAAGCTCGATCCGGAAGAGCTGGACGCCATCGAGTGGACGGTGCCGCGAGGTGCCGTGACCATGGACCTCAGTCCGGGAGATGCCGCGATCTGGCATGGCAACTCGTGGCACGGCGGTTGGCGACGGGAGTTGCCTGGCACGCGGATCAATCTCGCAGCCTACTTCTGCCGGCCTCATCTCTCGACACAGGAGCGACGCGGCGATACCCGGTTTCCCGAGGTGTTCGAGCGCTATGCCGACGAGCCCCGGTTTGCCCGGCTGATGGGCGAGAAGATCTTCAACGGCTGGCGTGAAGAAGGGCCGGATTTCACGGGCGCGAAGACTTCGCCCAGCGGCCTGTTCGACTGAGCGCCTCGCGCAAGGGCGGAAACAAGCTACTTGCCCTCGGCCGCCCAGCGCTTCATCAGGGCGATGTTGCGGCTCAAGATGGCCGCGGATTCGGGGTTCGCGCTCACGCGCTTGGAGTACGCGGCCATCTCGCTGTCGTACATGGCTTCTGATTCCGCGCCGTGGTCGTTCGTGCGCTCGATCCAGTCGTCCATGCGCTTCCTGAGTTTCTTCAGTTGCGTCTGGTGCTTCGGATCGCCGGCCAGGTTCCGGACTTCGAACGGGTCGGCCGACAGGTCATAGAGCTCCTCCGCGGGGCGGGTGGGGGCGAACAGAAGCTGCTGCGTCTCGTTCAACGTCCCGGCCGCATGAGCCTCACGCAGCGCGATGAGAATGCTCTTCCCATCCTTGTAGAGGTTGGGTTGCAGGTGGGGGCGGTCGGGCAGGAAGTTGCGGATGTACTTGAAGCGCGTCGTCCGTAGCGCCCTGATGTAGTCGACCGTCTCGTCGCAGCGGTCGCGAGCGGCGAAGACCGCCGTCCGCTCCTCATAGTCCTCGCTGAGGATGTCGCGCGAGTGCATGGTCTCGGGAATCTCGATTCCGGCGAGTGCGAGCGAAAGGGCCGCGATGTCGATGTGCTCCACGAGGTCGTCGCGAACCTGCCCGGGCTCGATCGTCGGTCCGGCGATGACCAGGGGCACGTGCATGCCTTCGTCGTAGAGGAACTGCTTCCCCCTGGCATGGCTGATTCCGTGGTCGGTCATGAAGAGAACGACCGTGTCCTCGAGGTCGCCCTCGTCTTCGAGCCGTTCGATGACGTCGCCGACGAACTTGTCGGTTAGCCGAACCGAGTCGAGGTAGGCCGCCCAATCCGCCAGCAGGACCGGATCGTTCGGGTAGTAGGGCGGAAGCTTCACGCTGGAGGGATCGGTCCTGCTCCCCAAGAGCTTCTCGACGCGATCGCTGATCTGCCGGAACGACTCGAGCGATCGGCCGCGGTGCTTTCCGCCGGGGAGGTGAACCTGGGCGAAGAAGGGCTGCCCGGGTCGACGGTGGCTCCAGTCGGGACCGTCGTAGATGGCCGGGTCCCACTCGAAGTTGTAGTGCGTCTTTCCGATGGTGGCTCGGTCCGTGTTGGGCCAGCCGGTGATCGCGGTGTAGTAGCCGGCTTCCTGGAAGAGCTCGGGGATCGGCCGGATGCCGGGAGGCAGGTGGATCTTCAGCTCTCCCTGGCTGCTGTTGTGGTGATGAGCGCCGATGGAGGTCTGGTACATCCCGGTAATGAACGCCGAGCGGTTGGGCGAGCAGACCGGCGCCGTGACGTACGCATTGGTGAAGCGCACTCCGCGGCTTGCCAGGCGATCGAGATGCGGCGTCTCGATCGCCGCCTCTCCGTAGGAGGAGAGATTGGCCGACATGTCGTCGACGATGATCCAGAGGATGTTCGGCTGCTCAGCTGCCCGCACGGGAAGCGACGTCAGCGCTCCCAGGGCGACAGCGAGGGCGGCGGTCCTGAAGCGGTGCGTCGTCATGGCCCGTTTCTCCATCTGCGTTAGGATTCTGACCATCATGATCACACGACGACAGGCAGTCAAGAGCGTCGCCGCAGCGTCGGTGGGGTCCACCCTGGGAGCCGCCTTCAGCTTCGCGAAGACGAACCGGGCGAACCTGCTCTTCCTTTGCTCGGATCAGCACCAGACCGCCGCGACCGGCTGCTACGGCAGCGGCGAAGCGCAGACCCCCCACATCGACGAGATCGCCTCGGACGGCGTCCGCTTCGACCGCGCCTACTGCAACGCGCCCGTCTGCGTCCCCTCCCGCGGGTCGATCGTCACCGGCCTCCACCCGTGCAGGCACGGGGCGAAGATCCTGCGGGACCCGCTGCCCAACGAGGCGCGCACGGTCGCTCACTACTTCAAGGATCACGGCTACGTCACCGGCGCGATCGGCAAGATGCACTTCGTCGACGAGACCCGGCGGCACGGCTTCGACCACAGGCTCCATCGCCCCGATCACGACAAACGGCTCACCCAGGCCGAGCAGCAGGCGTTCCGGGACGATCAGTACGTGGGGTACCCCGCGGACGGCGGGTACGCGACCGGGCTGAGCGGCTCCGCCTCGACCCTGCCGGAGCGGTACTTCCCCGACACCTTCTTCGCCGAGGAGTCGGTCGCCTTCCTGCGCGAGAACAAGGATCGCCCCTTCTGCCTGTGGACGTCGTTCTACATGCCGCATACGCCCTTGGTTCCGGCGAAGCAGTACTGGGACATGTACGACGGAGTGACTCTCAGTCTGCCGGAGCGTTCGGACCGGGAGCTGGAGGACGGCTTCGAGGGGCACCTGATTCGCTCCAGGCAGCGTGGCTGGTACGACCAGAAGGACGACGATCTGCGTGATGCGATCCGCGGCTACTACGGCAACATCTCCCAGACGGACGCCAACGTCGGGCGGGTGTTCGACACGTTGCGCGAGCTGGGGCTCGACAAGAACACGGTGGTCGTCTACACCTCGGACCACGGTGAGATGGCCGGCGCGCACCGCACGTGGACCAAGCACAACATGTACGAGCAGAGCGTCAGCGTGCCGCTGATCGTGCGCATGCCGGACCGGATGGAAGCCGGGACCGCCCGCACCCAGCTCATCGAGCACACCGATCTGCTTCCGACCCTGACCGAGCTGTGCGGGTTGGGGAGTCCTTCCTCCGGGATCGACGGCCGGAGCTTCGCGCCCCTGGTCCAGGGCGGGGCGTACACGCCGCGCGAGCACGCCTACTCGGAGTACTACTTCTGCCATCGCAGCTTCACGGAGGACGACCGCTACGTCGGCAAGCCGCCCATCCTGATGGTGCGCACCGGCAAGTGGAAGCTCAACTACCTGAGCTGGGCGCGGTCGGAACTGTTCGACCTCGAGGCCGATCCGGGAGAGTTCAACAACGTGATCGACGACACCGGCAACTCCGGCATCGTCAGGGAGCTGACCGCCGTCGCCGAGCGCCTCTACGCTGGTTGAGGGAACTCCGAATCGTGCGGGCTCCATGACCTGCTGCGCTCCCTCGCGTGATTCCGATCGGCCGGCCCGCGGCTCGGCGCCGGCCGTCGCGGCTCGGGCTCCGGCCGCGGAACCGAACGGTCGCGACATGGTCCGTCTCGACGGCGGCGGGTTCCTCATGGGCACCGACTCGGCCGATGCCATACCGGGCGACGGCGAGACCCCGGTCCGCGAGATCTTCGTCGATGCATTTCGCATCGACGCCTGCGCCGTTTCCAACGCCGACTTCGCCGCCTTCGTCGACGCGACCGGCTACCAGACCGACAGCGAGCGGCTGGGCTGGTCCTTCGTCTTCGAGGGCCGCCTGTCGCGCAGGCTCCAGCGCACGGCGATCGAGGACCGCCTGCCGGGCGCCGGCTGGTGGTGCAAGATCAGCGGCGCCGACTGGCGTCATCCCGAGGGACCGGGATCGTCGATCGCCCGGCGCCAGGACCATCCCGTCGTCCAGGTGTCGCATCACGACGCCGTGGCCTACTGCGCGTGGGCGGGATGCCGGCTCCCTACCGAGGCGGAGTGGGAGTTCGCGGCTCGCGGAGGAGTGGAGCAGACGGCGCAGCCCTGGGGCGACGAGCTCGAACCCGATGGCGAGCATCGCTGCAACGTCTGGCAGGGCAGCTTTCCCGATCGCGATCTCGGGCTCGACGGCCATCGCGGCACCTGCCCGGTCGATGCGTTCGAGCCCAACGGCTTCGGTCTCTACAACGTCTGCGGCAACGTCTGGGACTGGTGCGCCGACTGGTGGAGTCCCAGTCCCGCCGCGCCGGGCACCCGCAATCCGCGGGGTCCTGCTGCCGGCACGGCACGCGTCACCCGCGGCGGGTCGTACCTCTGCCACGTCTCCTACTGCAGTCGTTACCGCCTGTCGGCCCGTACCCACAACACCCCCGACAGCGCGGCGGGGCATATGGGCTTTCGCTGCGCCGCCGACGTCGAATAGATCACCCCCCGTACGCTAGAGCCGCGGCCGCGCTATGGCGGCGCGGGCTCGAGCCCGACGTCGTTCGCCGCGCCTGCCCTTTGGGAGCGACCCGGCAGCCGGTCGAGGCGACCCGGCAGGAGTTCGGTGAAGCGACGCTGCTCCTCGGGCAGGTCGACGACCTGCAGCACCTTCTTGCGGGAAGGGTTCCGCGGCAGCATGGCCCGCAGCCGCTGCTTCGTGCCGGCGTGCTCGGGGACGTTCGCCAGATTGCGCCACTCGTTCGGATCGTGGTCGTGGTCGTAGAGCTCTTCACCGTCGGGATAGGTGGTGTAGCGCCAGCGCTCGGTGCGAATCGAGCTCCTGTCCGGCGCCTCGGAGGTGATCGCGGGGCGATCCCACTCCGCTTCGGGATCCTCGAGCAGCGGCCGCAGACTTTCGCCGTCGAGGTCCTCGCGCCCGGGGAGCCCGGCGAGGTCCGCCAGGGTGGGGTAGATGTCGAGCAGCTCGGCGGTCCGGTCGCAGAATTCTCCCTTGGCCTCGATCCCGGGGCCGGCGAAGATGATCGGCACGCGGCAGGACCGCTCCCAGAGGGTGAACTTGCTCCAGTGGTTCTTCTCGCCGAGCTGCCAGCCGTGGTCGGTCCACAGGACGATGACCGTGTTCCCGGCGTGCGGCCCTTCGTCGAGCGCCTTCAGCACGCGCCCCACGTTCGCGTCGGCGTAGTTGATGCACGCCAGATAGGCCGCCACGGCGCGCTTCCACTGCCCGTTCGCCGTCACCACTTCGTGGTGGCCCAAACCGAGCTCCGAGGGCGCGGACTCGGGAACGTCGTCGAGGTCGTTCTCGAGCCAGGGCGGCAACTCGATCTCGGCCTCGGGAAACCTGTCGAAGTACTTCCTGGGGGCGTAGAACGGCAGGTGCGGGCGATAGAAACCGCAGGCCAGGAAGAAAGGCCTTGAGTGATCTCTCGACAGGTACTCGGCCGCCCAGTTGGCGAGCTGGGTATCGGTCGTCTCTTCGTCGTCGACGTCGAGGGCGCCCCAGTCGAGGTTGAGGCGGTCGAGCCCGCTCACGGGGTAGCCGGGGGCCCACAGAAAGCCACGGAAGCTGTTGTAGTAGTGCCACGACGCGGCGTCATTCTGCGATTGGTGAAAGGTCTTGCCCCCGCCGATCGCTTCGTAGCCGTGCTGCATGAAGTGCTGCGGCAGAGTCACGGCCAGCGGCATGGCGTCGCGCCAGACGTCGCCGTTGCGATAGCACCCCGATGTCGTCGGCCGCCTGCCGGTCATCAGACTCGCCCGCGAGGGGTTGCAGACGGGCGCCTGGCAGTAGGCCCGCCGGAAGGTGACGCCGCGCCCGGCGAGCGCGTCGATGTTCGGCGTGAGCGTCTGCGGGTGACCGTCGAGGACGCCGATCCAGTCGTTCAGATCGTCGATCGAGATCATCAGGACGTTCGGGCCTTCAGGACGCGGCTCTTCACCGCCTGCGCAGCCCGCGGCCAGGGCACCGAGCCCCACATGCCGGAGCAATTCGCGTCGAGAGAGCCTCGACGCGCTCACAAGCGGAACCCCACCTTGAGTCGAAGCTCGCGCGGCAGCTGCCAGGCCGCGAGCGAGTTGATGGGCAGGAGGGTTCTGGTGTCGACCTCGAGCACCTCCTGCTCGTCGGTGACGTTAGCGACCTCGAAGCCGACCTGCCCTTCCCATTCGCCAGGCATCGGGAAAGACCACATGGCCGACAGGTCGAGAGTAAAGATGTCGTCCAGCTGCCGGCTGTCCACCGGCGCGGTGAATGTCACGGTGTCGATCTCGACGCCGGTCACAGGATGCGCCACGGTGGTGGCTTCAGACGGGCCGAAGTACCTGCCGGTGGTCGTTGCCAAGAAGCCACCCAGTGTCAGGGCGTGCTTGCCGAAATCCAGGCGTTTCATGCCGACGATGTTCATCCGATCGATATCGTGACGCAGCCGGCCGGTCCGGGGTAGTTTTCCGGGAGCGGCAGACGGCGCCCAGCGCCGGCTGCCGCCTAAGGGTAGCCGCTGGTAGCCGGCGGTTGGCGTGGTCAGTGGAAGCGGCGTTGTGGAGGTCATGGCGGCGGGCGGTGGGGATTCAGGCGCTTCGCCGGTGGCGGGGCCGGGATTCCCTGTCGATCAGGGCGAAGAGTCGTGCCCGTGCCTGATTGAGGGCCGCCGCGGCTTCGAGGTCGGTCTGGTCGTTGGCCCGAGCTTCGAGATGGCGGAAGGTGGCCCCGGGCTTGAGGTACTGCTCAGCCTCGGGCAGGGACTTGAGCTTCTCGAACGGCGTCATCGTGTCCTGGTAGCGGTAGCGTGTCCGGGTGCGTCCCTGTGCGTCCACGAAGCGGGTGGGGAACAGGCAGGGGCGGTGGAAGTTGAGGAAGGGAGACAGCACGTCTCGGGCGAAGGCGTTGACTTCGCGGTCGAAGATCTTGGGGATGTGCTGGTAGCCGAACTGCTGGCGGACGACGTTTCCGTTCTTGCTCTCGACCAGGGCGTTGTCGTTGCTGCGCCGGGCCCGGGACTTGGTGAACTCGGGAATCTCCAGGCTGTTCAGCATCTCTCACGGTGCTGCCGCACCAGCCGCTGGACCTGCGGCGGCGACTTGCCCGTCATCTTGGCCAGGTAGCGCAGGATCACGCCCTTCTCAGCCTTCGACAGACCGTGGTACCCAAAACGGACCAGCGTCTCCTCGGTGAACCGGTAAACCGACTCCCGGTCCGGAAGCACCATGTCCACGGCCTCGCTGCCGGCCACAAAGCCCCGCACCTCGTCCAACGTCCGCAAGCGGTGAGTCTGTAGAGACAAGATCATCCTCCGATGATCCCCGACAACCGAATCTCACGATCACCTCTCGTTGGACTGACGAGCCCCGCTCACGATCACTCCTCGTTGGACAGCCCTGGTAGTAGACGAGACACGGTTCTTCCGCTGCAGTCGGAAGAACATTCCAACCACGTTGGAGCCGCCCCGAGGAGTGACGGCCGGTTGCCCAACGAGCATCATCGCGCAAGGTGATGTCGAAGACGAGGGCAGAGCCGGCCGTTGAAGAGGGCCAGGCCCCTTGCCATCTCCGGGTCGGACACTCAAGGAGGTGGAGCTATGAAGATCGCCGCCCTCAAGCGCAGCATCTGGATGCTCTGCGTCGTCGCCTGCGCGGCCCTGCCGCTCTGGGCCGACGGTCCGCAGACCGGAACCATCGACGGCCGCGTGCTCGACGCCCAGGGGCAGGGCCTCACCGGTGCCACCGTGACCCTGACCGGGCCCCAGAACACCAGGACCGCCATCACCGATGCCGAAGGGGAGTACCGCTTCGGCCTGCTCATGGATGGGCGCTTCACCGTCACCGCCGAGCTGGAGGGGCTGGGTACGGCCGAGTCTTCGACCTACCTCGGTCCCGGTCAGCGCCAGGGCGTCGACCTCACCCTGCGAGGGGGGACGGCGGAGACGATCACCGTCACCGCCGAGGCCGAGCTGATCAGCAAGTACGACACCGCCTCCACCTCCTCCGTCGAAGCCGAGGTGGCGGAGAATGTAGGCTACACCACACGCCGTTACAGCTCGACGATCGAACAGCTGCCGGGCGCAGTGAGAACAGGCTCTCGCGAATTCTTTATCGCCGTCAACGGCGGCTCATCGACCGAGGCCGCGGTCTTCATCGAAGGCGTCGACACCAGCATTACCCGCCGCGGCGGCGAGACGCGCATGTATATCCCGACGAGCGCTCTCAGCCAGACCAAGGTCGAGGGGGCAGGCTTCGGCGCCGAGTACGGCCGGGCGACAGCCGGCATCATCAGCTCCACCGTCAAGAGCGGCACCAACGTCTTCCATGGCGATTTTCTCTACGTCGGCCAGAACGCGGCGTGGCGAGCCCAGTCCGAGGTGGCCCCCCTGCCGCGCCCCGACAAAATGATCGACAGCTTCGAGACCTCACTCGGCGGACCCATGTACCGCGACAAGGCCTGGTTCTTTCTCGCCTATGCGGAGCAATCCGACAACCGTACCGAGCAAATCCCCGACGGCACGGTCTTCGACGCCAGCCGTAGTTCCACGCCGATCATCGGCAAGGTGAACTTGCAACCCTCCCCTCGCCACCAGATCGCGGCGACGGTCATCGATGCGCCGTCGGATCTCGTTCCCTTGGGCCCCTTTATCGGCGACCAATTCACGCTCCAGGAGTTTCCGATCGACGGCACGCTCGAGACTGTGACCTGGAGCTACGCCGTCAACGACTCGACCTTTCTCGAGGTCAAGGGCGCTACCCGGTCGGAGGCCGTCGATGTCGTGCCTCTCTTTCGGCGCACCGTCGACCCGAGCGCCCCTCCCGACCAGCCCTCAGCGAACAGGCTGCGCTACATCGATTTCGCCACTGGCCGGATCCACAACTTCCCGGCTGGTCCGGAAGGGGACGGGGGCTACAACATCTTTCCGCGCGATCAGCTAGCTGCCTCCGTGACGCGATTCCAAGGCAATCACGAGCTCAAGTTCGGCGGCGACGTCCAGGAGATCAACTTCCTCCGCCTGGTCCGCAACAACGGGGCCGAGTACCGGGGCCGAGGCTTCGACGAGAATCTCCCCAGCGGCTTCGTGACGCCCATCAACAAGCGAGTGTTCGATCCCTCTGGGGAGGTTGAAGCCCCGAGCGACCAGCTAGCGGTCTACGCCCAGAACCGCCAGAACCTGAGGGACCGCTGGACCCTCTACTACGGCCTGCGCCTCGACGGTCAGACCATCGACAACTCACAGGGCACCCAGGTCAACGACTCGACCGAGGTGGCACCGCGGGTGTCGGCGGTCTACGACGTCAACGGCAACGGCAGGCTGCTGCTGCGGGGCACCGCCGGGCGCTACTACCGCGAGATCCCGCTCGACATCGTTCACCGCGAGTTCACCCCCGTACCCAACGGCTTGAACTTCTATAACCAGTTCGGCTGGAATCCCGCGACGCAGCGCTACGACATTTTCCAGCGCCGCTTTCAGCCCGTCTTCGCCGCGAGCATTTCGGACCTCCAGCACTATTACAAGGACGAGGTATCGGCCGGGCTGGACTGGCAGTTCGCCCAGAACTGGCTGTTCACGTCGCGCCTCATCTGGAGCGAGTCCAAACGCCTCTTCTGGTCGTCCGACCAGTTCGACGCCGCCGGCCAGATCATTCGCGACGTCCGCAACTGGCCCGACGGCTTCCGCGACTACCAGGCCCTCCACCTCCAGGCCAACCGCAGGTTCAGCGGCGGCTGGTCGCTGCAGTCGAACCTCACCATCGGCAAGGCCGAGGCAAACGCCACCTTCTTTCACGACGACGACGACACCTTCGAGGGTCTGGGGGGGATCGAGGCCGGCACTGGCGCGACCAACGCCACCAGCGTCAACCGTGCCGGTCGCGCTTCATGGGACCGCCCGTGGATCTTCAACGTCGTCGGCATGAAGCGCTTCACGTTCGGCGTGCACGACGTGGCGCTGGGCGCGTTCCTGAAGCTCCAGGCCGGCCTGCACTATGGGAGTCTGGCCAGGACCAGCGTCTTGCATCCGGTGTCCGGTCAGGCGATCCTGACTACCTCCTACCGCACGCCCCGAGACGCCAACCAGTTGCCGGACATCACGAACCTCAACCTCGCCGGCACGTGGAGGTTCCCGATCCGGGGTGCGGTGAAGGGTCAGCTCGGTGTCGAGTTGGCCAACGTCACCGACGAGCAGGAGGCCATCCTCATCAACGAGCTCACTGGAATAGTTTCCGGGAGGCCGTCGGACTACCAGCTGCCGCGGGAGTTCCGGTTGAAGGTAGGTATCAACTTCTAGCGTCTGGGGACGGACCGTAGCGACGCGGCGGCGCTCGGACGACGGACTCGTCAGTGCCGTCGGAGGTGTCGGCGGCGGGCCGTGCCCTATGGAGGGCCGGCTGCTGCCATGAACCGCAAGACCTCGCCGCAACCAGGGAGACCGGAGGGGGAAGTCGGCGCGAAGAGCACGGCGGCGGATTCGGACTGAGACACCGGCCATGCCGATGAGAAGCTTGCGCTCACCGGCTGCTCGACGACGTGCGACACGTCGTCCGTGTGCTGCGCCCGGAGCGGGCGGTCAGCTTGACGAGTCGTCGGCCTCTCTCGGCATCACGGAGATCTCCGTATCGGTGTGTGATACGTCAAAGAACGGACGCAGCGTGGTGGAGCGGCTGGGATGACGAAGCTTGCCAAGGGCCTTCGACTCGATCTGGCGAATTCACTCTCGGGTGACGTTGAAGGACCGGCCGACTTCCTCCAGGGTGTGCTCTGACCCGTCACCGACGCCGAAGCGCATTCGCAAGACCAATTCCTCTCGCGGGGAGAGCGAGTTCAGCACCTTGCTGGTCCGCTCCTTGAGACTCGTCGCAAGCACCGCCTCGACCCGCGAGGTGGCGCTCTTGTCCTGGATGAAGTCACCGAGATGCGAATCCTCCCCCTCACCGATCGGCGTCTCCAGCGAGATCGCTTCCTGAGCGAGCTTCATGATCTTGCGGACCTTCGAGGCGGAGAGATCCATCCTCTCGCCGATCTCTCTCGCCGTCGGCTCACGGCCCAGCTCCGGCACGAGAGACCGGCTGGTCCGCGTGAGCTTGTTGATGCTCTCGATCATGTGGACCGGTATGCGAACGATGCGAGCCTGATCGGCGATAGCGCGGGTGACCGCCTGCCGAATCCACCACGTGGCATACGTGGAGAACTTGAAGCCGCGCCGATACTCGAACTTCTCGACTGCCTTCATCAGACCGATATTGCCTTCCTGGATCAGATCCAAGAACTGCAGGCCCCGATTGGTGTATTTCTTGGCGATCGACACGACCAGTCGCAGGTTGGCAGCGATGAGCTCCTCGCGAGCCAGTGCGCTCTTGCTCTCGCCCTTACGGATCTTGGCGATCGTCTTTTTCATATGCGACCGATCCGTACCGTAGCGAGCTTCGAGCTCACGGTGCTGCTTGCGGTGCTTGGCGATCCGACGACGATGGAGCGCTCTCAGCTCTTTGTTGGACTCCTGCTTGAGGGCGCTAGATCGCTCTCGGAGGACGAGGCCGGCGCCGCCCAGGTATGCGGACGACAGGAGACGACCGTTTTCGCTTGGCGTTCGTCGACGACACCGAACAGCTCTTCGTGCCCTTCGAGATCCGTCCGGGGATCGTCATCCCGCCCGGGCTCTACCGCTTCGACTCGATCTTCCTGAGAGGTTTCTCGAACCGTGGACGTCGTGTGTCATGGCTGGGGATGATCAACATCGGCAACTTCTACGACGGTGAGCGCGAAAGCGTTCGCCTCACCACGAACCTCCGCCTGTCGCGATACCTGCGTAGCGAGCTGGTGTGGAACTACAACGACGTCCGCCTGCCGCAGGGGGACTTCACTGCCAAGATCTACGGTGTGCGCGTCGACGTCTCGTTCACGCCCGACCTTCGCCTCAACACCTTCGCGCAGTACAACGACGCCGCCGAGCTCGTCGGGCTCAACGTACGCTTCAACTGGATCTACAAACCGGGTGCCGACCTCTTCGTGGTGTACAACCAGAACTGGGATGCTCCCACCTTCAGCGCCCGCCAAACGGCGCGCCGGGAAGTGATCATCAAGTACACCTATCTGTGGCAGCCGTGAAGCCCTATCTGGGTCCGCGGTTACTCTTCGCGGTGATTCCCAGGCACAGCGAAGGCCACGAGCTCCGCCT
>JAPOXA010000174.1 GCA_026707325.1 Acidobacteriota bacterium | reverse complement strand
GTCCTTGACCCTCCTCCGTTTACCACGTCCAAGACGACGCAACGGAGGATACATGGAATCGCCTGTTAGTGTGAACAGGCCCTAGTAGCCGTTCTGCGAGCCATCGCGGATCGCTATACTGCGCCCAGCAACCTACCGAACGGTCGGCAGAGAGCCTTCCCCGTCAACCAGGAGAACCGTTTCCATGTCGGGAATCGTCCGCTACGGCAGCTACGTACCCTTCAACCGCATCCAGCGGTCCGCCATCGGCGGCGGCCGCGGCGAGCGCGCTGCCGCCAGCTACGACGAAGACTCCGCCTCGATGGCGGTCGAAGCCTCGCGCGAGGCCCTGCGCGAACTGCCGGAAGGCGCCGAGGTCGACACCGTGGCGTTCGCCTCGACCAGCGCTCCCTACACGGAGAAGCTGAACGCGGCCACCCTGCAGGCGGCAACGAACCTGCCGAAGTCGGTCACCGCCCTCGATCTGGGCGGCTCGACCCGCTCCGGTCTCTCGGCCCTTCTGGCCGGCATCGACATGGCGTCGGCGGGGCGGACGGTCCTGGTCGCCGCCAGCGACGTAGTGGTCGGCGCGCCGAGCGGTCCGCGCGAGTCGGGCGGCGGCGACGCCGCGGCGGCCTTCGTCCTCGGCGGCAACGGCACGGAGCCGATCGCCCGGCTGATCGGCCGCGCTTCCTGCACGGAAGAGGTGCTCGACGTCTGGCAGAGCCCAGGCATGCCCTTCGCGAAGCAGTGGGAGGAGCGATTCGGCGCCAGCATCTTCACGCCGCTGCTCGTCGACACGTTCGCCCGCGCCCTGGCCGATGCCGGAGTGGCGGCTTCCGATCTCTCCAAGGTCGTGCTGGACGGCACGAACGCCCGCGTTTTCCGCGGGTTCATGCGGCCCGCCGGACTCGATCCGGCGCAGCTTGCGGACGGCATGGCGGGCACGGTGGGCCGCGCCGGCGCCGCCCATGCCGGCCTGATTCTGGCGAGCGCCCTCGACGGCGCGGCCGCCGGCGACAGGATCGCCGTGGCCTGCGTGGCCGACGGTGTCGATGTGGCCGTGTTCGAGGTCACCGAGGCGATCGACGACGGCCGGCCGAAGCACAGCGTGGCTTCCTGGATCGGGTCCAAGCGCGACGACCTCGCCTACACGACCTACCTCAAGTGGCGCGACGTGCTGCCCTTCGAGCCGCCGCGACGCCCCGACCCCGACCGGCCGGCGGCGCCGCCGATGCAGCGCGCCGAGCGCTGGAAGTTCGGCTTCCTGGGCTCGCGCTGCAACCGCTGCGGCAACACGAACCTGCCGCCGCAGCGCGTGTGCGTCGTCTGTCAGGCCTCCGACGATTCCACGATGGAGCCCTACGCGGACAGCGAATGCCGGATCAGCACCTACACCCTGGACCGGCTCGCCTACTCGCTGCAGCCGCCCGTGATCGGCGCGGTGGTCGACTTCGACAAGGGCGGCAGGATGCTCTGCCAGCTCACCGACGTCGATCCGGACAAGGTGGCGATCGGCGACGAGTTGGAAATGACGTTCCGCCGCCTGTACACTGCGGGAGGCGTACATAACTACTTCTGGAAGGCGCGCCCGAGGCGCTGAGATCGATAGGGACGAACACCTGACCGGGGACGGACCCGTCCGAGGAACGACCAAGGAGCACCAATGGCCAGCAAGGGAATCTGTGATCGCGTCGCCATCGTCGGCATGGGCTGCACCAAGTTCGGCGAACACTGGAACCGCAGCGCCAGCGATCTACTGGTCGATGCCGTGCAGGAGGCCTACGGCTCCGCCGGGATCGAGCCCGACAACGTCGACGCCTACTGGCTTGGCACCACCGGCAGCGGCATCTCGGGCCTGACGCTCTCCGAGCCGCTCAAGATCCAGTACAAGCCGGTCACCCGGCTCGAGAACATGTGCGCGACCGGCAGCGAGGCGATCCGCAACGCCGCCTACGCGGTCGCGTCCGGCGCCTATGACCTGGTCATGGCGGTCGGCGTGGAGAAGCTGAAGGACTCCGGGTTCTCCGGCCTCACCGGCAGCGCCCCTCCCGGCGACGGCACCGAGTCCGGCATGACCGCGCCGGCGAACTTCTCGCTCCTCGCTCCCGCCTACGCCGAGAAGTACGGCGTCGACCTGGAGACGATGCGCGACGTCCTGACCAAGATCGCCTACAAGAACCACTACAACGGCGCCCGCAACGAGAAGGCCCAGTTCCAGCGCGAGGTCCCGGTCGAGAAGATCAACTCCTCGCCCAAGATCGCCGGCATGCTCGGCATCATGGACTGCTCGGGCGTCTCCGACGGCTCCGCGGCGGCGGTCATCTGCCGTGCAGAGGACGCTCACAAGTACAACGACAACCCGATCTTCATCAAGGCGCTGTCGTTCGTGGCCGGCCCCTCCGAGGGCGCCAAGCGCCAGGACTACGACTTCACGACCTTCCCCGAGGTCGTCGAGAGCGCCAGGGACGCCTACGTGCAGGCCGGCATCGAGGATCCGCGGGAGCAGATCAGCATGGCCGAAGTCCACGACTGCTTCACGCCGACCGAGCTGGTGCTGATGGAGGACCTCGGGTTCTCGCCGCGCGGCCAGGCCTGGAAGGACACGATGGACGGCCGCTTCGACCTCGACGGCGACCAGCCGGTCAACCCGGACGGCGGCCTGAAGAGCTTCGGCCATCCGATCGGCGCTTCCGGCCTGCGGATGATGTACGAGATGTGGCTCCAGCTCCGCGGCGAGGCCGGCGAGCGCCAGATCGCCGATCCCAAGGTGGGTCTGACCCACAACCTCGGCGGCGCTCCGGGGCGCTGCGTCAGCTTCGTCTCGGTCGTCGGCCTGTAGGTCCTGACCGAAGCGCTAGTGCACTGCGACCCCGCTGGCCTGCCAGCGGGGTCGTCTGTTTCTGCTGTCGGTGCGCCGGCCTTCTGGCCGGCTCCAGGAAGGCTGCCGCCGCGGGGCGGCGACCCTACCGTGCCGCCCGGGACAACGCCTCATCCATCGCCGCCAGCGCGAACTCGACATCGGCGTCCGTCAGCACCAGAGGCGGCTTGATCCGGAGCACGTTGCCGTAGAGCCCGCCCTTGCCGACCAGAGCTCCGAGGTCCTTGAGCTCGTCGAGCACCCGGCCGGCCAGGGCGGTGCCCGGCGTCCTGGCTTCCCTGTCGGCGACCAGTTCGACGCCGATCATGAGTCCTTGGCCGCGGACGTCGCCGATGCCTTCGTGGCGCTCGGCCAAGGCGCGGAGACCGTCCAGGAGCCGGTTGCCCTGGACCTGGGCGTTCTGCTGCAGGCCCTCCTCCTCGATGACTTCCAGCACGGCCAGCCCGGCCGCCGACACCAGCGGATTGCCGCCGAAGGTGTTGATGTGGAGTCTCTGCGCCAGGGCGGCGGCGAGCTCCGATGTGGTGGCGACGGCCGCCAACGGCAGGCCGTTGCCGATGCCCTTGGCCATCGTCACGATCTCGGGGACGACGCCGGAGCGCTCGAAGCCCCAGAAGTTGTCGCCGGTGCGGCCGAAGCCGGTCTGCACCTCGTCGGCGATGCAGACGCCGCCGTGGGCCCGGATGATCTCGTAGACCTCGGGGAGGTAGTTCGGCGCGCCCATCGTCACGCCACCGGCGCCCTGGATCGGTTCCGAGATGAAGGCGGCGACCTGACCGGGTGTGGAGTAGCGGATGAGTTCGGCCACGTCCTCCGCGGAGCGGCTGGCGATCTGCTCGGGCGTGCCGGAGAACGGATTGCGGTAGGGGTCGGGGTTGAGCGCGTGGTGCACCGGCCCGCCGCGCTGCACGCCGGACTTCCACGTGTGGATGCCGGTCAGCGCCCCGGTCGGCGCGCTGCCGCCGTGGTAAGCGTTGCGGATTCCGATGACGTCGGCGTTGCCAGTATGGAGCCGGGCCATCTGGATCGCCAGATCGTTCGCTTCGCTGCCGCTGTTGACGAAGTAGATCCGGTCCAGACTCGACGGCAGCTTGGCCAGCAGCGCCTCGGCGAAGCGCGGCATGTTCGGGTGGAGGAAGGCGGTCGAGCCGTGCGCCAGCAGCGCCATCTGCTTCTGGACGGCGGCGACGACCTTCGGGTGGGAATGGCCGCAGGCGACGGTGCAGATGCCCGCGAAGAGATCGAGATAGCGACGGCCGGTCTCGTCCCAGACGTACTGCCCGCAACCTTCGACCAGCATCACGGGTTCGCTGTAGAGGGTGAACAGGGCCGGGTTCACGTGCTCCCGGCGCAGTTCCAGGATCTTCTCGCGGCCCGGTCCCAGGTAGGGCGCCGGCTGGTGGCTGCACGGCGGCAACTCCAGGGCACGGGATCGGGAAGGGGTCGCGACGTCAAGTGCCACGGTCATGGTTGCGGTTCCTCGGTAGCCCACTCCGGGGCCGTTCAGGTCGTTCTCGCTGTCGGGGCCGCGCAGGGTGCGACGGTGCGGAACGGAACACTAGCAGCGTTCGCAGCCGTGAGGCTGCGCTGTCGCGCAGGGAACTGTAGTTCCATGCAAGTGTGGAGACCCGTTCGGGCGAGACTCGGACTCGCCGCGGCGCGGCATCGCCCGGAATGCCGGCGGGGACGCCGGCGCACCCGCTGTTCAACTCAGGAGATCGACGATCGTGAGCGCCATCACCTGGGTCGCCTGAGTGATGTCCGCGAGCAGACAGCGTTCGTCGGGCTGGTGCGCCTGTTCCAGTTCACCCGGTCCGTAGGCGACGCACTGGTCGATGCCTCCGATGCGCTGGAAGTGCTTGTGATCGTAGGTGCCGGGGCTTGCCACGAGGTCGGCGGCCGTGCCGGTCGTCGCTTCGATGGCCCGGGCGAGCGATTCGACCAGGGCGCAGTCGTTCGGCGTTTGAGTGGGCAGGACGCTCAGCAACTCCTCGACCTCGAAGTGAATGCCGGGCCGCCTCGCCTCGACCGCGTCCAGCACTCCCCGGACTTCTGCGCGCACGGCGTCCGGCCCCTCCTCGAGCAGGTAGCGCCGGTCGACGACGAGCTCGCACTGGTCGGCGACGCAGGGCGACGGCAACCCCTGGCCGTGGCCGTCCAGCGCGGCCGAGGAGTCGAGCCCTTCGATGACCTGGCCGCCGGCGATCGAGTTCATGTTGATCGTGGGCCTGCGGGCGCCTTCCGGCACCACGGGCAGCTCGGTGACCAGGTCGCCGATCGCGTCCTGGAGCCCTAGGGCTACTTCAGCCGCCGCGTCGATCGCCGACGTACCGAGGAACGGCATCGAGCCGTGGGCGATGCGGCCGCGGGCGACGATGCGGAACCAGAGCACGCCCCGGTGGCCGATGCAGATCCGGTTGGGGCTGAAGGGCTCGGGGATGATCACGTAGTCCGTCGTCCGGCTGGTGACCCGACCGGTCGCGGCGAGGTGGGCGACTCCGGCCAGCCCGCCGCTTTCCTCGTCCACGGTGCCGCTGATCTCGACCGTGCCGCGCAGTCCGATGCCGGCGCGCCGCACGGCTTCGGCGGCGAACAGAGCCGCGGCCAGGCCGGCCTTCATGTCGGCCGAGCCGCGACCGTACAGGTAGCCGTCGCGGATCTCGCCGCCGAACGGATCGACGGTCCAGCCCTCGCCCGGCGGCACGACGTCGAAGTGTCCGTTCAGGTGGAGCGCCGGCCTCGCCTCGCGACCGCGTCGCCGGCCCAGAACGTTGATCTTCGGACGTTGCGGGTCGTCGCCGGGTCCCTGGATGTACTCGGTCTCGAAGCCGTCGGCCTCGAGGCGGACGCCGAGCAACTCGGCGCATTCCCGGTAGGCGTCGCCGGGAGGGTTGACGCTCGGAATACGGATCAACTCGGCCGCGAACCTGGCCGCTTCCTCACCGCAGACCGCCGCCTCGGCGAGGACGCGGTCGGCGAGGCCCGATGCCATGCGGGCGGAACCGCTCTGTACGGACGTCATGGGACGATGCCCTTCCGGTGGATGAGTTCTGCGCCGGTGGCTGGGTTCTACGGGCGGGGTAGTACGCTTGCCAGACTACTATGTTCGCCCAATGTGGATTGCGGATCGCGGCTCTTGGAGCGCTGGCCCTCGGCGCCTGGAGTGTCTGCTTGGCTGAAGAGGCGACGGACGACCCCGGTCTGACGGCGGTCGAAGGGCTGCGGGTCGGCCAGTACACCTACGAGGAGCGGCCCACCGGCTGCACCGTGGTGCTTGCACAGGATGGCGCGGTCGGCGGGGTCGACGTCCGGGGAGGCGCGCCGGCGACCCGCGAGACTGCCCTGCTGAGTCCCCACAACATGATCCAGGAACTCCACGCGGTGGTCCTGAGCGGCGGCAGCGCCTACGGTCTCGATGCATCGGGAGGCGTGATGCGCTACCTCGAGGAGCAGGACGCAGGCTTCAGGGTCGGCGCCGGAGTGGTGCCGATCGTCGTCGCCGCGTCGCTGATGGATCTCGGCATGGGCGGCGCCAGCAAGCCGCGGCCGGACGCCGACTGCGGCTACCGGGCCGCGGCCGCGGCCGGCACGGGCCCCGTGGCCCAGGGCAACGTGGGCGCCGGCGCAGGCGCCACGGTCGGCAAGATGGGCGGACGCGGATCGCGGATGAAGGGTGGTCTCGGCAGTGCGTCCATCAGGCTGGAGCAGGGTTCCTCGGCGGGCCTGGTGGTCGCGGCTCTGGTCGCGGTCAACGCGGTCGGCGACGTGATCGACCCGGCCACCGGTCAGGTGGTCGCGGGTGTGCGCGGACCGAACAACGAGCTCCTCGACGCCCGCAAGCTGCTGCGGAGCGGCCTGGGCCGCGACCGTCGCGCCAGCCGGCGGGAAGCGGAGAACCGGGAGAACACGACGATTGCCGTCGTCGCGACGAACGCGACCCTGAACCAGGCCGAGGCGACTCGCATGGCGCAGATGGCCCACGATGGACTCGCCCGCTCGATCGTTCCCTCGCATACGCCGGGCGACGGCGACACGGTGTTCGCGATCGCCACCGGCGTTCAGGAAGGGCCGGCGGATGTCAGCCGCATCGGCGCTCTCGCCGCCGAAGTGCTCGCCGACGCGGTGCTCAACAGTGTGCGGCACGCGGAGTCGCTCCCCGGCATCCTCGCCGTCCGCGACCTGCCCTGAGTTGCTCGTGAACGCGTCACCGAACCCGTTCCGTCTCGACGGCCGCACGGTCGCGGTGATCGGCGCCGGCTCTGGAATCGGCGAGGGCGCGGCCGAGGCCTGCGCACGCCAGGGAGCGCGGGTCGCCTGCCTTGACGTGAACCTGATCGCCGCGCGGGCGACCGCCGACCGGATCGTCGCCGCGGGCGGGAACGCCGACGCGGCCGAGCTCGACATTCTCGATGCGGACGCGATGAAGTCGGCGCTCGGGGCTCTGGACGACCTTGCGGGCGTCGTGGCGACGCCCGGCGTGAACGTCCGCAAGCGCCTGCTCGACTACCAGCCTGACGAGTTCGATCGCGTGGTGACCCTCAACCTACGCGGCGCGATGTGCGTCCTGCAGGTCGCGGGAGGGCTGTTCAAGGTTGCCGGCGGCGGCAGCATCGTGCTGCTTTCGTCAATCCGCTCCCAGGTGGTCGAGCCCGGGCAAGGCGTCTACGCCGCGACCAAGGCCGGCATCGTTCAGCTCGCCCGCACGGCCGCGGCCGAGCTCGGTGGCGCCGGCGTGCGGGTCAACGCGCTGGCGCCGGGGGTGATCGACACGCCGCTGACGAAGCCGATACAGCAGAACGAGGCCTGGAACCGGGCCTACGCCGGCAAGACCGCGCTGGGCCGGTGGGGAAGGCCGGACGAGATCGGCAACGCGGCCGCGTTTCTGGTGTCCGATGCGTCGAGTTACATGACCGGCGCTCTGCTCTTCGTCGACGGCGGCTGGACCGCCATCGACGGCCGCTTCGATCCTCCCGCCTGAGCCGGATCGCCGACGCGGCCGCGAGTAGACTCCGCCACGCCGTGCCTGCCTACAACGACCTGTTTCGACTCGACGACAGGACGGCCGTGGTCACCGGCGCTTCTTCCGGCCTCGGCATCGTCTTCGCGCACGCACTGGCCGCGGCCGGCGCCTCCGTCGTCGTTTCCGCGCGGCGGCTGGACCGCCTGGAGCAGCTCGCCGGTGAGATCGAGCGTGAAGGCGGCCAGGCTCTCGCCGTTGCCTGCGACGTTGCCAGCGAGGAGGACGTCGACGCGTTGGCGGCAAGGGTAGTCGGCCACTTCGGCAAGGTGGACGTGCTGGTGGCGAACGCCGGCGTCTCCGATCCGCGGCCGGCGGAGCAGGAGCCGCTCGACGTGTGGCAGCGGGTCGTGGCGGTGAACCTGACCGGCGTCTTTCTCTGCAACCGCCGGTTCGGCGCCTTGATGCTGGAGCAGGGATCGGGCTCGATCGTCAACGTCGCGTCGGTGCTCGGCGTCGTCGGCGCCGGCCAGATCCCGCAGGCCTCGTACACAGCGGCCAAGGGAGGCGTCGTCAACATGACGCGCGAGCTTGCGGCACAGTGGGCGAGGCGAGGCGTGCGGGTGAACGCGATCGGTCCAGCCTGGTTCGAGTCCGAGATGACCGAGGAGATGTTCGCGTCGGATCAGGCCCTGCGCTGGATCCGCCGCAAGACACCGATGGGCCGGCCCGGCCGCGGCGAGGAACTGGCTGGTCCCGTGGTGTTCCTGGCCTCCGACGCGTCGAGCTACGTCACCGGCCAGACGCTGCTCGTTGACGGCGGTTGGACGTCCGTTTGAGCACCGAGCGGTCGGCGGAGGCCCGGCGGACGGCGCCACACGGCGCGCCGTCGTCGCCGTGCCGCCGTCGTCCTGAGCGGGCGAATCTGCCATGACTCTCGACATCGCCTTCCTGCTGGTCGTTCTGGCGGCCATGGTCGTCCTGTTTCTGACCGAGAAGCTGCCGATCGATCTGACTGCGTTCCTCGGTCTGACGCTGCTGGTCTTCACGGGATACGTCGCCGCCGATCAGGCGTTCACCGGCTTTGCGTCGTCGGCGGTGATCACGATGCTGTCGATCTTCATCGTCAGCGCGGGGTTGATGCAGACCGGGGTCGCGGACCTGGTGGGCGGCGCCATCCATCGCTTCGTTGGCGGCCGCGAGGCGCCGCTGATCGTCGCGATCATGCTGGTGGCGGGGGTTCTCTCGATGTTCATGAACAACATCGCGGCGACCGCGGTGCTCATGCCGGCGGTGGCGAGTCTGGCGCGCCGCGCGCACCTTGCCCCTTCGCGGCTGTTCATGCCGCTCGCGTTCGGCGCCATTCTGGGGGGCACTTCGACTCTGGTCGGGACGCCGCCCAACATTCTGGCGGCGGCGATGCTGCGGGACCGCGGGCTCGAGCCGTTCGGGCTGTTCGACTTCACGCCCTTCGGAGTCGTGCTGCTCCTGGGCGGGGTCATCTTCATGCTCACCCTGGGGCGGCGCCTGCTGCCGGGCCGCCGGGCCGCCTCTCCAGGCCGTGGTGAGTCGGAGCTGGCCGACCTCTACGGCCTGCACGAGGGCCTGTTCTCGATCCGCATCCCTTCCGGATCCGGACTCGACGGCGCGACCCTGCGCGAAACGCGGCTCGGCACCACGCTGGGAGTCCAGCTCCTGGGAGTCGCGCGCGGCGAGGAGTGGCAGTTGGCGCCTGGCGACGACATCCGGTTGCTGGCCGGAGACGAACTGGTCGTGCAGGGCGACGCCGAGGAGGTGGAGCAGACGCTGCGCCTCCAGGGCGTCGATCTGGGCACGGCGACGACGCTCGGCACGGCCACGACCGGCGAGATCGGCGCGCCGGAGGCGGGTGTGACGGCTCTGAGGGCGCGCGTGTCCGCCGCGTCGCCCCTGGTGGGAAGCACCCTGGCGGAGACGCGCTTCCGTGAAGAGTGGCGTGTGTTCGTGATCGCCGTGGAACGCAACGGCGAAGTGCACGTCGACCGGCTGGGCAGTCTGACCATCGAGCCGGGGGACGTGCTCTACGGACTGTTCGGCGACGACGCGCCGGAGATCGACCCGGAGGTGCTCGAGATCGACGAGACCGGCCCCGCTGCGCTCGACCGGCTGGAGGATCAGCCGCTTCTGGTCATCCGCGTGCCGGAGAACTCGACGCTTCTCGCCAGCGGCGCCGGGGTCGAGTGGATGGGGCGGTTGATGGGATTGACGGTCGTCGCGGTCGAGCGGGACGGCGAGGTGATCTGGGGTCCTGGTCCGCAGGTCCTGTTCGAGGCCGGGGACCGGCTCTTCGTCAAGGGCAGGGAGCGGCGTTTACGGGCCCTGTTGAGGATGGGCGGCGTAGAGCTGACTTCGGGAGTCGCCGCGCCGGCGTTCGAGTCGGAAGAGGTCGGCATGGCGGAGGCGACGCTGGCGCCGCGGTCCGGCCTCGCGGGACGGAGCCTCGAGGAGATCGCGTTCCGCGACCGCTATGGCGTGCAGGTCCTCGCCATCTGGCGCGAAGGACGCCCGATTCGCAGCGGACTGGCCCAGCTCGCGTTGCGGGTCGGAGACGCGCTGTTGCTCCAGGGGCGTCGTGGCCGGCTGGGTCTGCTTGCCCGTGAACCCGACCTGCTCGTCCTCTCGGATGTCGCCGAGGAGCCGCGCCGTCTGAACAAGGCGCCGTATGCCGTCGGCTGCCTCGCGTTGATGGTTGCTCTCGTGGTGACCGGTGTGGCGCCGATTCAGGTCGCCGCGTTCGCCTCGGCGAGCCTGATCGTGCTGTGCGGCGCGCTGACGATGGAGGAGGCCTATCGCGCGGTCGAGTGGCGCGCGATCTTCCTGGTCGCGGCGATCCTGCCGGTGGGGTCAGCGATGGAGAGCAGCGGTACCGCGGCGCTGCTGGCCAGCAGCGTGATGAACCTTGCCGGCCCGGTCGGGCCGTACGCGGTGCTGGCGGCGCTGGTCCTGCTCTCGAGCCTGCTCAGCCAGTGCCTCGACGGTGCGCCGGCGGTCGTGCTGTTGACGCCGGTCGTCCTCGAGGCGGCTTCGGGTCTCGGCCTCTCGCCCTACCCGCTGATGATGGGAGTGGCCCTCGCGGCGTCGGCGGCGTTCATGACGCCGTTCAGCCACAAGGCGAACCTGCTGGTCATGGGCGCCGGCGGCTACCGCAGCATGGACTATCTGCGCGCCGGCACCCCGCTCACCATCGTGCTGCTGGTCGTCATTGTGTGGATGGTGCCGCTCATCTTCCCTTTCTAGGTATCATCCCCTTCTCGCCCCCTCAACTCGACGGAACCCCAGGGAGATCCCCATGGCGTCACCCAACGAACGAGCCCTCCGCATCCTGACGGCCTCTGCCTTCGCCCTGACGGTCGCGGCGTCCGCCGCCGCCCAGACCACAGGCGACATCCGCGGTCAGGTCCGCGACGCCAACGGCGACGGCCTGCCCGGCGTCATGGTGACGGCGACGATCGAGGATCGGGGCGTGTCACGGACTACGATCGCCGGCGTCGGCGGCAGCTTCGTCATCTCGTCGCTCCAGGTCGACGACTACGTGGTCACCGCGGCTCTCGATGGCTTCCGGGACCACCGTGTCGAGGGTGTGCGGGTCGGCATCGCCGCGACGGTCAACCTGGAGATCGTGCTGTCACTGGAGGCCGTGGAGGAGGAAGTGACGGTGACCGCGTCGCCCATCCTCGACGTGACGAGTTCCAGCGTCGGCACCAGTTTCACGGCGGACTTCATCGACGACCTGCCGACCGACCGGAACTTCTGGGATCTGGTCGCGGTGTCGCCCGGGATCAGCCAGGCTTCCGAGGGCAGCACTTCGTTGAGCGCCTTCGGTTCGAGCGTGGCCTCGAACTCCTGGCGCATCGACGGCCTGGACACGACCTCCTCGGACACCGGTCGCGCCTTCTGGTGGACGAACCCGGCGATCATCGAGGAGGTGCAGGTGCTGGGGATCGGCGCTCCGGCCGAGTACGGCAGCATGTCGGGGGCGGCGATCAATATCGTGACCAAGTCCGGTACGAACGAGTTCACCGGCACCGTCGACTGGTACCACATGAACGACGGCCTCACGGAAGAGAACGCCGAGATCGACGGCCTCCCGTTCCATCGGGAGGAGTTCGACGACCTCACGGGCACTCTCGGCGGTCCGCTGGCCCGGGACAAGGCGTGGTTCTTCGCCTCCATTCAGTCCACGGATGACGCGTACGCCGATCCGGGCGTCGACCCGTCCTTCCCGACGGCCTATCCGACGGTGCGCTCCGACATCAAGATCAATGCGGCGTTCAATGACAGCAACCTGATGGAGGCGAAGTACCACTTCGAGGACTACGACTTCGTCTTCGCGGCGCCCAACACGACGCCGGACGCCATCGCGACCGAGTTCGGCAACAACCCGGCCTGGGGCCTCCAGTTCCAATCGGTCCTGACCCCGAACGACTATCTCGAGGTCCTCTACACCGGCTACAGCAGCGACGACAACCTGCTCTCGGCCACGGGCAGCACGGCCGCCCCCTACGCCGACTACTCGCCGGCCGACGACGGTCCCACCCAGTACAGCGGTAGCCCCGGCTACACCTACATCTGGCTGCTCGGCCGGGACCAGTTGGACGTCAAGCTCTCCCATCACGCCGACGATCTCCTGGGCGGCGACCACGACTTCAAGTTCGGCATCTCGTACGGCACGGGTAGCGGCGATACGCGAACGGGTGGCGGGCCGAACGGCGTCTACTACTACCGCTACCAGTACCCGGGCTACTACTACGCCTACTACTACCGCGTGACCGCGCGGCCGTTCTACTACGGCGCCGAGACCGCTGTCGCCTCGGCCTTCGTCGACGACTCCTGGCAGGTGAACTCGAACCTGACGCTCAACGTCGGCGTGCGCTACGACAAGAACAACGGCGACATTCCGGATTACCCGGAACTGAACCCGGACTGGAGCCCGACGTCCGAGATCATCCCCGGGGTCAAGGACGTGACCGACTGGTCGCTTGTGTCGCCGCGGGTCGGGATGGCGTACCAGCTTGGCGACCGGCAGGTGCTCCGGGCGTTCTACGGCAAGTTCTATGACGCGGACGTTACCGGCCACTGGTACGCGCCGCCGCCGAGAGCGCCCGACTACATCTACGAGTACAGCCTCTCGCTGGACGGTCCCTGGACCTACTCGCGCACGTTCGAGTACCACGGGAACCTGTTCCACCCGAATCTGCAGCCGCCCGAAACCGACCAGTTTACGCTGGGCTGGGAGCGCCGATTGGGGGACAGCTTCACCTTCGGCATTCAGGGTGTCTACAAGGAAGCGAAGAACCTGATCGGATGGGAGATTCTGGATGATGGGGTCACGGAACGCGTGCCGTGGACTAACCCAATCACAGGCGAAACGGAGCAGTTGATCAGCATCCTGGAACAGCCGACGACGCGCAAGGGCAACGGCCCGGGACCGGGCTCGGCCGCGCCCGGCAGGAACTACCACCAGCAGTACGAGGGCGTCGTCTTCTCCTTCAACAAGCGCTACAGCGATGGTTGGAGCATGCAGTCTTCGTACACATGGTCCGACTCCTCCGGCTTCCTTCCGCGGCCGCTCCAGCAGTCGCAGGGTAATCCCTTCTACGCCGAGATTGACGGCCGCGACCCGAACAACTGGATCAATGCAGATCAGGCGCTGCAGAACGACCGCGAGCACGTCTTCCAGTTCCAGGGCAGCTTCGAGTTGCCGTGGAAGATCCTGGGCAGCGCGACGTACAGCTACATGACGGGCAAGCCGTACAACCGTCAACTGCTCGTTGGCGGACGTGCTTCACCCTCGCCGCTCGCCCAAGGCCAGCAGACGGTGATCGCCGTTCCAGCAAGCGACGACACGCGGCTGCCGGACCAGAACAACTTTGACCTGTCATTCGGCCGGCGGTTCGACCTTGGCCGTGCGCAACTCAAGCTTGATCTTCAGTTGCTGAACGTCTTCAACGAAGACACTTACGACTGGTGGGAGGAGTTGACGGTGGCGCCGGACGAAGAGTTCGTGCCCAGTGGCTACCTCTTCCCGCGCCGGGTCATGATCCGCTTCGGATTCGAGTTCTAGCAGCCCGTGGTGGAAGTGGTGTTGAGCGGTAGTCGGCAGGCAGTCGCTGA
>JAPOXA010000138.1 GCA_026707325.1 Acidobacteriota bacterium | reverse complement strand
GCCACGACCTGCTGTTCAGCACCTCCGGCCGCGCCGGCCCCACCCTGGCGATCCGCCCCGGCGGCAACGGCGACGTCACGGACAGCCGCATCGTCTGGAGCGCGGCCAAGGGATCACCCTTCGTCGTCGCCCCGATGCTGGTCGGCGACTACCTCTACATGGTCAACGACATGGCGAGCGTGATCACCGTCTACGAAGCGAAGACCGGCGAGGTGCTCTGGCAGGAACGGCTGGGCGAACGGCTGCGCGAGGGCTTCTCCGCCGCCCCGGTCGCCTTCGGCGGCAAGATCTTCTTCACCAACGACAACGGGGAGACCTTCGTCATCAGGGAAGGGCCGGACTTCGAGCTTCTCCACGTCAACCGGATCGGCGAACGGACGATTGCCTCGCCGGCCCTGGTCGGCGGCGTCTGGTACATCCGCACCGACGGCCACCTGTGGGCGATCGCGGGCGAGGGCTAGCGGCAGCCGGGCCCTGGTCGAGTTCGCTCAGAAACGCACTCAATCAAGGCCATCACCATCCCCCGAGTGCTGCCCCCGCACGATCCAGAATCACGAGGAGACGTCGGCCCTCCGCCCTCGTCCTCTACAAACGCTGCTGCGCCTAAGCCTCCCTGAAGCCCTACCCGGGCACGGCCGCTCCGCCTGCAGAGTGTCGGCCACAACGGGAACCCAACCGCGGTAGCACCCGCGAACCCCTACTCCGTAGCCCTGACGCCTCAAGCGGGCGGTCGCCTGAGAAGATCATGAGGCCCCAAGACGGCAGCCTCATCTCTTCAGCTCTCTAGAGGCGCGTCTTGTTCCCGCTCACCCCTCGCGACAACCTGGTGCGCGCCCGGTTCTTCCGTCCCCGCCGCATCGGAACCGTCCCCAAACCGACTCGCGCTATCCACGCTCGCCTACCCCGAGTCGCGGAGTAGCGACAACTGCCTCCCCTTGGTACGATCTCGGATCAGCGACGGGCAAAGAGGCTGGCTTCAGCTCCTCGCGGGAACTACCTGTGGACTTCATCGCCGCCCACACAGAACGAGCCTTGGCACCCTAGAAGCTCCGGTCCATGCTCGCGCCCACTCTCCGCAAGGACATCGACAACCTATGGGATCGAGTCTGGTCTTCAGGCATCACAAACCCACTAGCCGTCGTCGACTTCCTAACCCCGCTCCTTCTACTCCGAGCCTCTCCTACCAGCCTGCGGTCACTTCGCTCAGCAGCCCTGAGCGGCGACTACGCAACATCTGCCCGGATCGTCTCTGATGCGATGACCAATTGTGATCTAAGTGTCCCCGACGATTCTCTATGGAAGGACACCGTTCTGCTCGCTGACGCTACTAGCACTGTTGCCGAGCTTGAAATTCAGGACCGCAACCACGACGTTTTGGGTGACTGCTTCGAGTACATTCTTGCGCACTTGAGCACTGCCGGCGACTTCGGTCAGTTCCGGACCCCTCGACATATCGTTCAGTTCCTCGTGGAGGCTATCGCACCAACGCCGTCCGAAACGGTGCTTGATCCTGCCTGTGGCACTGGGAGCTTCTTGATCGCCGCCCACGAATACTGCAACCAGAGCGGTGCAAGGTACATTGGCGACGAGTCTGACTGGACGATGGCGAGAATCGCATCAGCCAACCTCGTCTTGCACCGGCTACCCAACGCGACAGTTCGCAGGAGGGACGCACTACCGCACACAGAAGCCGAGGCTGACGTCATCCTTGCCAATCCTCCGTTCTCCGGCACCGTTGCTAACGGCCGGCAGAAGCCACTTGGCATCAACACCAACAAGAGTGAGCTTCTGTTCCTGGCGCTAATGCTCCGGAGACTTCAGCCCAACGGTAGGGCCGGCGTGGTCGTACCGTTCAGCGTTGTAACCGCCCCCTCAGGGCCGGCCCGATATCTTCGACGCCAGCTACTAGATCGTCACAATCTACACGCTGTCGTCGAACTTCCTGCTGGTGTTTTCCGCCCGTACAGCGACGTCCGCACTTGCTTGCTCCTCTGGGGATGCCGGCTAGGCGATCATCTGTTGATGCTTAAGGCAAGGTCTGATGGCTACTCGCTCGATGACCAGCGCCGACCTGGTCCTGACAACGACCTGCCGATACTCCTTCGCGCTGTAACCAGCATGCGGCTACCGCGCGAGCTCAGTCCAGGCATGGGCCGGCTCGTTCCGCTCTCAGAGATCCACGGACAAGCCGACGTTCTCAACCCCTCTCGTTTCTTGCCGCCCGACCTTCCTCTCCCGCAGGAACGAATGTCATTCGAGGAGGCGTTGACTGGCGCCGCAGACTCGGCCTTTCGCCTAGGCGGCGTCTTGCAACGGCTAGAGGAGTTCACGCGATGAGAGCCGCCAATCAGCACTGGAGCGTGCAACGACTCTCCGAGCTAGTTAGGCCCGTGCGTCAGACCGCCCAGCCCGCCGATCTTCCACCAGAAACACGATACGTCGGGCTGAAACACGTGGAATCGAAGACCGGCCTACACGAGACCGTTCCGCTGTCAGACGTGGACCTGCGCTCAGGCAAGTTCCGCTTTAGGGATGGAGACATTCTGTTCGGCAAGCTCCGGCCAAACCTCCGCAAGGTCGCTGTAGCCCAGTGCACTGGAGTGTGTAGCATGGACCTTCTTCCACTGCGGCCGCTTCATGCAGGCATGTCCCACCTGTTGGCGTACCAGTTGCGAAGCCGCGAGTTCATGGCCGATGTCGTGCGCCTAGTGGGAGGCCAGAATCTACCGAGGGTTGGTCTAAAGGACCTCCTATCTCGTTCGATTCCCGTACCTCCGCCCGCCGAGCTAGTCGCCCTCAACGACTTGGCCACACTTCTAACCGAAGCTCAGCGCACAGCGCGAGAACTCAACGATCGAATCGGGCAGCTTCAGGACGCCGCCACTGCAATGTTGGTTCCTAGGATCGGCGGGGACGATCCGAACCTTTCCAACTCAGCGCTTGAAGGTCCGATCGATGAACTCAATGTAGGCACTCCCGACACGGTTATCTCGTCTTTGCACTTCGAGAATCGTACGCGCAGTCTCTTTCCTGGCCTTCAGCATTCGGATCAATCCGCCGAAGTTGGCCGCATGGGAGACACCCCCAGAGACCCGCCGTGACGACGGCCCCGTCACCCGTTCTCTCTTCCCCTTTGAGTTCAATGGCTCTCCGTGATGGGGACAGACTGCGCTCGAGCACCCGTCCGGGCAAGTAGCACGATCGACGAACGTCCCACCACGAGCTATGTGGAGCGAGTCTCGTAGCTGCGCGATCGGCAGCGCTTCGTTCACGAAAATCTCCTGCACTGCAGGCCAGTTCCGGCCGGCGTCAAGCCTCCATTCCCAGGCGATGACCACAAGGAGGTCGACCGGTTCGATGTTCTGGGCCAGTTCGTCGAAGTGAGCCTTCGGTTCGTCCGCACCGATAGCCATTGACTTGGCTTCGACACGGAAGAACTCCCCGGCACGAGTACGCGGGTCCCACTCGGCCTCCCTGTCGAGGCATGCGAAGTCGTTGTACTGGTGATCGACAAGCCATGCCATCTCCAGACCGTCTTGGCGCAACGAACTCGATGTGTAGTAGCCCCAGAGCCCTTCCAGAAGAAGGCCCATTCCACTTCCAAGTCGGCCGCCTCGTGTGCGGAAGACTCGGCGACTCAGGTCGTTGATCTCTCCGCGCACAAACGGCGCAACGGCCTTCGTCCGTTCGAAAGCTTGGCTAGGCGTCAGGGGCACTTAAGCGAGAGATCGTACCCTAAACTCAGCCAAGACGGGCCCCGGTGGGTGGCCGCCGCGAGATGTCAAGTTCAAACCGATCCGCACCGACGACTCGCTTACCGGTGCCTCTCGCCCGACATCATCTCGCACAAGGCGATAGCTCACGGTTACCGCAGCCGTTTGTGCACCCGCGCGACCTCGACCATGTAGCCGCTGTTGGGTAGCGCAGCGGCGCGCTCGATCGAGGCTGCGGCCTTCTCGTCCTCCCCCACGAGCTCGTAGTAGAGCCCCAGGTACAGATCGGCGTAGAAGCGCGCGCCGGTGTCCCCTTCCCGCACGGTGGCCTCGACCTCCGCGACACTCCCCTCGCCCCGGAACAGCGCGTCGATCTCCTTCATCGGCCGGCGAGCATCCGGGCCGACCGGCAACATCGCCGCCTGCGCCGCCTCCAGGCCATCCTCGGCCGCGACGCAGAGCAAGTGCCAGACCGCGTTCTCGACGTCATTCGGATTGACCAGCCGGTGCCGCTCGAACTGGCCTCGGCAGTCCCCGAACCGCCCGGCGTAGTAGTACGAGATGCCCCGCTGCCACAGGTACGGGTCCTGTGAGGGCTCAAGAACCACGACCTGGTCGAAGTCCTCGATAGAGGCTTCGACCTGCCCCGCCTTGAACCGCGCCGATCCCCGGAGGAGATAGAGCTGCCAGTTCCGCGGCTCGACCTCGATCGCCCGGTCATAGCCAGCGATCGCGGCCTCGTAGTCGCCACGAGACTCGTGGAGGCTCGCCTGGCGGACGAGCATCGCCGCGCTCGGCTCGTCGCGCTCCTGGGTCGGCTGAGCGAAGGCGGGTGTGAGAAGGCACACCATCAAGAGCGCTCCTGCGAGCCTCCCCGTTGCCGAGACGGGCATCGATCGGACTCTACCGGGTACACTTCGCGCGCTTCGGCACAGCGAAACACGAAGAGACGAAGGAAGGGATACGCATCATGGGTCTGCTTGACGGAAAGGTTGCACTCGTTACCGGCGCTGGCGGCGGTCTGGGCCGCACGCACGCGCTCCTGCTGGCGCGGGAAGGCGCCGCGGTCGTGGTCAACGATCTGGGCGGAGCGCGCGACGGCACCGGCGCCGGCACCACGATGGCCGACCAGGTGGCCCAGGAGATCCGCGACGCGGGCGGTCAAGCGGTCGCCGACTACGGCTCGGTCTCCGACGCCGATGCCGCCCGGGCGATGGTCCAGCACGCCGTCGACGAGTTCGGCAAGCTCGACATCGCGATCAACAACGCCGGCATCCTGCGCGACAAGTCGTTCAAGAACATGACCGACGAGATGTGGGACATCGTCCTCGACGTGCATCTGCGCGGCACCTACCTCGTGACCAAGGCGGCCTACGACCAGATGATCGAACAGGAGTCCGGCGGCCGGATCGTCATGACGAGCTCGACTTCCGGCCTGCTCGGCAACTTCGGCCAGACGAACTACGGCGCCGCCAAGGCCGGGATGGCCGGCTTCATGCGCTGTCTTGCGCTCGAGGGCGCGAAGTACGGCGTGACGGTGAACCTGCTCGCTCCCGCCGCCTGGTCCCGCCTGACCGAGGACATCATGCCCGAGACGACCGCCGAGCCGCTGGCGCCCGAGAAGGTGTCGCCGGCCGTTGTCTGGCTCTGCAGCGACGACGCCGCCGACATCACGGGCCGCATCTTCGCGGTCGGCGGCAACAAGGTGTCGCTCCTGGCCTGGCAGGCGCTCGAGATCGCCAGCCGGCCGAACGACCAGGATCCGTGGGACGTGGCGGCCATCGGTGAGAAGATCCGCGCCGCCTCCGCCGACTTCCCTGAGCCCGTCCGTTTCACTGACCTGATGTAGCCGACCGGAAGGGCCGGCGGCTCGGTCAGCAGGGGCCGCCGTTCCTCGTCGTGACCATCGCGGTTGCAACGTTGGGCGGCGATCAGCGTAGAATGATGACCAATGTGACCATTATGGTCACGAATACACCGGCCCCGCCCACCCATCGCTCTGGAGCGGACGGCCGATCCCCTGAAGAGCAAGCGAGAACCGATCGATGAGCCAGCTAACCGTGGACTCCACCGCGACCTGGAAGCAGCGCCTCGAGGGCCGCGTCCCGCCCCGTCTCGACGAAGAGATCGACATCTTCGAGACCCAGATCGCCCAGAAGCGCCAGGGGAAGATCGACGACAAGGTCTTCGCCGAGACCCGTCTACGCCGCGGCGTCTACGGCCAGCGCTACGACAACGGCCAACGCCACGACGGCACGGCGAGCCGAGCCCTCGAGTACCCCTGCGGCGACCTGACGAAGGGGCCGAACACCGTATGGGACGCCCCCGGGATGCTGCGGATCAAGATCCCGTTCGGCGCCATGAACGGGGAGCAGATGGAGGTCCTCGCGGACCTCGCCGAGGAGTACTCGGACGGGATCGCCCACGTCACGACGCGCCAGGATATCCAGCTCCACTTCATCCACATCGACGACACGCCGGACATCATGCGGCGTCTGGCCGCCGTCGGCATCACGACCCAGGAGGCGTGCGGCAACTCGGTGCGCAACGTCACGGCCTGCCCGCTCGCCGGCGTCTGCCGCGACGAGCCGTTCGACGTCTCGCCCTATGCCCACGCGATGACCCACTTCCTGCTCGGCCACAGGGACGCCCAGGACTTCGGCCGCAAGTTCAAGATCGCCTTCTCCGGCTGCGAGCAGCACGCCTGCGGCCTGGCCAACATGCACGACCTCGGAGTCCTGGCCCAGGTCCGCACGACCGGCAACGGCACGAGGAGCAGCGAGCGCGGATTCAAGGTCTTCGTCGGCGGCGGTCTCGGCCCGGTGCCGCACCAGGCCAAGGTGCTGCGCGAGTTCGTCCGCGAAGACGAGCTCCTGCCCCTGGCGCAGGCGGTCTGCCGCGTCTTCGGACGCCTGGGCGAGAAGCGGAACCGCGCCCGCGCGCGGATCAAGTTCCTGGTCGCCAAGCTCGGGATCGAGGAGTTCACGCGCCTGGTCGACGAGGAGCTCGCGGGCCTGCCCGCCGACGAGCGCTGGACCGCCTACCTCGACCGTCTCGACGTCGCCGACGAGCACCCCACCCGGCCGGGTGCGGCGCTCGAACCCGGCCCGCGCCCGGAGGGCTTCGCGGAGTGGCTCGGCACGAACGTCCAGCGCCAGCGGCAGCCCGGCTACGTCACCACCGCCGTCAACCTGCCGCTCGGCGACCTGACCTCGACCCAGTTGCGGGCGCTCGCCGATACCGCCCGCCGTTTCAACGGCGGCCTGGTCCGCAACACGGTCGAACAGAACATCGTGCTGCGCAACGTCAGCGAAGCCGACCTGCCCGCCCTCTACGCCGAGCTCCGCGCGGCCGGCCTGGGCGCCCCCGGCGCCTCGTCCCTGGTGGACGTCACCTCCTGCCCCGGCACCGACACCTGCAAGCTCGGCATCTCATCGTCCCGCGGACTCGCCGGCGAACTCCGCAAGCGAATCGCCGACTCGATCAGGACGACGGGCGTGCTCGCCGACGAGGCCGTCAAGGACCTGAGGATCAAGGTCTCGGGCTGCTTCAACTCCTGCGGCCAGCACCACGTCGCGGACATCGGCTTCTACGGCGTGAGCCGCAAGAGCGACGGCCGCACCATGCCCCACTTCCAGGTCATCCTCGGAGGCCAGTGGACCGAGAACGCCGGCTCCTACGGGCTGGCGGTCGTCGCCGTGCCGTCCAAGCGGATCCCGGAGGTCGTGGAACGGATCGCCGGCCTGTTCGTCGCCGAGCGGGAGAAGGGGGAGAGCTTCCAGCAGTTCATCGCCCGTGTGGGCAAGGCGCGCATCCGCCAACTGCTCGACGATTTGACGAAGCTGCCGACCTACCTCGAGGACCGCACCCTCTACTCGGACTGGGGCGACCCCAGGGAGTACACGCTCGGCGACCTGGGCGTCGGCGAGTGCGCCGGCGAGGTCGTCACCGCGGTCGAGTTCGGGCTCTCCGCCGCCGAGCGGGAGGTCTTCCAGGGCCTGCTCGAACTCGACCGGGGCGATGCCGGAACCGCCGCATCCAGGGCCTACGCGGCGATGGTCCAGGCGGCGCGCGCGTTGATCACGACCGAGAACATCGACATCGGCAACGAGCCGGACGAGATCGTAGGCGAGTTCCGGACCCGCTTCTACGACACGGAGTTCTTCTTCGATCCGTACGCGGGCGCCAAGTTCGCGAACTACCTGTTCCGCGTTCACGGCGACGCCGAGACGGACTCGAGCGAGGAAGCCCACCGGCGGATCGAGGAGGCCCAGTTGTTCATCGAAGCGGCGCACGCCTGCAACCAGCGGATCTCCCAGGTCCAGGCAGCGCGGGTGGCCTGATGGCGGCCGACCTTCTTGACGGGGAAGGCGCACAGACCCCCAACCTCGACGGCCTGGTCAAGTTCGACCTGAAAGTACTCGCCGCCGACGCTGCGGAGGTGGAGGCAGAGGAGTTCATCCCGGTCTTCCATCGTTGGATCACCGAGCGTGTACTGCCGGAGCTCCTGATCGACGTCGCCGACTACAGCCACGTCCACGAGGGGCCGGGCGTGCTGCTCGTGGGCCACGACGCGATCTACGCCTACGACCTCAGCCGGGGCGAGCCGGGCCTGCTCTACAGTCGCCGGCGCGAGACCTCACCGGAACTGGAAGGAATCGGCACGCTGGAGCGCCGGATCGAGTCGCTGCTCGCCTCCACCTTCCGCGCCTGCGACCTGATCGAAGCCGAACCGGAGCTTGGCGGCCGGGTCGTCTTCGACCGCCACAGGCTCGAGCTGCGCGTCAACGACCGGCTGTTCCCTGCCGACGAGCAGACGGCCCTGACGCTCGCCAGCGCCTTCCGACGAGCGCTGGCCGAAGCCGGCGTCCGCGACGGCGACGCCCCGGTCGAGGTGAAGCAGATAGGCGAGCCCCGCGAACGGCTGACCTTGAGAACCGGCTAGCGACCGTCGACAGCGCGGTCCACCAGCTCCCGCAGTTCCGGCTTCAGTTCCAGGCCCGCCGCGGCCTCCCGGCCGCCAGCCGACATCTTGGGCCAGGTCCTGGCGAGCACCACCGCCGTCCTGTCCGGCCCCAGCCTGCCGGCCAGCGCTTCCAGATCGTGCTCCAGGAACACCAGACATGCAGCGTCTTCCAGGGTCTGCGCTTCCGCCCGCGCGCTCCGGCCCGCGCGCTTGAGCACCAGGTTCTGGACCCGCTCGATCTTCTCCCGCCGGTAGCCCGCGTCGCGCAGCACGGCGCCCGCGAGTCGAGCATGTTCGAGTGCGGCCGCCCGCCGCCAGGCGAGGTATCCCTTGCGTCCCTCCGGATAGTCCGTGCGTGGCAGGCTGAAGCGGCGCAGGTGCTGGCAGTGGGCGGCGAGCAGCAGAATCTCACCGGCCTCCGGATCGAGCCGCTCGACCCAGGCCGCCATCCGGCGCGAGTAGGCCAGCTCGCGAGGCACCTGTTCGCCGTCCACCGTCGCCGTCGCCGGGTCCTCCCGGTGGAACAGATCGAACCCCGCCACCGCGTTCTGGAAACGCGGCATCAACTCGAAGCTCTTCACCTACTCGCCGGCCAGCTCGCGTTCGACGACCAGCTTGTGCTCGGCGTTGCGCTGCAACTCCGCCAGCCAGTCGAGAAAGCCCTGCGGATCAACGAAGGGGTGGGGGTCCGAGGCCGACCGCGACGTCAACTGCTCCGCACGCTCGAGGATGCGCCCCATCTCGGCGTGGTTCGTGATGTTGACCTCGATCGGATTGTTCTCCTCGGCGGCGAGTCTCCGGATCCGGGCCACGCTGTCCAGGTAGAGGTTCGTTCGGTGGACCCCCTCGAAGTTGAGGCCGACGCCGCCGAAGACGAACGCCCGGTGCTCCTCCCCACCGTCCCGCAGCGGGAACTCCATCGAGAGGACGCCTTCGGTATGGCCGGGGGTGACGTAGAAGCGGATCTCCGTGTCGCCCAACTGCAACGTGTCGCCATCCGCGATCACCATGTCGTGCACCGGAACGTCGATCTCGTAGCGGGGGTCGCTCGGCGGCTGCTCAGCCAGCTCCCAGTCGGCCTCGGTCATGCCGACCCGTGCGCCGTAGGTCTCCTGGAACCTCGCCGCCCCGCCGACATGGTCGAAGTGGCCGTGCGTCACCAAAACGTACTTCAGATCCGAAGGATCGAATCCCACGGCGCGGATGCCGTCGATCACGTTGTCGATGAAGTCGCCGTACAACGAGCCGATCAGGATCAGGCCGTCCGTCGTCACCAGGAGATACGACGACACCCAGTCGATGCCGACGTAGTAGAGGTTGTCGAAGATCTGGAACGGCTCGACCCGCTGCGCCACGGGGTCGTTCTGGAGTCCCCAGCCGTCGTCTTCGCCCTCCGCGGAAACCGCGACATCGGCTTCCGGAGCCTCGTCCGGTGCCGGCGCCGGGCTCCCGCCGCCGCATGCCGCGGCGCCCAGGGCGATCAGGGCCGCGCTCAGAAGAGCCGGGATGGAACGTGTCATCGTCGCTTCTCCGCCGGAATCGTGCCGATCCAAGTTACCACGGCGATCCGACCGGGCCGACCGCTACCAGTGCTCGCCATAGGGCCTGAGTTCGACCTCGAAACTCCACGCCGACGGATCCTGGTGGGCCACGTACCAGACGTTCTCCGCGATCGCCTCCGGCCTGATGAAGAAGTCGTCCGGCCGGTCGGGCATCCGCTGCCGCGTCCACTCCAGGTCGATCACCGCGTCGATCACGAAGTACGCAACGTGAACGCCCTGGGGTCCCAGGCTACGAGCCATCGACTCCGCAAGGATGCGCTGCCCCGCCTTGGTCGGAGCGAAGCCGGCGAAGCGCGGCATGCCGCGGCGAGCGGACGTGTTCCCGGTGACCATGATCGCTCCCCGACCCGCCTCGATCATCGCCGGCGCCAGCGCGCGGGCCAGGTACAGGAGCCCCATCACGTTGACCTCGAAGTTCGCGCGCAACTGTTCGGGCTCGACTTCCAGGAAGTCGCCGAAGGCGCCGCCCACGGCGTTGTGTACGAGGACCGTCGGCGCTCCGAGATCGCCACGCACCCGGGCGACGGTCGCGCGCACGGCCTCGGGATCCGAGACGTCGCAGACGTAGCCCCGCGCGCATTCGATCTCGGCCTCGAGAGACCTCAGGCGCTCCTCGTTGCGTGCCAGCATCGCCACCCGATAACCGCCGGAGGCGAAACGCCGGGCGAGCGCCGCCCCGGTGCCGGGGCCGACGCCGGAGATCAGGCACACCGGATCGCTCATCGGCCGCCGACGCTACTTCATTCCCTCCAGCGGAAGAGCGCTCGATCCTCTCTACGGGCTTATAGCCATTCCTGTATGCTCTCCGGGCGCGACTTCCTGCGCCGCCTTTCCGGGAGGCCACGATGATGGAGAGCCGTTCTTCGACGCCCCGTTTCCTGCCCGCGGTGGTGCCCGGTGCGCTCGCACTGGTTCTGTTGCTTGCCGCGTCCCCTGCAACCGCCGAACGCGAGTTCTACGCCGGTTTCCACCTCGGCCGATCGGACGTCACGGTAGACGCCGGCGACGCCTTCGACCAGATCCTCGACGGCGACGGCAACTCACGGGTCTACGAAGTCGGCTTCAAGTTCAGCGACTACTTCGCCGTGGAGGGCGCCTATCACGACCTGTCGGAAGTCGACGGCGCGGTCCGCCCCTGCGCCGAGGGCGTGGTCTGCTCGGACATTCCGATCCGCGGCAAGATCAACGTCCTGTCCTTGGCCATCGTGCCCCAGTACGCGATCACCAGCCGCATCTCCATCTTCGCGAAGGTCGGCATCGTGTCGTGGGGCGCGGACCTGGAGGACGCGCTGGACGACTTCGACGTCGCGCTCGACGACCTGGACGAGGAAGACCTGGTGTACGGCGTCGGCGCGGAGTTCCAGCTCCTTGGCCGTCTCAGTCTCGTCGGGCGATTCGAGTCCATCGCCGGCGACATCGAGACCGTCTCGGTGGGCGCCCGCATCGGTTTCTAGAAGCCAGCGGAGAGCCGGAGCGCGGTTGCCGCTTCGCGCCGCGGCGCTAGGCCCGCATCACGCGGAAGCACTTCCGCAGCTCGTCGACGAAGACGTCCGGCACCTCGAAGGCGGCGAAATGGCCTCCCTTCTCGAGCCGGTTCCAGTAGACGAGCTGGCGGTAACGCCGCTCCGCCCAGCGCCGGGACGAGCGGAAGATCTCCTTGGGGAAGATGCTGCAGCCGACCGGGATCTCGACCGGATCCCCGCCGCCCCTGCCGAAGCTCTCCCAGTAGAGCCGTCCGGAGGAGGCTCCGCAGGCCGGCAGCCAGTACATCATCACGTTGTCGAGCAACTGGTCGCGCGTCAGCACGTTCTCCGGGTGGCCGTCACAGTCCATCCAGGACCAGAACTTCTCGATGATCCAGGCGGCCTGCCCTGCCGGCGAATCGACCAGGCCGTAGCCGAGGGTCTGCGGTCGGGTCGACTGTTGCTTGGAGTAGCCGGAGTCCCAGTCCTGGTAGTGCTGGAGGCCGGCGAGGGCGTCCTTCTCGATGTCCGTGAGGTCATCCATCGTGCTCCGGTCCACGCCCGAGGTCGGCATGTTCAGGTGAATGCCGTGGCAGTGCTCGTGATCCTGGATCGCGATCGCCGTGCTGACCGCCGCACCCCAGTCGCCGCCCTGCGCGAAGTACCACTCGTAGCCGAGCCGCGACATGAGTTCGGCCCAGGCGTCGGCGATCTTCTCGACGCTCCAGCCTGCCGTGCTCGGTTTGTCCGAGAAGCCGAATCCCGGCAGTGCGGGAACGACCAGGTGGAAAGCGTCCTCCTCCGAGCCGCCGTGGGCGGTGGGATCGAGCAGCGGCTCGAACACCTCCAGGAACTCGACGATCGAGCCCGGCCAGCCGTGGGTCATGACCAGCGGCGCGGCGCCCCGGTGTTTCGAGCGCAGGTGGAGAAAGTGGATGCCCAGCCCGTCGATCTCGGTCCTGAACTGGTCGAGGTCGTTCAGGCGGTTCTCCAGGCGGCGCCAGTCGTAGGAGGACGCCCAGTACTCGCAGACTTCCTTCGTGTAGGCGAGCGGGATGCCCTGGGTCCAGTCGTCGACCGTCTCGTTCTCGGGCCAGCGGGTCGCGGCCAGCCGGCGGCGGAGGTCGGTCAGTTCCTCTTCGTCGATCTCGATGCGGTACGGCGTGATGTCGGTCATGCGCGGACGCTAGCACTAGCCCACACTTCTGCGGGGCCGGGGACGCGGAGGCGCCACGGGAGGGCGATCAGACGTCGTCGACGCCCGCGCGGAACCGCGGCGTCCGCCGGTGCGGGGCGGCCTGCTCGAACGCCCAGGCGATGCGAATCAGTGTCGGCTCGCTCCAGGCGGCGCCGAAGAACGAGACGCCGACCGGCAGTCCGTGGACGTGGCCGGCCGGCACCGTGACGTTCGGATAGCCCGCGACCGCCGCCGCGCCGGCACTGCCGACCGAGAAGGTGTCGCCGCGGACCAGGTCGGTCACCCAGGCCGGGCCGCCGCTCGGTCCCAGGATGGCGTCGAGGCGATGCTCTGCGAGCGTCGCGTCGAGGCCCTCCTCGCGGGACAGGCGGTTCGCCGTGTCGCGCGCGAGCCGGTAGGCGGCTTCGGTCAGCGGTCCCTTGCCTTCCGCTTCGATCAGGATCTCCTGGCCGAAGTACGGCATCTCCTCGGCAGCGTGCGCCTCGTTGAACGCGATGATGTCCGCGAGCGTCTTCACCGGAGGGTCGTTCCCCAGAGCAGCGAGGTACGCGTTCAGACCGTCCTTGAACTCGTGGAGCATCGCTTCGTACTCGTGCCGTCCCACCTCCTGGCGATGGGCGATCTCGACCGGATCGACGATCTCGGCGCCCAGGCTCCGGAGCGTCTCGATCGCCTCCTCCATCACCGCGTCGACCCGACCGTCGCGGTCGAAGAACTGGCGGCCGATGCCGATGCGCAGGCCGCTCAAGCTTCCCGCGCCGGGGTTTCCGAGGTGGCGTCCCAAGTCGGTAGGTACCGGCGAGCCGGCGGTCGCCTCGTCCAGTGGATCCTGGCCCGTCATGCCGCTGAGCAGCGCCGCGGCGTCGGCAACCGTCCGCGCCATCGGACCGGCGGTGTCCTGCACCGCCGAGATCGGGATGATGCCGCTACGGCTCACCAGGCCGACGGTCGGCTTGATCCCGACCAGGCCGTTCGCCGATGACGGGCAGATGATCGAGCCGTCGGTCTCCGTACCGACCGCCGCCGCGCAGAGGTTGGCGGACGTCGCCGCACCGGAGCCGGAACTCGAGCCGCACGGATTGCGGTTGAGAACGTACGGGTTCCGGCACTGTCCGCCGCGCGCGCTCCAGCCCGAGCTCGAGCGCTGGGAGCGGAAGTTCGCCCACTCGCTCAGGTTCGCCTTGCCGAGCAGCACCGCCCCGG
>JAPOXA010000098.1 GCA_026707325.1 Acidobacteriota bacterium | reverse complement strand
GCCTTTTCCGCTTCCTGGGTTTGACTAATTCGGCTTCGGCCGCCGCCGGCGACGACGATGTACTGGCGGCCCTGGTGGAGGTAGGTGATCGGCGCGCTGTGAAGAGTGCGGTCGATCTCCAATTGGGCCAAGAGCCTGCCGGTCGCCTTGTCGTAGGCATGAAGGATTGTGCCCCCGAGCTCCTCTTCCCCGCGCTCGTCCGTCTTTAGGACGTACCCGATCAACAGGGTCTTGGTGACCAGGAGCCCACCCTCGTTTGCGACCCGCGAGTTGCCCAGCGGCCCGAGGTCGAGATGCTTGATGGCGGGGTGGCGCCTCGGACCGTCGCCGAACGGAACCTGCCAGGCGTGCTCGCCCGTCTTGAGGTCGATGGCGGTGATGCGTCCATAGGGCGGTTTCACCAGCGGCAGCCCCTGCGGGCCGGGGACGCCCCGAAAAGAATCGAGGACGTATCTCCAGTCCGACCGCGCGGGGTCCGGCTTCACCACGGCCATCGCCGACACTCGCGTCGCCGACGGCACGTAGAGGATGCCGGTGTCCGGATCGATCGAGGCACCCGCGTGGTTCGCTCCGCCGCCGGCGCCGGGCAGGACCGCCGCCGCGTCTTTGCCCCCGGCGCCGCTCACGATCACCGGGGGAAACATCGGCCCCAGGACGTAGCCCTTGGCGATCTCGAGGGCCTCCTCCTTGAGCTCCGGGGTGAGGTCGATCAGATCGTCGACCTGCAACCCCTGCCGGTCGAATGCCGGGGGCTTGGTGGGAAAGGGCTGGGTCGGAGAGAGCTTCTCGCCCGGAATCGGGGAGTCGTGGTTCACCGGCCGCTCCTCGATCGGCCACAGCGGCTCCCCGGTGGCGCGGTCGAAGACGTAGGTGAAGGCCGTCTTCGACACCTGGGCGACGGCCTCGACCAATCGGCCGTCGACCACGACGTCGATCAGGTTGGGCGCCGAGGCGATGTCGTAGTCCCAGATCCCGTGGTGCACGGTCTGGAAGTGCCAGACGCGCTTGCCGGTAGTGACGTCGATGCAGATGAGACTCTCGGCGTAGACGTTGTCGCCGTGGCGGTGGCCGCCGTAGAAGTCGTTGGTCGGCGTCGAGGTGGCGACGTAGACGTAGCCGAGCTCCTCGTCGGCGCTCAAGGGAGCCCAGGCGTTAGTGTTGCCCGTCTTCCTCCACGACTCGTTCTCCCAGGTGTCGACGAAATCCTCGCCTTCCTGCGGAATGGTGTGAAAGCGCCATTTGAGTTTGCCCGTGCGCACGTCGTAGGCCCGGATGTGACCCGGCGGGCTGTTGTTGCGCGGCGGCAGGTCGAAGACCCTCGAGCCGAGGACGATGGTGTCGCGGACGACGATTGCCGGCACTCCGTGACTGATGTTGCGCACCGGAGAGTCTTCACGCCCCAGATCGCGCGACAGATCGACGATGCCGTCCTCGCCGAAGGCGTGATCGGGGCGTCCGGTCTTAGCGTCGACCGACACCAGCTGTCTGCCGATCGTCGCCATGATGATGCGCTCTTTGACACCGTCGGTCCAGTACACGACGGAGCGCGTGTAGTAGTTGGGCTGTGCCGGTTTACCGCGCTCGTAGCTCTTCGGGTCGTAGAGCCAGAACTGCTCACCGGTGGCGGCATCGAGAGCCGCCAGCTGGCTGAGCTCGGTCGGCACGTAGATGCGACCACCGATCATCAGCGGCGTGGACCGGAACTTTTATCGCGGGTAGGGAGACTGCTCATCAACAAGGAGATCCGCCGACTCCCAACGCCAGGCCACCGCGAGCTGCGAGAAGTTTTCAGCGTCGATCTCGCTCAGTGCCGAGTACTTCGTGGAGCCACGGTCGCCGCCGAAGTGGCGCCATTCGCCAGCGGCTGCGCCCTGTTGGCAGAGGGCAGCGGTTGCCAGCGAGCCGGCTGCCATTGCCGCCAGGCCGCCTCGCCAGCATCGATTCTTCGAGGGGAAGTCCATAGCTACTCTCCTCCGAGCTCTTCCACAGCCGCCGGTTCGTCGGTGGCTGGTAACCTATCCCCTCCGCAGACCCGCGCAACTAGGACTGTACATCCAATCCTGTTCGATTCTCAAGGCTTGTTGGGGGGCTCATCGGAGCCGTGTATCACCGCCTGCGCAGCCCGCGGCCAGGGCGCCGAGCCCCACACGCCTGAGCAATTCTCGTCGAGAGAGCGCTTGTCCAAAAGAAAGACACCGGCGGCTGAGCCGCCGGTGTCTTGGAATCTCAACGAAGCCCACTGTCCCTCGACGCGCTCAGAAGCGGAACCCCACCTTGACTCGAAGCTCGCGCGGGAGCTGCCAGGCCGCGAGCGAGTTGATGGGCTCGAGCGTGTTGGTATCGATCTCGAGCACCTTCTGCTCGTCGGTGACGTTGGCGACCTCGAAGCCGAGCTGCCCTTCCCATTCGCCACGAATCGGGAAAGACCACATGGCCGACAGGTCGAGAGTAAAGATGTCCCCCAGCTGCTGGCCGTCCCGCGGCGTGGTGAAGGTCACGGTGTCGATCTCGACACCGGTCACCGGATGCGCAACGGTAGTGGAAGCAGACCGGCCGAAGTACCTGCCGGTGGTCGTTGCCAGGAAGCCACCCAGTGTCAGGGCGTGCTTGCCGAAATCCAGGCGTTTCATGGCGACGATGTTCATCCGATCGACATCGTGACTCAGCCGCCCATCCCGGAATCTGGTGGTGACGTCGGTTCCACCAGGTGAGAGACCCGCGTCCTGCACCTCTTGATTCGGCAGCTCGATGCCGCCCAGGCCCTCGAAGAGGGTGTTGTTGGAGTTTGCGTTCGCCGCGTTTCCTGTGGCCTCGCCGATGGTCCAGTTGGAGCGAAGCGCCCAACCGTTGCGGAATCTGCGATTGAGCTCGAAACTGAGGGCCTCGTACTCGCGGAAGGCGCCGGGCCAGTTGCGCACCACGCGCACGACGTCCATGCCGTCAGCGCTGAACTGGTCGTTGCCAAAGAAGATGTCCTTGGTCTCGTGCATCACCACGTTCGACTTGAAGACCCAGTTGCGCGAGATCTGCCAGTCCACTCCCAACGCGACCTGATCCTTGTACGGATGGTCGACCGGCTGCAGGGTCTGGGTCTCGCCCGCCGGCCTCCTGCTCAAGCGGAAGCGGTCGTAGCGCAGGGTGGCGGGATTCCAGTTGTACTCGTCGAAGCTCTGCTGCCCGGTGGGTAGCACACTGAACTCGCGAAAGGCGAAGTCCAGGCCGATGTTCTGGTAGTAGCGTCCGACGCTGCCGCGCACCAGTAGCGTGCCGTCGGCATTGACGTCGTAGACCACCGTCAGACGCGGCGCCAGGTTGTCGGAATCGTGAACCCGCGTGCCGACGTCGTTGTCGATCGTCTCGGCGTCGTAGCGCACGCCCATGTGGAGGCTCCAGCGATCACCGACGTCGAGCCGGTCCTGCACATAGGCCGAGCTCTCGACACCCTCGCTGTGGGACGGCAGGGACTCCTGGAAGATCCGCACGCGCTGCGGTGTCACGTAGCCTCCGGGGCACTCAAGACAGAAGTTCCGGCCTCGATACTCCTTGCCCACGTTGCCATAGTTGGTGAAGGCAATGTCCTGGATGTCGATGCCGAACTTGATCTCGTTGCGCCCCTTGAAAAGAGTCGCCGAGCCATGGGCCGTGTCGCGAGGGAAGTCGTTGAAGCCGATTCCGTTCCCGCTCGTCACGCCATTGAAGCGAGCGGCGCGAGCATGCGCCAGATCGCGGTAGCGGAAGTTGTTGTCGACCGGATTGTCGGAGCATTCGGGGCAGAGGTCGTCCGGATCCTTGGGGTACTTGAGAGTGCGAGGGAAGAGATCCTTGCGCTCGGACACCTTGACCTCGATGAAGGTCGAGTTCGTGGCGGCGAAGCTCCAGCTCGCAGTCAGTACGTTGGCGTAGAGGGGACGGTTCGTGATGGCTCTGAGGTCACCGGTGCGAAAAGGTGCCGCGATGCCCTCGCCGCGCGAATCGATCCACGTCCCCGCCAACTGGTGCCGATCGTTGGGCTGGTAGTTGAGCTTGAGGATGCGCGGCACCGATGTGCGACTGATGTCGGCTATCTCGCCGCTCGCCAGTTGGTCCAGCAGGTTGTCGCTCAGCTCGGCGTGAGCGGCGAAGAACCACGCCTTTTCGCGGAAAATGGGCCCGCCCAGCGACGCCTCGTAGCTGGGGATCTGCTCGTCCGGCCGCTCCAGCCCGAACTGGTTCACCGCTCTCCACTTCGGATTCTGGCCGACGTAGAGAGCATCGCCGTGAAACTCGTTGGTGCCGGTCTTGACGGTCGAGTTGATGATGCCGCCGCTCGCCCGGCCGTACTCGGCGCCGAAGCCCATCGATTCAACACTGGTCTCCGACAGCGCCGACGCCGGCATGATCAGGCGCGCCTCTCCAAGCCGCCTGGTGTTCGAGGTGTCCACGCCATCGACCAGGACCTGCGTCTCGTTCTGAATGCCACCGTTGATCGCGGGAGAAGTGTCGAACTGACCGATGTTCACCACTCCCGGCAGCGCGCGGATGGTGGCATTGTAGGCGCGGGTGGCGAAGGCGGCGTTCTCGACCACTTCCGACTTGAGGGCGCTGATCGCGCCGGTCTCGTACTTCGACACCAGCGGCGCCTCGCCGAGGACCGTGATCTCTTCCACGGTGCCCCCTTGCAGGGTCAGGTCGACTCCCCGGCGCTCACCCGGATTGAGCGTCGTCGCAAGCTCGGCTGTTCCCAGCCCCTCGAGCACCGCGCTGACGGTGAACTCACCCGCCTGCAGCAGCGCGAAGCGATACCGCCCCTCGGCATCGGAGATGGTGGTCGTCGTTCTCTGAGGACCCTCGAGGGTCACCGTGGCCCCGGGCAGGCCCTCCCCCTCGGCGTCGAGAACGCGGCCGTCGATCGTCCCCGTCTGCGGGCCGTCGGGCCACAACGGCAACGGAGCACACAGGCTCACGGCCAGAATCCAGATGCAGGCTCCAGGAATGCGGTTGGTCACGGCTGGTCCCTCCTTGTGTCGCTGGTCCTCCCTTGTCCTTTCGCAGGCGCTTCCGGATCGAGTCGACCCTGGTCACTCCCGCGCCATGCTGAATCGCCTGGCCGGAGCGACGGTGGAGCGTCACGGAATGCAAGCCCGCGCAAGTTACAGTCTATATCCAATCCTGTTTGATCTTCAAGCCCTGTTGGGGGTTCATCGGTTCCGCGCCGCGACCTCCCTCTCCTGGAAGCGGGCGCCGCGGAGCGTGTTGCCCATCGAGTAGTTGGCTTCGTGGCAGGCGAACTCGTACAGCTTGTCGTTCGTGGCGGGCCAGGTGTACTCGCCGCTGTAGGGCGTCTCCCAGTCACCGCTCTCCACGGTGAACTCGTAGAGAAGAGTGTTCTCGTCGGTGAGAGAGAAGCGCTCGACGACGTGCTGATCGTGCGGGGGGGAGGGCTCGCCGAAGAGAGTGACCGTCCCCCAGCTCTCCTCCAGGAAGTTGGTCGTGTCGACGACCAGCGTGTCTCCCTCCCACCAGCCGACCGAATCGCCACTGCGTGAGCGAACCTCCGGCGGCAGATGCCTGGCCTCGGCCCGCGAAGGGCTGAGTCGAATGACGCGCGCTTCGTGCATCCACTCGATGAGGATCATCACGTGACTCTCGGTCTGCACGATCGTCTTGAGGTTGTTGTAGTTCTTCGGCAGCACCGGGATCGTTGCCTCGAGAGTGAAGATGCAGCGATCGGCGATCGACAGGGATTCAGGGCCATCGTACGGGCCGGCTTCGAGATCGCGCCACCAGGCGGGGCTCGCGTTCCTGTCGGCCAGCTCCCGACGAACGTAGAGACCCTTGCGGCGCTCGCGCCCCCTCTCGGTGAGGGGTGGAAGGCGGCCATCGGGCGGATCGGTAAGGAGCGATGTGCGGTACTTGCCGTCGACCGCAACCGCCTCGGTGCCGCGATCATGAAAGAACTCGTTGTAACCGCCCAGTCGGCCGGTGAACGGCGGGGGTGGGCGATTCGGATCACTCGGCCTGGAGCCTCGAGCTGTTCTCTCGGCCGCGCTCCGTCTGATCTCTTCGGCCTCGGCGGGGGTGAGGAAGAGGCGGTTTCCAAACTCGGGACTCCTCTGCAGCGGCGTCAGGGTAGCGATGTCGTAGTTCCCCGAAAGGTCGGGCTTGCCGCTGGCGGTTCGAGGGATTTCGCTCGCGGAAGCGACTCCAGCCGCGGCCATGGCGACCGCGAGGAGCGAGGCGATCCGGGTCCCGGCTTGGTGGCTCATCTGAGCTCCTCCAGAGGGCAGAGTCGATCAGCGAGGTCTGTTCAGGGGGGGGCCTAGTACAGTAGCAGGTACTCAGCGTGCTCATCAGACTCGTTCGCGTCGCGTCGATCACCGTTCTGGCTCCTCTTGCCGGGATTGCCGGCGTCGTAGCGGCTCAGGACGGGCGCAGTTCGGGCGACTACCTGTCGCAGGAGCTGCGCGCCCGAGTCGACGCCTTGGTGGAAGAGGCCTCGGTTCCGACCGACGACGTCGACGAGCTGGCCTCCAGGTTCCGGACTCTCTGGGAGTGGGGGAACGCCTACGCGCGGGAGCGCGGCCGCATCCCTGACGACTTCCCTCAGAACGCGTCCTACCTGAACCGGGCTCTGCGTGGGCTTGCCGGTCAACCCATCCCGGTCGAACGCGTTTCCGATCTCATGGGCTACATGGTCCGGCAACTCCAGGTCCCGGACGAGGCCCCTGGAGCCCTGGGCAGCCTGACGATCTCTTCCGAGGGGCCCTTTCCAGCGGGAGGGTACGCCACGGTAACGCAGACCTACACCGTCGGGGAGCGGCCGATCGCCGAAGGAGGCGGACTGATTCTCGGCAAGGGGCGGCGAAACGGCGCCCTCTCCACGCGCGCCACGGAGGCCGACTTCGTCACCGTCCGCTCTTCGAATCCGGACGCCCGGCTCTCTGCCGTCGAGCCATGGACGCCCTACCCGGTTGGGCTTACCGGAACCGCGATCGGATTCCGTCTGAGCGGCGCCACGCTGCAGGAGGGAGACACGGTGACGGTGACGTACGGGGATCGATCCGGCGGCGGGCCGGGCATGAAACTGCAGGAATGGTCCAACGACGAAGTCCCGCTTCCGTTCCTGCTGGACCTGGACGGAGACGGCGTGCTCCTCTGGCCCGACTGGCCGTCGTTCGAGGTCGTCGGAGAGGAGAAGGTGAGATTCCTGAACGCGATTGCGCCGTCGGTGGTCGAACCGGGCGAGGAGTTCACGCTGACGGTTCGCGCCGAGGACCGCTTTCGCAACGTTGCGTCCGCCGGTCCGGGCGAACTGGAGGTGCTGCTGGACGGCGAGCCCTTCCGGACGCTCTCGGCCGAGTCGGAGGCGCTGGTGCAGATCGAGAGTGTCGCCATCCGCTCCGAAGGCGTCCATCGGTTCGCGGTGCGCACGGCCGACCGGATCTTGCAAGGGGCCAGCAACCCGATCCTCGTCGAACGGAATCCGGCCCGGCGCATCTACTGGGGAGAGACGCACGGTCACACCGGGATGGCGGAGGGACAAGGTTCCGCCGAAGGGTACTTCCGCTTCGGCCGTGACGCGGCCCGACTCGACTTTCTCTCATTGTCCGAGCACGACCGCTGGCTCGACGACGGCGAATGGCGGACGCTGCAACAGCTTGCCGAGGAGTACCGCGCGCCAGGACGATTCACGCCGATTCTCGGGTTCGAGTGGACGACCACGGCGGCCGACGGCGGACACCACAACGTCTTCTTCCGGGACGTGCCGGGACGACGACGCGTCGGTACGCAAAGAAAGCCTCTGCTCGACGAGCTCTACGCGGAACTGCGAGCTGCGAACCGGAGTGACGACGTGCTGATCATTCCGCACGCCCATCAGCCGGGCGACTGGAACCGCAGCGACGGTGAGATGGAGAAGCTGGTCGAGATCCAGTCCAGCCACGGCACGTTCGACTGGTACGGAAACCGGTACCTGCAGAACGGATTCCGGATCGGATTCGTCGGCGCGTCGGACAACCACACCGGGCACCCGGGCTACGCCTTCATGGGCGGGCCCGGACAGTCTTCGGGTACGCAACTGGGCGGACTCGCCGCGGTCCTGGCGGCGGAGAACACGGGTGAAGCGATCTTCAACGCGTTGCACAGGCGGGCGACCTATGCGACCACCGGCGAACGCATCATCCTTGACGCGTGGCTCAACGGCGTCCCCATGGGACAGGAGCAGACCTCCACGAACCGGAGAGAGTTGGAATGCCGGGTGTACGGCACGGCTCCGATCGACGCGATCGATGTGGTCAAGAACGGCCGCATCGTGTATTCGCAGCGGTACCTCGAGGCGGAGATGACAGGCGACGCGGTCGTCCAGGTGAGCTTCGAGGCGTCGACCGAGGTCGTGGGCGATCTGCGGGGCCCGCGGGGCGGTCGGCCGTGGCTGGGCGTCATTCGCGTCGAGGGCGCGGAGCTCATCGGTCACCGGGACCCCTGGTTCCGCCATCCGGGTTCCTACTCCACGGAGCGGACGGGGAATGAGATCCGGTTCAGAATGCTCACTCGGGGACGCAGTGCGGCGATTCTGCTTCGGCTGCGCGGCGCCGACGCCGACACGCGCGTGATCGTGGACATGGAGTCGACGCAAGAGACGCGCGGAACGGGAAGCGACCAGCGCGAGCCGGAGCGGCTTCCCGCCCGGGTCGAGACGTTTCGGCTCGGAAGCCTCGGCGGTCAGGTCGACCGGCGGGAGTATCGAGTGCTGGACCATACCGACGCCCTCACCGTCCAGGTGGTCAGCGACCTGGGCGAAGCGGATCAGGACTTTCGATACCTGGATCTCGACAATCCGCGGCCCGGCGACTACTACTACGTGCGGGTGCGCCAGGTTGACGGCGCGATGGCGTGGTCGAGCCCGTTCTGGGTGGGCGAGAGCCCCGGCAGCGATTCCAACTAGGATCGCCTGGGGGGTTGCGTGACGCCGGTCAGGCTGTACACTGGAGTGCCGTACGCCGCCTCGGAGGACAGCGAAGATCAGGAAATCCGGGTGCGGTTTCCGTCCTCACAAGAAAGCGAGGCACCGCCATGATGAACCGGCGAGAGTTCCTGGCCACGGGCCTGGCGGCGACGGTTTTCCACTACGCACAGGGAGGGGTGTTCGCTCGCCCTCTCTCAGGGAGAACGTTTCGCGTCGCCCACGTTGGGAACATATGGCCCGACAGCGTCGAGGAAGCCATACGCGAGTGCGGTCGCCTGGGCTTCGAGGGCATCGAGCCCTACATGGGCAGCATCGTCAAGTACGTCGACCGGCCGCAGGCCCTCACGGAGCTGCTGGATGCGGCCGGCATTCGCATGGCGACATGCTCCAATGGCGGCGCATCGATGGCCGACAACTTCACCGATCCTTCCAAGGTGGAGGAGACGATCGCCGCACACGCCACGTTTGCGCGTGATTTCCTTGCCCACTTCGGTTGTTCGCATTTCAAGATCAACGTGGGCCCCCAGCGTGAGGGAGGGACGATCGGCGACGAGGAACTGCGGACGATGGCGAAGGCCCTGAACGAGCTGGGCAAGCGCACCGCCGAGGTTGGAGTCAGGCTGGCCCCTCACCCTCACCTCTGGTCACCCTTCGAACGGCAGGAGGAGGTCGATCGCGTCCTGGAGCTGACCGACCCGCGATACGTCTACCTGACCGCGGACACAGCGCATCTGACACTTGCCGGTATGGACCCGGTCAAGTTCCTCAGCAAGCACTACGACCGCGTAGCGGCCGTCCACTTCAAGGACATACCGGCGAAGTACCACGGGTACCAGGGTCCCTCACCTTCTCGCGAGGAGCACCGCCGGGTCGGCCTCTACAAGAGGATGGGTGCGGGCGGTGTGGATTTCGTGGCGTTCACGAAGATCCTTCGGGAAAAGAAGTTCAGTGGCTGGGTGAGCCTCGACTACGGCAGACCACGCCCAGAGGAAGGAAGCGTGGCCGACTACGTGGACCACAACGTCCAGTACCTCAACGATGTCCTGGACATCCGGCTGTAGTCAGCGCAGGGCTGGACAGGCCGGCAGGTTAGCCACAGTTTCGTTCGTCCTGGTGGCGTTCTCCTCCGTCACCGCCCAGGTCCGGGCGGCGGACGAGTTCATCGCCGTCACCGACGAGATGCTGCAGGACCCCAGCGATGACGACTGGCTCATGTGGCGCCGCACCCTCGACGGCTGGGGCTACAGCCCGCTCGACCAGATCGATCGCGAGAACGTGAACGAGCTGCGCCTCGTCTGGTCACGCGGCATGAGCGAGGGCCGCCAGCAGGGGACTCCGCTGGTCTACGACGGAGTGCTCTACCTGCCCAACCCGAAGGACGTCATTCAGGCGATCGACGCGGTGAGCGGCGACCTGATCTGGGAGCATCGCCGCGACCTTCCCGACGACGTTGCCAGCTACGTCGGCAGCCTCGGCGCCAACAACCGCAATCTGGCCATCTACGACAGGTTGATCATCGATACCAGCTACGACGAGCACATCTTCGCCCTCGACGCGACGACGGGCGAGCTGGTCTGGGACACGGAGATCCTCGACTATCGGACGCATCCGGCGATTCAGGGCTCCGGTCCCATCATCGCCGACGGCAAGGTGATCTCCGGGCGCAGTTGCCGGCGACTCGCCGGGCCTGAGGCGTGTGTCGTCACCGCCCACGATCCGCACAGCGGTAGAGAACTGTGGCGCCGGCGCACCATTCCCGCGCCCGGCGAGCCGGGAGACGAGAGCTGGGGTGGGGTGCCCTTCGCGGATCGCAGGCACGTCGGCACCTGGATGGTGCCGAGCTACGATCCCGCCCTCGAGCTCCTCTACATCGGAACGTCGGTGACCTCGCCGGCGCCGAAGTTCCTCCTCGGCGGCGCGAAGAACAGGCACCTCTACCACAACTCCACCCTGGCGCTCGAGGTCGCCACCGGGGAGATCGCCTGGTACTACCAGCATCTCATCGACCATTGGGATCTCGACCACCCCTTCGAGCGCATCCTGGTCGACACCGCGGTCGCGCCCGACCCAAGCGAGGTGCGGTGGATCAATCCCCGTCTCGAGCCGGGAGAGGTGCGCAAGGTGATGACCGGGATTCCAGGCAAGACCGGCGTGGTCTACACCCTCGACCGCGAGACCGGCGAGTTTCTCTGGGCCACCCCCACCGTGACGCAGAACGTGATCAGCGACATCGACGGCGCCACCGGAGAGGTCACCGGGAACGTCGAGACGGTGTTCACCGAACTCGGCCAGACCATCCTCGTCTGTCCGAGCTACTTCGGCGGCAGGGATTGGCAGGCCGGCGCCTACAGCCCGTTGACCGGCAGCATGTTCTTCCCCCTGCGCAACACCTGCGCGCAAATGACGGCCAGCCTGGAGGAACGTCTCGCCCTCTACGCTCTGAACGTGGATGACCAGATCGCCCCCGGCACCGACCAGCTCGGTACCGTCTACGCCGTTTCGGTGAAGACCGGGAAGATCACCTGGACTCACGAGCAGCGGGCCGGAACCCAGGCGCTGTTCGCGAGCGGCGGCGGACTGGTCTTCGTGGGCGATGCGAACGGGCGTTTCAAGGCTCTGGACCAGGAAACCGGCGATGTCCTCTGGGAGATCAATCTCGGCTCGGCGGTCTCCGGCTTTCCGATCAGCTACGGGGTCGACGGACGGCAGTATGTCGTCGCCTCGACTGGCCCTGGGTCGGCGGCGATTGGCTCACCGCTCACCCCCGAGCTGCGTCCGAGCTCGGGCAACACCCTCTTCGTCTTCGCTCTGCCGAAGCGCGACGGAGAGTTCAGCAACGTGTCCGCCCCCCAAGGCGCAGGGGGTCAATGAGGAGGAGAGCAACAATGAGGAGGAGAGCAACGATGAAAGTGTTTCCGACCGTGAGGTCCGTAGGCCTCTGCTTTGTTGCACTCGGGTTCTGTGTGCAGACGCCCGGCCTCGCGCAAGACGTCGGGCTCTGCATTTCCGAGCGATTCGCCGATCAGGTGGCCGATGTGGTCGCGGAGCAGGACGGCGCGCGCATGATTCGTTTCGGTAATCACGCGGAGCTCGTGGAGAGAGTGGGGCAGTGCGATGCCGTCATCGCCATGGCGCCAACAGGTCTCGACGAGGTTCTCCGTGCCGGGTCGCGTCTGCGCTGGCTGCAAACCGCGAGCGCCGGGGTCGAGAGACTGGTGCGCTTCGAGGAACTCGTGGCTTCGGACATCGTGTTGACCAGCGCGAAGATCCTGCAGGGGCCTGAGATCGCCGATCACGCCTTTGCCCTGCTCTTGACTCTCACTCGCGACATCCGCTTCTTCAACAAGCAGGAGACATGGAACCGCGCAAACCATCTTCCGATCATCGAGCTGCGAGGCAAGACGGCTCTCATCATCGGCCTGGGGGGCATTGGTAGCCAGATCGCGCAGCGCGCGGCGGCCTTCGAGATGCGCGTCATCGCGGTCGATCCGAAGGACATTCCAATGAGCCGGGATGTTGACTACGTCGGCACGCCGGACGAGCTCGACGAACTCTTGCCGCAGGCCGACGTCGTCTTCAGCAGCGTTCCGCACACTCCGGCTTCCCACGGCATGCTCGGCAAGGAGCAGTTCGCGCTGATGAAGGACGGGGTCTATGTCGTCAACGTGTCACGCGGCGCGATCATCGACACCGACGCTCTCGTGGCGGCGCTCCGCTCGGGCAAGGTGCGTGCGGCGGGTCTCGACGTGACCGCCCCCGAGCCCCTGCCTGACGGTCATCCCCTCTGGTCGATGCCCAACGTGGTCATCACGCCACACATTGCGACGGTGTCCGATCACTCGATTGAGCGGCGGGTCATTCTCTTCCGCGACAACATCGAGCGTTTCGTCAACGGCCGTCCGCTGCGTAACGTGATCGACAAGAAACTGGGGTACTGACGAATCAAGGGGTGGTCATGAGATGCATGTTGGGTCTGCTGACGGGGGCCCTCCTACTCATCGGCTGCGGCTCCGGCGAGGAGCCGGCAGCCGAGGCGCCGACGGCGGACTCCCTGCCCGACGCCGCGGCCCCGACACCCAATCCGACGCGGAACGCCTACTTCGGCGATCTCCATGTCCACACACGCTTCTCACTCGACGCCTTTGTGTTCGGCACCACGGCGGATCCCAACGCGGCCTACGAGTTCGCCAAGGGCGGCGCGATCCTTCATCCGGCAGGCTTCGAGATGAAACTCGACCGGCCACTCGACTTTCAGGCGGTGGCCGACCACGGCTGGTATCTCGGCATGCTCGCGGCGATGACCGATCCCGCTTCACCAGCCTACGGTCACCCCATTGCCGAGGGCGTTCGCAACGCACGCTCGGCCGATGAGAGACGCGGCAACTTCATGGCCGTAGGCCCCTACTGGAACGCGGAACCGGGAACCGAAGAGCACGTGAACATGGAGATCGTGCGCGACGCGTGGGAGGAGATCCAGGCGGCCGCCAACCGGCACAACGATCCCGGGACCTTCACCGCCTTCATCGGCTACGAGTACACCTCCGCCGGCGAAGGGGGCAACAACCTGCACCGCAATGTGATCTTCCGCGGCGCCGCGGTTCCCGCACTTCCCTTCACCCGCATCGACTCATCCAACCCTGAAGATCTCTGGGCCGCGATGGACGAGTGGCGAGCCCAGGGCATCGACTCGCTGGCCATTCCGCACAACTCGAACGCCTCAGGGGGTCGCATGTTCGAGCTCGAGTACTTCGACGGTGGCGCGATCGACGATGCGTATTCGGAGCTGCGCTCGCGCAACGAGCCGGTGGTCGAGATCACGCAGGTCAAGGGAACCTCCGACACTCATCCGGCGCTGTCGCCCAATGACGAGTGGGCCGAGTTCGAGATCATGCCGTACAGGATCGGGTCCGTGGTCCTCAGCCTGCCTCGAGAAGGCAGCTACGTGCGTGACGCCTATCGACGGGGCCTCGGGATCGCGGACGGCGGCGCGACGAACCCGTACAAGCTCGGCGTTGTCGGATCGAGCGACAGCCACGTCGCGGCCGGCTCCTTCGAGGAAGACGACTACTGGTCGAAAACGGGCATTCTGGACGCCACACCGGAGTTGCGCGGTTCGGTGCCGGGCACGGGCGTGATCGCCACCTACGGCGATCCCTCGGAGCAATCCGGCTCCTCCACGCGCACCAGCGACGGCTCCGGCCGGACCTACCGCGACACCTACTACCACACCTGGGG
>JAPOXA010000095.1 GCA_026707325.1 Acidobacteriota bacterium | reverse complement strand
CGCGGCACGACGAACATCGTCAAGGAGCCCGTCGGCGTCTGCGGCCTGATCACGCCCTGGAACTGGCCGATCAACCAGATCGCCTGCAAGGTCGCCCCGGCGCTCGCCGCCGGCTGCACGATGGTCCTGAAGCCAAGCGAGGTGGCGCCCCTCAACGCCATCCTGCTCGCCGAGATCCTCGACGACGCCGGCGTGCCGCCGGGCGTCTTCAACCTGATCAACGGCGAAGGACCCGAGGTCGGCGCCGCGCTGTCGGCCCACCCCGGCATCGACATGATGTCCTTCACAGGCTCCACGCGCGCCGGTCGCGCGGTGGCCAAGGCCGCCGCCGACTCGATCAAGCGGGTCGCCCAGGAGCTCGGCGGCAAGTCGCCGAACATCGTCCTCGAAGACGCGGACATCGACAAGGCGGTCAAGGCCGGAACCCGGCAGTGCTTCCTGAACAGCGGCCAGTCCTGCAACGCGCCGACGCGGATGCTGGTGCCGGCGGCATCGCACGCCCGCGCCCTCGAGGTCGCCAAGGCAGCGGCCGAAGCGACGGTCGTCGGTCCGCCGGGACAGGAGGGCGTCGCCATCGGCCCCGTCGTCAGCAAGGTCCAGTACGACAAGATCCAGGGCCTGATCGCCAGGGGCATCGAGGAAGGCGCGGAGCTCGTCACCGGCGGCACCGACCGCCCCGAGGGCCTCGACAGCGGCTACTACGTCCGTCCCACCGTCTTCGGCGGCGTCAGCAACGACATGACGATCGCCCGCGAAGAGATCTTCGGCCCCGTGCTCTCCATCCTTCCGTACGAGACGGAGGAGGAAGCGATCCAGGTCGCCAACGACACCGTCTACGGCCTGTCGAGCTACGTCCAGTCCGGCGATCTCGACCACGCCCGCAACGTCGCCTCCCGCATCCGAGCCGGCAACGTCCACATCAACGGCGCCCCCGCCGACTTCGGCGCCCCCTTCGGCGGCTACAAGCAGTCCGGCAACGGCCGCGAATGGGGCGACTTCGGCTTCGAGGAGTTCCTCGAGGTCAAGGCCGTGATGGGGGCGTTGCCGAAGGCGAGCTGAAGGGGCGGCGCGATCCTGCCCGTCCGGCACTGGCTGTAGGCAGAGCGACGGGCATGGAAGAAGCCCTGCTCCTGCGGCGGATACGGGAGGAGTTTCCCAACGTCACGTGGACCTCACAGCGGTACCTGACGCACGGCTGGGACCATGCCGTCCTGATCCTCGACGAGGCGCTCGTCTTCCGGGCTCCCAAGGCCCAGGCGAACCGGGGTGAACTGGCGAACGAAGCCAAACTGCTTCGCTACCTCCAGCCGAGGGTCGATGTCGGCATTCCCGACTACGTCTACGAGTCCGCCGACGGCTCGTTCGCCGGCTACAGGCTTCTCGCCGGTCGGAAGCTGGACGTCGCTACGTTCGGCCGGCTCTCCGATACGGCAAGGGAACGGATAGCGGAACAGCTCGCCACGTTTCTCACCGCGGTCCACGAGACCCCGAAGTCGGTCGCCCGCGAGTGCGGCGTGTCCGAGCAGGAACCGCAGAAGGACCACGAGGACCTCGTTCGCGACGTCGAAACACTCGTGCTGCCGCGCCTCGCATCGCACGAAGTCGAGGTCATCCGCGCCTTCCTGACCCAGCTGGCCGCCGAAGTGAAACCGACCCGCCCGACGGCGCTCGTCCACGGCGATCTGGCCGCCGAGCACATCCTCTGGGACGCGGCCCAGCAACGGGTCAACATCATCGACTTCAGCGACCGCTCCATCGGAGACCCCGCCCTCGACTTCGCTGGACTGCTCGCCAACGGGCAGCAGTTCGCCCAACGCGTCGTGGACCAGTACCGCGGACCGAAGGATGAGGGGAGGCTGTGGCGGGCACGGTTGTACTTCCGCCGGACGGCACTGGAGACGATGGTGTACGCGCTGCAGGGCTACCCGTGCACGTTCGAGGAAGGCTACGCGGAGTTCAGGGCGCAGTTCCGGGTGTAGGCCGGCACACCTTGGAATCTCGTGGCGCTACAGGCGGCCGAAGCGACCCTCGGGGTCGAGGGCCTGCTCGACTCGCCGTAGCAGTTCGCCGCCGGAGCGGTAGCCAAGGATCGGTCTGGTCACGGCGTCGACCGGCGCGCGCAGCGCCAGAGCGGTGAGTCTCGACTCGGTCAGGGCTCGGTCGAGGGCTGCCAGGTCGGCGCCGCGTTCGGCCGGCCAGGCAAGAAGAGCCTGCTGGACGCCAGCGCTGTAGACGCGGGCGCAGCTGGATGCGTCCAGGTCGGTCAGGACCTGTTCCAGGCCGCTCGCACCCGCGGGGGTCAGTGGAAGCTTGAGCACAGAGGCATCGGGGGAAGCCCACTGGAGTTCCCGCCGGGCCCGCCAGTGCGTCGGGTCGGCGGCGCCCGAGAGGATGGTGACATCGCTGTCGAGCAGGTCGGCGGTGCGCTTCAGGCGTGCGTCGAGCGCGAAGCTGCGGCCGCCGATTCGGATCTCGAGGTCCCAGCCGGCCAGGCCATGAACCAGGTCGAGGGACTCGAGCTCGACGGCGCCCGCGCTGACGCGGCCCGCGGCGTCGAGGGCCTCGTCCAGCGCCATGCCGGTGACGCGCAAGGTAGCGCAGGTCTCGGGGGGCGGGAAGACCTTGAACGTGCACTCGGTGAGGACTCCCAGGCGACCCAGGCTGCCGACCATCAGCTTCGGCAGGTCGAAGCCGGCGGCGTTCTTGACCACCTTGGCGCCTCCCCGGACGATCTCTCCCCGGCCGTCGATGAAGGTCACCGCAAGCAGGAAGTCGCGCAGACCGCCGTAGCGGAGGCGGCCAGGGCCGTTGGCCCCCGCGGCCACGGCGCCGCCGACGGTGCCGCCCGCCGCCACCAGCAACGGATCGAACGGCAGGTACTGGCCCTCGGCCGCAAGTCGAGCCTCGACCTCGGCGAGCGGTGTTCCGGCCAGCGCGGTTACCGTGTACTCGCTCGGCAGGTACTCGGTGATGCCGCTGACTGCGGACAGATCGAGCACCTCGGCGCCCTCCGAGGCCCACAACGCCGGCTTCGTACCGCCCCCTCGCGGCACGATCCGCCGAGCGGCTCGTACAGCCTCGGCGACTTCGGCCGCCGAACCCGGCCGACTGACGGCGCGGCTCATTCGCGCGAAATGACCCCCGCCACCTCCAGCGGATGGGGACCGTGGCTCAGCAGCGCCGGCGCCTCGGCGTCCGGGAACATCTTGCCCCGGTTCGCCAGCTCGCCGGGGTCGATCGCCATGCGGATGCGGCGCATCGCGTCCAGGTCGGCCTCGTCGAACATCTCTCCCAGGTACTGCCGTTTCTCCATCCCCACGCCGTGCTCGCCGGTGATCGAGCCGCCGAGGTCGATGCAGAGACGGAGGATCTCCCCCGCCAGCTCCTCGGCGCGCTCCAGCTCGCCCTCGACCCGGCCGTCGAAGAGGATGAGCGGGTGCAGGTTGCCGTCGCCGGCGTGGAACACGTTCGCCACCCGGACGCCGTGCTCCTCGCCGAGATGCTGGATCTTCGTCAGCGCTTCACCCAGGCGGGAACGGGGCACGACGCCGTCCTGCACGATGTAGTCGGGGCTCAGGCGCCCGACCGCCGAGAAGGCGCTCTTGCGGCCCTTCCAGATGCGCATCCGGTCGTCCGGATCGCTGGCGATGTGTTCCAGGTAGGGATTCGACCTCCGCACGACGTCCAGCAGCAGCTCGCTCTCGGCGGCGACCTGCTGCTTCTCGCCCTCCAGCTCGACGATCAGCAGCCCCTCGGCATCGAGCGGATAGCCGGCGCCGACCGCTGCCTCGGCCGCTTCGATCGCCAGGTTGTCCATGATCTCCATCGCTCCGGGCAGCAGGCCCGAAGCGACCACCGCCGCCACCGCCTCGCCCGCCGCCGCCAGCGAATCGTAGGCCGCCAGCAGGGTGAAGTACGTCTCGGGCTTGGGCAGCAGTCGCAGCGTGATCTTCGTGGCGATCCCGAACAGTCCCTCGGAGCCGACGAACAAACCGACCAGATCGGGGCCCACGCCCTCCAGGCTGTCCCCGCCGAGTTCGATCACCTCGCCGTCGGGGAGCACCACCTCCAGACCGAGCACGTGGTTGCTGGTCATCCCGTACTTCAGGCAGTGGGCGCCGCCCGAGTTGAAGGCCAGGTTGCCGCCGATCGTGCACACCGATTGGCTCGAAGGGTCGGGCGAGTAGTAGAGGCCGTACGGGGCCGCGGCGTCGGATACGGAGAGGTTGACGACGCCCGGCTCGACCACCGCCGTGCGCCGCACCGGGTCCACTTCGAGGATCCGGTTGAGCCGGTTCATCGCGATGACCACGCCGTCGTGAACCGGCAGCGAACCGCCGGACAGGCTGGTGCCGCTGCCGCGGGCGAGGAAGGGCACTTCCGCAGCCGCGCAGAGCCGTACCACGTCGACCACTTCTTCCGCCGAATCGACCAGCACGACGGCCCGGGGACGAGCCCGGAACGCGGTCAGAGCGTCCGACTCGTAGGCTGCCATCGGGGCGGCGCCGGTGAGAACGCGGTCAGGGCCGAGACGCCGTGTCAGCGCGTCGAGGAAGTCGGCTGCGTCGGTTGTCGTCATGGATCGACGATCAGCCTACAACGTGATTCGGGCCTAGCCGCTTCGCGGCATCGCCCGGATGCCGGCGGCGGCGCCGGCGCACCCAGTGCGCGGCTCAGTCGCCGAGCGGCATCACGATCCAGAGCAGGATGTAGACGATGATCCCCGGGAACGCGACCGAGAGAATGGAGATCAGGATGTAGAGCAGACGGACGCCGGTCGGGTTCCAGCCCAACCAGGCGGCAATGCCGCCGCAGACCCCGCCGATCAGGCGGTCGGACCCGGAGCGATGAAGGGGGCGGGACTGGGTGGCTGTCGCGTTCACGGTCGGTTCCTCCTGGAGAGACTGCTCACGTTCAACTACGGATTCTGCGCTGCTTGGGTTCCAGGTCGCCAGCTTCGTCCGATTCATAGACGACTACGCATAGGATGAGTCCGATGGCCGAGCAAGAGCAGGCTCCGGAGCGGCTCGGAACGCTGCGGAGCCTTGCACAGGCTGTCCGCTCCTGGCGGACCCTGTCCGTCGTCCTGCTCTCGTTCTCGTCCGGCATGCCGCTGGGCCTGGTCTGGATCGCGATACCGGACTGGATGCGCGACGCCGGCATCGACATCCGGCTCGTCGGCCTGTTCACCCTTGCCCAGGCGCCGTGGACGTTCAACGTCGTCTGGGCGCCCCTCATGGACCGGTTCCCGCCGCCCTTCCTCGGTCGGCGACGCGGATGGGCCGCGATCGCTCAGGTCGGCCTGCTCCTCGGCACTCTCGGCCTGTCCGGCGTCGGCGATCACCCGGACACGCCCTGGCTGGCCCTGGCCCTGACCCTGGCGATCGCCATGGCGGCCGCGTCCCAGGACATCGCGGTCGACGCCTACGCCGTGGACGTGCTCCGCAAGGAGGAACAGGGCGCGGCGGTCGGCGCCCGGATCGGGCTCTATCGGCTAGCCATGCTCGTTGCAGGTGGAACCGCGATCTCGGTTGCCGGAGCCATCTCCTGGCCCCTCGTCTGTGTCGGTCTGGCGGCTCTCTACCTGCCCATGCTGGCGATCACGATTCTGGCGCCCGAACCGAAGAACCTGCCGCCCGGCCCGAAGACGCTCCGGGACGCCGTCTGGCAACCGTTCCTGGGCTTTCTCTCCCGCCACCGGGCCGTCGAGATACTCGCCTTCGTCATTCTCTTCAAGTTCGGCGACAACCTGGCACAGGGCCTGCTCCGACCCTTCCTCGTCGACATGGGGTACTCGGAGTTCCACCGCGGCGTCGCCCTGGCAACCGTCGGCACGACCGCCACGATCGTCGGCTCGATCGCCGGAGGTCTGGGGACCAACGTGATCGGCCTCGGCAGAGCGCTGTGGATCTTCGGATTCCTCCAGATCTTCTCGAACGTCGGGTACATCCTGCTTGCCAACCTGCCAATGCAGCCGAGCCTCCTCTACGGCGCCATGGGCTTCGAATCACTATGCCAGGGACTGGGCACGGGCGCCTTCTCGGTTCTGCTGCTGCGCATGACGCAGAAGCGCTTCTCGGCAACTCAGTACGCTCTGTTCTCCACCCTCTTCGGCATGGGACGGATCGTCTCCGGGCCTATCGCCGGCTTCATGGTCCACTCCGTGGGGTGGTCGAACTTCTTCCTGTTCACGATCCCGCTTGGCCTGCCCGGCCTCTACATGCTCAGCCGCTTCGTCAGGCCGAGAGAGCGGGAGCCGAAGTTCGAGGTCCGGCGCCCGGAGCCGCTACCGCCGCGGTCGCCGGCGCAACTCGCCACCCACGGCCTGACGTACGGCACTGTCACGCTGGCCGGAGGCGCCCTCCTGCTCACGGGTCTGGCCGCGCTGGAGGCAGTGCGCGACGGCGAGTTCGCCGACTTCGGTTTCGGATCCGCGCTGCTTTCGGTTGCCACGCCGTCGGACATGTTCGGCTGGATCCAGTTGGCCGGCCTGATCACCTTCAGCGTCGCGATCGGCCTGTTTACGGCCGCGGTACAAGCGGCGCGGCACGGAGCGGGAACGGCGACCGCCCGCTAAAGCCAAGAGGCGAGCCTCCGCGGCACGCCGACGCCTCTCAGCGTCAGAGTGCCGCTGCCGAGCCGCCAGGACGAGCTCTTCCCTGTCCGCACTCCAGTTATCATGAGCAGGAGGACGATGGAATGACGCGGAGCAACGGCATGAGGCCGGTACACCCCGGTGAGCTCCTGCGGAAGGAGCTGGATGAACTCGGAGTGTCGGCCAACGCTCTGTCGAAGGCCCTGGACGTGCCGGTCAATCGCGTCACGGCGATCCTCAAGGGTCAGCGCGGTGTCAGCGCAAACACCGCTTTGCGCCTGACGCGCTACTTCGGCACGACGCCCCGACTCTGGCTGAACCTCCAGAAAACCTGGGAACTCCGCCGCGCAGAAAGGGAGGCGGGCCGCTAATGGTAGCGGAGCAGCCCGCGAACCTACTCTTGGGCTGAAACGGAAACCGCCGTCCCCGGCGGACCGAGGACGGCGGAAGCTGTGCTGGCTACAGCAGGCTAGTCGATGCAGCAAGCAGCCGCGAGTCGCGAAGACCCACAAACGGAGTTCGCAAACGGCTCAAGCGTCCATCCCGCTGTGGGGAGTTATCGCGGTTGCCGCCGCTCTCTCATGGCGTGAAGACTCCCGCGAAGTGAAGCACCGTGATCACGAAAGCGATCACGAAGAAGGTCACCCGCGGCCACTGGTACCAACGCCGACGCCATGTTCCAGGGACTCGCCTGTCCGCAATGTCAGCGCGCCAGCGCTCAACAATCGTAGGCATAGTAGTCCCAGACGTTGAAGAAGCTGACTACGACCATTCCCCAGCCCGCCCATGAGTTCGCCCCGAACGCCACGGCTGTGCCCCAGCCAAGTGCTGGAAAGGAGTCTTCAAGCTCCGCACAATATTCGCTGGCTGACTGGCAGTAGCCATTCGGGTTGCCAGGGTTGTTCTGCTCCCAGCTACCCTGACCATTCGGGTTGTTGGTGCCTACCCAGCGCCCGCCCGTGTCGGCGCAGGCTCCCGGGCTCATGTGAGCGGCCGTCGCGCGGTGCAGACCCTCTGCGTTCGGCAGATCTGCCGCGATGGTGGGCGCACCACCCCAGAACAGCGAGAAGAACAGCACGCTCAGCAGCGGGCCGCGGAACCAAGTTTCTTTCCTCATGGAGGACCTCCGGTTGTGGAGGACCTCCGGTTGTGGTTGGCGACAGGTCATCAGACGCGGCAAGCGAGTCGTCAAACCTCCCTGTTCCAAGCCGCCTTCCGGTCCAGTTAGCGGTGTGCTCGAGCCGCTTGCTGCCCATCCATGCCCAGCACGACTTGGCCCATCGGGTCGAGCGTGGTGTCCCGGTGAGACCGGTCCAGGATCTGCGCGGCTCCCTTACCTCGCGATCTGACCCGGTCGCAGCGGCCGCTGCATCGTCGTCGGCTCGTCCGGATAGAGCTTGGCGACGTACTCGCCGTAGCCGTTGAAGATCGGCGTGTCGAACGGCTCGTTGCCGCCCAGCCAGTGGGATAGCGCCTGAGTCCAGCGCGGGTGCGGGATGTACGGGTTCACATTCGAGAGGTACCCGTACTCGTGCGGCTGGATCTGCCAGAAGATCTTCGGCTCCTCGGCCACGAACTCGATCTTGACGATCGACTTCGGGTTCTTGTAGCCGTACTTCCAGGGCACCACGATTCGCAGCGGCGCGCCATGCTGCTTGAGCAGCGGTTCACCGTAAATGCCGGTGGCGACGAAAGCGAGTTCGTTCATCGCCTCGTCGAGCCTCAGGGCCTCGAAGTAAGGCCAGTCGTAGCCGAAACCGCGCACCTCCGATTCCCGGATGCCCGGCATCTGGTCCCTCTTGAGAGCGGTGAAGAAGCGCACGTGGCGAGCGGAGGACTTGGGCGCGGCCTTCTCGATCAGCTTGCTGAGCGGGAACCCGCTCCAGGGCACGTTCATCGCCCAGCGCTCGACGCAGCGGAAGTGGTAGAGCCGCTCCTCGTGCTCGAAGCCGAAGATGTCATCGAGATCGAGCGTCATCGGGTTGTCGCACAGGCCCGTGACCTCGACCTTCCACGGCTCGACGGTGAACTTCCCGGCGAACTTCCACACCGGACCGCCGCGGCCGGGAAGGAACTCGTAGAAGTTGTTATGGCTGCCGGCCACCTCGCGCGGCGTCAGCTCGCCGCCGATGCTGGCCGGCGGACCCGCGAACTTCGTGTTGCGCTTAGGCCGCGCGCTGAGTTCGGCGCCGTAAACGTCGGACCGTTCGAGTGCCGGCTTCAGCTTGTCCTCGATGGGCGGCGCCGGAGGCGGCGCCGGCACCTGCTGGCGAAGGCGGAACTGGGCGGCCAGGGGCGACGCGCCCGCAATACCGACCGCGGCCGCGGCCACGAACTTGCGCCGATCCATGTAGACCTCCCGCGGCGTCGCCTCACGGCTCGGCAGCGCGATCCCGGAGTCTGAGGGAAGGTAACGGGCGGGGTCGTACTTCTCGATCCACATCGTGCTGGTTCCGAACGGGACGGGCAGAGTCGCTATTCCGTTCGGAGCTTCCTCCTGTTCTCCTGCGCTCCGCGGCCGGGCGCTACGTTCAAGCCTACCAGCCGGGCGCCGCCCCACCACGCGTTCGGCGTGACCCTCCGCCCTCGTCCGCTCAGGCGGTCGAGCCAGAGGGCGAGCCGGCGCAAGGGGGTGCCCGCCATCCACCGCCAGATCCGGCTGAGACGTTTGGAGTAGTCCCGGTTGTAGGGGCAGACCCGCACGCAGATGGAGCAGTCGGTGTTCTGGTTCGACCAGAACCGGAAGCACTTCTCGGCGTCCGTCGTCCACTTCCTGACGCCGCGGATGTTGGAGATGTTGTAGATCCGGTCCGTCGGTGCGTCCATCGCGATGGCCTTCGGCGGGCATGCATCCGAACACGCGCGGCATACGTCGCAGGTCTCGCGCACGCCGAAGCGCCGTGGACGGTCGTGCGCCAGGGGCATGTCGGTGAAGATCTTCCCGAGCCGCACCCTGGGGCCGAACTCCCTGGTGATCAGAAGACCGTGACGGCCGTACTCGCCCAGCCCCGCCTTGATCGCGAGCGGGATCGCGAGGGCCGTGTCGTTCATCGTTGGCACCGCCGCGTAGCCCATGTTCAGGATGTACTGGGCGATCGCGAGCAGCACCACCGTGTCGCTGCTGTAGCCGACCCCCGTCGCCGTCCCGCTCAGGGCCGACGGCACGGTCCGCACCAGACTCCGGTCCATCGCCTGCGCAACGACGACCACGTTCCCGAGTTCGCCCGGAAGCTCCTGCGGTTTCTCCGTCTCGGTCTCCCGCGAGTACGCGTGGGTGTACACCCAGCGCTCGTCGTACCCGGTGATGCCGATCAGGTCGGCGCCCAACGCGCGGGCGGCCGTCTTGAGATCCGCCGCGAGTCGAGCGGCGAGGACCTCCTCCGGTTCATCGCTCTCGTCCGCCGGACCCGGACCGTCCCGGAGGACCGTGTAGGGGTCGAGGAAGCCCTCGCGACGGTCGGCGTCTCCCCGGAGCTCCGCGAACAGATCGGTTACGTGCCAGGACGCGTTGCGCAGCGCGTAGTCGCGCCGCGTGAACCCTTCGACCGGGCGCCACCGCAGCTCCGGCGTGCGGTACGTCTCGTAGAACATGTCCGAGCGAGAGGTCCTCACCTCGGGGTCCCAGAACGAACGGCAGAAGACGTCGTCCTTCTGCGAGAAGCGTTCGAATCCCTCGCCTACCTCGAACCTCGCTTCGGCATCGCTGACGGGAGGCGCTCCGTGCTGCTGCCCGGCCTTCACGGTCGCATACCCCGCTGTTCCATGCGCGTCAGGCCAGAGCCTCGATGAACTGAGCCGCCCACTCGTGGACGGAGTTCCGCCGCACAACCTCGCGCATCGCCTTCATCCGCCGTACCCCGTCGTCCGGGTCGAGGGTGATCGCCTGCTCGATCGTCGCCGCCATCGCGTTCACGTCGTGGGGGTTCACCAACAGCGCGTCCGGCAGCTCGGCGGCCGCGCCCGCAAACTCGCTCAACACCAGGACGCCGTCGTCTTCGAGCCGCGTCGCGACGTACTCCTTTGCGACCAGGTTCATGCCGTCGCACAGCGGCGTCACCAGCATCACGTCGGCCACGAGGTAGAAGGCGATCAACTCCTCGAACGGCAGGCTGCGCCGGAAGTACTGGACCGGGACCACGCCGAGCTCGCCGTACTCGCCGTTGATCTGGCCGACCAGTTCCTCCACGTCCCGCCTCAGGATCTGGTACTCCGAGATGCGCTCCCGGCTCGGCACCGCGACCTGGACCATCACCGCGTCGCGAATCGACCGGTCCTTGCGGCCCAGCCACTCGAGAAACGCCTTGAGCCGCAGGTCGATGCCCTTCGTGTAGTCGAGGCGATCGACGGAGAGGATGATCTTCCGCCCGCGGCGTAGTTGCTGGAGCTGTTCGGCCCGCTCCCGGATCTCGGGCGCCAGCGCCGCGTTCGCGTAACGGTCCGTATCGATCGAGATGGGAAAGGCGCCGACCCGGATGTCGCGCCCCTGGTAGCGGATCGTCTCGCCTTGAGGCTCCGCTTCGATCAGCCGGTCGGCGAGCCGCGTGAAGTTGTAGGCGCCGGCCGGGGTCTGGAAGCCGATCACGTCGGCGCCGAGCAACCCCTCGAGCACCCGCCGCCGCCACGGCAGGCGCAGGAACAGTTCGATCGGCGGAAAGGGGATGTGCAGGAAGAAGCCGGAGCTGATGTCCGGCCGCAGCTCGCGCAGCATCCGGGGCACGAGCTGCAGGTGGTAGTCCTGAATCCACACCCTGCCACCGGGCGCGGTGCGGCGAGCCGCCTCCTCGGCGAAGCGGCGGTTGACCGCCACGTAGGGGTTCCACCAGTGGCGGTGGTACTCGGGCGGCCGGACCGCGTCGTGGTAGAGCGGCCACAGGGTCGAGTTGCACATGCCCTGGTAGGAGCCGGCAACCTCGGCCTCCGACACCGGTACCGCGACGTTCAGGATGCCTTCGTGCCGGAACGGCTCGGGCGCGTCGTCGGCACCGCCAGTCCAGCCGACCCAGCACCCGCCCGCGTCGCGGACGATCGGCGACAGGGCGCTGACCAGCCCGCCTGGGCTCTGCGCCCAGCCCAGTTCCCCATCCACTTCCTCGCGACGCACGGGGAGCGTGTTCGCGACGATCACAAGCTCCGACTGCTGGCCAGCCGGAAGATCCTGAGGGGACATCGGTTTCTGTATCGTAAGGGATCTGGTCGGGGGGCATGTGAAGCAGAGAGCGCATCCTCCACGCACCGCCTGGGCCCTCCTGGAAACGGGCTCCGCCGCGCCGCCGGCAGACTCCTGGGCCCTGTTCCTGGACGTCGACGGCACCCTGATCGAGATCGCCGAGGCGCCCGACGCGGTCCACGTCGACGAAGGCGTCGGCAGTCTGCTGGCTCGGCTCAGCGAGAGTCTCGACGGCGCGCTGGCGCTCGCGAGCGGCCGGTCGCTCGACGTTCTCGACCGCTTCTTCGCGCCGCTGGCCCTTCCGGCAGCGGGACTGCACGGCCTGGAGCGGCGGTCGGCGGCCGGCGAGGTCAGCCGGAGCGACGGCTCGGCCGCGCTCGAGCCGGCGCGCCGCGACCTCGAGCGCTTCGTCAACGAGCATCCGGGCACGCTGCTGGAGGACAAATCGGTGACCCTGGCGCTCCACTACCGCCGCGCCGCCGACGCCGAGGCCCCGGCCCGCGAGGCGATGGAGCACGCGCGCGCCAAACTCGGTTCGGGCTACCGGGTGCAGGAGGGCAAGATGGTGCTTGAACTCAAGCCCCACCGCCCGAACAAGCGCACGGTGGTAGAGGACTTCATGGCCGAAGCGCCGTTCCGCGGCCGCGTGCCGGTGTTCGTCGGCGACGACATCACCGACGAGGAGGGGTTCGAAGCCGCGCAGAGGGCCGGCGGCGCCGCCATCGTCGTCGGCCTGGAGTCGGAAGGCAGGCGCGAGAGCGTCGCCAGGCACGGCCTGGGCGACGTGCGGGAGCTGCACCGCTGGCTGGAGGCGCTGCGCGAGCGGCTGGCGGGCCCATGACGAGCGGTGGTGCGCGGCCGCTCGACGGCGGCGTGATCGGCAACTGCGGGTTCGGAGCGCTGATCGATCCGCGCGGCCGTATCTGCTGGGCCTGCCTGCCCCACTTCGACGGAGACCCCGTCTTCCATTCCCTCCTCGCCGGCAACGGCGACGAGGACGGCGATCCCGAGGCCGGCGGCTTCTTCGACATCCTGCTCGAGGGGTTCCGTGAGAGCGAGCAGCAGTACCTCGAGAACACCGCGATCCTGGTGACGACGCTTCGCGACGGCAACGGCGCCGCGGTGCGGATCACCGACTTCGCGCCCCGCTTCGAGCAGTTCGGCCGCTCCTTCCGGCCGACGATGATCGTCCGCACGGTCGAGCGGCTCGCCGGCGAGCCGCGCATCCGCATTCGACTGCGGCCGCGGTTCGACTACGGTTCGCGCCGCCCGGAGGTAACCCGCGGCAGCAACCACGTCCGCTACGTCGGACCGGCCCTGACGCTTCGGTTGACCACCGATGCGCCGGTCTCGCTGATCAGCGACGAGATCTCCTTCGTCCTGGAGCAACCGCTCACCCTGCTGCTCGGGCCGGACGAGAGCCTGACCGAGCCCGTGGACTCCGTGGCCCGCGAGTTCCGGAGCCGGACGGAGACCTGGTGGCGCGAGTTCGTGCGCCACCTGGCGGTGCCCTTCGAGTGGCAGGAGGCGGTGATCCGGGCCGCCATCACGCTCCAGCTCTGCAGTTTCGAGGAGACCGGGGCCGTGCTCGCGGCGATGACCACCTCGATCCCCGAAGCGCCGGACAGCGGTCGCAACTGGGACTATCGTTTCTGCTGGTTGAGGGACTCCCACTTCGTCGTCCAGGCGCTCAACCGCCTCGGCGCCACGCGGACGATGGAGGGCTATCTCGGCTACATCACGAACCTCGCCGCGGCCGCCGAGGGCGGCGTGCTGCAGCCGGTCTACGGAATCAAGTTCGAGCGCGAACTCACCGAGCGCACCATAGGCGGCCTGCCCGGCTACCGCGGCATGCCGCCGGTCCGCGTCGGCAACGACGCGTGGCGTCAGCTCCAGAACGACAGCTACGGCAGTGCGATCCTCTCCGTCACCCAGAGCTTCTTCGACCGCCGGCTGGTCAAGCCCGGCAACCGCCGCGTGTTCGGCTGGCTGGAGCAACTCGGCGACCAGGCGGTGGCCCTGTTCGACCAGCCCGACGCCGGCCTCTGGGAGTTCCGGCAGCGAAGCGCCGTCCACACCTTTTCCAGCGTCATGTGCTGGGCCGCCTGCGACCGCCTGGCCCGCATCGCGAGAGCGCTCGGCCTGAGCGATCGTCAAAGGCACTGGACGAACCGGGCCGAGGCGATCCGCTCGCACGTCCTCCGGCACGCCGAGACCGAAAGCGGCGGCCTCGCCGCCACGCTGGACGGCGCGGGGATCGACGCCAGCCTGCTCCTGCTCCACGATCTGGGCTTCCTCGACGCCGCCGACCCCTGCTTCGCGGCCACCGTCGAGTCCCTCGAGCCGCTGCGCTCCGGCAGCAACTTCTTCCGCTACCGGGAGGACGACTTCGGTTCCCCAGCCACCTCCTTCGCCGTCTGCAGCTTCTGGTACATCGACGCGATCAACGCCCTCGGCCGC
>JAPOXA010000082.1 GCA_026707325.1 Acidobacteriota bacterium | reverse complement strand
CGGTACTCTGCCGGGTACCGAGGTCTTGATCTTGGCATCGTGGGTACCTCCTCCTACAAGGATGAAGTGTCCACGAAACCGGGGCAAGCTCAGAGATCGCGCCAGAGTGGCGAGTGGTCGGCACTGCCGTTCTTGGGGTTGATCTTGCAGTAGGGTAGGGCCTTTACTGCAAGGGTCTCCCAGCGACGAGCCACTTCCTCCTTGTCGTGCTCGTAGGCGTCGAACGCATACACCTGATTGATGTCCGGAAACCGCTCTCGATCGGCTTCAAGGACGTTGAGCACGTAGCGAAACGGTGCATCGCTGGCGCTGTATCCGAGGAGCGCGATCACCTTGCAACGGACCAGATCGAAGAGGAAGCGCGAGGCCCGGCCGGAACGGAGATAGGCGTCACCGTAGTCGGTGCTCGTCAGCACCAAGGGGGTCTCGCCTAGTTCGAGATCGGCGTCGGCGAGACGGCCGTGGAGGTGAACGATGCCGTGGAAGGACGGCCTGCCGGGAGCCGGCAGCGCCTGACCCGCGAGACTCGGTGTGTTCGCGCCACCTCCGTGGCCGAACTCGGTCGCCGCCCGTTCCAGTAGCGTGTCGAAGTTGGTAGTAACGACCGAGATCCGATTGTCGAGGTTGTGCGACAGGCGAAGGACGGTGCGATGCTGGTTGAGGTCAGGTTTCTTCGGTACGGCCAGTAGTTCGGAGACGACGCGCCTAAGCTGGAGCGGGTCTGCCAGGCGCCGGTCGAGCGCCCCGAGGACCTCCTCAAAGCGGTCTTGGTCGATTGCCTCCTGCTCGGCGGGCTTGGGGGAGAGGCCCAGCCTCTTGTAGGTGTTATGGACCAGACTAAGGAAGTCCGGCATCTGTGCGCTGACGCCAGTTCCGCAGAGGAACACGACGTCGCCCGCAAGTAGCGAGTCGAGGAACTCGCCGGGTAACTCAGGTCCGTCCGAAGAGAAGCGGATCGCGTCATCCATGACGCTCGGACGCTACACCGATCTTCGAGCGGCCTCGGACGCGGTACGCTTACCCCTTGCCGGCGAAGCAAACTGCCGGCCCGGGAGGGTGCTTTGAGTCTGAGAGCGACGTACCTGGCCAGCGACGGGTTGGCGCTGGCCGAACTGCTGAGGACCGGCGAACTGGCTCCGGCCGAGGCAGTCGAGTGCGCGGCCGAGATCGCCTCGGAGCTGAACGGCGACCTGAACGCGGTCGTGTGTTCCGACTTCGAGCGCGCCGCCGCCGCGGCGCCCGAGGTCGTGGCGGTTGGTGGGCCGTTCGCGGGCGTACCCTACCTGCTGAAAGACCTCTACGCCAACGCGGTGGGCTTGCCTCTCACGAACGGCAGCCGGCTCTTCCAGGGAAGCGTGCCGGACCACGACTCGGAGATGGTGAGCCGCTACCGGCAGGCGGGGCTCCTGATCGCGGGACGTACGGCTTCACCCGAGTTCGGGCTGACGACCAGTACCGAGTCCGCGGTCTTCGGGCAGACGCGCAACCCCTGGAACCTGGAGCACATCGCCGGTGGTTCCTCGGGCGGCGCGGCGGCGGCCGTCGCCGCCGGCATCGTGCCGGCCGCCCACGCCAGCGACGGCGGTGGATCGATCCGCATCCCGGCCTCGTGCTGCGGCCTCTTCGGACTCAAGCCGAGCCGCGCCCGGGTTTCGCTGGCGCCTGACGCCGGCGAGGGTTGGGCCGGATTCTCGGTGCAGCACTGTGTGAGCCGCACCGTTCGCGACAGCGCCGCGCTTCTCGATGCGGTTGCGGGTCCGGTCGCGGGAGATCCGTACTGCGCGCCGCCGCCCGAACGGAGTTTCCTCGAAGAGACCGGGCGCGAGCCGGGACGGTTGCGGATCGCGCTGGCCCTGGAGGCGTTCAACGGCTCCCCGGTCGACGAGGCGTGCCTCGCCGCGGTCCGCGGCGCGGCCGAACTCTGCGCGGGACTCGGGCACGAGGTTGCCCATGCGGCGCCGGAGATCGACGCGAACGCGCTCGGCCTCGCGACCCGGCTGATCGTCGGCGCGAACGTGCGCGCCACGATCGCGGAGCGCTGCGAGGTTCTCGGCCGCGACGCCCGGGAGGACGAGCTGGAGCCGCTCACCTGGGCGACGGCCGCCACGGGCGAGCAGAGCGACGCCGCCGCCTACGCGCGGGCGACCCGCACGGTTCACGCCGTGGGTCGCCGGCTGGCCGCGTTCTTCGACGAGGGCTTCGACGTGCTGCTGTCGCCGACGATGGCGGCGCCGCCGGCAAAGCTCGGCGTGCTGTCGCTTTCGAACCGGGGCGACGACTACCTGCCGGCGTTGCTGCAGACGATCGGCTTCACCCAGTTGATGAACGTCTGCGGCAATCCGGCCGCTTCGGTGCCGCTCGGCTGGGGCGGGGCGAACGGCGGCCTGCCGATCGGCGTCCAGATCGCCGCACCGATGGGCGGCGAGGGAGTGCTGCTCCGGCTGGCGGCGCAGCTCGAGCGGGAACGTCCTTGGATCGACCGGAAGCCGCCCTGCTCGGCGTGGCGGAACGGCTAGCGAGCCGTGGCGCGACCGCGGCAAGCAGTCCGGAAGCCGGCGAAGCTCGCGGCGCCGGCGCTTCTCGTGGCCCTCGCATGGCCGGCGGCGGCCGCCGAACCACCCTGGCAGCGACTCGAGTTCGAGGCCAGGAAGCTGTTCCTCTCGGCGGGCGCCGCGGTCGAGTTCGAGCCGGCGGCGGAGCTCCCGGTGGACGAGCGCTGCGAAGGCAAGCCGCCGATGCCCGGCTCGGCCGCGCGGATCCGGATCGAGTCCACGATGTTCGGCCGTCGCTCGGAGTCCTCCCTGTGGTTCGATCCGGGCAGCCTGAAGGCCCATCTTCGAGTCCAGGAAGAACGGGGTAGCCGGAACCGCTACAAGCGGTACACGTTCTGTGAGGGAAGCGTGGAGGCCGAGCGCGCGACTCCCAATCCCGGCGAGGCCGGTCTTCCGATCGCGGAATGGACCCATCGTTATCCGCTCCATCATCCCGTTCCCTCCACGCTCGAGGCGCCGCTGTCGGAGCCTTCGGCGTTGCTGCATCTGGTCGGGCGGTTGGCGGCACTCCCGTCCGGGGCAGGGGAGCGGACATCGTGGACAGTGCCGATGTTCTCGAACCAGAGAGTGCTGGCGGTGCGGATCGAGCGGGATCCGGAGACCGTGACGGGGCCTCCTTCGTTCTCGGTGGCCGGCGGCCAGGCGCCGGCGCAGTTGACGCTGGTTCGTTTCGCGATGACGCCGATGGCGTACGGACCCGAGGGCAGCGCGGAGGACTTCGAGCTGCTGGGGCTCGAGGGGGCGATCGAGATCGTTGCCGCGAAAGAACTCCAGGCGCCCGTGTCGATCAGCGGTCGCCTTCCGCCCGCGGGGAGGGTCACGGTCCGGCTGCGTCACGTGAAGTTGCGTTAGGGTGCCGATCGTGAGCGTTGAAGGCGCCGAGAGTGTGGATCGGGTTCGCGAGGAGTTCGTGCAACTCTGGGGCGCTCTGGGCACCTTCTGGGGTGTGCCGCCGACCACCGCGCGGGTCTTCGGCTGGCTGATGTCCCGCAGCGAGCCCGCCGATGCCCAGGAGATCATGGCCGGTCTGGAACTCAGTCGCGGCGCCGTCTCGATGGCCTGCAGGGAGCTGCGCGAATGGAAGCTCATTTCACCGGAGCGCGTCGCCGGTGCACGCCGGGTGGTCTACCGGCCCGAGACGGACCTGGAGCGGGTCCTCCGCAACGTCGTCGAGATCCGCAAGCGGCGGGAGTGGGACCCGATCCGTGAGAACATGCGCGACTGGATTCCGGCACTGGAGGCCCAATCCTCCAGTGAGAGTGGGCCCTCTCCCGAGAATGCGGTGTTCCTCAGACGCCTGCGGGCGATCGACCAGGTCATGGGACGTGTGGACTCGATTGCGGAGTTTCTCCTCAACGGAGGTACGGTGACGGACTTCGGGCTGAAGGCCCTGCTGGGAGCGGGCGCGGTCGCCGCGCGGCTTGGCAACCTCGCCCGCCGCGAGGCGCAGTCCTTTTCGGGCAAGTCCGCTCCGCCGGCGGAGCCGGTGCCGGACCTCGACCCGGAGGAGCAGGAGAGTTGACGGTGCTCACGGATCGCCCGGCTGGGCCCCTGTCGAGAAACACGGCCGTGGAAGACGAGGTGCTCGGGCGCCTCCGCGACCTCTGCGACGTCGGCGGCCTCCGGGGTCTTGCCGCCACGATCGACGACCTGGTCGGCTTCGTCCGCGACGATCTCGCCGCGGTGGAGGAGGGATTGGCGGCCCTGTCGACAGGAGACACGCTGGTTGGCGAAGCCGGAGCCTCGCTCGTTCATCTCGGCGGCAAACGGTTGCGTCCGCTGTGCGTCGTCCTGGCGTCGCGGGTCGGGTCACCGCAGGCTTCGGCGGTGCGTGACATCGCCGTGGCGGCCGAGTTGGTCCACAACGCCACGCTGCTGCACGACGACGTCGTCGACCACGCGGACCGGCGTCGCGGCCGGCCGACGGCACGGGTCGAACTCGGCAACGCGGCCTCGATCTTCGCCGGCGACTATCTTCTGATCGAGGCGCTTCACAGGGTGCAGCGGGCCGCGGTGCCGGGCGTCATGGAAGGCCTGCTCGAGACGATCGCCGAGATGATCCGGGCCGAGTCGCTTCAACTTGAGAACCGCGGCTCTCTCGACGCCTCCGAGGACCTCTACTTCGAGGTGGCCCGCGGCAAGTCCGCGGCGCTGTTCAGTTGGGCTTTGGGCGCCGGCGCCTTGAGCGGCGGAGCCTCGCCCGAACTCTGCCGGGCGCTTCGGGCGTACGGGGAATCGATCGGGGTCGCGTTCCAGTTGATCGACGACCTGCTCGATCTGGTCGGACACCACAGCAACACGGGCAAGACCCTGTTCAGCGACCTCTCGGAAGGGAAGATCACGTATCCGCTGATCGTCGCGCTGGATCGCGAACCCGCGCTCGCCGATACGATCCGCGCGATAGCCTCCGAGGCGACCCCGTCGTGGGGCGCCGATGGCCTCGCCCTGGGACACTCCGGCCCGAACGGCGACGGTGCGGCGAACGGCCACCCGGGCGGCGCGAACGGGGCGTGCCGGGAGCGTGAGCGCGTCCTCGAGGCGATGGTCCGCTACAACGTCGAGGCGACATGCCGCGACCTCGCCGCGAGCTACATAGACGAAGGGATCGAGGTGCTGGCAAAGGTCCCCGACGGCGCCGCGCGGCGTGCGCTGACGGTTGTCGCTCGGGCGAGCGTGTTGCGGGAACGATGATGGCGCTGGCTGAGCCGCTGGCGAGCCGGAGCGACGGTTCGGGCGCGATGTTCGATCGGATCGCCGCCCGCTACGACCTGCTGAACCGCCTCAACTCCCTGGGCTTCGATCGGGCGTGGCGCAGGATCGCAGCGGAGGCCCTGGCGCCGGCCGCGGTCGCCCACCGACCCCTGCGCGTGCTGGATGTCGCGTCCGGAACCGGAGACCTTGCGATCGCGATCGCGCGACGGTTTCCGAAGGCGGTCGTCAGGGGTGTCGACACCTCGACTGCGATGACGGTGATCGGACGAGGGAAGGTGGAGCGCGCCGGCCTCGCCGACCGCGTCACGCTGGCGTCCGGCGACGCGCACGAGCTTGGCTTCGCCGATCGCACGTTCGACGCGGCGGCGATCGCGTTCGGCATCCGCAACGTACCCGACCGGGTGCGGGCGCTGCGCGAAATGGCGAGGGTCATACGGCCGGGGGGCCGGGTCGCGGTACTGGAGCTGAGCGAGCCGGTTTCGGGCCCGCTGGCCGTGCTCGCTCGCTTCCACATCGGTGTCCTCGTGCCGATGATCGGAACGCTTCTGGCCGGAGGCGCCGAGTACAGGTACCTGCGACGGTCGATCCGCGCCTTCCCGCCGCCGGACGAGTTCACTCGAACGATGACCGCTGCCGGCCTGGAGCCGGTCGAAACGCGGCCGCTGACGTTCGGCGTGTGCAACCTGTTCCTGGCCAGTCCGGCCGTGGAGCGTGCCACGGAAGGCGCCCGTTCATGACGTCTCCGGCGATCAGGCCGCGTTCGAGTCGCGGGACCCGTGTTCCGCAGACCGGCCTGGTGACGTTGACCGCCGAGGCGCCCAGGGTTGCTCCCGAGGAGTTTCTCCGGCGGGCTTCGCGGAGCTTCCGCGAGATCGGCCCGGTGGGCCACCTGTGGGCGCCGTCCGGCGGGATCCAGTGCGCCGGTTGGGGCGTGGCCCGACGGTTCGAGATCGCCGGAGACGGGCCGTCCGGCGGGTTCCCGGGCGGGAACGGCGATGGCGGCTCCGAAGTGAATGCAGACGGCGTCGCGCTCGACCAGGTAGTGGCGCAGGCGTGCGGGCTGTTCCGCGAACTGGCCGGCGCGAACGATGTGCCGTTGCGGCTCTTCGGCGGGCTCGCGTTCGATCCGGGATCGGACGGCGCCGGTTCCGGGGCCTCCGCCTGGACCGAGTTCGGCGCCGGGAGCTTCGTGCTGCCGCGGCTGGGCTACGTCGCCGACGGGGACGCCGCACATCTGTATGCGGTCGTTGACGCGACGGCGGTGGGGGCGGCTCCGGAGTGGCGGCGACGTCTGCGGCGGTTGGCGGAAGACCTCGACCGCACTGGCGGCCTCGGAAGCGGCGCGAACGGCAACGGCCACCTCGGAGAGTTGCCGGAAGCGGCCAACACCCTGGAGGCCCTCCCTGGAATTCTGCGGAGCCTCGATCGCCCGGCAGCCTCGGAGTGGCTCCGGCGCGTGGAGGAGCTTCGCGGAGAGGTGCTCTCTGAGCGGCTGCAGAAGGTCGTGGCGGCGCGCACCGTCGAGCTCGACCTCGACCGGCCGTTCGGCATAGACGATCTGGTCCGCATCGCCGGACGCTTGCGGCACAGCATGCCCACTTGCACGCGCTTCGCCTTCCTGCGTGGCGGCTCGATCTTCTTCGGCGCGACGCCGGAACTGCTGGTCCGTCGTCGGGGCCGTCGCATCGAAACCCAGGCGCTGGCCGGTTCGATTGCCAGCGACTCCTCGCCTGTGCGCCGGCGTGAGTTGGCGCGGCGTCTGCTGGAGAGCCGGAAGGATCGGCTGGAGCACGACGTCGTGGTCCGTTACCTGGTCGAGCGCCTCGACGGGAGCTGCGGCGCGGTAGCGCCGCCCGACCCTCCGGAAGTCCGTGTCCTGCCGAACGTGATGCACCTGGAGACGCCGATTCGCGCCGCGTTGCCGGAGACCGTCGAGCCGCCACACGTGCTGCGGCTGGTGCGGGCGCTCCACCCGACCCCGGCGGTCGCCGGTAGGCCGACGCCTCTCGCCCTGGCCGCGATCCGGCGCAGCGAAGACCGGGACCGGGGCTGGTACGCGGGCCCGGTCGGCTGGTTCGACGGCAGCGGCGATGGCGAGTTCTCGGTCGCTCTCCGTTCCTGTCTCGCGACCCGGCGTCGAGGCCTGCTCTACTCGGGCAACGGCATCGTTGCCGACTCCGATCCCGCGCGCGAGCTGGCTGAGACGAACCTCAAGCTGGACGCGATCCTCGGAGCATGGGGCTAGCCGAGGCCGGCGCGGGCGAGGCGCAGTTTCAGCGAGCGCGGCTCCTGGTCGGCGCCCTGACGCAGGCCGGCGTCCGGCGGGCGGTCACGAGCCCGGGTTCCCGCTCGACGCCGCTGGTGCTGGCGGCGCTCGACGCCGCGGCCGCCGGCCTGGACGTCGCCAGCATCATCGACGAACGGGCGGCCGGGTTCTTCGCGCTCGGGCAGGCACGGGCCACGGGCATGCCGACGGTCCTGATCTGCACCTCGGGGACGGCCCCGGCGCACTACCTGCCGGCGATGATGGAAGCCCGCGAGGCGGGTGTTCCCCTGATCGCCCTGACCGCCGACCGGCCGATCGAGTTGATGGACTGCGCTGCGCCCCAGACGACGGACCAGACGAAGCTCTTCGGCTCGGTCGTCAACCACTTCGCCGAGGTCGATCTCGCGGGCCCGGTCGATCCACTGAGCCTGCGGGCGATCCGGCGAACCGCCGCTCAGGCCGTCTTCCGCTCCCGTTGGCCTCGATCGGGAGCGGTCCACCTGAACGTGCGGGCGCGCAAGCCGCTCGAGCCGGAGGCGGGTGTCGGCGACGGTTCGCTCGCGGCGGCGGTTGACGCTCTGCTCGGTGAGCCGATCGAGGCGGCTGTGCCCGCGGCGCAACCGGATCCGGCGGCGCTCGATCGGGCGGCGGCGTTGTGCCGGCGAGCGGAGCGTGGCCTGATCGTCGCCGGTGCCTTGCCCCTTCCGCCGGCGGAGTGCCGGCGGGACGGTGACGTCTGGGGTCTGGCGAAGCTCGCGCGGCGTACCGGGTTTCCGCTACTTGCGGAGGCCACGAGTCAGAGCCGGTTCACGGAAGGAGACTCCGCAGCCGACGCCGCTCGGCTCGGCGCGGCCTGGCGAGCCGCCGGCGGCGAAGGTTTGCCTCTTCCGGACCTGATCCTGCAAGTGGGAGCGGCGCCGGTCGCAGCCGGCGCCCAGCGCCTGATCGAGGCCGCGGGAGCGCCTCAGATCGTGCTGTCTGACGGTCCCTGGACCGATCCTGACGGACTCGCTTCGGTGTTCCTGTTCGGAGATGTCGAACGCTCGGTTGCGGGACTCTGTCGACGACTTGAGGATGCGGCGCCGGGCGCTGAGACAGCCGGCTGGCGGGAGGACGTTCTCGCACTGTGCGGGCGATTTCGGGCCGCGGCGGCGCAGCCTGACGTCGGCGGTCTCGGGTTTCACGACGGGGAAGCGGTCGGAGTGGCGGTCGCGGCGACGCCAGCGGACGCGCTCCTCATGCTGGGCAACAGCCTGCCCGTGCGCCTGATCGAAACCTGGGCTGCTCACCCCGGTCGCCGGGTCTGGGTCGCGAGCCAGCGGGGGTTGAGCGGGATCGACGGGTCGGTGGCGGGCTTCCTTGGATCGCTCGGCGCGGGCGGTTTCCCGGCCGGCCTGCTGCTCGCGGGCGACGTCAGCCTGCTGCACGATCTCGACGGCCTGGCGATCGCCCCCGAGTACGGCGAGGGTCCGCCGGCGGTGGTCGTGGTGATCGACAACCAGGGCGGACGGATCTTCGATCGACTTCCGATCGCGAAGGCCGGGATCTTCCGTGGCCCGGCCGGCAGGCACTGGTTGACGCCTCACGGGGTCGACTTCGGCGGCCTGGCACGCGCGTTCGGCGTCCCTTACGCGCGAGTGGAAGGTGCCACGGCGCTGGCGCGGGAGATCGGGGCGGCCCTCGGCCGGAGAGGCGTTTCGCTGATCGTTGCGGGGGTCGCTCCGGGCGCTTTGACGGCGGCTGAGGAGTCGCTGCGGCGAGCCATGCGTGCGGCCTCGTCGTCGCGATGACCACGGCCTTTCTGATCCACGGCTTCTCGGGCAGTCCGGCTGGCTGGCGGCGGGTGGAAGCGCTGCTCGACGTGCCGAGCCACGCGCCGGCGGTTGGCGGGCACGGCGCCAAAGCCGGGGTGGTCAGCTTCGGTGCAGAGGTCGGTCGGTTGGCGGCCGTGATTCGCGACGTTGCGAGACCGCCGCGGTTCGTGGTGGGCTACTCGTTGGGCGGACGTTTGGCGCTTGGCCTGCTCGTTCGTCATCCGGACCTCTTCTGCGGCGGCACTCTCATCGGCGCGAATCCCGGCATTGGCTGCGAAACCGAGCGGGAAGTCCGCCGCCAGGCAGACGAACGCTGGGCGAGGCTGATCGAGGATCGGGGCCTTGCCACGTTCGACCGGGAGTGGTCGGCCTTGCCGCTCTTTCGAAGTCAGCGGGGACTCGACGGTACAGCGCTCCTGGAGCAGCGCAGAATCCGTCTCGGCCACGACCCGTCCGGGCTGGCTGCTGCGATGAGGGCGTTCAGTCTCGGCGCGATGCCGGACTACCGGCCCGTGCTTCCCGGTGTTCTCTGCCCGGTCGATCTGATCGCCGGTAGCCTGGATACGAAGTTCGTGGCCCTGGCGCGCAACATGGCGGGGAAGCTGCCCGACGCTTCGGTCCACGTCGTTGAGGGAGCAGGCCACAACGTACCTCTGGAAGCACCGGCTGAGCTGGCCCGTCTCCTGAACGCGACCCTGGGCAACGTGGATCGCGACAACCGGTACTGATGGCGGTGGCCGTTGTAGTGTCGCCGATCGAAGGAGGCGCGGGGATGAGCGGAGAATCGCACCAGGAGTGGCGGAGTGCGGGTGACTACACCGATATCCGCTATGAGAAGTCCTATGTCGACGGCGAGCCGGAGGGGATCGCCAAGATCACGATCAACCGGCCGGAGGTGCGCAACGCCTTCCGGCCGCTGACGGTTCAGGAGATGAGCGCGGCGGTGGACGTGGCACGCGACGACGGCGAGGTCGGCGCGGTGATCCTGACCGGTGAAGGGCGAAGCGCCTTCTGTTCGGGCGGCGACCAGCGCATACGTGGCGATGCCGGCTACGTCGGTGACGACGGCGTGCCGCGCCTGAACGTTCTCGACCTGCAGCGTCAGATCCGCACGTTGCCCAAACCGGTCGTGGCGATGGTCGCCGGCTACGCGATCGGCGGCGGCCACGTGCTGCACATGGTCTGCGACCTGACGATCGCTGCCGACAACGCCCGCTTCGGTCAGACCGGGCCGCGGGTGGGCAGCTTCGACGGCGGCTACGGCGCTTCGTACATGGCGCGGATCGTGGGCCAGAAGAAGGCGCGGGAGATCTGGTTCCTGTGCCGCCAGTACAACGCCCTGCAGGCGCTGGACATGGGTCTCGTCAACACGGTCGTGCCGCTCGAGCGGCTCGAGCAGGAAACCCTCCAGTGGTGCCGGGAGATGCTGGCCAACAGCCCGATGGCGCTCCGCTGCCTGAAAGCGGCGATGAACGCGGACTGCGACGGTCAGGCCGGGCTCCAGGAGCTGGCGGGGAACGCGACCCTGCTGTTCTACATGACCCAGGAGGGCCAGGAGGGCCGGCAGGCGTTCCTGGAGAAGCGGAAGCCGGACTTCTCGAAGTTCCAGCGCTACCCATGAGCCCGGGCGTCCCGGGCCCGGCCGGCCCGGCCGCCGGAGACGACCGGCCGGGCAAGCTGGCCGCCTGGTTCGAGGCAGTCCGCCCGAAGACACTCTGGGCCGGCGTCACGCCGGTGCTCGTGGGCACCGCCTGCGCCGTCTCGGTGGGCGGTTCGCGCCCGGGTCCCGCGCTGGCCGCGCTGGGGACGGCGCTCGGTCTTCAGATCGGCACGAACCTCTCGAACGACGTCCTCGACTTCGACCGCGGCGCCGACACGGAGAAGCGCGTCGGTCCACGGCGAGCGGTCCAGTCCGGCCTGCTGAGTCGCGGCGAGGTCTGGGTCGGCGCCTGGTGCGCGTTCGGGGCGGCCGTGCTCTGCGGTCTCTACCTGGCGTCGGTTGCCGGCTGGCCCGTGCTCGCGGTGGGCGCCGTCGCGATTGCCTCCGGGCTGCTCTACACTGCCGGCCCCTGGCCGCTCGCCTACGTCGGCCTGGGCGACGTGTTCGTGCTGCTCTTCTTCGGTTTCGCGGCGGTCGTCGGGACGACGTGGGTACAGTCGCTCTCCGCGCCGCCTTCGGCATGGTGGGCCGGCCTTGCGGTGGGGTCGCTGTCCGTGGCGATTCTCGTCACGAACAACCTCCGCGATGAGGAAACGGACGCGGCAGCCGGGAAACGGACCCTGATCGTGAGGTTTGGCCGCCGCTTCGGTCTCATCGAGTACGCGGCGTTCCTCAGTGTGGCTTTCCTCGCCATCTTGCCGACGGTGGCGATCCTCGGTCCGTGGCCCATGCTGTCGTGGCTGGCGCTGCCGTTCGCGGTCGCCGTGCTGCGGTCCGTGTGGCGTGGCGAGGGCGCGGCCCTCAACCTGGCGCTGGCGGCGACCGCCCGTCTGCTCCTGCTGTTCGGCGTGCTCCTGTCGATCGGCATCGTGCTGGGGGCCCGGCACTGAGCGACGCACTCTCGGTTCGGGCGGCAGGGCGTGAGGCGCAAGGGCCGGCGTTGGTGGACGGTGGCCGTGAGGTCGGCTGGGCGGAGCTCGCCCAGCGGGTGGCTCGCACGCGAAACGCGTTGCGGCGGCGGCTCGACGGCCTGACGGCGCCGGTGGTCGCAGTCGTCGGCGGCGCGGGACCCGAGGCGGTGGTCACGCTTCTCGCGCTGCTGGAGGACCGGGTTTCGTTCGTGCTGGTCCATCCCCGGTGGACGCGTGCCGAACGCGATCGGGCGATCGTGATCGCCGGGGCCTGCCTTTGCTTCGAGAGTGGAGGAGCCCTTGCAACGCTGCCGGCGCCTGCCGCGATCGGCAACCCGAGCGTCAGGCGGGGCGCTGCGATCGTCTTCACTTCCGGCACGACGGGTCAGCCGCGGGGCGCCGTTGTCCGCCGGGCGGCGCTCCGGGCATCGGCGCGCGCACACGCGGAGACCATGGGCTGGAGCGCCGACGACCGCTGGCTCCTGAGTTTGCCGACGGCTCATGTGGGCGGCCTGATGATCGTCGTTCGCTGCCTCCATGCGCGGCGGACGGTGGTCGTGGGTGGACGTCGGGCCTCCGGGAGCTTCGATGCCGGCGAGACCCTCCGCGTCGTCGAACGCGACCGGGTCACGCTCCTGTCCGTCGTGCCGACGATGCTCGCGCGGCTGCTTCAGGCGAGCAGGCGTCCGCCGCCGAGCCTGCGGGCGGTGCTCGTCGGCGGCGCCGGCGCTCCGGCGGCCCTGATGGAGCGGGCCAGAGAAGGCGGATGGCCGGTGTTCGCGACCTACGGGCTGACGGAGACCTGTTCCCAGGTCGCGACGGAGCGGCCGGGCGAGACGCCGGGAGGGGTGGGTACTCCGCTGCCCGGGGTCGAGGTGCGGGTTTCGGCTCCGGACGGGTTCGCCGGCACGATCCAGGTACGGGGCGATGCGCTGTTCGACGGCTACCTCGGCGCGGAACCGGGCGCGCCGCTCGAACGACCCTTCGAGGCGGACGGGTGGTTCGATACGGGCGATCTGGGCGCGCTTGGCGAGGATGGCCGCCTCCGGGTCGTGGGTCGCCGCTCCGACCGGATCGTGAGCGGCGGCGAGAACGTCGATCCGGCGGAAGTCGAAGCGGCCGTCGTGGAGTGGCCCGGCGCGGCGGCCGCCTGCGTGGTCGGTCTGGAGGACGAGGAGTGGGGCGAAACGGTGGGCGCCGTCCTGGTCCCGGCCGCCGGCTTCGAGTCCCTTGGCGGGCTGGCCGGACTCGGGCGGCACCTGGGCGGACGTCTTGCCGGGTTCAAGCGGCCGCGGTGCTGGATGGTCGTGGATCGGCTGCCCGTGGCCGCTTCGGGCAAAGTGGACCGAAGTGCCTGTGCTCGACTCCTGGACGAGTCACCGAGCCCGCAGGCGGGGGAAGCCGCCGGGTGACCGTCGAGGCCGCGGTGGCGGAGTTCCGGGAGCGGCTCGACCTCGAGCGACGGCTCCGGCCCTTCGAGCCGCTTCGCTGCCGGGCGAGCGACGCGGGGACCAGGACCCTGCACCTGGACGACTTCGCGGCGATTCCGTTCCTGGACGGCGTGAGTGGCGTGGAGCACTACCAGCATCGGGCCCGGCTGCGAGCGCGGGGAGGCGACGTCTATGTGGCCTCGACGCCCGCGTCGGCCGGCTACGAGCGCTACTGCCGGGAAGTTCTCGGCCTCGGGGCGGTGGAACTCCTGGCCGTCGACCCCGCCGGCAACCGGCTCGCGATCGCCCGCGCCTGCATGGAGAACCGCGCGCTCCTGGACCGGCTGGGAGCGTTTGCGTGCCGTGGCGGCCTCGTTGTCGAGCCTTTTCTCGGCACCGAGGCGATCTGGGATCTCGCGGCGGCCGTTGCCGCCGAAACCGGCGTCCGGGTGCGGGTGCTGGCGCCGCCGCCGCCGGTGACCTGGATCGCCAACGACAAGGCGAGCTTCGAGGACCTCGTCACCGCGGTCCTCGGTGCCGGCTTCCTGCCCGAGAGCCGCCGGTCGGCTTCGGCGGAAGCGCTGGCCCGGTCGCTGCTCGAGCTCTCGGAAACGGGTCCGTCCGTGGCGCTCAAGCGGCTGCGCTGCGCTTCGGCGATGGGCAACGAGGTGTTCGACTCCGCGTCGCTCCGGCGCCGTGGTCTCTCGGGCACCGTGGAGATCGTCCGGGGCTTCCTGGAGAGGACCGGTTGGGAGGGCGGCGAGGACGTCCTCGCGGTGTGCTGGGAACCGGCGACGTCGTCTCCTTCGACCCAGTGGTGGCTGCCGCCCCCTGGTGGCGGCGAGCCGATTCTCGACGGAGTCTACGAGCAGATCCTGGCCGGAGAGGAGGGCGTCTTCGTGGGCAGCCGGCCGAGTGGACTGGCGGCGCAGGTGGAGGAACGGATCGTGTCCCAGTCAGGCGAGGTCGCGAACGCCCTGCAGCGGCTGGGCTACGTCGGCCGCTGCTCGTTCGACCACCTGGTGCTGGCGGACGGCCGGGCCGTGTTCACGGAGTGCAACGGACGCTGGGGCGGCACCAGCACGCCGATGAACCTGGTCGACAGGCTCTACCCGGGCGGCCGCCCGCCGTACCAGGCGCAGACCTTCGTTCACCCGGAACTCAAAGGGCTCAGGTTCCGGCAGCTCCTGGCGCGTTTGGGCGACGCCGTGCATGACCGCGGCTCGGGTGCCGGCCGGTTCCTGCTCTACAACGTGGGACCGCTGGAGCAGTTCGGCAAGTTCGATGTCGTGGCGCTGGGTTCGAGCCGCTCCCACGTCGACGAACTGATGGCTGTCGAGTTGCCGCGCTTGCTCCGCCTGCCCTGAACTCAGGCCGGGTCGGAAGGGGTCGCGCGGCGGAGACTGCGATCGAGAGCCTCGCTCATCTGGCGGAATCGTTCCGCCTCGGCCGGGGAGAGTACGCCGCCGTTCTCGCAGGCCTCGATCGTCGACGTCATCTCGTTCAGCCGGTCGAGCGCTTCATCGTTTGACCCGCGTCGCTCGGGCGCCGCGTGTGCCGCCGCGAACAGAAGAGTCGACAGCGTCAGGGCAAGTCGGCGCAGACGCTGGCGCGGTACCGGGGCGGACTCCGGCTCGGCGGTCGCCTCGTAGACGTCCGCCAGCAGGATGCGCGAGATCGCGTATGCGTCCTTCATCTCACTGGTTACAACGAACGCGAGGCCCGGTTGGTTTCCGGGATCCTGCGGCGAGTTTACCGGCGCGCGGCGCCCTGAAGTCGATCGAGCACACTCGTCTGCACGACCCGCCGCTCGTCGAGGCGGACCGCGGTGAGCGCTGCACCCCAAACGCAGCCGCTGTCGAGGGCGATCAGGTCGGGTCGCAGGTACAGACCGAGGGCGGCCCAGTGACCGACGATCGCCGTATGATCCGGACAGCTCCGCGGCGCCACGTCGAACCAGGGACGGAGCCCTGAGGGCGCTTCCTCGAGCGGACCGCTGTAGTCTTGGGGCCGGCCTTTCCCGTCGAGCATCCGAGCGCGGGTGAACGTCGCCAGCGACTTGTTGTTCCGGCGACCCAGCAGGCTCTTCGCTTTCGGACCCCGGAGCTTTCGTTCGAGCCGCCTGGCCGCCCTGGTGACGTCCTCCCTGGACCAGCCGGGCCGCAGCCCCGCGTGGACGAGGACGTAGTCGCGGCCGGCTATCCGTTCGAAGTGGACAAAGGGCCGCCGGCGCAACCAGTCGATCAGCTCGGCTGCGTCCGCCGCCTTGAGGACCTTCTTCAGCGTGTCTCGCGGTCTCTTGCTGGTGGCCCCAAGGTGCCGCGCGATCAGGTGCAGGTCGTGGTTGCCGAGCACGACCTGGAACCTATCGCCCATCTCGGCGTCCAGCGTGCGCGCCCAGCGAAGCACTTCGAGCGAACCGGGGCCCCGATTCACGAGGTCGCCCACCATCCAGAGGCGGTCCCTTCGGGGATCGAGTCCGATCCGCTCGACCAGGGCCTCAAGCGTCTGGAAGCAGCCGTGGACATCGCCGATCGCCCAGGTCGCCATCGGAGACGCCGCCCTCCGCGATCGTCAGTCGACGATGGCCTGATACGTCAGGCTCTGGAGATCCTGGCGGATGTTCAGATGTGTGTACGGGCGGACCTGGGTCATCAGGATGCCGATCAGCTCCTCTTCGGGATCGACCCAGAACACCGTGCAGTAGGCGCCGCCCCAGGAGTAGGACCCGACCGATGCCGGCATCGCCGAGGCGCCCTTGTCCGTCACCACGCTGTAGCCGAGGCCGAAGCCGTAGCCGGGACCGCGCAGCCAGAGGCCGTGGTCGCCGGTGTGGTTCGACGTCATCAGCTCGACCGTCTTGCGGCCCAGGATGCGGTTGCCGTCCAGCTCGCCGCCGTTCAGCATCATCTGGTGGAAACGGTAGTAGTCGGCGGCGGTGGAGACGAGGCCGCCGGAACCGCTGAAGTACTTGTGCGGCTCGCGGACGTGCCGGGCGCTCACGTTCGGCGCCTCGGTGAGGACGATCCTGCCGTCCTCGCCCGGGCGGTACAGCGCGGCGAAGCGGCCGACCTTCGATTCGGGCAGGTAGAAGTAGGTGTCGACCATGCCCAGGGGCGCGAAGATGCGCTCCTTCAGGTACTCGTCCAGGGTCTGACCGGACAGCACTTCGACCATCCGCCCGACGACGTCCACGGACGGGCCGTACTGCCAGGCGTCGCCGGGGTGGAACTCCAGCGGCATTTCGGCGAGGGCGGTGACGAAGTCGCCGACGGTCCACTCGGGATCGCGGTTCGTCCGCAGTTTCGTGTAGTCCGCGTTGAGCAACCCGCGGTAGTTGTTCGCGAAGCCGGCCGTATGGGTCAGGATGTGCTGCACCGTGATCGGCCGCGCGGCCTGGACCAGCTTGTACGGGGCGCCCAGGTACTCGTCGGCGTCCGGAACCGTTGCGACCTGCATCTCGGCGAACTCGGGCAGGTACTTCGCGATCGGGTCGCGGAGCTGGAACCGGCCCTCTTCGTACAGGGTCATCAGCGCCACGGAAGCGATCGGCTTGGTCATCGAGGCGATGCGGAAGATCGTGTCCCGGGTCATCGGGGCGCCTTCCTCGGGCCAGCGTTCACCCTGGGCCTCGAAGTGGACGACCTTGCCGCGGCGCGCGACCAGGGTCACGGTGCCGGCGACCTGCCGGCGGTCGATGTAGGCGCCGACCGCCTCGGAGAGCCGCTCGAGCCGTTCGCTCGACATGCCGGCGCTTTCGGGCTCGGCGATGGGAAGCGGCGCGGAGCCAGGCTGGTCCGCGGCTGCCGTCGGCGGAGCGGCCGCCACGACGCCGGCGAGGAGGCCTCCGAGGAGGAAGGCGGCGGCGGACAGCATCGGGACACGGTTTCGTTGATTGAGGTTCATGGGCGCCTCCCTGGGGGTGTGGCGGTGTCTTCGGTCTGGCCGGTCAGCGTCTCGCGCGGGGCGTCAGCGTTGTCGTGTGCCGCTCGCCGTCGCGCAGGTAAACGACTTCGATCGGCTCGTCGATCTTCACGGCATCGAGGGCGTACGTGTAGTCGTAGATGTTGGCGATCGTCTGGCCGGCGAACTCCACGATCACGTCGCCGCCCTGAAGCCCCGCCTCGGCGGCCGGACCGCCCTCCATCACGCCGCCCAGCAGCAGACCTTCCACTTCGCTGGCGTAGTCGGGAATGGTGCCGGTGTAGGCGCGTACGGTGTCGCGGCTGCCCCCCTGCTGGAGGGTCCGCTCGACCTTGACGAACTCGAGCGGCTCTGCCTGGTTCGCGGCGCGGCGTGTCAGCAGGGCGGCGAAGCGAGCCACGCGCTCCAGGCCGTCGAAGTTGATGCGGTCCGGCGTGTCGGTCGGCCGGTGATAGTCCTCGTGGGAGCCGCTGAACAGGTTGACGGTCGGAATGCCGGCATTGTTGAAGCTCAAGGTGTCGGTCGGCAGGTACGGATCGGTCTGCACGCCAAGATCGAAACCCACCGGGACGTTCGCGGCTTCGACCAGGCCCGTCCAGTCGGGACTCGAGCCGACCGCCTGAACGGTCAGGCGGTTGTCGCGGACCCGGCCCACCATGTCCAGGTTCACGTAGGCCGCGATCTGCTCGGTTGGAATGACGGCGGTTTCGACGAAGTCCGCCGAGCCCAGGAGCCCAAGTTCCTCGCCGGACCAGAAGGCGAGCGCGACGTTCCGGTCATGACCCAGCTCACGCAACTGGCGCGCGGCGGCGAGGATCGCGGCCGTACCCGAGGCGTTGTCGTCGGCGCCGACGTGAATGGCGCCCTTCTCGTCCGGCCGCGCCAGCGAGTTGCCGCCGCGGCCCCGGCCCAGGTGGTCGTAGTGGGCGCCGACGACGACCCATGGCCTGGCGAGGCTCTCCGCCTTGCTGCCGGGCAGGACGGCGACCACGTTCCGCGCCGTTCCGCGCTCCCGCTCGATGGTTGTCTCGAGGGTGACGCGAACGTCCGGCAGGGGGAAGCCCGCGTTGTGCGGGTTGCCGTCGTCGAAGCTCTTCTGGATTTCCTCGAGGTCGCGGCCCGTACCGCTGAACAGCGCCTCCGCCACGTCGCCGCCGATGCTGGCCGCGGCGACGCCGGAGCCGGCCGCCGCGGTGTCGAAAGCCATCGGGATCGTCTCGCCGGCGTTCGGCGAGCGCGGTCCGGTCAGGACGAGGAGTCCAACCGCGCCCGCCTCGCGCGCGGTCAGGGCCTTGTAACGGAGGCCCGAGTAACGGTTGAGGATGGCCCGCGCCTCGCCCTCGAGGTCCTCGGGGACGTAGCGCAGAACGACGGCGATCTTGCCGGAGACGTCCAGTGTCGCGTAGCTGTCGTAGCCGAACTCCTGGGAGTCCGGCACCCGGATGCCGTAGCCGGCGAAGACCGCCTCGCCCGCGACCTCCGTCGAGTCGGAGAAGCCCAGGGCCTGGATCTGCGTCTGGTCGCTGAACGCGGCGTCGCCACTCCCGGTTTCGATGCGGATCGTCGAGCCCGTGTCGCGGGCGCCGGACGTGAACTCGAAGTCCAGCAGCAGGTCGTCTTCGCCGGGCAGCGGTTCGGCGCCGAGCGCCGCGAGCTGCTCGACGAGGTACGCGGCGGCTTTCTGCTCGCCTTCCGTGCCCGTCAGCCGGCCCCCGAACTCGGGCGACGCGAGGGTGGTGACATGGCTCTCGATCGCGGATCGCGGATCGACCGGTCGTTCGGTGCGGCCGCCCGGTACACGGTCCGGCGAGGCTTCAAGGGCCGCGAGCGCCGCCTCGTGGTTCCAGTCGGCCATGTAGAGCTGGCCGCCGTCGCCGCCGTGCCGGCTGGACGTCCAGACCAGTTTGCGGCCGTCCGGCGACGGAACGGGGAGGCCGTCGAAGCGGTCGGTGTAGGTGACCCGGACAGGTTCCTTCGTGCCGTCCGTGTCGACGATGAAGACCTCGAAGTTCTCGAAGCCGAGCTTGTTCGAGGCGAAGAGGATGTACTCGCCCGAGGGGTGCTGGTACGGCGCCCAGCTCATCGCGCCGAAGTCGGTCAGTTGCCGCTGGTCGGAGCCGTCGGGGTTCATCGACCAGACGTCGGCGATCAGGCCGTCCTCGCCGAAGCGCCGCCATACGATGCGGGAACCGTCGGCGAAGAAGAAGGGGCCGCCGTCGTATCCGGGCACGTTCGTGAGCCGGGTCTGTTCGCTGCCGTCGGCGCGCATGATGTAGATCTCGCCGAAGTACGCGGGATCGACTTCCAGCAGGTTCGCTTCGCGCTCGGAGAGTTCCCGGTTGTAGGCGTCGCGGGTGGAGGCGAAGACGATCCACTCACCATCCGGGGAGTAGGCGCCTTCGGCGTCGTAGCCGCGGACGTTCGTCAGCCGGCGCGGTTCTCCTCCGGCCATCGCCACCGCGTAGATCTCCATTTCCGGGTCGTAGTCCCAGGCGTAGCGGCGTTCCCGGCCCGAAGCACGGAAGTCGAGTTCCTGCTGCTGCAGCTCGGCCGAGCGCGGGTCGTGGTGCGTCGACGCGTACAGGATCTCCGAGCCGTCCGGGCGAATGAAGGCGCAGGTCGTCTTGCCGATTCCGGTCGACACCTCGCGGGTGTCTCCGGTGGCCAGATCGAGCAGGTAGATCTGGTAGAACGGATTCTCCGGCCGCCGTTCGCTCTGGAACACGAGTTGGCCGCCGTCGGCCGAGAAGTAGCCCTCGCCGGAGCGTTTGCCCTCGTAGATCAGGCGCCGGGTTCGATCCAGGAACGTGCTCTCGTCAAGTGCGTCGTTCGCGGCGGCGGGAGTCGGGAGCGTGGCGAGGGCCGCGGCTGCCAGTGCGGCGGTTCCAGGGTGGAGTTTCGGCACGATGATCTTTCTCGACAGTTCTCGACGGGCCCGGAGGCGGACGGATGTGCGCTGGACGCGAAGTCGGGTGAGTGTATCTGCCGGCTGCTAGCCTGCCAGCCCATGTGGTTGGGCCTGCCGATCTCGACCTGGGTGCTGCTCGCGGGGTCGGTCGGCGCCGGACCCGCTCTGGTCGTGCTGCGGTGGTGGTCTGAGGGACGGCGCCGTCGTGGTAGCGGGTCCGCGCGGAGCGGTGCGGCGTGACGGCTAGCGCGCTGGTTCTCGTCCCCCTGGGGCTCTACATGCTGGTCCTCATCGGGCTCGGCCTGTGGGGCCGGCGCGAGGGAGGGAGCCTGGAGGGCTACTACGTGGCCGGCAAGAAGCTGCCCTCCTGGGTCATCGCCTTCAGTTCGAACGCCACCGGCGAGAGCGGCTGGCTGCTGCTCGGCCTGACAGGGATGGGCTACGCGGTCGGCTTCCACGCGCTCTGGGTCGTGTTCGGCGAAGTGATGGGCGTTGCGATCGCCTGGACCCTGGTCTCCCGGCCGTTCAAGGAGTACACCGACCGGTACCGGGCGATCACCGTTCCCGACTACCTGGAGGAGCGGTTCCGGGACCGCCGGCAGCTCCTGCGCAAGCTGAGCATCGCGATCATCCTGTCGATGGTCGCGGTCTACTGCTGCGCCCAACTGGTGGCGACGGGCAAGGCCTTCTCGTCCTTCCTGGGGTTCAGCTACGTCCACGGCGTGTTCCTGGGCGCGGGCGTCACGATCGTCTACACGGCGGTCGGCGGCTTCAAGGCGGTGGCCTACTCGGATCTGGTGCAGGGACTGCTCATGGTGGGCGGGCTCGTCATGCTCCCGATCGTTGGCGTCGCGGCCGCGGGCGGTTGGCACGAGGTGATCGGCGCGCTCCAGGCGGCCGATCCCGACCTGTTGCGCGCGATGGGCAGCCACGGCGCGACCTGGGCCGGCGTGCTTTCGGCGGCGAGCTTCGCCGGCATCGGCCTCGCCTTTCTGGGCGTTCCGCAGCTCCTGACCCGGTTCATGTCCGCGGCCTCGGGCCGCGAACTCGTGCGGGGCGGCCGGGTCGCGGTCGTGTGCATGGTCCTGTTCGACGTCGGTGCCGTGTTCACCGGGATCGCTGGACGGGCCCTGTTCCCGTTGCTGGACGATCCGGAGACCGTGATGCCGACGATGAGCGCGGAACTGTTCCCGGCCCTTTTCACCGGCATCTTCCTGGTCATCGTTCTGGGCGCGATCATGTCGACGGTCGATTCCCTGTTGATCCTCGCCTCGTCTTCGGTGGTGCGGGATTTCGGACAGAAGATCCTCGGTGCGGCGCGTGGCGGGGGGCGCCTGTCGCGCTACGGGAAGTTCGTCACCGCGCTCGTGGGCCTGGTGGCCATCCCCTTCGCCCTGTCCGAACCGCCCTTGCTGTTCTGGTTCATGCTGTTTGCCTGGTCCGGCCTGGGCGGCGCCTTCGTTCCCGTCGTCCTGTGTTCGCTGTTCTGGAAGCGGACGACGCTGCCGGGGGCGCTGGCCGGGATAGCGGCAGGATTCGCGGTGACGGTGGCCTGGGTCGTGTGGTTCAAGGCGTCGTACTACGACCTGTACGAGCTGATCCCGGGGCTCATCGCCGGCCTGGCGGCGACGGTGATCGTCAGCTTGTGGACGAAACCGCCCGAAGGGGCGGCGGCGGAGTTCGAGGACGTTCATGCCACCGTGCAGCGCGGCGCGTGACCTCGTCCGGCCTTGTTGTACAGTGAGGCTCTGACAACGACGTGCCGCCCCGACCGTCTCTGGAGAACAGGCCCATGCCTGCCACAGAATCGAAAACCGACTTCCCGGCACTCAATGAAGACTGGATTGCCTGGCGGGCTCGCGTCGACGAGACGCTCCGCCACGTTGCGACGAAGGAGGACCTGGCCAACCTGAGGGAGGCCCTCACGTGGCGCATCCTGCTCGCCATGGGCGGCTTCGCCACGATCGTGACGGTGTTGGACCGGCTGCTTCCGTAGCTGAGGAGGCCCAAGTGGCCGGTTCGGTGCAACGCCCTGATCCAGTCCACTTGGTGAGGTTCTGCTACGAGTTCGAAGTTGTAGCGCGGGAGAACGCCGACGCCTTGCGTGCCATTCGTCCGCTCGAAGTCGCGTGACCGTCTCGCTCTAGAGATGGACACCCGAGCGGCGGCCCCTAGTCCGGCTCGCTCTCAATGCGGACGTGGTCGGCGAGATTCAGGTCGTCCAACGCGCGCCGGAGGTCCCTGACGAGGGCGTCGGCGGCGGCGCCGTCGGTTGCCGCCTCCAGCCGGACGTATGCGGTCAGGTCGCGGTTGGCGGTGGCCCGCAGCCTTGGCAGCAGCTTGAGGCCAACGCGGTTCCAGGCGCCCGACGGGATCTCGCCTTCCAGGCGTAGCCGCACAGTGCTCGTCGCGCCCTCCGGTTCGACCGGTGTCGAGCTACCGACCGCTTCGGACGGTCCGCCGACGGCAAGCTCGAAGCCCTGGCCCTTGTGCTGTTCCATCTCCCGGTCGCTCTGCGGTTCGCCTTCAGCCGCTTGCAGCCGTTCGGCGACCTTCCTCTTCAGCAGGCAGATATCTGGATCGAACATGACCTCCTCGGGAGGAACGGGCTCCCGGTACCAGACACGCTCCGGCACATACAGCAAGCCTTCACCGTCGCCGCCCGAGCTGAGCCCGAACTCGCCATCCGCGACCCACTCGACGATGCTGCTTCGCAGGACCGCCTCCGGGTCGATCAACCGGGTGAGCGACCCGTCGAGGAAGCACTTTCGCAGCATCGACAGAGGCCATGCGCCAGTCTCGCTGTTGGCTGGCGGCCAGTTGCGCTCGACGTAGCTGGCACCCACCGAGTCGTTCAGCAGGCCGCGCGACCGGAGCGCCGCCAGTGCGCGTCCGCAAAGGCTGTCGGCACTGCCGGAGTGGCCCGCGCCCAGGTCGATGACCGCGATGCGGTCCGGCTCGGCGCCGTCCGCATAGAGGAGGAAGCGGTAGGCGCCCCCCACCTCCTCTTTTGCCGCGTGCTCGGCGTCGCGCAGGTTCTTGGCGAGGGCGGCTCTTTCGGAGCCGTCGATCTCCGCGCCCAGCGTGCCGCCCCGGACCTCTTCGTCGACGCGCTTCCAGGCCAGCCACTGCTCCACCCGGTCGCGGAGTTCGCGGCCGGGCTTCTTGACGGCCCAGATCAGAGCGCCGGGATACAGGCGGGGCGCACTGCCGCGCTCGCGGGTCCACCGGACGATCCGCCCACGCAGATCGCTTGCGTCTTCGCCCGTCCACGCAGCTTCCGGGTCGATGACAACGAGGGTCAGCTTCTGTGAATCCGGCACCGCGGCGCCGTCTTCAGGAAAGAACACCCGGGGAATCGCGGCGCGGCGGTCGAACTCCTCCTTCACCAGGTTGCGTACAGCCGGTCGGATCTCGTCCTGCTCGTCCAGTGCGGCTCGGCGGTCGCTCACCACCTTGCGGATCGTCGGCTGGTGGTGAACGCGGAAGCCGCCTCCCACCCGGCGAACGAAGTAGCCGCGCCGCTCGAGATCCAGAGCCGCTGAGTCGACCGACGTCGTGTCCACGTTCGGCTCGCCGAGCGCGAACCGGAGTTCCGGCAGGTGCGCCGTCTTGTCGACCTGGCCGCCGGACGACTCGAACAGGATCGCGGCGCCCACGCGTCGGTGAATCGAGCGGAGCGGTCCCTTCGTATCCCGGTCGAGTCCCCGGGCGTGGGCCCGTTCGCCGGCGATGTCCACGTCGATGGCACCGGCGAGCCTGGGCTCGCCGAGTTGCCCGAGCACGACGGCCACGAAGTGCGGATCGTGCAGCGGCGCCGACCCGAGGGTAATCAGCGGTTCGGTCCGGGCTTCCCTGTAGCCGTCGCGCTGCGCCCAGGAAACCCACTGAGCCAGCATGGCGAGCGTGCCGCGAGTCTGCTGGAACTGCGGCAGGGCGTTCCACTTGCGCTGGAAGACGGAGAGGGTGGCGGGGTGAAACGGGTAACACGCTTCGAAGCGGGACCGCAGGTGTTCGCGGGCTTTCTTCTCCGTGGTGCTGTCCACCAGCGTCCACTCGGGCGGCAGCCGCTCGCGGCGCTCGAAGCACCAGTCGGCGTAAGCCTTCGAGACCCTTCTTTGCACACGCTCAGCGCCATCCGATTCAAACAGGCGACGGCGAACGACCTCGCTGACTTCCGCTTCGTCGTTGGCAATCAGGTCCTTTGCCACGCGGCGAACGACCTTGGTGATCCGGTCCTGCCAGATGAGGTCGAAGTCGGTCATCTCGACCTGGCTTCGCGGCAGGCTGATCACCGCGGCACCGTGGGTGGCGCCGGTCATTGCAACGGTGAGGTTCTGAAGGAACGCGTGAAACGCGTCGGCCATACTGCGATGGCGGTTGACGAAGTTGAGTACTTCGTCGAACAGCAGGAGGACCGGCCTGCCGGCGGCCTGGAACACCCGGCCGAGCGCCTCGGTACCGGGCGGCGTGGTCCGGGCGGCAGGCCCGAGGCAGGCGACACCGTCGCTGCCCGAAAGCTGCCGGGCCAGGTCGATCCACGGCGTCTCGCGCCCCTCTCCCGGGTCCCAGGCGTTGCCGACGAACACTCCCGCCCGAGCATGTGGGATCTCGGTCAGCCCGATCTCCTGCAACAGGCTGCCTACTTCGGCGACGCTCTCCGCTTTCTCCGGTGACCGCACCAGGTGGTAGAGCGACGCCAGGGCGTGAGTCTTGCCGCCGCCGAACTGGGTTACCAGGGTCGTCACCGGCGCAGCGTTCACTGTCTCTCCGCTGAGCCGCCGGAGGACCATCGCTGTGTGTTCCCGCAGTGCCCGCGTGAAGCACGTACGGGCGAAGAACGCCTCGGCATCGCGGTAGTCCTCGGGCGCGGTGCCTGCTACGACCTGCTCCAGCGCGATCGCGAACTCGTCCGGGTTGAACGAGCGGCCCTGCCGGACCTCGCGCCGCGGTTGGACGACCTTGTACCAGGGTTCTGATGCCATGGGTTCTCCAGGATGTTCAGCGGGCAGATTCTCGCCTTGTTTGCTATCTGGGAGATACGAGCAACATGGCGTCCAACAGTCGTTTCTCTTCGCTGCCGCGCGGGTAGAGCGCGGAGAGGGCGTTCGCCAGGCGCTCGAAGTCGGGGCTGCGTTCCCGTTCGGCGGCGACAAGGTTGCGCAAAGCATGGGTGAGGCCGCCAGCCTGTAGCAGCATCGCGGTGTGGACGCGATCGAGCGTGGTGGCGCCTTCCTCCGGGGCGGCGCCGGCGTCCGGGTCGTCGGCCGACGAGCGGAAGCCGCCTCGTGTCGCGGCGAGTTCGCTTGCTTGCACCGCGGTTCCTGCGAACAGGTCGCGTTGAGCCCCACCCGGTTGCTCCAGCGCCTTGGCCACTGCCGCCGAGCCGCCTTCCCCGAACAGGCGCTTCGCCCGTTCGGACACGGGCAGCAGGCGGACTACGCCCTTCTTGGTCTCGACGATGCGTTTCTCCCACTTCGGCAGGTCAATGCCGAGCGGCTGGGCGAAGCGTCGCGCGACGTCGAAGGCCAGTGAGTAGCCCTTCGCGCCGACACCGCTCGGTTGTTGGTCCGTTTCTGGCGGACTTCCGCCCTTTTTCGTGCCCTCCCCGTCGTCGGCTGCGGAGGTCGTTTGCAGCGTCCACAGGAACAGGGCGGTCAGCCGAGCGTCTTCTTCCAGCGCCCCGGCGAGTCCGTTTCGCGCCTTCGCCTCGGCCGCGCCCAGCACGTTCTCGAGCGCCGTGCGGCCCACCACCTCCCAGACCTTCTCCAGGTATGCGGGCAGGCCCACCTCACTGCCGTCCGCCATCTCGACCCGCGAGTAGCGGCTGAAGATCTCCAGGGCAGGTCCGATGCAGGCAAAGACCAGGTCCGCGCCGCGAATGCCCTCGCCCTGCAGCCGCTCCATCCAGTCGCCGACGCGGACGGGCAACTTGCGGAGCACCTCGGCCCAGTCGCCGACCGGCGCGTCCTCGGGCCGGGGGCGGCAGACCAGGTGGATGGAGGTCGCGAGAGCGGCGGAATCCCGAGCGCGCAGACGGGAGCCCATCTCGGTCGCGAGCGGCCAGGACGCGGTGACGGTCCAGCCGCCGCGGATCATCCCGGAGAGCAGCGCCTCCCAGCCCTCCGTCGTCTTGTGGGCGAAGACGAGGGCGCCGACGCCGTCCTGGCGCAGGAGTCGCCGGCCCTCCGCGAACGCGCGGGCCATCGTCTCCTCGAACCACGCCCGGTCCTTGGGGCGCCCGTCGACCTCCTTGGTCTCGTCCTGCACCGCCTCGGCCGCCTTCGGCGACAGCGGGTTGGTCGAGTCGAACGGGTCGCGAAGCAGCGGGTGGCCCGGGAGAGTGCGCTTCAGCCAGACCAGAAAGAAGTCGGAGAGGTCCGAGTAGGGGATGGCGTCGTAGTAGGGCGGGTCGGTGAACCAGACACCGACGGTCTCGTCTGGGAGTGGGTGGTTGGTGGCGTCGGCGGGTTGGACTTGGCCAGGCTCTGGACTACATGCGGCCTCTACAATGTCACTGGGCAGCCGGTAGGCGCTCTCCCAGTTTCCGGGCCCCGGGGCCGTGACGACCACTTCGGCGAAGTCCCAGACGATAGGCAGCGCTTGCCGCCCGAAGGTGTGCTGCATCTTCTCCGCGACCGCGTTCCATCGAGTGCAGGACATGTTGCTCATCGCAATACGACTGAAGGAGCAGGCCAGTAGTCGTTCCTGATCGGGCACTCGGCACTTAGCCCTTAGCAGCAAGTCGACGAGTCCGTTCGACGTGGCCTTCTGCCTCGCCGTGAACAAGTCGCCCCACCGCGCCATGCCGTAGCGCTGCACGCGGAAGCCCAGTGTCCCGACCGGCGGTAGCGGCTCATCCGGCACCGGGCACAGATTCTGCTTGCCGTCGCGCTCCCACTCGCTCAACGAACCCGCCACCAGTTCTTGTGCCCGGTACACTGCCGCATAGTCTTCTTCGGTAGGCAGACGGTAGTGTCGCCCTTTCTCGTCGGGCCGCACGGTGACCACAGCGGTCAGCCGCGCGCCGCCCACGCGGTTCCCGGCCTCGTCGAACACGGCGTCGGCGCCGCCACGCTGTGCCGAGAGTTGCGCCCGGACGCGCTCCGGCGGCAACACCGAGCCGCAGCAGAGGCAGGTGGCCCGGGCGCGGGAGACGGTTCCGGCGGCTACGTCTTCGTCAGCACGCGGCTCGTAGATCTCGAACTCGGCTCTGGGCTCTGGGCTCTGGGCTCTGGGCTCTGGGCTCTGGGCTCTGGGTAGCCTTAGCAGATCCGGGGCCGCCAGTCGAGTGCCCGGTCGACGCGGTCCGACGCACGACCGTCGGCCGGAGGGCCCACTTGCGCTTCGGCTTCCTGCACAGCCAGAACGAGCGCATCAGCGGGATCTCCGCGCCGCAGTTCGGCGCCTCGCAGCGCACCGTGCGCGCCCAGAGGTAGGCGATGGGCGTGGCGCCGTCCGGGTCGGGCGGGTAGAGGTCGGCCAGTTCCTGCTGGGCCGCCGCCTTGATCTCGCCGCCGACGCGACGGAGTTCGTCGGCCAGACCCGGGCCGTGGCGCGGAATGTCCTCCAGCATCACCTTGAGAATCAGGCAGGCGACCGGGTTCAGGTCCGAGGCGAAGGCGTCGCAGCCGAGGCGGAGGGCCTCCAGGGGGATGGAGCCGCCGCCGGCGAACGGGTCGACCACCAGGGGCGGATCGTCTCCGCCGTGGGCCGCTCGCACCAGATTCCGGCCCACCTGCAAGTAGGTCTTGTGGGCGGCCATGTCCCAGTTGGCGAACGAGCCGATGAACCAGAGCAGCGCCTTTCTGAGTTCGACGTCAGTCTTTGGCGGTTGCCGAACCGGGCTCAGGAACTCGCGCGCCCGGCGCTTGAACTCCTCTGGGCAGTGCTCGTCGCACGGGTCAGGCAGGAGTAGGGCGAGGAGTACCGCCCGGCTCGATGCCAGAGGCCGCCGAGCCCACCACAGGTGGAGAGTGGAGGGGTGGCCATGCCGGATCGACTTCTCGCGGGCCGCGTGCCTCGACACCTCGGCGATGGGGAAGTCGACCTCCGCTAGGCGCCTGCACTCGCGGGGGATTCCAGAGGCCGTCACAGGTTGTCCTCCGCACAGCGAACGACCGCCTCGGCCCTCGAAAGCGCTTCGGCCCGAGACCGCCTCATCGACCCCATCGCCTGGAGTCGTCGATGGTTACCGTCTCGTCGCGCCGGGTGACAAACACAAGTTCAAGCATCTCATCCTGCTGAAGAGTCTCTTCGACGCGTTGACGAATCTCCGCCAGTACGTCGTCGAACTTGGGGACGACGGAAAGATCGCCACCCACCCTGGCAAGAGGCATCGAGCCCAGACCCCGACCACGTATCTGACCGTCTGGTGTGAGGACGTAGCAGCGAATACGAAACGTGCCCGAGCCAGCCGACTCACCACCGGTCGTGGTGGCGTTGGGAGGCTCCGGGTCAGATGGCGGCTCCTCTCTCTCAGCCGCCTGCGCGGCAGAGCGCTTCGAGCCCAGCAGCAAGAGCTCGGCCCTTTCCTGCGCTTCAAGGGGGACCTCCCATGCCAGCGACGAGTGGTAGTCAAGCGGGAGAATCGTGACGACATCTCCCTTCTCTTGGTCCTGAACCGCTACGAAGCACTGCTCATCGGCAGGGCTGAAGAACAAGCGGTGAAGGCGTCCGGAGTCCGTGCCCAGGAGAACTGCAAGATCGTGATCGAGGATCGCGGCCACCTCGTCGGGCGCCGTTGACAGCCGGTCGCCGATTCTCTCCTGGGCGTGGCGGGTAAGGCGATCTGGGGGCGCCATCAGCCCGCTTCCGGCCGGCTCACCTGCCGCTCCAGCGGGTCTGGATGTGGCGCACCGCCTCGTTGATCGGCAGGGACCGCGTCGCGTTGCCCACGCGCAGCCAGAACGCTGCCTGCTGGCCCTTCTGCTCTACATAGACCGGATGATCGCTTGGCTCCACCGTCACCTGGCAGATGTTTCGGCCGTCGATCTGGTGGAAGTTCACGGTGAGGAAGGACGAGGCGGTCGCCTCGCCGAAGGTCCGGATGAAGAGCTGCTGTAGGTGGAGTTCGAAACCGTCGCGATCGGGCTTCTTGCTCAGGGTCTCGAAGTCGCGCTGAAGGCCGAGAGGCTCTCCGTCGTCGCCGACGCCGATCAGCAGGGTGCCGCCGTCGTTGTTCAGGAAGCCGGCCACGCTCTTGATCGTCATGAGTTCGACCGTCTTGTTCACTCGCTGTTCGGTTAGGTCCCAGCGCAGGCTGGACTTGAACTCCAGTGCGTCGCTCTCGCCGCTTGCGATGAGCTCCCGGACGTACTGCTCGCTGTGCGGGTCGGCGCCCTTGGGCGGCAGCCAGGAGGCGATGAACTCGTTGGCTGCTTCGGCCAGCAACCCGCGCCGCGCGGCCAGGAAGTCGAGGAAGTTCTCCGGTTCCCACAGTTCCGGGTCTAACGGGACGGACTGGGCTCGCAGGGCGTCGGGCTGGGTCTCATGCACGTGGGGCAGATAGTCCGCGGGAGAGGACTTGCGGATCTCCAGGGGGGGCTTCCGGGTCAGGAGAACGCGGTTCGCCACAGCGTTGATGCGCCGGGTGTCCGTCATGCCGGCCTGCTCCAGGATCTTCTTCGGGAAGACGTGGTGTCGTTCCCCGCCGGCGCTTCGACCTGTAGCGCGGTCGTAGACGTGGACACCGGTGAACCAGTCGCGGGCGTTTCGGTGCCGTGCGACTATGCGCACCAGATAGGCGACGGCGGAAATGACAGTCGCCCGGTCGAGGTCGCCCTCTTCCAGGACGACGCGGCCGCGCTCGCGAAGGATGGCCGCTTCCAGTTCGGGGACCGGATCCGGGTCACCGTTTGCGACCAGGGCCACGTCCTGCTGGAGCTTGGTCTCGGCGGAGCCGGAGTAGCGGGCCCACAAGGCGGCGAGGAACATCCAGCGGATGAACCGGCGGCGGATGGCCTCGCTGGGAAACCGACCGCCCTGCCGCGCGAGGTACACGGTCGCTGGTATGAGCATGGTCGTCGTCGGCAGGTCGCGCGGGCTGGAGACCAGCGCTTCGTGGCGCAGCACGCCCACCAGGTGCTCGAGCGCTGGCTGAAGCCGTGCCCAGCCCTTCTGGAGCGTTTCGGCTGGGGTTCGCAGAAAGGACCCTTCGAGCAGAACGGACCCGGTCGCAACTCCGGCCAGGCAGCGGACGAGAAAGTCGAGGTCGAACGGGAAGCCGTTGTCTCCCAGTTTCGCGCTGAAAGCGCGGAACTCGCCACGCGCCTCGGGCCACAGGCTGCAGATATGCGCGATCGCCAGGTCCGCCTTGGTCAGCGGCGTTCCGGCGCTGTTCACGCGGTTGAAGATGCCGACGATTCCTCGACGGTGTAGTCCTCGTCGGAGACATGGTCGACGGCGTAGGTGTAGTTGCGGATGCCATCGAGGTCGGCGAGCCGTGCCAGGTTCGGTTCCAGCGTTTCCCGGCGCTCCTTCGCCATGGTGTGAAGGCCGCTGACGAAGGTCCCAAGGCCCTGTCCCAGAAAGTCGTGAACGCTGACCCAAGCCGGATTGTTGAGCATCTGCGACTTCTGGTAGAAGCGAAACTCTTGGGTCTGCACGTTGAAGTGGAGGTCGAAGAAGAGGGACTCGCCCTCGTAGAACGGCGGTGGCTTGCCTTCGAAGAGGGTGTAGAGCGAGGTCAGCCGTTGCTGGCCGTCGAGCAGTAGAAGGGAACTTCCTTCCTCTGACGCCTTGGCGCCGCGCACCTTGGACGGCTTGTAGGTCTTCCAGATCAACAGATGCCCGGTCGGGTGCCGCCGGTACATGGACTGCACCAGCCCGCGAACCTGGTCGCGTCGCCAGACGTAGCCGCGCTGGAACTCGGGCAGGAGGATCTCGCCGCGGTCGATCTGTGCCAGCAGCTCGTGGACTTGTCTCGTGTCAGGCATTCGGATCTCCATCCACCGGTGGCATGGGCTTCGGTGTGACGAATCTCGCGCCCGGGGATCGACTCACCGGTCGCTCCGTTGGTCGGGCGCGGCGCTCAGCTTCTCAACGTCGAGATAGTAGTGCTGCACCTTCTTTACCTCGACCCACGGTTTCCGCGCCGGGTTCCGGACCGGGTCCCGGAGAACCGGCGTGGTAGCGCAGTCGGTGACGACGTACAGCCAGTAGCAATCCGGACGGTCCTCGGCTACGCGGCGCTCGTTCGGCGTCAGCAGGATGGTGCCGCTCCTGGCGGCCAGGCCCTTGACCTCGATGAGGCGTAGATCGCCGGAGTTCGGGTCGAGGCTGGTGACGTCGTAGCCGAGGTTCTTCGCGCTCACATCCTCCGTGCGCCGCCCTTCGGCCTCTTCGTGCTCTATCACCACGCGCATGGCGGTCATCTCGGTCGCCGGATCCGGCCGATGACGCTTGACGTCAGCAGCGCCGCGTTCCGGGTGCGGTAGAACGAGAACGCTGGTGATCCGCTCGACGCCCTGGAGGGTGAGGGAGCGCTGGCGTTCCAGTTCCTCGAGTCGGCGCGTGCGGCGGGCGGACAGTTCGTCGTGCCGGAGTTCGGCTCTCTTCAACCGGCCCTCCGCGCCACGGCGCCCGGCCTCCACCTCGAGCGCGGCGCGGCCAATCTCGTCATCCGCCCGGTTCAGGAGCTCTGTGAGGGACCGCTGCACGTGGTCGACGACACGCTCCACCTCGGCGTCGCGTTCGGCACGGGTCTTCTCGAGCCAAGGGCGTAGCACCTGTTCGTGTAGCCAGGTTTCGGGAGCGGGCGCGAAGGTGACGGCCGGAAGCTCCTCGGGCGCCGGGGCTGGCGTCAGGTTGCCGAGAACGCCGGGTTCGCGGCGCTCCAGGTGCTCGCCGCCGCCTGCGCCGAGCTCCACGGCGAGCAGCTTCTCCTGGACCACGGAGCCCATCCCGTCGATGACTTGGGCCCGGTAGAAGTCGATGCGCGAGGGTTCCACGTGATCCAGGGAGTGGAACGTGGCGCCGCTTCGTAGCGGGTCAGCCGCCTCGTCGCGGGTATGCCTGCGCACTGCTTCGAACAGCGGATGGCCGGGCGTGACCCACTCGAGGTTGTGGTTTCGGGCAGTGTCGCGGTCGGTACTGCAGCGGGGATAGCGCGTGGCGAGGTCGGCCAACCGCCAGTCCTCGTCGCGCTGGTACCGGCGCAGGCCAGCGGGTGTCCGACCGGGCTCGAACGCATGCCGCAGTTTCACGCCGCGAAGGAAGCGAAGGTCGAGACCTGTCCGCGGCGCGGCTTCACGAAGGAAGCGGGCGATGGTCTCCGGGACCACGCGACGTTCGCGGGCCCGGGCGCGGCGTTCGACGAGCATCTCCAGGTTCAGCTTCTTAGAGGCAAGGCCCTCCAGGGCGTTCCGGCAGATGTCGCGGAAGCGCGACTCTTCCACGGGCCGCAGCATGCGCTCTTCCAGGTCTTCTTGGCCGAGACGTCCCGCGTAGTAGTCGCGGAGGAGCCGCTCCATCCGGGACGCCGGAAGCACTTGGCCGACCACGTTGAACACGGCGTCGTCGTCGAGCGCGTTGCGAATCTCCTTCAGCTTTTCGAGCAGGCGCTCCAGGACGTGCCCCTCGACGGTGTTGGTGGCGACGAAGTTGAAGATCAGGCAGTCCTTCTCCTGCCCGTAGCGGTGGATGCGCCCCATCCGCTGTTCAAGTCGGTTCGGGTTCCACGGGATGTCGTAGTTGAAGAGCACGTTGCAGACCTGCAGGTTGATCCCCTCGCCGGCCGCTTCCGTGGCTGCGAGCACCTGCACCGCGCCTTCACGGAACTGCTGCTCTGCGTGCAGCCTGGTGCCCGGCTCGTCGCGGCTGCCTGGCTTCATGCCGCCGTGAATGGTGGCGACCCGGAAGCCCCAGCCGCGCAGCTTCTCGACCAGGTAGTCCAGCGTGTCCTTGAACTCGGTGAACAGCACCAGGCGCTGGTCCGGGCGATCGAAGAAGCCGTCTCTTCGCAGGAGCCGCTCGAGTCTGGTGAGCTTCGCCTCGACCCCCTGCCCTTCGACCGCCTCGGCGCGGAGGGCGAGCGCGCGCAGCTCCGCGACCTCCTCGCGGATCGCGTCCGCGTTGTCCGTCAGGGAGATGGCCTCGATGAGTTCCAGTACGCGCTCGCGTTCCTGTTCTTCCATCTCCTCAAGGTCTTCGAGGTCGTCGATGCTCGGCAGATCGGACGGCGCGCCGCTGGCCAGATCGTGCGCCTTCGCAAGCGCCTGTTCGAGCCGCTCCGCCCGGTTGCACAGACTGCGGAAGAGGGCACGGGTGCTGGACGCCAGGCGGCGCTGGTAGAGGGCCATCAGGAAGCCCATGGCGCGGCCCCGTGGATCGTCGCGTTCGGCCGCCAGCCTGCTCTGCCGCTTCACGAACTCGGTGACTTCCCGGTACAGATCGTGCTCGGCGCCCTCGATGGAGAAACCCGCGGTGCTGGGGATGCGCCGCGTGAAGATCGGCCGCACGACCCACTCGCCGTTCGCGTCGCGCTGCGGGAAGTGGACCATCGCCTCCTTCGTGCGGCGGAGGTAGAACGGCGCGTAGCCATGGTGCAGTGCGTGGCGGATGGAGGTCACGTTCGCGTAGGCGTCGCGGTCGAGAAGCTGGAGGAAGAGGGAGAAGTTCTCCGGGTCGCCCTTGTGCGGCGTCGCTGTCAGCAGCAACAGGTGGTCGCAGGTGTCGCGAAGCAGTTCGCCGAGCTTGTAGCGCAGGCTCTTGTGGGACTCGTCGCGTGCCGACATTCGGTGCGCCTCGTCGACAATGACCAGGTCCCAGCGCGCCTGCTTCAGGCCGGGGAGGATCTCGTCGCGCTTCGCCAAGTCGAGCGAGGTGATGATCCGGTTGCGGTCCATCCACTGGTTGACGCCATACTGGGCGCGCAGCTCGGCGCCCTTCAGCACGACGAAGCTCTGCTCGAACTTCTCGCGCAACTCCCGCTGCCACTGGAACGTCAGGTTGGACGGGGCCACGATCAGAGTGCGTTCGGCAAGGCCGCGCAACTGGAGCTCGCGAAGGAGCAGGCCGGACATGATCGTCTTGCCGGCGCCCGCGTCGTCGGCCAGCAGGAACCGCACTCGCGCCGGTTTGAGGAGGTGGTCGTAGACGGCTTCAAGCTGGTGCGGTAGCGGGTCGACCCGGGACACCGACAGTCCGAAGTACGGGTCGAACTCCCAGGCGATGCCGAGCGCGTGGGCATCGAGGCCGAGCCGGAGGAGCCCGCCGTCGCCGTCGTAGCGGAAGGCGCCGTCGGTCGCAGTCAGTTCGGAGAGTTGCGCGTCGTCGAGCGACACCTGCCGAAAGAGCTGGGTCCGAGTGCCGACCAGACCGAGTTTCCAGCCTCCGAGGCCGTTGCCCGCCGCGGTCACCACGCGCATGGGTTCGCTGAACTGAGGCCCGGTCAGGACCTGGCCTTCTTCGGGCGGCAGGGGCGGGTTCATTGGAAGCGGCACATTGTACGCCCTTGGCTGAGCGGCGCGGCAGCTACACTCGCGCGATGCCTGATCGACGCTCGCGCATCGTCTCTCTCGCCGTTCTCGCCATCCTCCTCGCTTCGCCCGCGGCCGCCGAAGATCTCTCCTACTACCTACCGGACGCCCGCGACCCGGCGGCCTACGACCCGGGCGTGCCCCGTCCGTCCGCCGTGCTTGGCTACGAGGTGGGCGAGTGGCACGTTCGTCCCGATCAGCTCAACGCCTACATGCGGGCCGTGGCCGCGTCCTCGCCACGGGTGACCATCTCCGTGCAGGGGCACAGCCACGAGCAGCGTCCCCAGCCCCTGCTGACGATCACGTCGCCGCGCAACCATGCCCGGCTCGACGAGATCCGCGAACAGCGGCGCGGCGTCGTCGACCCGCGGCAACCGGCGCCGGAACTCGAGGACCTGCCGGTCGTCATCTGGCTCGGCTACAGCATCCACGGCAACGAGCCGAGCGGCGCGAGTGCCTCGATGCTGGTTGCCTACCACCTGGCCGCGTCGCTCTCCGACGTCGTCGCGGAGCAACTGGAGCAGGCGGTCATCCTCCTGGATCCGAGCCTGAATCCGGACGGGATCGGCCGCTTTGCCCATTGGGCGAACACGAACCGCGGCATGGTGCTGAATGCCGATCCTGCCCACCGGGAGCACCGCGAACCGTGGCCGGGGGGCCGCACGAATCACTACTGGTTCGACCTGAACCGGGACTGGCTGCTGCTGCAGCACCCCGAGTCGCGGAACCGCATGGCGACCTGGAAGGCCTGGCAGCCGAACCTGGTCGGCGATTTCCACGAGATGGGCTCCGACGCCACGTTCTTCTTCCAGCCGGGCGTCCCGAGCCGGCGGAATCCGCTGATTCCCGAGCGCAACGTGGAGCTGACGGAGGCGCTCGCGGCCCACCACGCCGCCGTGTTCGACGGCGCGGGCCGGCTCTACTACACCCGGGAGGGTTTCGACGACTTCTACCTCGGAAAGGGCTCGACCTACCCGGACGCTCACGGCGCGGTCGGATTCCTGTTCGAGCAGGCGAGGGCGGCGGGGCACCGGCTGGAGACGGCGAACGGCGAACTGGCGTTCGTGTACGGGATCAAGAACCAGCTCCTGGCGTCGCTGTCGATGGTCGAGGGCGGCGTGGCGAAGCGCCTGGAACTGCTGGAGCACCAGCGCGACTTCTTCCGCGGCGCTCTGGCCGCGGCGGAGGCGGTCGGTCCGGCCGCCTGGGTGTTCCACGTGGACGGCGACCGCGGCCGCGCCCACCGGATGCTCGACCTGCTGCTGAGGCACGAGATCGAGGTCTACGGGACGGCAGAGGAGATCGCGGTTTCCGGCCGGGCCTACACGCCGGGCACGTCATGGCTGGTGCCGCTGGCGCAACCCCAGTCGACGCTCGTGCGCTCCCTCTTCGAGAAGGTCACCGAGTTCAACGACTCCGTGTTCTACGACGTCTCGGCGTGGACGCTGCCGCTCGCCTTCGGCGCCGAGTACGACTTGCTCGAAGGCGGCGTCTACCGGCCCGAGTTGCTGGGGACGGCGGTGATCGACGCCGCGATCGAACCGGGCGCGTTCAGTGCCCCTCCCCGAGGTACGTCGACCTACGCCTACGCCTTCTCCTGGGACGGCTACTTCTCGGCCCGCACCCTCAACCGCCTGCAGCGGGCGGGGGCGCGGGCCCGGGCCGCTACGGCTTCGTTCATCGCCGAGACACCCGACGGCCCTCAGGCTTTCGAACCGGGAGCGATCGTGGTGCCAGTCGGCCGGGACGCCGAGCCGGGCGCCAATGCCCGGGTCGCGCTGGAGGCGCTGTTCGCGGAGGCGGCGGCCGCGGACGGCGTCGACGTCCATCGTCTGATCAGCGGCCAGGCCGCGGCAGGGATCGACATCGGCAGTCCGAGTCTGCGGCCTCTGGTCGCGCCGCGCCCTCTGCTCGTGACCGGCCGCGGCGTTCCGGCGTACCGGGCCGGCGAGGCCTGGCATGTGCTCGACGAACGCTTCGGCGTCGAGGCCTCCCTGGTCGACCTCGGAGCGCTCGGCAGCGTGGACCTTGACCGCTACACGCATGTCGTGCTGACCCTTGGCGGCTTCAGCGGCGGGGCGCCCCGGGACGACGTTCGGGATCGCCTCCGGAACTGGGTGCGGAGCGGCGGCGCGGTGGTGGCCATCGGTGCGGCGAGCCGCTGGGCAGGCGTCGAACTCCTGGGCCGCGAAGCGGAGGTCGACGAGGCGGCCGACGAGGGTGAGGACGCGGGCGCGTCCGAAGCGTCGGAGCGCCACCGCTACGCCGACTACCGGGACCAGCGAGCCGAGCAGCTCATGGCCGGCACGATCGTCGGCACCGAACTCGATCTGACGCATCCGCTGGCTTACGGCTACAAGCGGTCGGCCCTCGCCGTGATCCGCACCGGCGAGTGGATCCTCCCGCCCAGCTCCGATCCCTTCGAGAACGTCGCCCTGTACCAGGACCCGCCGCGGCTCTCCGGTTGGATTTCACCCGAGAACCAGCGTCGGCTGGCCGGCAAACCGGCCGTCATCGCCAGTCGGATGGGCCGCGGCGTCGTGATTCAGCTTCTCGACAATCCAAACTTCCGCGCCTACTTCTACGGTGCCAACCGGCTGTTCCTGAACTCGATCTTCCTCTCCGGCCTGATCGACCCAACGTCGGCGCCGGATACCTGGTAGGCCGGCGGTCCGAGGTCAGCTCCCGACTTTGCCGGGAATCTTGCGCTCCCTCGCAGGGTTGTGCTGAGATCCTGCGTCGAAAACTGGTGTCCACTGTTCACGGAGAACGTCGAGAGTGACCGAAACCGACCACCCCGACTCCGTCCCGTCCGCGGTAGCGGCGGAGACCGAGGCCGCATTGCCCGAGGCCGACGCGCTTGGCGAGGTTCTGATCTCCGTCGCCGACCTGACCAAGCACTACGGTGCGATCCGCGCCGTCGACGGCATCAGCTTTCAGGTGCGCCGCGGCGACGTGCTCGGCTTCCTGGGGCCGAACGGCGCCGGCAAGACGACGGCGATGAAGATGATCACCGGCTTTCTGGAACCGGACCGGGGTTCCATCGAGGTCGCCGGCATCGATGTCGCCGCCGACCGCCTGGCCGTCAGCCGGCGGATCGGCTACCTGCCGGAGGACGCCCCCGCCTACGGCGAGATGACCGTCGAGGCTTTCCTGCGGTTCATCGCCGAGGCCCGGGAGCTCGAGGCGGCGGACGAGGCGATCGACAGCGTGCTCGAGACGGCGCACCTGCGGAGCGTGCGCGGTCAGACGATCGAGACCCTGTCGAAGGGCTACAAGCGCCGCGTCGGCCTCGCGCAAGCGCTGATCCACGATCCGGACGTGCTGATCCTGGACGAGCCGACGGACGGCCTCGACCCGAACCAGAAGGCGGTGGTCCAGGACCTGATCTCCAGCCTTTCCGCCAATCGCTGCATCGTCCTCTCGACCCACATCCTCGACGAGGCCGAGCGGGTGTGCAACCGCGCGGTCATCCTCTCCGAAGGTCGCATTCTGGTCGATTCGACGCCGGACGCCCTGGTGGCCCAGGCGCCGGGCCACAACGCCGTCCGCTTCCGGGTCACCGAGGGCGACGCCGCCGAGGTGGCGGCGACCCTGTCCGCCGCCGACTGGTGCGCCGGCGCCCGCGTGTTGCCGGGTGGCGAGGTCGAGGCGGAGCCCAGGGACGGCGAGAACCGGCTGAACGACGTGCTGGCGGCGGTCGGCGAGCACCGGGTCGCCGATGTCAGGGTGAGGGAAGGCCGGCTCGACGAACTCTTCCGCGACGTGACCAGGGGAGTGGCGGCATGAGCGGGCTGGCGCGCCGGTTCACCGGCATGAGGGCGGTGCTGCGCCGGGAGTTCCACGGTTACTTCGCCTCGCCGCTGGGCTACATCTTCATCGTCATCTTCCTGATCGCCAGCGGCTATCTCATGGTGTCGCGCGACTTCGGCCGCTTCCTGGAGCTGCGCGAGGCGAATCTGGACGCGCTGTTCAGCTACTTGCCGTGGATCTTCGTCGTGCTGGTGCCGGCGGTGGCGATGCGGCTCTGGGCGGAGGAGCGCCGGTCCGGCACGGTCGAGCTGCTGCTCACCCTGCCGATCACCCTCGAGGGTTCCTATCTCGGCAAGTTCCTGGCCGGCTGGGCCTTCCTCGCCGTCTCCGTGTTCCTGACCTGGCCGGCGGTGTTCCAGGTGGCCCGGCTCGGCGATCCGGACTGGGGCGCGATCTTCGCGAGCTACGTCGCGACGCTGCTGGCGGCGGCGGTGCTGCTGGCGATCGGCCTTCTGTTCTCGGCGCTGTCGAAGAACCAGGTGGTGGCATTCATCCTGGCCGTGGCGGCGTCGGTCGGCTTCCTGTTGATCGGCGTGCCGCAGACACAGGAGTTCGTGGGCAAGTGGTTCGGCGGCTACGTCGAGCGGGTCGTCTCGTCGCTGAGCCTGCTCGATCACTTCGAGACGCTGACCCGGGGTCTGTTGCAGTTGAACTCGTTGCTGTTCTTCGTGTTGTTTACCGTCGGCTGGCTGGTCTGCGGCATGCTGGTGCTCGGCCAGACGAAGACGAACTGAGGCGAGATGGAGAGTTTGGGCAGATGATTGACGAACCGAAGCAGAATCCGGATGTCGGCGGGGACGCCGGCGCAGCCAGTGAGGGGGAAGCCGGCGCACCCAGTGGGACGGGAGCCGGCGCCTCCAGTGGCCAGCGTGGAATGACCGTGGCGCAGAGCCGCGTGCTGACCCTGGCCCTGATCGGGCTGATGACCGTGCTCTCGATTCACGTCGCGAACGAGTGGTTCGAGGGCCTCCGCGTCGACCTGACCGGCGACGACCTCTACTCCCTGACGGACGGCAGCCACGCCATCCTCGACCGGATGCAGGAGGAAGGAGTCAAGCCGCTCGACATCCGGCTCTACTTCTCCGAGACGACGGGCAAGACGCTGCCGAAGTTCGTCAAGGACTTCATCGGATACGAGCGCTACCTCCGCAGCCTGCTCGGCGAGTACGAGAGGGCGGCGGCGGGGAAGATCCAGGTCGAGTGGATCGACCCGATTCCGGACAGCGACGCCGCCGACCAGGCCGCCGAGGACGGTCTCGACGGCAAGTTGATCAACCAGAACGGCGACCTCTTCTACTTCGGCCTCGCCTTCGAGACCCAGACCGGCAGCCGGGAGACCATCGAGTTCCTGTGGCCTCAGGAGCAGGGGAACATCGAGTACGAGATTTCGAAGAAGATCCACGGCCTGCTCTGGCCGACACGCCAGCGTGTGGGGGTCCTGTCGAGTCTCGAGGTGTTCGGCGGCGCCCAGGATCCGATGATGGCGCAGATGCTGGCCGCCCAGGGACGGACGCCTTCCCAGAAGTGGATTCTCGTCCAGGTCCTCGAGGATCTCTACGACGTCTCGCAGGTCCCTGCCGACGTCGACGAGATCCCGCGCGAGGACTACGACCTCCTGGTCGTGCTTCATCCGAAGGCGCTGCCGGACAAGACCGTCTTCGCGATCGACCAGTGGGTGGCCGGGGGCGGCAACACGCTGGTCTTCGTCGATCCCTATGCGTTGGGCGACACGCCGCCGCAGAACCCGCAGCAACCCTGGGCGGCGCTCCAGTACCAGCCGGCCTCGAACCTGGCGCCGTTGCTCGATGCCTGGGGCCTGGAGCTTCTGGACAACGAGTTCGCGGCCGACTTCGAACTGGCGGCGCGGCGGCCGATGAGCCAGTTCGGCGCGTCGGAGTCGGTGGTCATCGACCTGGTGGTCGACTCGAGCCGGCACGACGATGTGCTGGATGGGGAGAGCCCGATGCTGAGGGGCCTGTCCGAGCTGCGTTTCTTCCTTTCCGGAGTGCTGCGCGAGGTAGACGACGACGGGTTGGAGGCCGGAGCCGGCGAAGGCGACGCCGAGGCAGATCCTGGCGGAAGCGACTCCGGCGGAACCGGATTGGCGGAGGGAGTCGAACTGCGGCCGCTGATCTCGACGACTTCGGCCGGCAATACACTCGAAGTGCTGCCGGGCTTCGGCGGCGGCGATGCTCTGGCCTACACGGACCTGAACGACGGCGCCAAGCTCCGCGACGCCTTCACGCCGGGTGAGGAGCCCCTGGTCCTCGCGTACGTGGTTCGCGGCAAGCTGCCGACCGCCTTTCCGGATGGCGTGGACTATCCCGACAAGGAGGCGGTGCGGCCGCCGAACCTGCCGCCGGAGATCGAGGTCCCGCCGCCCGATGACGCCCAGATCATCCACCGCGATCCGCTGCCGGATGAGGAGCGTGCAGAGGCGGCGGTGGTCGTGTTCGCGGACGTCGACTTCGTGCACGACCAGATCGCCTTCCTGCAGAACCCGTTCGGCATCGTCCAGGCCCAGAACGACAACCACAAGGTCGTCCTGAACAGCATCGACTACCTGCTTGGCTCCCAGGACCTGATGACGGTTCGGGCCAAGAGCGGCATGAGCCGGCCCTTCCTCCGGTTCGACGAGATCGAGGCCCAGGCGGAACTCGACACGCTCGACCGCGAACGGCAGATCCGCGAGGAGATCGAGAGCTTCCAGGAGGAGCTTCGCGAGAAGCAGGGCGAAATCACGCAACGGAACGCGGCTCTGTTCGAGCGGAAGCTGCAGGACGAGGTCGACGAACTGAACGAGCGGATCCTGGAGGCGAACCGGGAACTGCGGGACATTCGCAAGGGCCGCCGCGAGGCCCTGGAGCGCGAAGAGTCGGCGGTGCGCTTCGCCGTCATCGGCTGGATGCCGATCATCGTGCTGCTGGTCGGCCTCTACCGCGCCCGCCGCCGCTGAGGATCGGTAGCAGCCCGTGGAGGAAGTCGCGTTGCATTCGAGCGGCCATGCATCCCGCCCGGCTTTGTTGCTCCTCGGTCGAATACGGCCCGGTATGCTCCCTCGTCGCGCCTTGCCGGACGGGCGCCTGACCGCTCTCGGTGCGACACGCACTTCCACCACGGGCTGCTAAGGAGTCAACCGGCATGAACCAGATGAACCAGCGACTGGCGGCGGCCGCCGCGGTGCTGCTCGCCCTTTCCGTCTTCAGCTACTGGAACAGCGTGTCGCGCGCGGAGCGCTTCGAGAGCGGGCAGAAGTTCCTGCCCAACCTGAACCCGGACGAGATCGCGCAGGTAGAGGTGATCCAGGGCGGTGAGCAGGTGACGCTGTCCCGGGACGGCGACCGCTACGTCGTCGAGGAGGTCCACGACTACCAGGCCAGGAACGAGGGAGTGAACCGGCTGGTGCGCAACCTGCTCGACATCGAGTTGGCCAAGGAGGTCGGCTCCGGCGAGAGCCTGGCCGCGGAACTCGGGATCGAACCGCCCGGAGAGGACACCGTCGAGGTGGCCCTCAGGAACGCGGCCGGCAGCGACATGGTGCGGCTGCGGGTCGGCGACCGGTTCGCCGACGGCAGCGGCAACTACGTGCGGCGCCTCGACGGCGAGGACGCCCCGATCTACCTGACCGAAGCGACCGTGCTGATCGACAGCACCGCCGACCAGTTTCTGCAGAAGGAGATCGTCGACGCCGCCTCAGGGGACGTGGTGCGCATCGAGGGTCCCGACTTCACGTTCAGCAAGGACGGCGAAGAGGGCGCGGACCTCGTGCTCGAGCGGGTGCCGTCCGGGCGGCGCGAGAAGACGAGCGAGGTCGGCCGGGTCAAGAACTTCCTGTCCCGCCTGCGGTTCTCCGAGGTCCACCTCGCCGACGACGAGGAAGTGGCCGATCTCACCTTCGACGGCGAGTTCCGGTACGAGTTGGAAGACGGTTCCGGCTACGTCGTCGCGGTCGCCACGCGCGAGGACGACCGCTACATCAGGATCGGCGGCTACCACACGGTGCAACAGGTGGAGATCGAGCGCGACACGCCGGAGGAGGAGCTCCAGGAGAAGGCGGACATCCTGAACCGGGCGGAGGAGATGCAGGAGTTCAATGACTACCACGGCTCCTGGATCTACAAGCTCGACAGTTTCACGGGCGAGAAGCTCGACCTGCGCCGCGCCGACCTGATCGAGGACGTTGGGACTGACGACGAGAGCTGAGGCCGACCGGGCTGCTATCTTCCGGCTCCGCCCGCCGCGGCTGGTTGCGGCGGTTGCGATCTCAAGGGAGCACTCTCGATGCTGGGATACTGCACGATCGGCGTGAACGACATGGACCGGGCGACGGCGTTCTACGATGCCCTGCTCGGCGAGCTGGGCGCGAAGACGATGTTCGACATGGGTCGGATCAAGGGTTACGGCGTCGCCCCGGGACAGCCGATGCTCGCCATCTGCATTCCCTACAACGAGGAGCCGCAGGTACCCGGGAACGGGAACATGGTGGCGATCGCCGCGGCCTCGGAGGAGCAGGTCAACCAGCTCCACGCCAGGGCGCTAGAGCTGGGCGGTACCGACGAGGGCGCGCCTGGAACGCGGGTGCCCACGTTCTACGGCGGCTACGTCCGGGACCTGGACGGCAACAAGCTCTGCTTCTTCAAGATGGGCTGAAGCTCGGACGGCCGTCGGGCGATTCGGCTGGCAGCGCGTCGCCCCCGGGGGTTGTTCGATGTCGCGCAGTTGCTTTTTCGTAGGAACTAAAAATAAGATTTGCGGCCATGGAAAGGCCGCGGATGTCCGAGCTTGTGCCGAGCGGCGCTGCCGTCGTTGCGGCCGGAGCGCTGGCGCTTCTGGCAACCGGGCAGGCGATGGCGACGGTGTGTCCGACCGACGGCGGAGTTCACGGCACGGTGGAGTCGCTCCAGGGCCAGCCGGTAGCCGGCGCCGCGGTGACCTTGACCTCGTCGTCCGCTACGGTGGTGACGTCGGTGGACGGTCGGTTCTGCCTCCACCCGGTGACCGCGGGCGAACACCGCCTGGTGGTCTACGCGGAGGGTTACGGACTCGCAGAGCAGGGGTTCCTGATCGAGGACCGGGAACCGGTTCAGCTCGACGTGCAACTTCGCCCTTCCTTCGGCGCGGAGGTCGTGATCAGCGCGACGCGGACGGAGAAGCGGTTGGCGGACGTGCCGCTCCACGTGCAGACGGTGCCGCGCTCCCGGATCGAGAGCGCGGCCGCCCGGACCCTGGCCGACGCCGTCGAGTGGACGCGCGGCGTGCGCGTGGAGTCGACCTGCCAGACCTGCAACGCCTCGCAGATCCGGCTGCTGGGGCTCGAGGGACCGTACTCGCAGCTCCTGGTCGACGGCCGGCCGGCGCTTTCGTCTCTGGCGATGGTCTACGGCATCGAGCAGTTACCGGCGCGCCTGATCGACAGTGTCGAGGTGGTCAAGGGAGGGGGCTCTCCGGCCTATGGAGCCGGCGCGGTCGCGGGCGTGATCAACCTGATTCCTCATCATCCCGACCACACCCACATCGAGGCCGACGCCCGCTCGGAGAGGATGGGCGGCGCCGCCGGTACCGCCGAGACACCGTCCTGGAGCCTGGTAGCGGATTGGGCCTCGGGCTCGGAACGGGCTGTCACGGTTCACGGTCAGGTGGACCGCGTGGCGCCGGTCGACGTGGACGGCGACGGCTTCAGCGAGGTGTCGATCCGCGATCTCGACGCCGCCGGCGCGCGCTACCACGAGTTCTTCCTGGAAGGCTCGGCGCGGTTCTCGGCCGAGGTCAGCTACATGTCCGAGTTCCGGCGCGGCGGCGACCGGCTTCACCTGCCGCCGGAGCAGGCAGAGGTCGCCGAGCAGTTGGACTCGAACCGGCGTGGCGGGGCCGTCTCCTGGCTGCACACCGTGTCGCCGCTCTGGGACTGGCGCGCCACGGTGTCGCATGCCGCCACCGGGCGGGCCAGCTACTACGGCGCGGGCGGTGATCCTGGCGCCTTCGGTGCGACCCGCAACCCGCTCTGGGTGTTCGACTCCCACGTCAACCGCGGCGGCGACCGGGGGACCGTGAGCTTCGGCGTCCAGGCCGGGCGCGACCTGATCGACGACCGGCAACCTGCCTATGGGCGCGTGATCCGGGAGACCTACCGGAGCGTCTCCGGCTTCGTGCAGGACGACCGCCGGATCGGCGACCACGTGACGCTGCTCTACGGTGTGCGGGCCGACCGGCACAGCGCGGTCGACGGCGCCATCGTTTCGCCTCGCGCCGCCCTGATGTGGACGCCCCGAAGCGACCTGACCTTTCGCGTTTCCCACAGCGCGGGCTTCCTGCCGCCGGCGGTGTTCGACGAGGCCTTGCACATCGCTCTCCTGGGCGGCAAACCGATGGTCGTGCGCGACGCCACCGGCCTGCGCGAAGAGACGTCGGCTTCGCGCATGGCGAGCCTCGAGTGGCGGCCGACCGTGGGCCGGCGTATGTCGATGGCGTTCGACGCGACCGTCTTCGACACCCGAATCGACGACCTGTTTCACCGCCTGGAGGCCGCCGATCCAGCGACCCCGGAACTCGAGTTCCTGCGCACGAACTTCGGCCGCGCGCGGGTGCGCGGCGTAGAAGTCGGTTGGGGGCTTCGCCGCGGCGGCCTGACGTTGGACGCGGGCTACGCCTGGCAGCGGGCGGAGTTGGGCGAGGCGGAGCCGGACTTCGGCAGTACGACGATGTTCCGGACTCCCGAGGAGTACGGCACCGCGAGCGTCCAGTGGCCGCTGCCGCGCGAACTCACGGTCTTTACCGGGCTCCGGTACACCGGTTCGATGCTGGCGCCTCACTACGCGGGCTACATCCCCGAGAACCGGCTGGAAGTCACGCGGGGCTTCCTGACCTGGGACGTAGGCCTGTTGCGGCGTTTCGCGTTCGGCGGCGACCGCCGGATCACGGCCAGCGTCGCGGTGAGGAACCTGACGGACGGTTATCAGCAGGACCTCGACCGCGGACCGTTCAGGGATCCGAGTTACGTTTACGGGCCGCGGTTTCCGCGTAGTTTGGTCGTCGGTTTGAAGTTGGATCTGTGATGACGCGGGCCGGTCTCCTGATCCTGTCGGTGACGCTGGTGTACGCCCCGGCAGCGCCTTCCGCCTGGGCGCTGGACGGGGGCACGGGACCGGCGAGCGGGGAGGCGCCGGCACCGCCGGAAGCGCCCGGCACCCGCCTGGCAGGGCTCTGGGGCGACCTTGAGGTACAGGACCTCGAGGGTCGGACCTGGACCGCCGCCGACCTCGGGGACCGCGTCGTCCTGCTCGATTTCTGGGCCACTTGGTGTGCTCCCTGCCTCGCCGACTTCCCGCATCTCGAGCGGGCTCGGACGGCCTACGAGGACCGGGGACTCATCATCCTGTCCGTCTCGCTCGACCGTTGCTCGCGCCGCGATCTGCGCAGCTTCGGCCGGCGGCAGGGCATCACCTGGCCTGTCCTCTTCGACGGGCTCGGCACCGCCGGCGCCGTAGCCGGGCGCTTCCAGGTGGAGTATCCGCCGCGCTCCCTGCTGTTCGACCGCGAGGGCCGGCTGGTGGCTCTCGATCCTCGTGGAGAGATGCTCGACGCGGCGCTGAGGGTCCTTTTCGCCGCGGAGTGACTGCTACGCTGACTGCCCGTGTCCGGGCCAGCCGCCAAACCCGTCGCAGGCTCCGTGCCCGGCCTCGGCCGCACGTCGATCCTGCGGTGCAGCCTCGTGGCCGCCCTCCTGGTGGGCGCCGCGATGCCGGTCGTACCTGGATGGGCCATTCCCGGTGAGGGTGAATCGGCAACGCGCGATCCGGTCGAGTCCCTGGCGCAGGCCCGTGCGGCGGTCGAACGCGCGCCCTCGGAGTTCGGGCCGGCCCTGGCGCTGGCCCGGGCTTTGCTGACGCTTGGCCGCGCGGACGATGCTCTGGCGGCGTTCTCCCGGGCGCGAGAGCTTGAGCCGGATGGTCCGGCAGTCGCCGGTAGCGGGGCGGCTCGCGACATCGCGTCGGTCTACCTGGCGCCGGCGCTGCTGCTTCGCGACCTGGACCGCACCGGCGAAGCGATCCGGCTGCTGGAGGAGGGCGCGGCCCGGCCGCTTGGCAGCGCGGACATCTACGAGCAACTGGCCCTCCTGCGGCTGGCCGACGGTCAGGCGGGGGAGGCGCTGGCGGCCGCTTCGGCGGCCGCGGCCGAGAACGTTGCGAGTCCCGGCCTCGACCTCGCCCGCGGGCTGGCGCTGGCGCGCGATCCGAGCCGCCGCGTGGAAGCCCTGGGCTACCTGCAACGCGCTCTCGACGTTGGTGTGGGCGACGGGGTCGTCGTGCGTCTGGAAGCGGCGGACCTTCTCGTGGCCGAAGCGCGCTACCCGGAAGCTCTCGAACACCTGCGCGTCGCCGCGGAACTGGCGCCGGAGGAACCGGAAGTGGTCTACCGGCTGGGGCGAACGCTTGCCGCCGCCGGAGACCGGCAAGCCGCCCGGGCGGCGCTCGACCGCTACCGGTCGCTCGAGGCGGCCCGGGGGCGTGCGGCGGAGAGCGAGCGCCTGGCCTCCGCGGGGACGGTGTCGGCCCTGTCGGAGGCGCAGCGGTTGGCAGCGGCGGGCGACCTCGAAGCCGCACTCGAACGCCTGGCCGGCTTGCCCGGACGCCGGGACGAATCGCGGGCCGCGGACGTTCACTCCCTGCGGGCCAAGGTCCTGTTCTCGATGGGTCGGGCCGCCGATGCCGCGGCGAGCGCTGCCGAGGCGCGGCGGCTCGAGCCGAACCGGGTCGAACACCACTATCTGGAGGGGATGTTCCTGCACGCGAGTGGACGCGCCGAGGCCGCCGCGCCCGCGCTCGAAGGGGCCGTGGCGCTTGATCCCGACCTCGGCGAGGCCCACGCCCTCCTCGGGATGATCGCGGCGGAGGTCGGCCGTCACGCCGAGGCCGCCGAGCGGATGGAACGGGCGCTCGAACTCGGGCTGGACGGCAACCCGCCGCTGCGTTTCAACTACGCCCGGGTGCTCGAGGCTCTGGGGCGCAGCGAAGAAGCGAATGCGCAGATGGAGGCGTACGAGCGCTTGCGAGCAGCCGGGCCGCCGTAGCGGTTCGCTGCTCTACTCGCAGGCGAACGCCTGGTTGTTGGCGACCGGCTGAAACAGCTCGCCCAGGGGATTCGTGATGACGCGTCGCTGCTGGGTCACCGGGTCGGCGACTTCCAGCTCGACCTCGACGTCGGTGAGGCCCGTGGCGTAGAGCCAGTACCTGTCGTTCAGCGCGCAGCCGTCGAGGACCTTCAGCACGATCTCGATGTTCTCCGGGTCGAAGAAGGTGAAGTAGCCGGTGTCCCTGGTCAGATGGGTGCCGGCGGCTGAAGCGTATTCCTCGCCGGCGGCTGTGGCGAAGCGGGCCCGGACCCGGAAGCGGCCGTCGTTGAGGCAGAGGGTCGTCGCGTCCGGGACGCATTCCGCGATCGGCCCGATCGGAGCGTCCGACTCGTCCTCGACCGTGACGACCATGCGGCGCTCGCCGAGGGCCGCGTCGCCCAGGGGATCGTGGAGCTCGAGTTCGATCGTCTCCGTTCCCTCCGCGGCACCGTCCTCGAGCAGCCGGAGCGTGAACGTCCGGCTGGCCGAATCGCCGTGAGCCCAGGCGAGCGTGCGGGCGACCGGCTTGTAGTCGGTTCCCGCCGTGGCGGTGCCTCCAGCGGTCCGCACGGAGGCTGCGACCGCCCCGTCGCTGCCGCCGGCGCGGACGACGCTCAGCGTGATCTCGCCGTCTGTTTTCTGCGCCGTCACGGACGGCGGCGAGAAGCCCAGGGTGCCTGGACGCTGCTCCGGCAGGTCCGAGGTCAGGGAAAGCGCGACGAGTTCGGCGTCGAAGGACCCGGCGCCGACCGCGACGACGACGTACTGGCGGCCGTTCACTGTGTAGCTCATCGGGGCGCCCGAGGCTGCCGCCGGCAGCGCGATCGTGCGGAGCACGTCGCCGTTCGCGGGATCGAGGACGGTCAGCGAGGACCGGGTCCGGTTGGCGTAGAAGAGCAGGTCCTGGGTCGCGAGCAGCGACGGCGTGCCGGCGTAGCCGTTCGCACCGTCGTTGGTCCGCTGCCAGAGGATCTCGCCGCGGTCGAGGTCGTAGGCGGCGACGTGCCCCCAGGGAGGCTTCAGCAGATAGCGGTTGCCGGACGCCCACAGGATGCCCGAGTCGTACAGGTAGTAGCCGGAGATGGCGGTCTGGTACAGGCGGATCCAGAAGGGAACGACCCCCTGGACCGGGACGTAGAGCCTCGAGCGGGTCGGATCGAAGGCGGCGCCGCCCCAGTTCGCGCCGCCGCCGAGCCCCGGGTAGATGACGGCGCCGCGGGTGGACAGGGGCGTGTAGATCGGCCCCCAGTCCAGGTCGGCGAGAACTTCCTCGGCGCCGTCGCCGAGATCCTCGCGCGTGATCCCCAGCCGGTCGAACGGCGGCGGTTTCGTCGGCCGCGGCTGGGTCAGCGCGGTTCGCTCGCCGGGCACGCTCGACTGGGGCACCGGAACCTCGTGAATCGGCCACACCGGCCTGCCGTTCCGCCGGTCGAACACGAACACCCAGCCCTGCTTCGTGACCTGCGCGACCGCGGGGATCTCGCGACCGCCGACGGTGATGACGACCAGGTTGGGCGGCGAAGGCAAGTCGAAGTCCCAGATATCGTGATGGACGATCTGGTAGTGCCAGACACGGCGGCCGGTCCTGGCGTCGAGGCAGACGATGCTGTTCGCGAACAGGTTGTCGCCCTTGCGGTGGCCGCCGTAGAAGTGGTTCGACGGGGCGCTCACCGGCAGGTAGACGTAGCCGAGTTCCAGGTCGGCGGTCATCGGCGCCCAGACGTTGGCGCCGCCGACCCGTTCGGCGGAGCCGTCTTCCCAGGTCGAGTAGCCGAACTGGCCGGGGCGCGGCACGGTGTGGAAGGTCCACAGCAGCCTGCCGGTGCGGGCGTGGTAGCCGCGGACGTCGCCCGGCGGCCATTCCGGCTGCGGCGCCCAGTCCATGACCGACGAGCCGACGACCACCACGTCGCCGACCACGGTGGGCGGCGAGGTGTGTCCGTACTGGTCGGACCTGCCGCTCAGGGAGCGGATGCCGCCTGTGAGGTCCACGGTGCCGCTGTTTCCGAACTCCCGCCGGGGCGTGCCGGTCGCCGGATCGAGCGCGATCAGGCGCGCGTCGCCGGTTGCCAGATACACGGTTTCCGTCTCGCCGTCCGTCCACCAGGCGAGTCCGCGGTGGAGGAAGCCGTTGTTCGGAGGGCGCCCCGACTCGTAGCTCCTCGGGTCGTGGAGCCAGAGCTGCCTGCCGGTCGCGGCGTCGATGGCGGCCGCCTGGCTGAACGAGGTACTGGTGTAGAGGACGCCGTCTCTCATCAGCGGGGTCGCCTCGAAGGCGACGTTGTCGAGACCGGCGTCGGGGTCCGCGATCGCGTTGTCGGGCGACTCCCAGCGCCAGCGGATCGCCAGATCGTCGACGTTGCCGCGGTGGATCTGGCCGAGCGGTGCGTACTTCGTACCGCCCGCGTCGCCGCCGTACTCGTGCCACTCGCCGCCGATCGCGCCGTGCTGTCCGGCCGCCGGCGCCACGGTCGCGGCGGCGGCGAGCAGGATGGCGGCAGCCGGCGTGCGGGTCACGGCGAGTGGAGGACGTAGCGGATCAGGTCCTGGACCTCCGACGGCTGGAGCGTGCTGAGCAGGCCGCTCGGCATGGGCGAGAGAGACGACTCGTCGAGGCTCTCGATCTCCTCGCGTGGAATCGACTCGATGTGGTTCGGGTCGAGCGGGTTCGAGCGGATGCGCACGGCGTCCTCGCCGGCCTCGACCAGCAGACCGGAGTAGAAGCGGCCGTCGCGGGTCTCGACCAGGCTCGTGCGGTAGTCCTCGGCCACCTCGTCGGAGGGCTCCAGGATGTGCCGCAGGGTGTCCAGCGCTCCGAGACGCTCGCGCACGTCGTCGAGGGCCGGGCCGATCTCGCCGCCGCCGCCGGCGAACTGGTGGCAGGTGGCGCAGCCGGCCTCGAGGAAGAGCAGACGGCCGCGCTCGATTTCCTCGTCGCTTGCCGGCGGCGCGGCATCCAGGGGAGCGACGTCGGTCTCCAGCATCTCGTACTTCCAGTCGGCGACGAAGGCGCGCTGTGGAATGTCCGGGGCGAGCCGGGGGGCGGCGTAGCGCGTGACCGCCGCGCCGTCGAGCCGCTCGACCACCCGCATCGTGCCCTTCATCAGGATCCAGTGTCCGGGGAAGGTGCAGACGAAGGGATAGAGGCCAGGTTCCTTCGGGGCGTTGAAGCGCAGGACCTCCGTCTCGCCCGGCTGGACCAGGCCGGTGCGGAAGAGGACCAGGGGCGTCTTCGGGACGTAGCCCGACGCCTCGGCTCCGGCGGGATTGCGCTCCGCTTCCGCGTCGGCGGCGCGGCCGACCTCTTCGAGCGCCCCGGGCCTCGTGACGACGACGTTGTGGGGCATCACGTCGATGTTCTCGAAGGTGATCTCGACCGGCCCGCCGGCGCGCACCGTGAACTCCTCGAGGTCGAACAGCATCTGGTGAGGGACGGGTCGGAGCGTGACGATCGCGGCGCCGAGGTTGACGATCTCTTCGCGGAGGTCGCCGCCGCCCTCGCCGTCGCTGCGATCGATCTGCCGATCGGCGAGGCGCAGGCCCAGGTCGTGGATGCGCCGGTAACGCGGCGAGGTCAGTTCGCGGGGCGGCGCGTCGCGGAGGGCGGCCAGGATCGGACCGGCGAGCGCGTCCTCACCGCCGGCCGCGGGCCAGGCGTCGGAGGCCTCGGCGGTCAGCTGGCCGAGGCCTTCGAGTGCCGCCAGCCCCATCGCTGGATCGGAGACGAGATCGGCCAGTCTCCGGAAACTGCGGCCGGCGTCCCGGGTAATGCCGGCGAGCGTCCGGACCGCCGCGTCGAGCACGCTCCGGTCGCGCCTCTGGCGGTCGTCGAACAGGGATGAGACGTCAGTGTAGGCCTCTGCCCGGAGCGCCGGCGGCAGGTGGTCCACGGCGCGCAGCCAGTCGATCAACTGGTCCTCGGTCCGGCGGCGGGGCAGCACGCTGTCCGGCGACGGGTCGCCGGTGGCGGCGATCAGGGCGGCAATGGCGGCGCTTCGCGTGCGCTGCCGGGCGCCGTTCCCGGCAAGCGCTTCGAACTCGCTGCGGGCGGCGAGCAGGGAGGAAGCGTCCTGTTCCATCAGGTGCAGGACGATCCGGTCGAAGCGCTCCGGATCGGCCGGCCGATCCTGGTCCAGCTCCGCCAGTTCTCCGGCCAGGAGCAAGGCCGGCGTCTCGTGGATGAAACGGCTACCGCGTTCGCCGCCGGTCAGGCTCGCCAGCGCCTGACGCTGGCGCTCGACGCCGGCGTCGGCACGGCGGAGCACCGCGCGGTCGACGAGGGAGTGGGCGGGCAGGCGCTCGAGCTTCCGGGTCGAGAGGCGGCTCAGCAGGTAGCCGGCCAAAGGCGGCGCCAGGGATTCCAGCAGCGGCGGCTCGCGGTCCGACTCGAGCGCCGGGAGCCAGAAGTCCTCCAGGGTGTCGATCGTCTCGCCGAGGACGTAGTCGAGGTAGTAGTCGGTCTGCTGGTCCAGCGCCTTGAGGGCCGCCAGCGCGGCCGGCTCCGATTCCAGGTAGCTCAGACCGAGCAGGGCTTCCAGGCGGGTCCGCGGGAAGGAGTCTTCGGCGCGGGCGACCAGGATCGACAGGGGATCGTCCAGTTCGCGCCGCCAGAAGCGGGCGACCCGGGTCGCGGCCGCTCGCGCCCGCGGTTCGGGCGAGTCGAGCATGCGGCCGAGCAGCTCGGGCTCGACGACGTTCAGGTTCTGGTAGAGCCAGAGAGCCTCCAGGCGGTGGTGCTCCAGATTGGAGAGGTTGGCGCCGTCGCCGCGTTCGCGGGCGTCGACATCGTCCAGCCACGCCTCGACCGCGGCCAGCACCTCGTCGCGCGGTCGCTCGCGGAGTTCGCGGCGGACACGGTAGCGGGTGCGGTCTTCGTAGCTCTCGAGCAGGGGGACGAGCGCCGGTGTCGAGGCGGCGGCGATCTCGGGCGCATCGAGGAGCGGCCGCGAGCCGTGCCGCAGCCGCCAGATCCGGCCGTGGTCGTGGTCGCGGCGATCGTCCCGGAGCGAGTACTGCATGTGGCCGATCAGCGGGTTGAACCAGTCGACGATGTAGAGCGACCCGTCCGGGGCGAACTGCAGGTCGACGGGCCGGAAGTTGATGTCGGTCGAGTAGAGAAGCGGCTCGACCTCCTCGGAGGTGAAGCCCGAGTCCTCCTCCATCACGCGGTGCTGCTTGATGCCCTGGAAACCGATCGTGTTGTTGACCAGGAAGTTGCCCTGCGCCTCGTCCGGGAAGTGGCGGGAACTCACGATCTCGCAGCCGGAGGTGGGCCGGACGATCGACGTGAACACCTTCATCCGCCGGCGCTTCGTCGGGTAGGGCGCGTTGCCGGTGATCGGAGCGCCGAAGTAGTTCGCGCCGCCGGAGGCGTCGGCGATGAAGTTCTGCCCCCAGCGGTCGAAGACGTGGCCCCAGGGGTTGGCGAAGGGGTAGGAGACGAAGACCTCGAGGTGGAAGCGGTTCGGCTTGTAGCGGAAGACGCCGGCATCGACCAGCCGCACCGGGCCGTGGGGCGTCTCGACCTGGCTGTGATGGAACGTACCCTCCTGGAAGTAGAGCGCGCCGCCGGGTCCCCAGGTAAAGGCGGAGATCGAGTGGTGGCTGTCCTCGGTGCCGAAGCCGTGCAGGATGACCTCGTAACGGTCGGCCACGTCGTCGCCGTCCGTGTCCTCGATGAACATGAGGTTCGGCTGCTGCGCCACGTAGACGCCGCCGTCCCCGAGTTCGAAACCGGTCGGCACGTGGAGGCCGCGGGCGAACACGGTGTGGTGATCGGCGCGGCCGTCACCGTCGCGATCCTCGAGAATCACGATCTTGTCGTCGGGTTCCTCGTCCGGTAGCCGCTGGGGATAGGAGGGCATCGTCGCCACCCACAGCCGGCCCCGGGAGTCGAACGTCATCGCCACCGGGTTGCCGATGGGAAAGTCCTGCTCGGAGGCGAACAGCGAGACCTCGTACCCCTCGGCCGGATGAAGGTGCTGCAGTGCGAAGGCGGGGTCGCGTGCTTCGTACCGCGGCTCGCCGCCTCGGTTCGGCTCTTCGTCGGCGACGTTCTGGCCGATCGCCAGGCCGGAAACATGAGCCCCGGCCAGAAGTGCAACGAGCGGGACAAGGTTGATCGGTCGACTCATCGGTCGACGCGCTCCAGTCGCCAGGTTTCGCCCGAGCGAGCCAGGTCGCGGGCCTCGGCGTCGAGTTCGCCGACGAGTTCGTCGAAGCGGACCATCTCGGGCGGAAAGGAGTGAACGCCGAAGGGCTCCTTGCGCCCGCCGTAGATGTAGTAACCGTTCACGGCGCGGTAGCGGTCGAAGAACAGCCGGCTCTTGCGCAGCACCACGCGGCGCAAGCCGTCGCCGGCCTCCACCAGTGCGGTGATGGCCGGCGTCGCCTGAATGTCGATGCCCTTCGCCCAGTCTCCGTCGCTGGCGGAGACCAGGGTCCGGTCGCCGCGTCGCAGGGCGTAGTAGCCGGGCGCCAGGTCGCTGACGCTGATGCGGAGGCGGTCCGCATTGCCGTGAGGTCCCGGTGGCAGGACCGGCGGCCGGATCTCCAGTCGCGTGCCGCCCTCCGCCGAGGCTGCGACGGTAGCCGGCGCCGAAGCGCCGAGCGCCTCGAGCAGCGCCCGGGAGGCGTGCCAGTAGCCGGCCTCGTTCAGATGCAGGCCGTTGACCGTCAACGGAGCGGGCGCGCCGGCGAAGGCGGCCGCGACGCCGTCGAACATGTCGAGGAAGGGCACGCCGTTCTCGGCCGCGACGACCTCGGCCGCCCCGGTGTAGGCCCGGAGGTCGGCATTGCGGCGTTCGACCGCCTCCGGGTCCAGCCCGCGGCCGGAAGGCAGCGCCTGCTGTGGTATCGGCGAGACGAGGGCGATGCGCGCCGGTTCGGAACCGTTGTAGAGCTGCTTCGAGACATGGCGGAGCAGCCGCCCGAGGTCGTTCCTGAACGCCGGCAGGCCCTCGCTGCCGGCGAACGACTCGTTGGCGCCGTAGAACAGCAGGACGACGTCAGCGCCCTGCGCCGCGAGATGACGGTCGACCGCGCCGAAGTCCAGCGGTCGCGGCCGCAGCGCCGCTTCGTCGGCCGACCAGGCGAGGTTGCGGACAGACAGCTCCAGGTCGGGGAATGCCGCCAGCAGCCCGCTCTCGAAGTAGCCGAAGAGCTGGAATCGCTCGGCGAACGTGTTGCCCACCAGGCAGAGCCGGTCGCCGCGGCGAAGCTCAAGCGTGGAGGCGTCCGTCGCGGAGGCGCCGGCCGCGACGATTGCGAGCAGAAGGACGGACAGTTTCTTCACGCGCGACCAGGGATCGTAACAGCCGGCACGGGCGGTACTCGGTCCGCGGCGCTTCGATAGGGTTGCCGTTTCCGATGAGCAGAGTGCGACTGGAACGGATGACCTCCGCGTTGCTCATGCCGGTCGCGCTGGTCGCGCTGGTCGCGCTGGCCGCCTGCGCGCCGGCTCCGGACGCCCGCGATCAGCTCTACGCGCTGTTCGAGGAGGACTGGGCGGCGAGGCTCCTCGAGAGCCCGCAGTTCGCGACCAGCGTCGGCGATCACAGCCGGAACGACGAACTGGCGGACATGAGTCTGGAGGCGATCGAGCGCCGAGTCGAGCGCCGCCGCGATCTGCTGGGGCGCCTCGAGAGAATCGATGTCTCCGGCCTCACGGATGCGGACCGGATCAATGCGCGGATGTTCGAGCGCCAGCTTCGGAGCAGCGTGCAGGGCTTCGAGTTCGGCGGCTACCAGATGCCGCTCAACGCGGACTCCGGCTTCCACATGGGGTTCGCCCGCATGCACCGCCCGATGCCGTTCCGGACCCCCGACCACTACGACGACTACATCGCCAGGATGCGGGCGATCCCTGCCTACTTCGAGCAGCAGCAGAGCCACATGCGCGCGGGGATCGAGCGCGGCTTCACCCTGCCGCGGGTGACGCTCGAGGGTTACGAGGACACGATTTCCGCCCACATCGTCGACGATCCGCAGGACAGCGCCTTCTGGGCGCCGTTCGAGGAGGTGCCGGCGTCGGTGGGAGAGATGGACCGCGAGCGGATCCTGACGGACGCCGAGGCCGCGATCACCGACGCGGTCGTGCCGGCCTACCAGGGCTTCCACGACTTCTTCGTCGGCGAGTACCTGCCGGGCGCCAGGGACACCATCGGGGCCTCCGACCTGCCGGACGGCCAGGCGTACTACGCGGATCAGGTGCGCTGGTTCACCACTCTCGACGTGACGCCGCAGGAGGTGCACGAGATCGGCCTGAGCGAAGTCGCGCGGATCCGGGCCGAGATGGCCGACGTGATCCGCGAGACCGGCTTCGAGGGCTCGTACGCCGAGTTCCTCGACTTCCTGCGCACCGATCCGCGCTTCTACCCGAAGACCGCGCAGGAGCTGCTGGAGCGCGCCGCCTGGATCGCCAAGACGATGGACGGCAAGCTGCCGTCGCTCTTCGCCACCCTGCCGCGGGTTCCCTACACGGTCGAGCCGGTCCCGGACCACATGGCGCCGAAGTACACCGCCGGCCGCTACGTGTCCGCCCCGTACAACAGCACCCAGCCCGGCATCTACTGGGTCAACACCTACAACCTCCCGAGCCGGCCCCTCTACGCGCTTGCGGCGCTCACCCTGCATGAGGCGGTACCGGGTCATCACCTCCAGACCGCGCTCGCGGCCGAGATGGCCGCCGTCCCCGAGTTCCGGCGCCACGACTATCTCTCAGCTTTCGGTGAGGGGTGGGGGCTTTATGCCGAGTACCTCGGGCTCGAGGCGGGCATCTACGAGGATCCGTACAGCAACTTCGGCCGCCTGACCTACGAGATCTGGCGGGCCTGCCGGCTTGTCGTCGACACCGGAGTGCACGCTCTGGGCTGGACGCGCCAGCAGGTGCTCGACTACCTGGCCGAGAACACGGCGCTCTCCCTCCACGAGGTCACGACCGAAACCGACCGCTACATCAGTTGGCCGGGCCAGGCCCTTGCCTACAAGATGGGCGAACTGAAGATCCGCGAGCTACGGGCAAGGGCCGAAGAGGCGCTCGGCGAGGACTTCGATGTCCGCCGTTTCCACGATGCGGTGCTCGCCAACGGTTCCGTGCCACTCGACATCCTGGAAGAGCTGATCGACGCCTGGATCGAAGAGCAACGTCGGTAGCGGATCGGGCGGACAGCGAGAGTGATCGACTTTCTGATCTGGCTCGAGGAGACACGCTCGTCTACCTGGATGCGGGAGTCGGGTGGGGCTTTCTTCTCGAGCCTCGTCTTCCATTCGATCGGGATGGCCTTCGTGGCCGGCATCCACGTGGTGACGGACCTTCGCGTCCTCGGTGTCGCCCCGGGCGTGCCCCGGTCGCTCATGCGGCGCTACCTCCCGGTGCTGTGGGCGAGCCTCGTGGTGGTCACGCTGTCGGGACTCGCGTTGCTCCTGGCGTATCCCGCCAAGGCTCTGACCAACCCCGTCTTCTACTTCAAGCTGGCGGCGATCGTCGCTGCGCTCTGGATCATGAGAGCGTTGATGCGCGGCGTGTTGGGGGACTCACGTCGCGACCCCGTCCCGGCGCCCAGGAGGGAGAAAGTGCTGGCGGCGGTGTCCCTCGTGCTCTGGGTCGCCGTGATCACTTCGGGCCGCTTTCTCGCCTACACGGCGAAGGTCATGCTGGCCTCGCACCTCCTGTACTGAGACGGGAAACGGGCGAGAGCGATGGAAGACCTGCTGTACTCGATCGGCCAGAAGAGCGGCATCTACAGCTTCATGCACACGTCCTGGGGCTGGCCGACGGTGGAATCTCTCCACTTCCTGGGCCTGTCCCTGCTGATCGGCTGCATCGGCCTCTGGGACCTCCGCCTGCTCGGGGTCGCCCGGGGCGTACCGATGGACGCGCTGCACCGGCTCGTGCCTTGGGGCGTCGGCGGCTACGCCCTCAACCTCTGCACCGGCTTCCTGTTCCTGGTCAGCGCTCCGAATCAGTATCTCTACAACCCGGCGTTCCAGATCAAGCTGTGGCTGATGGCGATCGCCGGCCTGAACATCCTCGTGTTCTACCGCTTCGCGTTCCGGCCGGTGCGTGTGGCCGCGGCGGAGGCGGCTGCACCGCCGGGCGCCCGGGCCGCGGCGGCGATCTCCCTGGCCTGCTGGATCGGCGTCATCGTCTGCGGCCGGCTGATCACCTACTTCCGGCCGCCCTACCACTGGTGCTTCTGGTGTTGAAGAACTGGGTGCGCGGGTCAGTTGCCGGGGGTCTTCTGACCCCCGGACAGGGCGCGGCGAAGCCCCATGGAATCAGCCGCCGGCTTTAGCCGGCGACCTTAGCGGGGCGGGTCGTCTTCGTCGATGAAGCGAAACGGCGGTCGATCGGCGGGGTCGCCTTCCTCGACGGGCGCCCGCTCTTCCGGTTGGCCCGGCGCTTCGGGGGTCGTCGGGCTGACGGGGCGGGCGAGCTCGGCTTCGACCTGCTCGATCAGCTCTTTCGCGGATTGTTGCTGATCGAGCCCCGCCGCGGCGAGTTCCGCGTCGATCAGGGCCAGCAGTTCGTCCGTCGTCAGGTCGTCGAGGTTCTGCAGTTCGCTGCCGGTCGGAGCCGGCGACACGGGAGAGATCGCCACCGCCGGCTGTCCGGCTGGCGCGGCCTCGACGGCGACGTCGACGACCGGGGCGGCGGCGGTGCGAGGGCCCGACGGTGATCCGGGATCCGGCGACTCCCCGATCAGGACGCCGGTCGCGGATGGCGGCAGCGTGCCGGAGCCGAGACCGACCTCGACGAGTCCTTCCGACTGCCGTACCTGGTAGGAAGGCAGGGCCGCTCGCAGGTCGACGACCACGCGCAGGAAGTCGGCATGCTCGCCGGTACGCACTTCGAAGGCCGGGCTGCCCTGTGGCGGTTGCGGCATCTCGGCGGCCGACTGGTCGACTCCGAAGATGTCGATCACGACGCGCGGCGGGCTTGACAGGGGGAAGTGCCGAACGGCCTGTGGATTCCGGGCGACGTCCAGCCGCAGGACATCGCCGTCCAGCCGGGCCGACGTGAGCCGGTTCGGCTGGGCCGCGACGGCGGAGCTCAGAAGCGTCGAGACGAGGAGGATGAGAACTCTCATGATGCCTTACCGCAGGGAACTCTAGCACCCGCCTGCCGCGGATCCGTGCGATAGCGTCCGCTCCAACCATGCGCCGACTCTTGCCTGCAGCTCTCGTCGTTCCGATCATGCTTGCCGCCGGGGCGGTTCCGGCGCAGGAAACCCATCCGTTCTCGGTCCACGACATGTTGGCGATGAAGCGGCTCTCCGACCCGCACATGGCGCCGGACGGGTCGGCGGTCGCCTTCACGGTCCGGACAACGGATCTGGCGGCCAACCGCGGGCGGACGGACATCTGGATCGCGCCCTTCGACGGCTCGGAACCCCGCCGGCTTACCACGAACGAGGCGGCCGATTTCCATCCCCGCTGGGCGCCGGACGGCAAGGGCCTGTTCTTCCTGTCGACGCGCTCCGGCAGTTCGCAGGTGTGGCGCCTGCCTGTCGCCGGCGGCGAACCGCACCAGGTGACCGACCTCGCGCTCGACGCGGGGAACCTCGTCGTGTCGCCGGACGGTCGCAGGATCGCCCTGACGATGGACGTCTTCGTCGCCTGCGAGAGCCTCGCCTGCACCGCCGAACGGCTCGAGGAGCGGGCGTCGGGGAAGACGACGGGCGTCGGCTACGACGACCTCTTCGTGCGCCACTGGGATGTCTGGAAGGACGGCCGGCGCTCGCACGTTTTCGTCATGGAACTCGACGACTCGGGGGTTGCCGCCGGAGAACCGGTCGACCTGATGCCGGGGCTCGACCAGGACGCGCCGCCGAAGCCCTTCGGCGGCGCGGAGGAGATCGCCTTCGGACATGGCGGCGACGCGGTCATCTTCGCCTCTCGGCTCGGCGGCACGGAGGAAGCCTGGTCGACCAACTTCGATCTCTACCTGGCGCCGGCGGACGGCAGCTCCGAGCCCGTCAAACTGACTGCCTCGAACCCGGCCTGGGACAGCCACCCGGTCCTGTCGCCGGACGGCGACACCCTGGCCTGGATGGCGATGGAGCGTCCGGGCTACGAGTCGGACCGGTTCCACGTCCGGCTGGCTCGCCTCGACGGGTCGCGCCTCGAGGACGAGCGTGCCCTGACCGCCGACTGGGACCGTTCCGTGTCGGGCCTGGCGTTCTCGGCCGACGGTGGGACGCTGTTCGTCACCGCCGCCGACGTGGGCCAGCGGAGCCTGTTCGCCGTCGACGTGGCCGGCGGTGAGGTGACCCGGCTGCGCGACGAGGGCTCGATCGCCGGTCTGGCGGTGTCGGAGGACCGGCTCGTGACGCTGCACAACGACCTGGCCGGTCCGTCCGAGCTCTACGTGAGCGCGCCGGACGGCAGCGGCCGTCAGCCGCTCACCGCGATGAACGCGGAGCAGCGGGCGGCGGCTCGCGTCGGGAGCTACGAACAGTTCACGTTCGCCGGCTGGAACGGCGAGACGGTGCACGGCTACCTGGTGCGGCCGGTCGACTTCGACCCGGACCGCCGCTATCCGGTCGCCTTCCTGATCCACGGCGGGCCGCAGGGCTCCTTCGGCAACAGTTTCCACTACCGCTGGAACCCGCAGGCCTACGCCGGCGCGGGCTACGCCGCGGTGATGATCGACTTCCACGGTTCGGTCGGGTATGGGCAGGACTTCACCGACTCGATTCGCGGCGACTGGGGCGGCAAGCCGCTGGAGGACCTGCAGAAGGGACTCGCCGCGGCGCTCGACCGCTATCCGTTCCTGGACGGCGACCGGGTCTGCGCGCTGGGCGCGTCGTACGGCGGCTATATGGTGAACTGGATCGCGGGAGCCTGGCCGGAGCGGTTCCGTTGCCTGGTGAACCACGACGGCGTGTTCGACCTGCGCTCGATGTACTACACGACGGAGGAGCTGTGGTTCGTCGAGTGGGACCACCTCGGGAGCTACTTCGCCAACGCTGACGGCTACGAGCGCCACAACCCGGCAGTACTGGTGGACCAGTGGCGGACCCCGATGCTCGTGATCCACGGTGCCCTCGACTTCCGCGTTCCGGAAACCCAGGGGCTGGCCGCCTTCACGGCGCTGAAGCGACTCGGCGTGCCGGCCCGCCTGCTGTACTTCCCGGACGAGAACCACTGGGTGCTCAATCCGGCGAACAGCATTCAATGGCACGAGGAGGTGCTGGGATGGCTCGCACGCTGGTTCGAACCGTGAACCGACCCTTCGGGAGGCCTGCGGCCGTCGCCGCGGCGGTGGTGGCCGCGCTGGCGTTCGGGTTCGCCCCGGCGGCGGCTCAGACCGCCGACGACCCGGGTGTCTACAAGGGCCGGAAGATCGCCGACGTGATGTCCTTCCGGGGCGCCGGCTGGCTGGAGCGCGCCTCGCGCATCCAGGAGGAGAACCCCGACGCGCTGATGGCCGCTCTGCCGATCGAGGAAGGGATGCTGGTCGTCGACATCGGTTGCGGCTCGGGCTACTACGCCCGCCGCATGGCCGCGGTGGTCGGCCCGGAAGGCAGCGTGCTGTGCAACGACATTCAGCCGCAGATGTTGCGGATCGCGGAGGAACTCGCCCGGCGCGAGGGCGTCACGAACGTGTCGACGGTGCTGGGCACGGAGGACGATCCGAAGCTGCCCGAGGGCGAGGTCGATCTGATGCTGCTGGTCGACGTGTACCACGAGTTCTCGGAGCCCGAGGCGATGCTCGAGGCGATGCGGGAGGCGCTTTCGCCCGACGGTGTGATTGCCCTGGCGGAGTTTCGGCTGGAGGGCCGCACGGCGGCTCACATCAAGATCGATCACCGGATGTCGATCGATCAGGTGATGAAGGAGTGGATCCCGGCGGGCTACGAACTCGTCGAACGGATCGACTCGTTGCCGACCCAGCACCTGTTCCTGTTTCGCGCCGCCCGCTAGCGGCGACCCTCCCGGAGGGCCTACCGACTCCGCGGCATCGCCGCCGACACGGACTCGCGCCAGGCGTGGAGCCGGTCACGGAGTTCAGCGGCTTTCGCGGACTGCTCGGCGGCGAGATCGCGCTGCTCGCCCGGGTCGTTCTCCAGGTCGAAGAGCTGCACCGTGCCGTTCTCGAAGTACTCCAGCAGCTTCCAGGCGCCATCGCGGACCGCGCCGCCCGGGCTCTGCATCCCGTGATTGCTGTAGTGGGGAAAGTGCCAGTAGATCGCTCCGCGCTCGAAGTCCTGGCCCTGGAGCGCCGCGGCGAAGCTCGTGCCGTCGACGTGCTGATCGGGTCTGGCGGGCAGGCCGGCCATCTCCAGCAGCGTGGGATAGAAGTCGGGGCTGATGACCGGCTCGTCGCGGACCGCGCCGGTCTGGCCCGCTCCCGGCCAGCGCACGATGAGCGGAACCCGGATCCCGCCCTCGTACAGCCAGCCCTTGGCGCCGCGCAGCGGCAGGTTCGACGTGGAGTAGGCGACGTCCAGCAGATCGGGGGGTATCTTCCTCGCGGGATTGCCGAGATTGGCCGCTGCCATCCCTCCGTTGTCCGAGTAGAAGACGACGATCGTGTTCTCGGTCAGCCCCAGCCGGTCGAGGGCGCTCTGCACGCGCCCCAGGCTGTCGTCGATGGCGGTGACCATCGCCGCGAACTCGACGTTGTCCTGGTGCTGCTTGATCTTGACGGTGTCCTGGGGTAGTACGCCGTGCTCTTGATGCGACGGCTGCTCCAGGAGAGCGTTCAGTTGCGCGCGCGAAAGCGGTTCGGGATCGTCGGGGTTGCCTTCCAGGAGAAAGGCCGGCCCGGCGGGGGGTTCCATTCGCGCCGCCTTCTCGCGGTACTTCAGGACGAGGTCCGGGCGTCCCTCGATCGGGTCGTGCACGGCGAAGTGCGACAGGTAGAGGAAGAAGGGACCGTCCTGGCTCTGTTCGATGAACTCGACGGCGAAGTCGGTCAGGCGGTCGGTGAGGTACTCGTCTTCCTCGCCTTCGACGACCAGTCCCGCCATCAGGTACGGCGGGAAGTAGCCGCCGCGCGGGGTCGAGCCGGGGAAGTCGGGCGCCTGCACGTCGAAGCCCTGGTGGAGCGGTCCTGCTTCGGCGCCGCCGAGGTGCCACTTGCCGAGGATCGCCGTGCTGTAGCCGTGTTCCTGGAGCGCTTCGGCGAGCGTCACTTCCTCCAGCGGCAGGGCCGCCAGCTTCTCGGCGCTCAACAGCCGTTCGAAGGCATGCTCCCTTCGGCCCGGCAACCAGTCCGTCAGGCGGAGCCTTGCCGGGTACTTGCCCGTCAGGAGCGAGGCCCGCGTGGGCGAACAGACGTGCGTCGCCGCGTACGCGTTGGTGAAGCGCACGCCCTGCTCGGCGAGGGCGTCGATGTGGGGCGTCTCGTAGAACGTGCTGCCGAAGACGCCGACGTCACGCCATCCCATGTCGTCGACCAGGAAGAAGACGATGTTCGGCGGTCGCTCCGTCGCGGCCGCGGCAGCCGGCGAGGATGCCGGCGCATCCGGTTCCGCGGCGCAGGCTCCCAGGACGAGAGGCACGCCGAGCGCGGTGAGGCACGCTGGGAACAGGCCGCGTTTCACCGGTTCAGGACTTCCGCGCAGTGGCGTGCGAAGTAGGTCAGGATCATGTCGGCTCCGGCGCGGCGAATCGAGGTCAGCGTCTCCAGCATCAGGGCGTCGCCGTCCATCCAGCCGTTCGCGGCGACCGCCTGGATCATCGCGTACTCGCCGCTCACCTGGTAGGCCGCGACTGGCAGGTCGACCGCCTCCCGAACGGCACGGATCACGTCGAGGTAGGCGAGGGCGGGCTTGACCATGACCACGTCGGCGCCCTCCTCGACGTCGAGGAGGGCTTCGCGCACGGCCTCGCGGACGTTCGCCGGGTCCATCTGGTACGTCTTCTTGTCGCCGGCGCGGGGCGCCGAGTCCAGGGCGTCGCGGAACGGGCCGTAGAAGTTCGAGGCGTACTTCGAGGTGTAGCTCAGGATCCCGACCTGGGCGTGGCCGGCGGCGTCGAGGGCGGTGCGGATCGCTCCCACGCGGCCGTCCATCATGTCCGAGGGGGCGATGACGTCGGCGCCGGCGTCCGCCTGGGAGACCGCGGTAGCGGCGAGGATCTCGAGCGTCGGGTCGTTCAGGATCTCGCCGTCCTCGACCAGTCCGTCGTGGCCGTCGCTGGAGTACGGGTCCATCGCCACGTCGGTGATGACGAGCAGCTCCGGCAACGCCGACTTGAGTTCACCCACGGCGCGCTGGACCAGACCGTCGGGGTCGAGGGCGCCGCTGGCGGTGCGGTCCTTCAGGTCGTCCTCGACTGCCGGGAACAGCGCCACGGCCGGCACGCCGAGCCCGTGCGCGGCTCGGCTCTCGGCGACCAGGCGGTCGATCGTCAGCCGTGCCTGCCCGGGCATCGAGTCGATCGGGACTGCCGCGTCCCGGCCCTCCATGACGAAGAGCGGATAGATCAGCCGGTCCGGCCCGAGGTCCGTCTCGCGGACCAGGGAGCGGATCGCCGCGGAGCGCCGGTTGCGGCGGGGACGGATGGGCAACTGGCGCATGGCCGGGGATTCTACGCGCATGGAGCCGGCCGCGACCGCGTGCGCCGGCGCGCCCTTCGACGCCGCCGGTTCCATGGGACCGGACCTATACTTGCCGCCATGGCGCTCAGGGAGATATGCCGGGATCTCTGGATCGCCGACCACGACCAGAAGATCCCCATGGGCTTCACGGTGCCCGCCCGCATGACGGTTGTTCGCCTGGGCGACGGGGAGCTGTGGTTGTACTCGCCGGGGCCGATCGACGACCGGATGGCGGAGGAGATTCAGAGCCTCGGCCCGGTCCGATACCTGGTTGCGCCGAACCGCTTCCACCACCTTCATCTGCCCGCGGCCACGGCGCGCTTTCCGGAGGCTGATGTTCTTGGCGCTCCCGGTTTGGCGGAGAAGCGCAAAGACATTGCGTTTACGGGAACGTTGGGCGTTGCCTCCGCGTGGGGCGCGGAATTGCAGCCGATTCCCATCGACGGGATGCCCTCCTTCAACGAGGTCGCCTTCTGCCACCGCCCGAGCGGGACGTTGCTCGTGGCCGACCTGCTGTTCAACCTGCAGCAGGACCTGGGCTGGCTTGCGTCCCTCTACTTTCGTCTCACCGGAGTCAGCCGTCGGGTCGCGATGAGCCGAATCATCCGGCTCTCCATCCGCGACCGCGCGGCCTGTGCGGCGAGCTGTCTGCGCCTGTTGCAGTGCCCGTTCGACCGTCTGATTCCGTGCCACGGCGATGTGGTGGAGGAAGGGGCGAAGCCTCAGGTCGAGGCGGCGCTTGGTTGGATCTTCAAGGAACTCGAGACGCCTCCCGAGCCGACGCCGGCCGGGGCGGTGCCCGAAGTCTGAGCCCTCGCGATGTCACTTCCCCTGGCGGACCTCCGGGTCCTCGACCTGACGATCGCCCGCGCCGGGCCGACCGCGGTGCGGCAGCTCGCGGACTGGGGCGCCGACGTCGTGCGGATCGAGCGTCCGCCGGCGCCCGGCAAGGAGATCGGCATCTCCCGGCGGCTCGGCCACGACTACCAGAACCTCCACCGCAACAAGCGCTGCCTGACGCTGGACCTGAAGAAGGACGAAGGCCGCGAGGTGCTGCTGCGTCTGGCCCGGGACGCGGACGTACTGGTCGAGAACTACCGCTCCGACGTGAAGCACCGCCTCGGTTTCGACTACGAGACGGTGCGGGCGGTCAACCCGCGCATCGTCTACGCCAGCGTGTCCGGCTTCGGCCAGACCGGGCCATACCGGGAACGGGGCGGCGTCGACCAGATCGCCCAGGGCCTGGGCGGGTTGATGTCGGTGACCGGCCTGCCGGGCCAGGGTCCTGTCCGGGTCGGCACGGCGATCTCCGACCTGGCGGCCGGGCTCTACCTCGCCTTCGGCATCATGGCGGCCCTCCGCGAGCGCGAACGGTCGGGCGAAGGGCAGTGGGTGAGCACGTCACTGCTCAAGGCGATGATCGGCATGCTCGACTTCCAGGCCGCCCGCTACCTCGTCGAGGGTGAGGTTCCCGGCCAGCAGGGCAACCACCACCCGACGATCTCGCCGATGGGGACGTTCCCGGCCGCCGACGGCTGGGTCAACATCGCGGCCACCAGCGGCAAGCACTTTCGGGCGATGTGCCAGGCGCTCGGCGGCGAGGAGCTTCTTGAGCGTCCGGAGTACCGGAACTCGGCCGGACGAGTCGCCAACCGTGCCCGGCTCGAGGAGGAGGTCGCGGAGTTGACGCGGCGCTTCGAGGTGGATGAGATCGTCGCGCTGCTCAACGAAGCCGGTCTGCCGTGCGGCCCGGTCTACGACGTGGGACAGACCTTCGCCGACCCGCAGGTCGAGCACTGCGGGATCGCGGTGCCGCTTGAGCACTCCGAACTCGGAGATGTGCGTCTCGTCGGCCAACCGGTCCGGCTGCGCCGAACGCCCTTCGAGCTGCGGTGCCGGGCGCCCGGTCCTGGCGAGCACAGCGACGAGATCCTCGCCGAGGCTGGACTCACCGCCGGGGAGATCGGTGAACTTCGGGCCGGAGGAGTGGTCGCGTGATGGTGCAAGGCGACGGCTTGCCCTGGAGGGCGCCTGCGTGACTTCGGCGACGAGAGCGACCACGGCCTCCGAACCGACGGTTGTCGAACTGCCGACGACGAAGATAGTCGCCGAGATCGAGGACGGCGTCGGCTGGCTGACGTACAACAACCCGGAGCGGCGAAACGCCCTCTCGTTCGAGATGCAGATCGGCTCGGCGATGGCGCTGCGCCGGTTTCAGGAGGACGCCGCGGTTCGGGTCGTCGTGCTGCGTGGAGCGGGCGACCGGGCCTTCGTATCCGGCGCCGACATCTCCGAGTTCGAGAAGCTGCGGACGACCGTCGAGGCGCGAAAGCGCTACGACCAGGCCGGCCGCGACACCGGCCGGGCGTTCGCCGCGCTGGAGAAGCCGCTGATCGCGATGATCCGCGGCTACTGCCTTGGCGGCGGTCTGGCCACGGCGCTCAACGCGGACCTGCGCATCGCCTCCGAAGACTCCTTGTTCGGGATCCCGGCCGGCCGCCTGGGCGTGGGCTACGGCTTTGCCGGGATCAAGGTGCTGGTCGATCTCGTCGGACCGTCCCGCACGAGCGAGATCCTGCTTACGGCGCGCCGGTTCACGGCCGCCGAGGCGCACCACATGGGGCTCATCGACCGGGTCACGACCGTCGATGAACTGGAGGGCGCCGTCCGCGACCTGGCGGGAAGAATGGCTGCGAACGCCCCGTTGACGCTCCGGGCCGCCAAGCGCGCGATCAAGGAAGCCACGAAGGACCCGGAACGCCGCGACCTGGACCGCGTGAAACAACTCGTCGAGGCCTGCTTCCGCTCCGAGGACTACGTCGAGGGCCGGAAGGCGTTCCTCGAGAAGCGGCCGCCGCGGTTCCAGGGGCGGTGACGGCATCTCCCGTCCTGCCGCAGCGGGCACGACGACCGCTTTGAACGAACCGCTGCTTGAACTCGTCGGCGTCACTGTTCTGCGCGGCGGCCGCCGGGCGCTCGACGGCGTGACGCTTTCGATCCCGCGCGGAGAGAACACGGCCGTCCTCGGTCCGAACGGCGCCGGCAAATCCACCCTGCTGCGGATGCTGAACGGCGAGTTCTTTCCGGTTCGGGGACCCGGCGTCCGGATGCGGTTGCTGGGCCGGGATCGATGGAACGTGTTCGATGTCCGCCGGCAACTCGGTGTCGTGTCGCACGACCTGCAGGTGACGCATCACGGCTGGCTCAAGGGCAGGGATGTGGTTTGCTCGGGCTTCTTCGCCAGCGTCGGCGTCTACCGGCACCAGGGCCTGACGGACGCGCAGCGGCGCCGGGCTACGGCGGCGGCGGCCAGCCAGGGCGCGGGCGACCTGCTGGAGCGTCGCTTCGACACACTGTCCTCGGGTGAGCAGCGTCGCCTGCTGTTGGCTCGGGCCCTGGTTCACGAGCCGCACACCCTGCTGCTTGACGAGCCGGCGACCGGCCTGGATCTGCGAGCCGCGTTCGGGCTGATGGAGCGGCTGCGGGCCCTGGTGTCGGCTGGCACGACGCTGATCATCGTCACCCACCATGTCGATCAGATCCCGCCAGAAGTCGAGCGGATCGTGCTGCTGAAGGGCGGCGGAGTGTTCGCCGACGGACCGAAGGACCAGGTCCTGACGAGCGCGACGCTGTCCGACCTGTTCGACGTCGGCGTGCAGTTGGTGGAGCGGGACGGCCACTTCCAGGTGCTGCCCGGCTAGCCAGCCGCGCTACGATGCCGGCGAATGCTCCCACTGCGACTGTCCTTTCTCGCGGCGGCGGCGCTGCTAGCCGTCGCAGGCCCGCTCGCCGCCGCGGACAGCCCGGGCTGTTCGTCCGGCGCCGGCAACGTATCGGTCGAGCCCGGAACCAGCGGCGACCTGGAGCTTGCCCACGGCGGCCTGATCCGGAGCTACCGCCTCCACCTGCCCGTCCGCTACGACGGCACTTCGCCGGCGCCGCTCTGGCTGCACGTCCACGGCTACACCGGCAGTGCCCGGCACAGCGACGGCTGGACCGGTCTCTCGGATCTCTCCGACCGCGAGGGCTTCGTGCTCGTGTTTCCGCAGGGCACGTCGTTCGAGGCCTCCACGGGTCCGCCGGGCCAGAGCCGGAACGCCACGATCACGTCCTGGAACGATCTCGCCTGCAGCGCTCCGCTCCAGCCGGAAGCGCCCGCCTGCCGTGAGGACGCGGATCCGTACCCCTGCCCGCCCGAGTGCGGAACCTGCGGGCGGTGCAACTGGTGCTCCTGCCATGACGACGTGGGCTACATCGCCGCCCTGATCGACCACCTGTCGGCGGAGCTCTGCATCGACACGGACCGCGTCTTCGCCTCCGGCTACAGCAACGGCGGCATGTTCGTTCACCGGCTTGGCTGCGCCCTCGGCGACCGTTTGGCCGCGGTTGCTCCGATGCACGGCTACCTGGCGCGGGGCTTCAACTGCGCGGCTGAAGCACCCGGCCCCTCGATGCTGCTGGTCGGCGGCACGAGCGATCGCACCGTCCCCATCGACGGTTCGCACGCCAGCGACGGCTACATCTACACGTCGCAGGAAGGGGTAGCGGAGGAGTGGGCTCAGGCGCAGTCCTGCTCAGCCGAACCGGTCGCGGTCGAGACTCCCTGGGACGGTCGGCGGGAGTTGAGCTGCGTCGAGCACCCCGGCTGCGCCGGCGAGCGTGCCGTCCGCAGTTGCTCCTGGAACGGCGGACACGTCTGGCCGCGGGACGACGCCGGCAACTTCGGCGGCGAGCTGCTGTGGGGCTTCTTCGGCGAGGCGGAGCGCTAGGCAGCTAGCGCCTCCAGCTCGGCGGCGTTCACGCCCAGCCGTTCGCCGGCGGCGACGATCTGGCGCCAGGATTCGACGTCCACCGGAATCGCTTCGGCACGTTCGATCCGGCTGGCCCGCTCCGGGTCGCCAGGCACCAGCACCGGTTCGGCCGGATCGGCCGCGGGCGACGCCTTGACGTGGGCGACCAGGGCAGCGAGCTCATGCTCCATCGCCGACTTGGCGATCAGCCGCTCGGGGTCGAACACGATCATGAACATGTTGTTGCAGATCGTGCCCTCCACCTCGTGCTGGGGCTGGGCGGTGCGGCCGCCGCTCATCATGCCGCCGAGAAGCTCGCAGAACACGGCCAGGCCGTAGCCCTTGTGGTCGCCGAAGGAAGTGAGTGCGCCGACAGGCTGCTTGAACAGGACGCCCGGGTCGCGGGTCTTGCGGCCGCGGTGATCGATCAGGGAGCCTTCGGGCGTCTGCTCGCCCTTGTTGTGCGCCACCCGCGCCTTGCCGTGGGCGATCCGGCTGGTCGCCATGTCGAGGAGGATCGGCGGCTGTGCCTCGCTGCCGGGCAGCGACAGGCAGATCGGGTTCGTCGAGTAGCGGGCATCGGTGCCCCGGTAGGGCGCGACCAGGGCCTGGTGGCCGACCACGTTGACGAAGTGGAGCGAAGCGAGGCCGGCGTTCGCCGCCTGCTCGCCGTAGGTGCCGATCCGGCCCAGGTGGTGGCAGAAACGGACCGGCGCCAGGACCACGCCGATGTTCCGGCAGCGCTCGATCGCCGCCGCCGTTGCCTGGCGGCCGACCACCTGGCCGTAGCCCATGCCGCCATCGAACATCATGATCGTTCCATCGTCCTGGACCAACTCGACGTTCTGATTGGGCTTCAGCGTCCCGTTGCCGAGGCTCCGTTCATAGGCGGGAAGCATGCCGACGCCGTGGCTGTCGTGCCCCGATAGATTCGCCAGCACCAGGTGGTCGGCGACGATGCGGGCCTCGGCGGGCCCGCTGCCGCCGGCTTCGAGGATCATCGTGGCTGCCTCGCGCAGCGCCCGGGGATGGATGTCGATCGATTCCAAGGTCCGCCTCCTCGCCATGGCCGAACGGCCGGAAGCGGCGATCCTAGCTGGAGGGACGGTAAGCTGACGCTTCGATGCGCCCCTCCGCAGCCTTGTCGTTTCCACCGGCCGTCTTGCTGCTGGTTCTGCTCGGCGTAGCCGCGCCCGGGCTCGCTCAACCCGATCCCGATTCGGGCTGGATGGACCTGACCGCCGGCGGCCTGGAGCAGGGATGGCGCCAACTCGGCGGCGCCGCCGAGTACTCGCTGGAAGACGGCGTCGTTGTCGGCACGGCCGTGATCGAGACGCCGAACTCCTTTCTCACCACGACCGAGGAGTACGGCGACTTCGCGCTGCAGTTGGAGTTCAAGATCGACGAGGGGCTGAACGCGGGAGTCCAGATCCGCAGTCACAGCGACCCCGAGTACCGCAACGGCACGGTGCACGGCTACCAGGTCGAGATCGACCCGAGCGGGCGGGGGTGGAGCGCCGGCATCTACGACGAGGCCCGGCGCGGCTGGCTGTTCCCGCTGTCCGTGAACGCCGAGGCGAGCCGGGCATTCCGGCAGGGAGACTGGAACCACCTCTACATCGAGGCGATCGGCCCCGAGATCCGGACCTGGCTGAACAACGTGCCGGCGACGTTCCTGATCGACGAGATGACGCCGCGCGGCTTCATCGCGTTGCAGGTCCACTCGGTCGGACCGGAGCAGGGCGGCCTGCAGGTCCGCTACCGGAACGTCCTGCTGCGAACCGAAGACCTTGTGCCGAGCGGACGTTCGTTCCCTTACGTCGTCGATACGCGGCCGAACCGCCTGTCGGAAGCGGAGTCGGCAATGGGCTGGAAACTGCTCTTCGACGGCGAGAACACGGATGCCTGGCGGGGCGCCCACCGCGAGGATTTTCCCGAGACGGGCTGGGAGATCCGCGACGGCGAGTTGACGGTCCTTGCGTCGGAGCCAGGCGCGGAGCGAGGCGGCGGCGTCGTGACCCGCGAGACCTTCTCCGCGTTCGAACTGCAGATGGAGTTCCGGGTGACCGAGGGCGCGAACAGCGGCATCAAGTACCTGGTCACCGAGGGCTACGGCTCGGCTCCGGGCACGGCGGTCGCGTTCGAGTACCAGATCCTGGACGACATGCGCCACCCCGACGCCGAGGCCGGGCGCGACGGCAACCGGACGCTGGCGTCGCTCTACGATCTGCTGCCCGCGACCAAGGTCGGCCGTTTCGTCAAGGGGCCGGGCCGCTACAACCACGCCCGGATCGTCGTTCGCGCCGACGGCACCGTGGAGCACTGGCTGAACCACCAGTTGGTGCTCGCGTTCGACCGGAACTCGGCGGAACTCGACGAAGCGATCGCGCTGAGCAAGTTCGCCGGCCGGGACGGGTTCGGCAGGTGGCCGGAGGGCCGCATCCTGCTCCAGGACCACGGCGACGAGGTCGCCTTCCGGAGCATCAAGGTGCGCCGTCTCGACGAGACGGATTGAGGACGCGGCCGCCCAAGCGGCGCCGGTCTCGCGATCGGGTCCCTTGTGCATCGGCGCCGACGCCCCAAACGTCTCTGGCGCGGGCGTAGGATCTCCGCCATGCGTGTGCGCCTCGCCTACGGCCGCAGCGGCCTCGAGATCGAGGTTCCGCGCGATCGGACGACGGTCATCGAGCCGATCCAGGCGCCGCCGCTCGCGGACCCCGACGCCGCTCTGACCGCGGCGCTTCGCGCTCCGGTGGCCGGCCCGCCGCTGCGGCAACTGGCGAGACCCGGCCAGACGGCGGCGATCTCGGTCTGCGACGTCACCCGGGCGCAGCCCCGCCGGGAGATGATCGGGGCGGTGCTGCGGGAACTCGACGGCGTGGTCCGTCCGGAGGACGTGACCATCCTGGTCGCCACCGGCACCCACCGGGCGAACACGGAGCCGGAATTGCGGGCGATGCTGGGCGGCGGGATCCTCGGCGCCTGCCGTGTGATCAACCACGATGCCCGCGACGACTCCTCCCTGGTCGACCTGGGGCAGAGCGGCAAAGCTGTTCCGACCCGGCTTTGCCGCCACTGGCTGGAGGCCGACCTTCGGATCACGACCGGCTTCGTCGAGCCGCACTTCTTCGCCGGGTTCTCGGGCGGCCCGAAGATGGTCGCACCGGGGCTCGCCGGGCTCGACACCGTGCTCACCCTGCACGACGCCGCCCGCGTCGGCGACTCGCGTTCGACCTGGGGGATCATCGACGAGAACCCGATGCACAGCGACATCCGGGCCATCGCGGCGCGGTCGGAAGCGAAGCCGCACTTCAGCATGGACGTTCTTCTGGACCGCCAGCAGCGGATCACGCACGTCTTCGCGGGCGAACTCTTCGAGATGCACGCTCGGGCCTGTGCGGCCGCGAGGCCCATCGCCATGGCGGCGACTGACCACCCGTTCGAGGTCGTGGTGACCACGAACTCCGGCTATCCGCTCGACCAGAACCTGTACCAGGCGGTCAAGGGGATGTCGGCGGCCGCTCAGGTGGTCAAAGACGGCGGCACGATTCTCTGCGCGGCCGAGTGCAGCGACGGCATCCCGGACCACGGCCGCTACGCGGAACTGCTCGGACGCGGCGATTCTCCGGAGGAACTGCTGGCGCAGATCGAGGCCCGTCCCGTGACCGAGCCGGACCAGTGGCAGGTCCAGGTCCAGGCGCTGATCCAGCGCCGCGCCCGTGTGCTGGTCAAGGCGGACGGACTGAGCGTCGAGCAGCTTGCCGCCGCCCACTTCGAGCCGGCGGCGGACCTCGATGCCGCGCTCGCCGAGTGCGTGGCGGGCCGGCCCGAGGCGCGCGTCTGCGTGCTGCCGGAAGGTCCGCAGACGATTCCGTACGTCGCGGCCGCCGCATAGGCGAAGCGCCCAAGTCCTTCACGATCGAGGTCGTTCTCGATGGGCGGAGCGAGAACCTCCTGGTGTACCGCGGCTCCGTCGACAGCGATGTGTTGGACCCGGACCCGGATGACGATTCAGCCGAGACGACAACGCCGCTCGGCGCCCCGCCGGCCCCAACCGCGCTCGTCGCCACCGCACTGAACGAGACCGAGATCGAACTGCGCTGGCGCGACAACTCGCTCACGGAGACGGAATTCGCTGTGTTTCAGCAAGGGCCGGGAGATTCGAAGCTGCGCCTCATCGGGACGGCGCCCGCGAACAGCACCTCGACGATCGTGACCGAGTTGGTGCCGAATGTGACCTACCGCTTCGCGGTGGAAGCTCGCAACGGGCCCCTGTCCTCGGAGCGTACTCCGAAGGTCACGGCGACGACCTGGACGGCGGAGACGGCCCGCTGCGGCGAGGAAGGCTTTCTGTGTCTGGGCAGATTCCAGGTCGAAGTGGACTGGGAGGACGGCGACGGACGAACCGGCCGAGGCAGGTCCGAGCGGCTGACCGCCCGGAGCGGTGACTTCTGGTTCTTCGAGCCTTCAAACATCGAACTCGTCGTGAAGGTGCTTGATGGCTGTTCCATCAACGGCCACTACTGGGTCTTCGCCGTCGGCCTGACCGATGTTGCGGTGACCATGACGGTTCGCGACCTCCGTACCGGCAGCCCGTTTGCCGGCGTGCCGACCTCGATGTTCGAGAAGAGCTGGACGAGTGCCGGCGGCGCTGCCTTCGGTCCCATCGCTGATGTGGCCGCATTCGCGGCCTGCGATGCCGGTGTCGGCGCAGCCGGCGGACGTCTGAACGTCTTGAGCGGCGCCCCCCTCGGCAGGTTCGGGGAAACCCGCTCAAACGGCCCGCAGAGCAGCCTGTCGGGCTCGATGGGCGCGACCTGCGGTGCGGATGACACATCGCTCTGCCTCCAGGACGGGCGCTACCAGGTAGACGCCCACTGGCGGGCCGGCGAGGAGAGTGGGGTTGCCCGTGGCATCCCGCGCACTTCGGACACAGGGATGTTCTGGTTCTTCTCGCCCGACAGTATCGAGCTCGTGGTCAAGGTTCTCGACGGTTGCGGCCTGAATGGCCACCGGTGGGTCGTGATGGGTGGCTTGACAGATGTCGGCGTCGAGGTCACGGTGCGGGACACGGCGTCGGATGCCGCGGTGAAGATGTACTTGAACTCCGAGGGTGGGCTCTTCGCGACGAGGTTCGACGTGACGGCGTTCCCGTGCGTCGTGAGACGTTAGCAAGCTTGACGGCCACGGTCGGAGCGCGGCTCATCGATTCCTTGCAGATCGTTCTCTCGCTGGCGTCTCTGCAAGGAAGAAGCCGTCGCCGGGGCGGATAGTTTCGGGAAAATACTCTCTTGACGAGAGGATTTTCAAGGAAGTATGCTGGCGGCCGTGAACGTTGACCGCGAACTCGCCGCCCGGCGGATCAGACGCTCCTTCCTGGTGCATCCGGCGGTCGCGGTGGTCGGTCCGCGACAATGCGGGAAGACGACTCTTGCCCGAGCGCTGTTCGACGAAGCACCGGAGAAGGGGCGCTACTTCGATCTGGAGGATCCGGTTGATCGGAGGCGCCTCGCGCTGCCGATGCAGACCCTGAAGCCGCTGCGGGGCCTGGTCGTCATCGACGAGATTCAGCGGCAGCCCGAGCTGTTCGAGATTCTGCGGGTTCTGTGCGACCGGCGGGAGGAGCCGGCCCGCTTCCTCGTCCTCGGCAGCGCATCCCCGGCTCTTGCTCGCGGCGCCGCGGAGACTCTGGCGGGCCGCGCCGGGCAGATCCGGCTCTCGGGCTTCGATCTGACCGAGGTGGGCGGCGCCACGCCGGGCGGTTGGCGGAGGCTCTGGTTGCGGGGCGGGTTCCCGCGCAGCTTTCTGGCTGACGACGACGACCTTTCCGCCCTGTGGCGTCAGAGTTTCGTGGAGACGTTCCTCGATCGCGACATTCCGCGGTTCGGTTTCTCGCTGCCGGGGGAGGCGCTTCGTCGCTTCTGGATGATGGTCGCGCATTACCACGGCCAGGTGTGGAACGCGGCGGAGTTCGCCCGGGCGATCGGTTCGGGTCAGACCGCCGCCCGTCGCTATCTCGACATTCTTGTCGCAGCGCAAGTCGTGCGGGTTCTTCCGCCATGGCACGAGAACCTCAAGAAGCGGCAGGTCCGCGCGCCGAAGGTCTACGTTCGCGACAGCGGTCTTCTTCACACGCTTCTCGATCTTCCGTCGACGGACAGGTTGGCTGGGCATCCGAAAGTCGGCGCCTCGTTCGAGGGTCTTGCCGTCGAGCAGGTGTTGTCCTGTCTGCAACCCTCGAACGCACACTTCTGGGGTACCCACGGCGGCGCCGAGCTGGACTTGATGATCGTGTCCGGCGGCCGGCGGTTCGGCTTCGAGTTCAAGTACAGCGACGCCCCGGGGACGACGAAGTCGATGCGCGTGGCGCTCGCCGATCTCCGGCTCGATCATCTCTGGGTGATCTACCCTGGAGAAGAGACCTACGAACTGGACGAGCGGATATCGGTTCTTCCGGTGGGAGATGTTCCGAGCCTCACGGACGAGAAGCGGCTGCCGTTTCGCCGGACAGGTGCCGAACGCTGACGGTGGACCCGCAGGGCATCAGCGCCCCGGCAAGTAGCGATGCTTCGCTCAACGCCCGCAGGTCCGCAGTCGGTGGACGAAGAAAGGGCCTCTCCGTTGCCGGAGAGGCCCTTGATTCTCGGTGCCGCGGCGTCACACGCTGCGGCTTCAGGTGGAGGCCGTCAGTCTAGAAGCTGAACCGGCCGCCGATCTGCAACTGGCGCGGGCTCGTTGTCAGGAACGACGGGATCCCGAGGGTGTCGGGAACGTTTCCGTTGTTGATGTTCCTCTGGCTGAAGCCGACGCCGAAGCTGTTCTGGTCGAACAGGTTGAAGGCTTCGACGAAGACGTCGAGCCGCAGGCCGTCACCAAAGCGGAAGAACTTGCCGACCCGGACGTCGACTGTCTGGATCGACTCGTTGCGCTCCGAGTTGCGGCCCACCAACACACCGTCCATGATCGCGTACGGGTCGGGACAGTTGAAGATGGGGAAGCCGCACGCGACGCGGTCAAAGCCGGAGTCCACCAGCGTGTACGGGTAGCCCGACTGATAGTTCAGGATGCCCGAGATCTGGAAGTCGGCCGGCAGTTGGATCATGCCGGTGACCACCAGGCGGTGCTTGATGTCGCGGTCCGACAGGCCCCAGTCGTAGTCCAGGTTGCCCGTATCGGAGATCGTGACACCGGTGGCCGAACGCTCGTTCGAGTCGGTGTCCCGATCCTTGCCCCAGGTGTAGTGCGCGCCGAACTGGTAGCGGCCGGTAAAGCGCCGGTTCACCTTCAGGGTGACCGCCTGGTACTCGGACTCGCCGCGGGATTGCCGGACGAGAATCTCGGCGACGTCATCCCGGATGCGACCACCCCACATCGGGCGACCGTACTCGTCGTAGCCGCCGAACTGGCGGTTCCAGTCCGTGTTCCGCTGGAGGCCGCTTGCCTCGGCGTACACAGCGTCCACGCCAGCGCTCCAGCCGTTGCCAAGTTCCCGCTCCCAGCCGACGCTCGCGCGCAGCGTCTGCGCGTCGTCGAACGCGGGGTCGACATAGGAGATCGCCGGAATGATGCCCGGCGGCGGGTTCTCATTGTCGATCGGCGTCCCGAGGTCAACGTAACCGTTCTGGCCGGGTCTCACCGTGATGCGGCCGTAGTTGGGCGGTACGCCGTTGGCCTGGACTTGGTTCGCGAACAGCAGCGTCGGCGTTCGGCCGAAGAAGAACCCGATGCCGCCGCGGATGACCGACCGGCCCTCATCCTGAGCCAGCGCGAAGCCGAAGCGAGGCGCCAGGTTCTCGGTATCCGGGATCTGGCGACCGTCGGTCTCCATGTGCTCCAGGCCGTCGGGGTTGTCCGTGGACGTGTAGCGGAGACCGTAGCTGAGCGTCAGATTGTCCCGCTTCAGACTGTCCTGACCATAGAACGCGAGCGCGGCCTGCGTTTCGTCGTAGTTCGGGTAGGTCGAGTCGCCGAACCAGATCCGGGCCCGGTTCGCGTTGTTGCTCAGGAAGTCCTCCGGCGAGTTGAAGTCGTAGCGGCCGTCGCGGCTGCCGGCGAAGAGCTGCGCCAGGTCGTCCTTCGAGTAGTCGACGCCGAACTTCATGTCGTGGGCGCCGAACAGGTAGGAGAAATCGTTCTTGATCTGGAGCTGCGACTCCTCCACGAAGATGGGCAGGAAGTCGAACTTGCCCACGCTGTCAAAGCCGGCGAACCGGAAGCGTACCTGCGCTTCGATCGGCGTGCCGACCCGCTTGGACAAGCGGTCCAGGTTGTCATCCGCGGACTGGATACGGAACTCGTTCACGCCGCGACTCCCGATCACGGAAGTCATCGACGCGATGACCGTGAGCGTGTCCTCCGTCTTCAGCGATTCCTCGTCGAGGTAGCTGCTCTCGCGCTCGAAGTCGGTGAAGTTGGCCCGCAGGGTGATCAGGTTCGCGTCGCTGATCTGGTGGTCCAGCTTGCCGAACAGGATCTGGTTGCTCACCGAACGCAGGAACAGGCCGGTGGCGGAGCCATCGGCGTTCCGGTCGAAACCGTCGACCAGGGCCGCAAAGGCCGGCTCGTTCTGGGCCCGCTGCATGATCAGGTCGTAGGTACTGTTCGCGCCCGTCGAACGCAGCGAGCGGGTGAACGGAATGTCCTGGTCGCGCTGGTCGATGCCGAAGTAGTAGTGGGTGCGGTCGCGCTTGAAGGGACCGCCGATCGAGAAGCCGTAGTTCTGGGTGTCGAACGTATCGACCGGCCGCGAACCATCGCGATCGTTGAAGTCGTCAAGCGGCGAGGAGGGCAGATCCTCCGCCATGCTGTCGTCGCGGAACTGGTAGAAGGCCGACCCCCTGACCTCGTTCGTGCCGGACTTCGTGACGACGTTGATGAAGGCGCCGCCGTGCCGGCCGTACTCGGCCGAGAAGCCGTTGGTCACGACCTGGAACTGGCGTACTGTGTCCTGAGCGATGATCAGGCCGTCGTTCTCCGTCGCCTCGCCGCCGCGGCCGTAGCCGAAGAACGTGCTCTTGTTGTCCGCGCCGTCGACCGAAAGCCCGGTGTACATGCCGCGCTGGCCGGCGACGGTCAGGAAGCCGCGCGACCGATCGGCCTGGACGCCGGGAGTCAGGATGGCGAAGTCGGTGAAGTCCCGGCCGACGATCGGCAGGCTCTCGATCGCCACCTCGTCGATGTAGTTTGCGGCGCCGGAGCGGCTGACCTCGATGATCGGCGCCTCGGAGGTGACGGTGATCACCTCGGACGACGACTCGACCTCAAGGGCCAGGTTGACGTCCTTGATCTGGCCGACGAGGACTGAGATGTCGGTCTGCTGCGTCGTCTGCATGCCGGCCAACTCGGCGGTCACCGTGTAGGTGCCGACCTGCAGGGCCTTCGCGCTGTAGAAGCCGTTCGCGTCGGTGATGACGGCCCGGTCGATGCCGGTGTCCTGGTTGGTCGCGGTGACCGTGGCGCCCGGGATCGGGTCGCCGGCGACATCCGAGATGTAGCCCTCGATCGTGCCGGTGATCATCTGGGCAGAGCCGGCGCCGCCGATCAGGAAGGCGCAGGTCGTTGCCAGGAGGATCGCAAGAAGACGTGCCCGGGGGCGGGTCCACTGCATGGTTGGTTTCTCCTCTGTTTTCTGAATGAGTGCCGCCGAACTCAATTGCGAGCCCACCGGCGCGCGGTTCACGCCTTGAAGGCCTGTCGGAACTGGTTGTGACGGTGGTGGGGCGCGGCGGCTCAAGGCCACGAACGAAGAGGACTATAAGGGCCGCTTCGCCGCCCGTCAAAGTGTGCGGAATCCGCTCCAAGAAGTTGAATTTCCAGGGCCGTCAACCGGTGGACGGCAGGGGCAACTCCGTGGCCCCGGTCAGGTACTCGTCGATTCGGGCCGCGGCGCCGCGACCCTCGTTGATGGCCCATACGATCAGACTCTGGCCCCGGCGGCAGTCGCCGGCCGCGAACACGCCGGGAACGGAGGTCTCGTACCGGCCGGGCTCGGCGGCGAAGTTGGTGCGGGCGTCGGTCGCGAGCCCCAGTTGCTCTCCGAGCGTAGCCTCGGGACCGAGAAAGCCCATCGCGAGCAGCACGAGGTCGGCCTCGAAGGTCTCCTCGGTGCCCGGCACTTCCTCCATCGCGAAGCGGCCGGATTCGTTTCTTCGCCAGGCGATACGCACGGTCTCGATGCCGGCGACGTTGCCGGCTCCGTCGTCCACGAAACGCTTGGAGAGGACGGAGAAGACGCGCGGATCGGCGCCGAAACGGGCGGAGGCCTCGGCGTGCGCGTACTCGACGCGGAAGATGCGCGGCCACTCCGGCCAGGGATTGTCCGGCGCGCGATCGTCGGGCGGCCGGTCGAGAAGCTCGAAGTTGACGAGCGAGGCGCAGCCGTGCCGGATCGCGGTGGCGATGCAGTCGGCGCCGGTGTCGCCGCCGCCGATGACGATCACGTTCTTGTTCTCAGCCTGGATCGGAGTCTCGACGACGCCGGCGCCGTCGCTGGGCAGGTCCCGGTCCAGCAGCGCCCTTGTGTGCTCGGTCAGGAACTCCATCGCGAAGTGAATGCCGGAGTGTTCGCGGCCCGGAATCGCCAGGTCGCGCGGATGGGTGGCGCCGCACGCGAGCAGGATCGCGTCGTGGTCCCGGCGCAGGTCGGCGACCTTGACGTTCACGCCGACGTGGGCGCCGGTCACGAACTCGATGCCCTCGGCCCGCATCAGGTCGATCCGGCGATCGACGACCTGCCGCTTGTCCAGCTTCATGTTCGGGATGCCGTACATCAGAAGGCCGCCGATCCGGTCCTCGCGCTCGAACACGGTGACCGAGTGACCGACGCTGTTCAACTGGGCGGCAGCGGCGAGGCCGGCCGGACCGGAGCCGACGACGGCGACGCTCTTGCCGGTTCTGCTCGCCGGTGGCCGGGGCACGATCCAGCCCTCCTCGAAGCCGCGGTCGACGATTGCGTTCTCGATGTTCTTGATCGTCACCGCCGGGTCGGTGATCCCGAGCACGCAGGCGCCTTCGCAGGGCGCGGGGCAGACCCGGCCGGTGAATTCGGGGAAGTTGTTCGTCCGCTCGAGTCGGCGCAGGGCCTCTCGCCAGCGCCCCTGGTAGACGAGGTCGTTCCACTCCGGGATCAGGTTGTCGATCGGGCAGCCTTTGTCGGACTGGCAGAAGGGGACGCCGCAGTCCATGCAGCGGGCGCCCTGCGTGGCGAGATGCTCCTCCGCGACGGGTTGCAGGAACTCGCCGTAGTGGGTCACGCGAATGAGCGGATCCTGGTACGGAACCGCGGCGCGCGCGTACTCCTTGAAGCCGGTGTCCTTGCCCATGAACCCGCGTGCCCTCCTCGCTTGCGGTGTTCCGATTCGCGGTCAGCCGACGGCCTCAGGCCGCGGCCTCGGCCTTCTGTTCGGTCTGAACCTCGGTTTGCGGCTCGCGTTGCGCTTCGAGGACGCGGCGATAGTCGTGCGGCATGACCTGGATGAACTGCCGCAGGGCCTCGTTCCAGCGCTCGAGAAGTCGGCGCGCGACCGTGGAACCCGTGAAGCGGGCGTGCCGTGCGACCAGCTCGCGCAATTCCGCCTCGTACTCGTGGCCGACCGGTTCGAGCCCCACCATCTCGAAGTTGCAGTTATGGTCCAGTTCGCTGCGCGGGTCGAGCACCCACGCGACGCCGCCCGACATGCCGGCCGCGAAGTTGCGCCCGGTCGGGCCCAGGATGACGGCTCGGCCGCCGGTCATGTACTCGCAGCCGTGGTCGCCGATCCCCTCGATCACGGCGCGGGCCCCCGAGTTGCGGACACAGAACCGTTCCGCCGCGCGGCCGCGGAAGAACGCCTCGCCGCCGGTGGCTCCGTAGAGCGCGACGTTGCCGATCAGAACGTTGTCCTCCGCGACGAAGCGTGACCGGCGGGGTGGATAGAGAATCAGCCGTCCGCCGGACAGCCCCTTGCCGACGTAGTCGTTGCCGTCGCCTTCCAGTTCGACCGTGATGCCGGGCGCCAGAAACGCGCCGAGGCTCTGGCCGGCGCTGCCGGTCAGCGAGATGTGGATCGTGTCGTCGGCCAGACCGTGCTCGCCGCGCGCCTTCATCAGTTCGTGGCTGAGCATCGTGCCGACGGTGCGCTGGGTGTTCTCGATGGGCAACTTGATCCGGACGCGGACGCCGCGTTCGAGCGCCGGCCGGGCGCGCTCGATCAGCTCGTTGTCGAGCGCGTGCTCGAGCGCGTGGTCCTGCTCGATCGTCTTCGTGACCTCCACTCGCTCGTGCCTGCGGAGGGCCGGCTGCAGCACCGCCGACAGGTCGAGGCCCTCGGTCTTCTCGCTTTGGACAGCGAGGTCCGGCCGGAACAGGTCCGTTCGCCCGACCAGGTCCCGGATCGTCGCCACGCCCAGGCCGGCCATGATCCGCCGCGCCTCTTCGGCGACCAGGAAGAGGTAGTTCACGACTTCCTCCGGCGTGCCCTCGAACTTGGCGCGCAACTCCGGATCCTGGGTCGCGATCCCGACCGGACAGGTGTTCAGGTGGCACTTGCGCATCATGATGCAGCCGATCGTGATCAGCGGCGCGGTGGAGAAGCCGAACTCCTCGGCCCCCAGCATGCAGGCGACGGCGACGTCGCGGCCGGTCTTGAGCTGGCCGTCAGTCTGGAGGATCACCCGCGAGCGCAGGTCGCTCAGCACCAGGGTCTGGTGGGTCTCGGCGATGCCGAGTTCCCAGGGCAGGCCGGCGTGCTTGATGCTGGTCAGCGGCGAGGCGCCGGTGCCGCCGTCGTGGCCCGAGATCAGGATGTGGTCGGCGTGCGCCTTGGCGACGCCCGCGGCGACCGTCCCCACGCCGACCTCGGACACGAGCTTCACGCTGATCCGGGACCCGGGGTTGGAGTTCTTCAGATCGTGGATGAGCTGCTTCAGGTCCTCGATCGAGTAGATGTCGTGGTGGGGCGGCGGCGAGATGAGCCCCACTCCGGGCGTGGAGTAGCGGGTCCGCGCGATGATCTCGTCGACCTTGTGGCCGGGCAGTTCGCCGCCCTCGCCCGGCTTCGCGCCCTGGGCGATCTTGATCTGGAGCTCGTCGGAGTTCGTCAGGTACCAGGAGGTGACCCCGAAGCGGCCCGAGGCGACCTGCTTGATCGCCGAGCGGCGGAGGTCGCCGTTCGCGTCTGGCGTGAAGCGGGCCGGATCCTCGCCGCCCTCGCCGGTGTTGCTCTTGCCGCCGAGGCGGTTCATCGCGATGGCGAGCGTCTCGTGGCTCTCGGCCGAGATCGAACCGAAGCTCATCGCGCCCGTGCAGAAACGCTTGACGATCTCGCTCGCCGGTTCGACCGCCTCGAGCGGCAGCGGCTCGAGGTCCGTACGGAACTGGAGCAGGCCGCGCAGCGAGCAGGCCCTCGTCGTGTCCTCGTTGGCGAGCCGGGCGAAGCTCTCGTAGGCCTCCGTGCTGTTCGTGCGGGCCGCGTTCTGGAGCCGCGAGATCATCTGCGGGTTCCACATGTGGCGTTCGCCGCCGGCGCGCCAATGGTAGTCGCCGGGGTTCGCGAGTCCGGCGACCCGGTCCCGTTCGTCGGAGGGGAAGCCGCGGGCGTGACGCTTCAGCGCGTCCTTGGCCAGTCGTTCGAGGCCCGCGCCCTCGATCCGGCTGGCGGTGCCGGCGAAGCAGCGGTCGATCACTTCAGTAGACAGCCCGACGGCCTCGAAGATCTGGGCGCCCTTGTAGCTCTGGAGCGTCGAGATGCCCATCTTGGCCATCACCTTGAGCATCCCCTTCCTGACGCCCTTGCGGTAGCGGTCGACGACGGCCTGGTCGTCGGCCGCGGCGGGCAGCCGGCCCTGGCGGCGGGCCTGCCAGAGCGCCTCGAAGGTCAGGTAGGGGTTGATGGCGTCCGCGCCGTAGCCGACAAGCAGGCAGTGGTGGTGGACCTCGCGGGCCTCGCCGGTTTCGAGCAGGAGTCCGACCCGGGTGCGCTTGATCGTGCGCAGCAGGTGATGGTGGACGGCGCCGCAGGCGAGCAGCGTCGGCACCGGGACGCGGTCGGGTCCGGCCGCCCGGTCGGAGAGGGCGACGAAGGCGCAGCCGTCGTCGACTGCCTGCTCGGCTTCCCGGCACAGGCGGTCGAGCGCGTTGCCGAGCCCTGCGGCGCCCTCTTCGAGGGGCCAGGTGGCGTCGAGTGTGCGGCAGGCAAAGCCGGCGTCCCCGGCGTCGGCGAGCGCCGCGAACTCCCGGTTGCTCAGAATCGGATGGGGCAGCCGGACGCGCAGGCAGTGGTCGGCGGTCGTCTCCAGCAGGTTGCGCTCGGGACCGATCGTGCAGTCGACCGACATGACGACCTCTTCGCGGATCGAGTCGATCGCCGGGTTCGTGACCTGCGCGAAGAGCTGCTTGAAGTAGTCGTAGACCGGGCGGTCCTGGTCGGAGAGGAAGGCGAGGGCGGTGTCGTTGCCCATCGAGCCGATCGGATCGCGCTGCTCTTCGATCAGGGGCCGCAGCATGAAGCGCATCGTCTCGCCGGTGTAGCCGAAGGCCTGGAGGCTCCGCGTCAGCGTGTCGTCGTCCATCGCCGCCTGGTTCGCGGGGGCGTTGCCGTTGCCCGTGTTGCCCTTGTTCTGGGCGTGGGCTACCAGGTCGGCCAGGTCGGTGCGGCGTTCGAGCCACTCCGCGTACGGCCGCTGCGAGGCGATGCCGCTCTTCAACTCCTCGTCGGCGACGATCCGTCCGAGGTCGAAGTCGACCAGGAACATCCGGCCGGGCTTGAGCCGTCCCTTGCGCAACACCCGCTCCGGCTCGACCGGGACGACGCCGGCCTCCGACGCCATGATGACCAGATCGTCGTCCGTGACGTAGTAGCGGCTCGGGCGCAGGCCGTTGCGGTCGAGAACCGCGCCGATGTAGCGGCCGTCGGTGAAGGCGATCGATGCCGGTCCGTCCCACGGCTCCATCAGGCAGGAGTGGTAGTCGTAGAAGGCCCTCTTCTCGGCGTCCATGTGCGGGTCGTTCTGCCACGCCTCCGGGATCATCATCATGACCGCCTCCTGGAGGGTGCGGCCGGTGAGCAGCAGGAACTCGAGCACGTTGTCGAAGCTGCCCGAGTCGGAGCAGTCGGGCTCGACGACGGGGAAGGCGATGGGGAGATCGTCGCCGAACAGGTCGCTTCGCAGCACGCCTTCGCGAGCGTGCATCCAGTTCATGTTGCCGCGCAGCGTGTTGATCTCGCCGTTGTGGCTCATGAAGCGGTTCGGCTGCGCGCGGTCCCAGGACGGAAACGTGTTCGTGGCGAAGCGCGAGTGGACCATCGCCAGGTGGGACTCGTAGTCCGACGCCGCCAGATCCGGGAAGAACGGCACGAGCTGGCCCGAGGTCAGCATGCCCTTGTAGATGATCACCCGGGTCGACAGCGAGCAGACGTAGAACATCTGCGCCTCGGCGAGGGCTTCGTTGCCGCGCAGACGGATCGTCGCCTGCTTGCGGATCAGGTAGAGCTCGCGCTCGAAGGCGTCCTGGTCGAGCCCGTCGGCGGCTCGGATGAAGAGCTGCTCGATGATCGGCATGGAATCGAGGGCGGTGGCGCCGATGTCGGCGACATCGGGACGGGTCGGCACCTTGCGCCAGCCGATCAGGTCCTGACCGCGTTCCGCCACGATCTTCTCGACGATACGCCGGCACAGGTCGCGCTCAGCGTCGTCCTGGGGCAGGAAGAAGACACCGGCCGAGAAGGTGCCGGGCGCTCCGAGTTCGGCGCCGAACTCGTCGGCGGCCACTCGCCGGAGGAGGGCGTGGGGCAGTGCGGTCAGCATGCCGGCGCCGTCGCCGGTGTTCGGCTCGCAGCCGCAGGCGCCCCGGTGGTCCATCTGCGTCAGCATGTGGGCGGCCTGCTGCATCAGCCGGTGGCTGCGTTCGCCGCGCACCTGGGCGATGAAGCCGACGCCGCAGGCGTCGTGCTCGTAGGCCGGGTCGTACAGGCCGATCTTGCCGGGACGGAGCTTCATGCCGCTTCTCCGTGCCGCTGCCCCAGTTCCTCGTCGACGGGCATCGGTCCCGCGTTCTCGACCAGGAAGGAGGCAAAGTCCTCCGCGGCGGACCGCAGCTTGCCGCGGGCGTAGACGATGCCCACCGGCCGCTCGAGCACCGGCTCCAGCGGCACGGCGGCGAGCAGGCCGGCGCGGACCTCTGCCAGGAAGGTCCGCAGCGGCAGGATGGCGGCGTAGTTCGTCGCCTGCAGCATGCTCTTGAACGTGTCGATGTTGTCGAGACGCTGGGCGAAGACGGCGTTGGCCCCGTTGCCTGTCAGATAGCTGCGGATGTGGCGGGCCGCGGGAAGTTCGTGGGTGAAGTGGATGAGCTCGCGACCGTCGAGATCGGCCGCCCGGACGCTCTCCGCGCCAGCGAGTTCGTGGTTCACGCCGCAGGCAAGGCACATCCGCTCCTCACGCAACGGCCTGGACTGCAGGCCGGGCCACTGTTCCGGGTAGGAGACGATGCCGAAGTCGCAACGGCCCGTCCGCGCCGCCTCGGCGACCGCGGCGGGCGGCTCGTACTCGATCTGGACATCCAGTTCGGGCCGCTGGCGCTGGAACTCGGTCCGCAGTTGATTGAGCAGCGCGATGCCCGCCGAGTAGATCGCGTGGACGCGGACGGAGCCGGTGCGTTCCGGATCGAGGCGCGCGACGCTGCGCGCCAATGCGTCGTACCGCCCCACCAGTTGACGGCCTTCGCGCGAGGCGAGTTCACCGGCCGGCGTCAGCACGAACGGCCGTTTCGAGCGATCGAGCAGTTTCGTGCCGAGACGCTCTTCGAGGTGATGGATGCGCTGACTGACCGCCGACTGGGTGATGCCGTGAAGCTCGGCGGCGCGGCTGAAGCTGCGCAAGTCCGCGACATCGCAGAAGATACGAAGCCCTTGCATGAAGAGGTGAAGCCTACATTAGCTTCACCTCATAGGCAACCGCTATGTATTAGAGTAGCTGATGTTAAGGCAGGCGCCAGTAGAAGACCAGCAGGTATGCCGCGAGCAGTACGGCTACCCAGAGGGCCATCGAGGCGGTCAGCCAGGATCGGCCGAGCAGCCCCTGAGGCCCCAAGTGCCGTTGGGCCGACGCCAAGGCGGCGGTGGCAAGTCGACCGGCCACCGCGTAGCCGGTGCGGTGAAGAGCCACGAAGGCGGTCGCAACACCGTCCCAGACGCGGTAGCCGACCCGGCGGTAGAACCAGTCGGCGTCCAGGTTCACCGAGCGCAGCTCGGGTGGGTAGAGCCCGGTACGCATCAGGGTGGCGAAGGCGAGAGCCGAGAAGAAGAGGAGCTGCGACTGGGTGATCACGTGGGTCGTCGTGTAGGCCTCGTAGTGGACCTGGTAGGGCAGCAGTTCGTAGAACGGGTTCGCGAGGCCGAACCACATCTCCGCCAGCGGGAGCAGTCCGATCCCCATGCTTGCCGCGGCCGCCAGGACCATCGCGACGAGCATCGACCTCGGCGCCTCCTTGCAGCGGATGCCGGAATCGTGGTGGAAGAAGGCGAAGAAGGGGATCTTGATCCCGGCGTGATGGAAGACGCCCGCGGAGGCGAACAGGAGGACCAGCCAGAGCCAGAAGTACTCCTTGTACACGGCCGCGCTCATGATGAGCGACTTCGTCGCGAAGGCCGAGAACAGCGGAAAGGCCGAGATGGACGCTGCCCCGATGATGCAGAAGCCAGTCGTGATCGGCATCGACTTGTACAGGCCGCCGAGGTCCGAACCGTTCACGTGGCCGACCCGGTAGAGCACCGCCCCCATCGCCATGAACAGGAGCCCCTTGAACAGGATGTCGGCGAAGGCGTGGGCGACCGCGCCGTTGATCGCCAGTTCGGTGCCGATGCCGATGCCGACGACCATGAAGCCGAGCTGGTTCGTCATGCTGTAGGCGAGCACCCGACGCAGGTCGTTCTCGATCACGGCGAAGAAGATCGGGAAGGCGGTCATCAGCGCGCCGATCCAGATCAGTTCGGACTGGCCGGGAAAGGCCCGCGCCAGGGCGTAGATCGCGAACTTGGTCGTGAACGCCGACAGGAACACGGCGCCGGCCGGGGTCGACTCGGGGTACGCGTCGATCAGCCAACTGTGCAGCAGCGGGAAGGCCGCCTTGAGACCGAAGGCGAGGAAGATGAGGGTCGCCGCCAGGTTCGAGAAGCCGAGCCCGCCGTCTTCGAGGAAGCCGGTCAGGTTGCGGAACTCGGCCCAGCCGGGAGCCGCGCCGGTTTCGTGACGGAGCAGCACGATGCCGGCGAGCAGCAGGACGCCCGAGACCATCTGCATCCCCAGGTAGCGGAGGCCGGCGCCGGCCGCTCTGCCGCTTCTCCGGACCCAGACCAGCAGCGCCGAGGACACCGCGGCCACTTCCCAGAACAGGAACAGCGTCCAGAGGTCGCCGGCCAGCACGACGCCGAGGGCCGATCCGGCATAGAAGACGCCGACGAGCGGCTGGAAGTTGTCCTTGACGTAGAACGAGTAGACGCTGCCGATCAGCGCCGCGAGGTGGAAGATGACGACGAAGATCCGGCTCAGCGGATCGATCCGGACCAGCGTCAGGGTCTGGCCGAAGAGTTCGAACTGGGCGTAGTCGCCGAAGTCGAGGCCCCAGAAGCGCCACAGGGAGTAGACCGGCAGGGCGAGCAGCAGCGCACGCAGCGCGGTGCGGGGCAACACGTTGCGCGGCGCCGCTGCCAGGACCACGCTGCCGAGCATGAGCAGCAGCGGCGGCGACAGCAGGAAGTCGGCCATCCGGGACTCAGGTGGAGGAGCTGCCGCCGCGGCGCTCGTAGTAGTCCTCGGACCGCATCAGCACCCGCCGCATCTGCTTCGCCGCCAGCACCAGCAGGAAGGCGCCGACGAAGCCGTAGACCGGGTAGAACCCGAACCCGCCGTCGGCCCAGCCGCCCCAGGCCTCGAACTCCGCCTTCTTCTTGTAGAAGAAGTCCGCCGCCAGCCACAGCACGTCGACGGCGATCAGCGCGTAGAAGACCTTGGCGACGTTTCCTTTCCTGTCGAGCCAGTAGCTCTTGCCGCCGTGTTTCCCGTGGTCGTGGTGCGCCATCGCTGGGCGGCGAGGTTAGCAGCCGGACTCAGGGCCCACGGGCGGCGTGCGTCCACGTAGGATGACCCGTGGACTCGTTCTCGGAACCTGTGCGCCGGTGGTTCGACGACTCGTTCCCCGGGCCCACCCGGGTGCAGGAACTGGGCTGGCCGGTGCTGACCCGCGGCGGCAACGCGCTGCTGGTGGCGCCCACCGGCAGCGGCAAGACGCTCGCCGCTTTCCTGTGGGCGATCGACCGGCTATGTCTCGGCGACAAGCCTCCCGCCGCTGGCGTGCGTGTCGTCTACGTGTCGCCGCTCAAGGCCCTCGCCTACGACATCGAGCGCAACCTGCAGGCGCCTCTGGTGGGCGTCGTCGAGGAGGCCCGCAGGCTCGGCGCTCGGGTGCGGCCGGTCGGCGTCGACGTGCGCACCGGGGACACCTCGACAGCGGACCGCCGGCGCCAACTGCGAAGACCCGGCGAGATCCTGGTGACGACGCCCGAATCGCTGTTCCTGATTCTCGGCTCGCGGGCGGCCGCGAACCTGCGCACGGTCGAAACGGTGATCGTCGACGAGGTTCATGCGATGGCGGCGACGAAGCGCGGCGCCCATCTGGCGCTCTCGCTCGAGCGGCTCGCGGAGTTGGCTGACGGCCGGGATCCGCAGCGGATCGGCCTCTCGGCGACGGTGCGGCCAATGGACCTGGCCGCCGGGTTTCTCGGCGGCGACCGGCCGGTCGAGGTCGTCGACGCCTCAGAGCCGCCGAACATCGACCTGCAAGTCGTCGTGCCGGTGCCGGACATGGAGGCGCCGCCGCCAGCGCCGGAGTCTCTTTCCTCCGGCGAAGGATGGCCGCGTGGGTTCGAGACGTCGGGGCTGTGGCCGTCCGTCTTCCCGCGCATTCTGGAGGCGGTGCGGCGCCATCGCTCGACCGTCGTCTTCGTCAATAGCCGCTCCCTCTGCGAACGGCTGGCGCAGCGGCTGAACGAGCTGGACGACCGGACCCGCCCGGCTGATGTCGAGGAAGAGAAGGAAGACCGTGAGCCGCTGGCCCGCGCCCACCACGGCAGCATCTCCCACGAACGACGACGGGAGATCGAGGGCGCGCTCAAGGCCGGCCGTCTGCGCTGCATCGTGGCGACGAGCTCGCTCGAACTGGGGATCGACATGGGCAGCGTCGACCTGGTCCTCCTGGTCGAGGCGCCGGGGTCCACGGCCAGCGGCCTGCAGCGCGTGGGCCGCTCGGGGCACGCGGTCGGCGAGCGCAGCCGCGGTCTGATCTTCCCCAAGTTCCGTGGCGATCTCCTGGAGTGCACGGTGACCGCGATCCAGATGCAGCGCGGCGCGATCGAGTCGATGAAGCTGCCGGAGAACCCGCTCGACGTGCTGGCGCAGCAGATCGTCGCGATGTGCTGCGGCCGGGAGTGGACCGCCTGTGGGATCCTGGCCTTGGCACGGCGCGCCCGGCCCTACCGGGGCCTGTCCCGCAACCTGCTGGCCGCGGTGCTGGACATGCTGGTCGGCCGCTTCCCCTCGGAGGAGTTCGCCGACCTGCGGCCCCGGTTGTCATGGGACCGCGGCCGCGACGTCCTGACCGCCCGCCGGGGCGCCGACTTCCTGGTGCGCATGAACGCCGGCACGATTCCGGATCGCGGCCTGTTCACGGTTCACCTGGGACCCGAGGGTCCGCGGGTGGGCGAACTCGACGAGGAGATGGTCTACGAGTCGCGCGCCGGCGACACCTTCCTGCTCGGGGCCTCCGCCTGGCGGGTGACCGAGATCACCCGCGACCGGGTCATCGTCCGGCCGGCGCCGGGCGAGCCGGGGCGGATGCCGTTCTGGCACGGCGATGGCCCGGGCCGGCCGCTGGAGCTGGGCCGGGCCCTCGGCGCCTTCGTGCGCGAACTGGGCCAGAGGCAGGGCGAAGCGGCCAGACGCTGGCTCGCAGACGAAGCGCCGCTCGACCCGCATGCCGTCTCGAATCTCTGCGCCTACGTCGAGGAGCAGCGCGACCGCACGGGCGCCCTGCCCACCGACCGCGCCGTGACCCTGGAGCGGTTCCGGGACGAGATCGGCGACTGGCGCGTGTGCATCCTGACTCCGTTCGGGGCCCGCATTCACGCGCCGTGGGCGATGGCGCTGGAGCGCCGGATCGGCCGGCGTTTCGGTTTCGAGGTCCAGACGCTGTGGACCGACGACGGGCTGGCCCTCCGCTTCGCTGACACCGACGAGTTGCCGGCGGTGCCGGAGTTCCTGCTCGACCCCGACGAGGTCGAGGACCTGGTCGTCGAGCAGGTCGCTTCCTCGCCGATGTTCGCGAGCCGGTTTCGCGAGAATGCGGCTCGCGCGCTGCTCCTGCCCCGCAACCGGCCCGGCAAGAGGACGCCGCTCTGGCAGCAGCGCCAGCGGTCGAAGAACCTGCTCTCCGTCGTCCGCAGGTACCCCGACTTCCCGATCCTGCTCGAGACCTACCGCGAGTGCCTGAGCGATCTTTTCGATCTGTCCGGCCTGGTCGACCTGATGACGCAGATCGCGGAAGGGGAGGTCCGGGTCGACGACGTGGAGACCCTGGCGCCTTCTCCCTTCGCCCGCTCCCTCGTCTTCGCCTACGAAGAGCGCTTCCTCTACGACCAGGACGCCCCCGCGGCCGAGCGCCGGGCCCAGGCGCTGACGCTCGACCGGGAGCTGCTGCGGGAGCTGCTGGGCACGGCCAGCCTCCGGGAGCTGCTCGACCCGGACGTGATCCAGGCGGTCGAAGAAGAGTTCCAGGGGCTGGCAGCGGAGCGGCGACCGAGGCACGAGGACGACCTCTACGACTTGCTGCGGCAGACCGGCGGTCTGACTCGGGAGGAGATCGAGGTGCGGGCGCCCGGTGCGACGGGCGAGTGGCTCGCGGACCTGGCGCGGCAGAAGAGGGCCGTCGAGATCGAGTTCAAGGGCGGCGAGCGGATGTGGACGGCCGCGGAGGACGCGGCGCTCTACCGCGATGGTCTGGACGCGGCGATGGCCCACGGACTGCCCGCGGACCTCCTGGAGCCTCGCCCGGAGCCGCTCGAGAGTCTCTTGCGGCGCTACGCGCAGAGCCACGGGCCGTTCACAGCCGCTGACGCGGCGGCCCGTTTCGGCCTGCCGGAGGGGGCGATCGAACCCCTGCTGACGAGTCTCGAAGAGGCCGGCCGGCTCGTCCGGGGCGAGTTTCGTAGGGAAGGCGGCGGTGTCGAATGGTGCGACCAGGAGGTGCTCCGCCGGATCAAGCGTCGGACACTGGCCAGGCTGCGCCGCGAAGCCGAGCCGGTCGACGGAGCGGCTCTGGCGCGGTTCCTGGGTCGATGGCAGGGCGTCGACACGGCGGCGGCGCCGACTCTCCCGGCGTCGCGGGACCGCGGGCGAATAGTGGCGCCGGCACCGTCGGATCGAGCCCTGGTTCGCCTCCGGGAGGCCGTGGCACAACTCGAAGGCATGCCGCTTTCCTGGCGGAACCTGGTCGGGCACGTCCTCCCTGCCCGCGTGCCGGGCTTTCGTCTCGAGATGCTGGATGGACTCGCGGCGGCCGGGGAGCTTCTCTGGGTGGGCGACGGCAGGCTCGGCTCGAGAGACGGCCGGGTAGCGGTCTACCGTCGGGAGCGGTTCCAGGTTCTGGCGCGCGGGAGCGAGCCGATCGAAGCCGCGGATGAGGCGCCGACCGGGACACCGCACGCCGCGGTCCTCAAGCGGCTGGAGGAGCGCGGCGCCTGCTTCACGTTCGACCTGGTCGGCGGTGTGGCCGGTGATGGTGACTGGGGCGAAACGGAAGTCGAAGCGGCGATCTGGGACCTCGTATGGGCCGGCCGCGTCACGAACGACACGTTCCTGCCGCTCGCGTCTCTCGGCAAGCGGCGACGGTCGACCGCCGGTCGTTCTCCCCGCGGACTTCCTCGCGGCTGGCGTCGTGGACCGCGCGCCGGGACGGCGCCGCCAGGCATGCGGGCCGGTGTAACGGGCGGTCGCCGCGGCCGGACGGGGATGCTGGCTGGCGGCCGATGGTCGCTGGTGGCCGATCTGGCCGCGCCGGGCGGGCGGGTGAGCGACACGGAGTGGGCGCACGCCACGGCAACCCTGCTGCTCGACCGCTACGGCGTGGTCGCGGCCGAAACTGCGCGCAACGAGAACGTGCCCGGCGGGTTCGAGGCTCTCTATCCGGTGCTGCGCGAGATGGAGGAGGCCGGCCACATCCGCCGCGGCTACTTCGTTCACGGCCTGGCCGGCCGTCAGTTCGCCCTGCCGGCGGCGGTCGAGCGCCTGCGGCGGGAGCGGCGGGGACCGGCGAAGCGCGGGCCGATCGGGATCCTACCGGCCGTCGACCCGGCGAATCCGTGGGGCGCCGTGCTGCCCTGGCCCCAGCTCGGGGCCGAGATCGATCCTCGAAGGCGAGGCCCACGCCGCGTACCCGGCGCCTGGCTCGTCCTCCGTGCCGGCTCCCCCCGTCTCTACCTCGAAGCCGGCGGCCAGGGTGTCTGGACCTTCGCCGTCCTCAGCGCCGACCCGGAACCCGGGGAAGCCTGGGCCGCGCTCCGTGACCTCGCCGGAAGCCGCCGGCGCCGGACCCTCAGGCTCCTGCGCATCGACGGCCGTCCGGCCCGCGAGTCCCCGTGGACCGCGACTCTCGACGCCTGCGGCTTCGAGAAGGACCTTGACGGCTATCGCGTCAGCCGGCTGCTGCCGGCGGTGTAGCCGGGCACCTGGCTCTCAGGTCGACTCGCCGAACGCATTCCGCAACGCCGCGCAGGCCTCGTCGACCGCCTTGCGGCCGCCGCTGAGGATCGGGGAGAGCTGGAAGAAGACGTGGACCTGGCCCTCGTAGTTCGAGAGC
>JAPOXA010000198.1 GCA_026707325.1 Acidobacteriota bacterium | reverse complement strand
TGAGCGCCGTCGTCGCCGCCATCGGCCTCTACTCGCTCGGTTCGCTGGCCGGCGCCGTCACCGTCATGATCGCCGCGACGATCTACGGCGCCGGCAAGGCCTTCTTCTGGCCGACCATGCTGGCCGTCGTCTCGGAGCGCTTCCCGCGCGGCGGCGCCCTGACGCTCGGCGCCGTCGGCGGCGTCGGCATGCTCTCGGCCGGATTGCTGGGCGGCCCCGGCATCGGCTACCTCCAGGACCGGCACGCCTCGCAGGACCTGCAGGCCAAGGCGCCCGCCGTGTACGAGGAGTACAAGGCCCAGGGCACGAACAGCTTCCTGTTCTTCGCCCCGGTCCAGGGCCTCGACGGCACGAAGGCCGGCCCGGTCATGGAGAAGGCGAAGGACTTCAGCATCACCCTGCCGCCGGACGAGCAGGCGGTGCGCGACGCCTCCTTCCACGGCGGCCAGACCGCTCTGCGAATCACGGCGGCGATACCCGTTCTCATGGCGCTCGGCTTCCTCTACCTGATCCTCCACTTCCGGCGGGCAGGCGGCTACAAGCAGATCGAACTGACGTCGCAGCAGGAGACCTGAAGCGAGAGCGCATCAGGGGTTTGACACGGGTCATGTTCCAAACGGTGTTTGACCGGAGGCGGCAGGTCCACTAGCCTCAAAGGCAGACCCACTGCCATCCAACCCGCAGGAGGCTGCTGATGTCGAACTCGTCTTCGCGACGCCTGGCGGCCGGAGTCGTGCTGGTCCTGCTGCTGCCTGGCCTTGCTGCGGCTCAGAGACGGGCTCGCGGGCCCGTGGAGGTGCCCGAGGCGCCAGCGGGCTGGACCCTGCCCCGCACCGTCGACGGACACCCCGACCTGCGCGGGGTGTGGGTGGAGATCGGCGGCACCCGCGGCGGCGCCAGACTGTCCGACCTGGTCATCGACCCGCCGGAAGGCGGGATTCCGGCTCTGACCGAGCAGGCGCAGAAGGACTGGGACGAACTCCAGCAGTACCTTGAGGAGCATCCGGCCGACACCTGGAAGGACCGCTCCCTGGGCGAGCGCTGCGTGACCCTGGGCGTGCCCGTGCGCGCGAACTTCAACCAGTACTACAAGTTCGTCCAGAACAGGGACCATGTCGTCATCGTCATGGAGTGGTATCACGAGGCGCGCATCATCCCCCTCGATGGTTCGACTCACCCCGATCGCCGGATCGGGCTATGGCTCGGGGATTCGCGCGGTCGCTGGGAAGGCGATTCGCTGGTCGTCGAGACGGCGAACTACCTGCCGAAGGGGTACGCCGGCAGCCACCAGCGAGGAACGCCGCAGACCTGGTTTCACTCCCTCAACTCGGAAGAGCTGGTGGTGACCGAGCGCTTCACCCGCGTCGGCCCTGAGGTGATGCTCTACGAGGTGACGATCGACGATCCACCGATCTGGGTCAGGCCGTGGACGGTGAGGATGCCGATGGGCAAGCGCAACGAGCCGCTCTTCGAGTTCGCCTGCCACGAGGGCAACTACAACATGGCGAACATCCTGCGCGGCGCTCGGGTAAGCGAGCAGGAGGCCGCCGCGGCCGCCGCGGCGGACCCCGAATGAGAGGCGGGAGCGTGCGAAACCGAATGCGGAGCGCAGGGATCTCCGCCATCGTCGCGGCAGTCGTTGCGGTGATGACGGCGGCGCCAGTCCAGACGCAGGACTACCGCGCCCCGCGCACGAGCGATGGCGAGCCGGACCTGAACGGCATCTGGCAGGCCCTGACCACGGCGCACTGGGACATCGAGGCCCACGCCGCCCGCGGCGGCCCGATCGTCGAACTGGGTGCGCTCGGCGCCGTGCCGGGAGGTCTCGGCATCGTCGAAGGCGGCGAGATCCCCTACATCCCGGCGGCGAGGGCGAAGCAGCAGGAGAACCTCGCGCGGTGGTGGGAGCTGGACCCGGCGATCAAGTGCTTCATGCCCGGCATCCCCCGCGCCAACTACATGCCCTTTCCGTTCCAGATCATCCAGACTCCAGAGAACGTCATCTTCGCCTACGAGTTCGCCAGCGCCAGCCGGATCGTCTACATGAACCGGCCCGACTTCGACAGTCCCGGCGACAACTGGATGGGGCACTCCCGCGGACACTGGGAGGGCGAAACCCTGGTGATCGACGTCTCCGCTCAGGTTCCCGACACCTGGCTCGACAGCTCCGGCAATCACCACAGCGGGGAGATCCACGTCATCGAGCGGTACACGGCGACCGGTCCGGACCATCTTCACTACGAGGCGACGATCACCGACGCCAAGACCTACACCCGCCCGTGGAAGGTGAGCTTTCCGCTCTATCGACGCATCGAGGAGAACATGCAGCTCCTCGACTTCAAGTGCGTGGTGTTCGCGGAAGAGCTGATGTACCGCCACCTCAGCAAGGGCGTCTGGAAGGGCGAAGAGCCCGAATGACCCGGAAGGAGGTCAAGATGGTGCCCACCAAAGTCCTCATGGCCGCAGTCGCGTTCACTCTCGCCGTGGGCGCCGCGCCGGCGATGGGCCACCACGCCTTCGCCGCCGAGTTCGATGCCGACCGCCCGGTCAAGCTCACCGGCAAGGTAACCCGGATGGAGTGGATCAATCCGCATGCGTGGATCCACATGGAGGTCGCGAAGGAAGACGGCTCGACCGAGATCTGGATGGTCGAGAGCGGCAGTCCCCCGAGCCTGTTTCGCCGGGGCTTCACCAAGGACTCGCTGATGCCGGGCACCGAGATCGTCGTCGATGGCTTCCAGGCCAAGGACCGCTCGAACAAGTGCGCGGGACGCACCGTGACCTACACCAACGGGGAGAGGCTGTTCCTGGGCTCTTCAGGCACCGGCGCGCCGAGAGATTCGGCCGACCCCTCCGAGCCACCGAACCGATGAGGGCTGCGTACACGGTACTGGCGGCAGTGGCGGCCGCCCTGGCAGGCCCCACCGCCTTCGCCGAGTCCGGCGCCCCGGATGTCGAGTGGCGGCATCACGGCCGCGACCACGCCTTCAGCCGCTACTCGCCGCTAGCGGACATCGACGGCGAGAACTTCTCCGAACTCGAGGTCGCCTGGCGGTGGAAGTCCGCCGACCACCGCGTGAGGGAGGAGCCGGGCGCCTTCTCCGGCTCGGCGCTCATGGTCGGCGGCCGGGTCTACATGATGACCACGCTGTGGCAACTTGCGGCACTCGATGCCGCCACCGGCGAAGAGATCTGGGTGTTCGACTCCGAGGCGTACAAGGCGCCCAGGGCCGCGTACTCGAATCCCCGGGGAATCGAGTACTGGACCGACGGCGAGGAGGAGCGCATCCTGTTCGCCACCTCCGGCAAGCTGCTGATCTCGATCGACCTGGCGACCGGGCAACCCGATCCCGAGTTCGGCGAGGAGGGCTTCGTCCACATGTCGCCCGACGACCTCGGACGCCCCGGGATCCGGCTGCGCGACATCAGCGCCGGCTCGCCCGGGATCGTGGTCGGCGACACGTACATCGTCGGCTCGCGGATCTTCGACGTGCCGTCGAAGAAGACGGGCATCCCGCCGGGCCACGTGCGCGCCTACGACGTGCGCACCGGCGAGCAGAAGTGGCGCTTCCACACGATCCCGCAGGAGGGCGACGACTTCACCGAGACCTGGGAAAACGACTCCTGGAAGTGGATGGGAAACACGAACGCGTGGGCGCCGCTCGCCGCCGACGAGGAGCTCGGCTACGTCTACTTCGCCACGTCGACACCGTCGAGCGACTACTACGGCGGCGACCGCCACGGCGACAACGTGTTCGGCGAAAGCCTGGTTTGTGCCGACGCGGAGACGGGTGAGCGCATCTGGCATTTCCAGACCGTGCATCACGGCATCTGGGACTACGACAACGCCTCGGCTCCGAACCTCGTCGACGTCGTCGTCGAGGGCCGGCTGCGCAAGGCCGTGGCCATGGCGGCGAAGACCGCCTTCATCTACGTCTTCGATCGGATCACCGGCGAGCCGCTGTGGCCGATCGAGGAGCGGCCGGTTCCCCCGTCCACGGTGCCCGGGGAGCGACTCTCGCCGACCCAGCCGTTTCCGACCAAACCGCCGGCATTCGATCTTCAGGGCCTGACCGTCGACGATCTGGTCGACTTCACGCCGGAGCTGCGTCAGGAGGCGCTCGAGGTCCTCGAGTCGTTCGTCACCGGACCGATCTTCACGCCCTCCATCGTCGCCGGCGAAGGAGGCAAGCTCGGCACGATCGTCTCGCCCGGCCCAGGCGGCGGGGCCAATCATCCCGGCGCCTCGTTCGATCCCCTGACCGGGATCGTCTACGTCCAGTCGACGACCCAGCTCGGCGCCTGGGGACTGGCGAAGCCGGACCCCGCCCGCAGCGAGTTCCGCTACGTGAAGAAGTCGACGGGAGGAGCGGGAGGACTCAAGATCCCCCAGGGGTTGCCCCTGACGAAACCGCCCTACCGGCGCATCACGGCGATCGATCTGAAGACCGGCGAGCACGCCTGGCAGGTGCCGCTGGGAGAAGGCCCGACGGATCACCCCGCGATCCGCCATCTCGACCTCGGCCCACTGGGCAGCCGCCCTTCGAGCGGCACCCGGGAAGGCGGGCTGCTCGTCACCAGGACGCTCCTGATCACCCATTCACCGAAGCGGGAGAGCTGGGACGCCCCGACGGCGACCGCCAGCTACCTCACCGCCTACGACAAGGCCACCGGCAAGGTGCTGGCTCAGGTCGAGACCGACACCGCGCTGCACGGAGTGCCCGTCACCTACCGGCATGAGGGCCGCCAGTACATCGTGGTCCCTGCAGGCGGCAGGCCGGGCGGCAGGGCCGTGGGCCGTAACGCGAACGTCCAGGCGGCGACGGCGGAGCTGGTGGCCTTCGCCCTGCCGCGGGAGGACTGACGACCGCGCTCGGCGGGATGAGGAGGTCCACGAGATGATCAGGAAGGTCGCACGCTCCTTCTCCCGCCGGCCGGGCGCGCTCGTCCTCGGCCTCGCAGTCTGCGGTTGCGCCGCTCCCTCGGGCGAGGAGGCCGGGACATCGTCGATTCCGCCGCGCCCGAACGTCATTCTCATGATGAGCGACGACCAGGGCTGGGGCGACGTCGAGTACTCCCAGCAGCTCGCCCCCGGCGACGTCTTTCCGGGCCACAGCGAGGTCAAGACGCCCGAGCTGCGCGCGATGGCGGCGGCCGGCCTCCAGTTTCACCGCATGTACTCGCACGGTTCGAACTGCAGTCCGACCCGGTCGTCCTTCGTCACCGGCCGCTCTCCGCGCCGCAACCACGTCGACATGGCCTATAACGACGGTCTCCGCAACCTGGAACTGACGATCGCCGAACTGGCCCGGACCCAGGGCTACATGACCGGGCACTTCGGCAAGTGGCACCTCGGCAACCTGAACAAGACGCCGGAACCCGACGCCGACGATCTCGCGCGCTGCGGCGGCCGTTGCTTCGGCCGGTCCGGCGGCGACTTCTATTCCGCGCCGTGGCACCACGGCTACGAGCGGACCTGGGCGTCTCCGCAGGCGCTGCCGACCTTCGAGCCGATGCGCATCGACCCCGCGGGTCCGCTCCCGAGCGAAGGCAACCACATCGGGGCCCACTACTGGACGGGCCACGAGCAGCACATCGACATCGACTCCCCCACGCTCGCCGGCGACGCCTCCGCGATCCTGGTCCGGGAAACGATGCGGTTCATCGACGACGCCGTTGCCGCCGAGCGCCCCTTCTTCGCCGTCGTCTGGTTCCATCCGCCGCACAGCCCCCATCGCCTCGACCAGGCGACTCTCGACGAGTTCTACTCGTCCGAAGAGCAGGGCCAGATGAACGACTACGAGAAGGCCTACTACTCCGGCATCACGGCGATGGACAGGGAGATCGGCCGTCTGCGCGCCCACTTGCGAACGCTCGGCATCGAAGACGACACGCTGGTGGCCTTCACCTCCGACAACGGGCTTTCGGGGTCCGTGAGACTCGACGACCGGGACGAGGCGAAGGCCGGCCTGCGAGGATTCAAGGGCTCCATCTGGGAGGGCGGGGTCCGCGTACCGGGCATCGTCGAGTGGCCGGGACGGATCGCCCCCGGGGAGACGTCCACCCCGATGATCACCAGCGACTACCTGCCGACGCTCCTCGACATCTGGGACGTCGACCTGCCCGACTCGCGGCCGCTCGACGGCGAGTCGATGTCCGAAGTCCTCTTTGGTGATCGCTCGGCGCCGCGCCTGGGCCGTCTCCGTTTCGACGACTGCGACGACCCGGTTCCGGAACGCGCCGCCGGCGAGCCCGAGGACTGCGACAGCGCCGGCCGGGGCCGCGGCGGCAGGGGCCTGATGAGGCTGGGTGGCGGGCGCTCCATCCTCGACGACCGCTACAAGCTGATCTCGGTAACCAGCGGCCGGGAATGGGAGCTCTACGACCTGCTCGAAGACCCCCGCGAACAGACCCCTGTCGCCACCAGCAGCGACGTCGACTCGAAGTCGCAGGAGATCCAGGCCATCTTCACCTCGCTTCTCGACGAGATCACGACCTGGTACGAGGTGGACACGGCGGCCAGCCGCGAGGGCGCCGACTACGACACCCGCATCGCAGCGGCCGACGGCGTCGACCTTCTCGGCGACGTCGGCGACGAGACCGTCCCGGGCGACCTTTCGGCCGCTCGCCGGACCTCAGCAGATCGTCCGGAACTGGTCGTCGAGCGGCAGTTCGCCACCCTCGGCGAGGACCTCCTTGTCGAGAGCGGCGGCGGCCCCGCCGCCTACGACGGCGACAACCCGCCGCCCGGCGCGACCGTACCCGCGGGCACCGTCGTCCACAGCTACCTGCTTCACTTCGCCCCCACCGCGACAGGCGACCTCAATGACGTCGAGGTCACGTTCGCCGACCCCATACTCGGCGTCGCCGCGAGTTCGGAGAGCCTTGCCGCCAGCGACTTCCTCGCCTTCGCCAACCCCGACTTCGGCCGTTCGCCAGATCGTGGCACTCTCGCCGGCGAGTCCGACGCCGACGGCTGGGAGATCCTCGCCGACGGGACGACGATCGTCATCGACCTGGCCGCCGGCGCCGATGATGTGGATCAGTTGCGGATCCTCACCGAAGCGGCCTTGCAGCGGGTGCAGTGAACAGGAACGTTCGTCGGCGCTCCGTCATCTGGCAGGCCTCCCTGGTCCTGGCGCTGCTACCAGCCGCCTCGATGGCCCCCGGAACCTTCGCCCAGTCCGGTCCGGCAAACGCCGAGTGGCCGCACCATGGCCGCGACCACGCCTTCACCCGCTACTCGCCACTCGACCAGATCGATGCCGCGAACTTCGAGCAACTCGAGGTCGCGTGGCGCTGGAAGTCGGCCGATCACGACCTGAGGGAGGAGCCGGGGACCTTCCGGGGCTCGGCGCTGATGATCGACGGCCGGGTCTACATGGCGACCAGCCTCTGGCAGATTGTCGCCCTCGACGCCGCGACCGGCGAGGAACTCTGGCTCTACGACCCGAAGAGCTACGAGTTCCCGCAAGCCTACGGCGCCACTCCCCGAGGCCTTGAGTACTGGACCGACGGCGAGGCCGAGCGCATCATCTTCATCACCAGCGGCAAGCAACTGATCTCGCTGGACCTCGCGACCGGACGCCCCGACCCCGCCTTCGGAGAGGACGGCATGGTCGACCTGTCGGATGACCGGCTGGGGCGCGAGGAGGTCTTCCAGCGCGACATCAGCGCCGGCTCGCCCGGGATCGTGATTCGCGACACGTTCGTCGTGGGCTCGCGAATCGCCGATGCGCCGGCGACGAAGCAGGGTCTTCCGCCTGGCCACGTGCGGGCCTATGACGTCCGTACCGGCGAGCCGAAGTGGCGGTTTCACACGATTCCACGGGAAGGCGAGGAGTTCACCGAGACGTGGCACAACGACTCCTGGAAGTGGGTTGGGGGCGCCAACGTCTGGGGAGCGATGGCCGGCGACGAGGAGCTCGGCTACGTCTACATCCCCACCACGACGCCGACCGGCAATCTCTGGGGCGGCCACCGGCCCGGCGCGAACGTCTACGCCGAGAGCCTGCTCTGCCTCGACGCCGAAACCGGCGAGCGCGTCTGGCACTTCCAGGCGGTTCATCACGGCATCTGGGACTGGGACATCGCCTCCGCCCCCGTTCTCGCCGACGTCGTGATCGACGGCCGCTTGCGGAAGATCGTCGCCCAGGTGTCCAAGACGGCCTTCACCTACGTCTTCGACCGGGTTACGGGCGAGCCGATCTGGCCGATCGAGGAGCGCCCGGTGCCGCAGACCACGGTGCCCGGAGAGTGGACGGCACCGACTCAGCCCTTTCCGACCAGGCCGGCGGCCTTCGATCTCCAGGGCGTGACGATCGACGATCTGATCGACTTCACGCCGGAACTGCGAGCGGAGGCGCTCGAGATCGCCGACGAGTTCCTCCTGGGGCCGATGTTCACGCCCCCGATCGTCGCGGGCGAGGGAGGGAAGACGGCGACGCTCGCGGTGCCGGGGATGGCGGGTGGAGCGAACCATCCCGGAGCGTCGCTCGATCCGTTGACCGGCGTCCTCTATGTCCAGTCGCGAACGCAGCCGACCGGGGTGGCGGTCGCGCCGCCGGACCCCGCGCGCAGCGAGTGGAGATGGGTCAGCCGTGGCGGTCGCGTCGGAAGCCCCCAGGGACTGCCGCTCCTCAAGCCTCCGTACCAGCGCATCACGGCCATCGACCTGAACACAGGCGAGCATGCCTGGATGGCGCCGTTCGGCGAGGGACCGACCGACCACCCCGCCATCAGCCATCTCGATCTCGGCCCCCTCGGCAGCCGCCCCTCGAGCGGCAACCGCGAGGGCGGACTGCTCATCACGAGGACCCTGCTGATCACCTACGTGCCGAACTGGCCGAGCTGGGACGCTCGCGCCGCCAGGGGTAGCTACCTCCAGGCCTACGACAAGGCCACCGGCAAGCTCCTCGCGGAGGTGGAGACGGAAGCCACCCTGCACGGAGTGCCGATGACCTACCTGCACCAGGGCCGCCAGTACATCGTCGTGCCCGCCGGCGGCAAGGTGGTTTCGAGAACCGCGCGCAGCGGCCCGGAAACGGCGGAGCTCGTGGCCTTCGCGCTACCGGCTACGCCCGAGCCGCCTCCATCGCGGCCCAACGTCGTCCTGATGATGAGCGACGATCAGGGATGGGGCGCCGTCGAGTACTCACAGCAGCTCGCACCTGGACACGTCCATCCGGGCCATCCCGAAATCAGGACGCCCAACCTGCGGGCGATGGCGGAGGCAGGGCTTCAATTCCATCGCATGTACTCGGGCGGCTCGGTGTGCAGCCCGACGCGGTCCTCCTTCGTCACCGGCCGGGCGCCGCGCCACGATCGTCATCGACGTCCACGCCGGCGCCGAAGGCATGGATCAGTTGCGGATCCTCACCAAGTCCGCGCTGCAGCGCGTCGAGTTCGACGGATGAAGGGAGGTCGCTCGATGATCGTAAAGAGAAGGACTGCGCGGCGGTCCTGTAGGAGGACTAGCTGGTTTGCCACGGCGGTGGTTTCGGTCGCTGCGTGCGCCGTTGCAGCGGCCGCGCCCGCCGCGGAGAGCGAAATTCCGCGGATGCCCGGCGGCGAGCCCGATCTCTCAGGCACCTACACCGTCAACACGCTGACGCCCTTCGAGCGCCATCCGAGATACGGCGACGATCCCTACATGACCGCCGAGGAAGCGAGGCGAATCGAGCAGTCAATGGCCGCCAGGGTCGCCCAGCAGGGCGTCCCCGGCGATCCGGATCGCTCTCCGCCACCGGACGGCGGCTACGCCGGCGGCCGGGTCACCGGCGCCAACGCCCTCTCGCTTCTCGACATGGGCACGATCGTCTTCACCGTCGACGGCAGGCACCGGAACTCCGTCCTCACCGACCCTCCGAACGGCCGCATGCCGCCCGTGACCGAGGCGGGAGGGAAGCGGCGGCCGGCATTCACGATCGTCGATCGCATGGGCCCTCCGAATCCCGACGGCGCCTGGTGGCTGCGGGCGGACGAAGTCGCCGGCATACGAGGCCGGGCCATCCCGACGACCAATGGGGAACACCGGATCTTCGACGATCCGGAACTCATCGGCCTCTGGGAGCGATGCATCTACTCCGATCGGGCGACCATCCCGACCCTGCGAAGGGGCTACGGCGCCTACTACGGCATCACCCAGACCACGACCCATGTCGTGATCCTGGCGGAACTGATGCACGAGGCACGCATCGTCCGCTTCGGCTCGGAGCACCCGCCGAAAGAAGTGCTCTCCTACGCCGGCGAATCGATCGGCCGGTGGGAGGGCGACACCCTGGTCGTCGACACGACGAACTTCCGCCGGCGAGGCGTGGCAAGGGACGCGAACGAGCGACGCAAGAACGCCCGAAGTCCCTCAGGGGTACCGCACGAGGGGCTCCACATCGTCGAACGCTTCACTCCACAAGAAGGCGGCAGCCTGTTCTACGAGTTCAGCGTCGACGATCCCGACTACGAGGCGACCTGGGGCGGTTCGTTCCCGTGGCTGCACACCAACGAGCGCATCTACGAGTACGCCTGCCACGAAGGCAACTACTCGATGGGAATGACGATGCGCGGGGCGCGGCAGTTGGAGAAGGAGTGGGCGGAAAGGCGGTAGGAGAATGGTCGCCGGCTGTTGGCCGGCGCGTGTCTCTGGCCGCCTACGGCGGCTAGCGGACCAGAAGGTCCGCGCACCCAGAGAGCCGCCCTGGTGCGACTCGCTTCTCTACATGCGGATGACATGACGCCGCTGCGGGCCCAGCTCAACTGCAGCAGGGCATCCCGCAGAACCCAACGACCGTTCTCTGGGTGCGCGGACCTTCTGGTCCGCTCGGGGCGAAGCCGCGAAGCGGCGTAGCCCCAGGAACACAGCCGCCGGCCAACGGCCGGCGACCTTTTGCACCCACCGCCCTACCAGCTCAGCACGCCCGTGCTCTGGCCGAACGACGCGGCCTCCAGGTCCATGTGCTGCAGCATCGTGACGTAGAGGTTGGAGAGCGGCGCGTTGTCGTTCCTGTCGTAGGCGACGTAGCGACCGTGGTCGAAGCCGCCGCCGGCGAGGAAGATCGGCAGGTTCCGTGTGTCGTGGGAGTTCCCGTTGCCGAGGTTGCTGCCGAAGAGGACCGCGGTCTGATCCAGCAGCGTGCCGTCGCCCTCGCTGCATCCCTTGAGCTGCTCGAGCAGGCTGCCGAAGCACTTGACGATCTCCGTCTCGACCTTCCTCAGTTGCACGATCTTGTCCGGGTCCTGGCCGTGGTGCGAGAGGTTGTGGTGCGTCCCCGAGACGCCCGGGATCTTCGGCACTTCCCGCAGTTCCTGGATCATCACGGCGACGACGCGGGTCGAGTCGGTCTGCAGGATCAGCGGGATGAGATCCATCAGCAACTGGACGCGGCCGATGAGGTCGCGCCGTTCCCGGACGTCGACGGGGGGCTCCCGGTCCACTCGCGGCTTGGGCCGGTCAAGCCAGGCCCGGGCCTCGGTGATGCCCTTCTCGGCCGCGCGCACGGCCTCGAAGTAGGAGTCCAGCCGTCCCCGATCGGCGGCACTGGCGCGCCGGTCGAGCGCCTTTCTCTGCGAGTTCAGGCCGTCGAGGATGCTGCGTCCGTCGCCGAGATCCCGCTTCTGCCGCTCGACCTCGTCGGCATCCCCCGCGAGGAACATCCGGGCAAAGAGGTTGGCGGGACTCGTCTCTGAAGGCACCATGACGCCCCGTCTCGTGAACGACTGGCTCTGCGTCCCCTTGGCGCTCCTCTGAACCGTCGTGTCGGTGCCCAGCACGAGCGAGGGAAAGCGGGTCGTGTAGCCGAGCTCTCCTGCGGCAAACTGATCGACGGAGATCGTGTTGCGGAAGCCGGCGAGCTCCGGGTGGCGGGCGGCGGTCAGCCAGGAGACCTCGCTGCTATGCGCCTGGCGGCCGTTCTGGTCGTGGTGCGAGAGCCCCGAGAACAGGGTGTAGTCGCGCCGGTGGTCCCGGAGCAGCTCCAGGTACTCGGTCGTTTCGTACTCCCGGCCCGGAGTGGCGGGAAAGAGCGACGGCGGGTGCAGGCCGAGTGCGTTGCAGACGGTCACCATCCGCCGGGGCAGAGGCTTCGCCGCCCGGGCCAGTGCCGGGCTCATCGCTTCGAGGAGCGGGAGTGCCAGGGCGACCCCGGATGTCCTGAGGAACGTGCGTCGGTCGAGGGGTTGGTTCATCGTTGCCGCTCCCTGAAGAGTGGGCTCTGGGTGACATTGTGGATGATCGTGCGCACGCCGTAGCCGCCCTCGCGGCTCTGCGCGACGAGCCGCGCGAGCTCGTCGCGGTCGGCGAAGCCGATCTCGGCGCCGGTCGCATAGACGACGAGCTGCGAGATGAAGTGGCGCGCTATCTGGTCCTCCTCCTCCGCGAGCAGGAGTCGCTTGTACTCGGCGATGCCCGAGAAGGAACTGCCTTCCGGTGTGACGCCGCCCGAATCCACGGGCGGCCCGTCCTTGTACTCGAGGATGGGGCGACCGTAGAGGGTCCCCGTGGGCGTGTCGCCTTCACCGCTGGAGCGGTAGCGCGTCCGTAAGCCGCCGGTCGGGTCGAAGGCCTCCAGGGCGAAACCCGGCGGGTCGATGGCGCGGTGACAGACATTGCACGTCGGATCCCGGCGGTGTTTGGCGAGGATCTCGCGGATCGTCGTGGCGCCCCGGATGTCGGGCTCGACCGAGCCGGCGTTCGGCGGCGGCGGGTTCGGCGGCCGGCCCAGCAGGTTCGAGAGAACGAAGCTGCCGCGGAAGACCGGCGAGGTCGTCGTGCCGTTGGCGGTGACCTTGAGCACGCTGGCCTGCGTCAGGACGCCGCCGCGCACACTGTCGTCGGGCAGCGACGCCTTGCGCATGTGCTGCCCCTCCACCCCTGGGATGCCGTAGTGCTCCGCCAGGCGGCGGTTGAGAAAGGTGAAGTCGGAGTCGATCAGGTTCCGCACCCCGAGGTCGCTCTTCACCAGCTCGGTGAAGAACAGCCTGGTCTCCTCCTGGAGCGCGTGATGCAGCAGGTCGTCGTACTCGGGATAGAGCCTCTCGTCGGGACTCGTGAGCTCGATCTCGTAGAGCCGCAGCCACTGGCCGACGAAGTCCCCAATGAAGCGCTGCGCCTTCTCGTCGTCGAGCATCCTCTCGACCTGCCAAGCCATCACCTCCGGCTCTGACAACGCGCCTTCCCGTGCCGCCGCGAAGAGCTCCTCGTCCGGCAGGCTCTTCCACAGGAAGTACGAGAGTCGGGTCGCCAGCGCGAAATCGTCCAGCTCGCCCGGCCGATCGTCGTGATAGAGAAACTGCGGCGCGCTCAGGACAGCGCGCAGCGGAACCCGGACGGCGTCGACGAACTCCCGTCCGGCGGCGATCGCAGGCTTGGCCAGGCTTGCGAACGCCTCCACCTCACCCGCCTCGGCCGGCCGTCGAAACGCCAGCGGCAGGAGGTGCGAGACGACGTCCACGACGTGCTCGTACGGATCCTTCGTGAGCTTCAGATCGCCGGCAGCGTCGAACTCGATGCCGTCGAAGAGCCGGCGCGTCGACGGCGGCGGCCACCCATCGAGAAGCGGTCCTTCGATGGCCAGCGACCTGACCGCCACGCCCTCGCCCTTGTAGGTGGCGGCCCCATCCACGAGGATCTCGGTGGGGTGGTAGAAGATCGGGTGATAGACCCGGTTGTTGAGCAGCCGCCGGCCCAGGCCCCTCCCCGCGGCCACGACCTGGGCCTCTGCCGACCAGTCTTCGATGGGGGCGTAGAAGCCCTCGACGTCCGTGTGCCAGTCGAGGTCGGCCACTTCGGGAAAGACGTAGTCGGTCGGGTGGAGGAAGGTCGTGGCTTCGAACGTGCCCGACTCCCCGTTCAACAAGTCAAAGGCACCGAGCAACGTCCTGTCGCCGTTCGGGTTGGCACGAACGAGAAGGAGCGTCACCGGCGTCGACGCCTGGTAGGGATAGGCGTCGACGGTGACCCTGTACAGACCCGAATGCGCGACCTGGAAGCCGTGGCGGTCGCTCCTCAGATTTGTGGCCGAAAAGGACCCGCTGGTGTTGTGGTGGTCCTCATCGACGAACATCGCGACGGCGTCGTCGAGCTTCTTGCTGACGCTCTGGCGGACCATTTGGTACGAGGCTGGATTGCTCGGGTAGTCGATCAGGTGTGCCGCGCTCGCCGGACGCCCGCCAAGCCGGATCGCCGCATCGAGCGCCCGATCTGCCGCTTCCAGGTAGCTGCGCAGGTGAAGCGGCGAGATCCCCTGCTCCGTCGCCAGCGTGTCGAACCCGGCCGAGGCGCTCTCGGCTGGCAGCAGGCGCGCCAGGTCCTCCTCGATGAGGAGCAGATCCTCGACGGTGTACTCGTACTCGCGCCCCGTCAACCGGCGCGGCGGCGTCTGCCCGGCGGCTCGGGCCGCCAGGTCCGCCGTCTCCAGATCTCTCGCCAGCGCCCCGAGCGCCGCGTCGACGACCCGCCTCGGGGGGCGCCTCGTCCCGGCAGGAGGCATCTCGCCCGCCTCGAGCCGCTCGAAGACCCGCACCCACTTCCGGAAGGTCCCTCGATCCTCGAGCTCGTAGCCGAGGTTCTCGAGATCGAGCGGCGTCTCGGTCTCGACGTCGTGACAGCGAAGACACG
>JAPOXA010000091.1 GCA_026707325.1 Acidobacteriota bacterium | reverse complement strand
TGGTCGGCACGATCGACGAAGCGGTCGACAAGGGCAAGAAGCTGCTGGCGGCCTAAGGCGGCGAGGCGGAACCAGCGGAGCGAACGAACGTGGCCGGCTTGAACCTGATCCTCGTAACCCACGCCGAGAAGCTGCTCGAGATCGAGTGCTCGGCCGTCGGTCTGCCCGGGCGCAAGGGCGACATGGGCATCCTGCCCGGCCATGCCGCGCTGATCAGCACGCTGCGCCCCGGCGAACTCAGCTACCAGCCGGCGGACGGCGGAGCGCGCCGCTTCGTCGCCGTGGCGCCAGGCTTCTGCGAGGTCGCGGACGACACCGTGACGGTGCTGACGGAGACGGCGGTGCCGGCCGAGGACATCGACGCCGCGGCGGCTACGACCGAGCGCGACGAGCTGGCTTCGGAGTACGCCCGCGCCAGCTTCGAAGACCAGGGTGCCCTCAAGGATCGCGTGGATACCGCGCAGGCGCGGGTCGACGTAGCCGCGCGCGCCTCCGGAGGGTAGTGCGAGGCGTGACGCCCGTTTTCGTCACAGGCGCGACCGGGCATCTGGGCGCCAACCTCGTTCGCCGGCTGCTCCGTGACGGCCTGCGCGTCCGCGTCCTGCTCCGGGAAGAGGACAACAACGAAGCAGTCGAAGGTCTCGAAGTCGAGCGCGTCTTTGGCGACATTCGGGACTTGAAGGCGACGAGGCGGGCCCTGGAGGGCTGTCAGGGCGTCTATCACTGCGCGGCCAAGGTCTCCACCATCGAAGGCAACCGCGCCCATCGTCGGGAGGTCTACGAGTGCAATGTGATCGGCACCCGTAACGTGCTGCGGGCCGCGCGCGAAGCGGATGCGGGCAAGGTCGTGGTGACCGGCTCGTTCAGCGCCGTGGGTTACGACCTGGATGATCCGTCGACTCCTGCCAACGAGGCGATGCAGTTCTATCCCATGGAGCGGACGATGCCCTACGAGCGCAGCAAGGTGCTGGTCGAGCACGAGTGCCTTCGCGCAGTTGCTGCTGGGCAGGATGTCGTTGTAGCGACGTGTTGTGCGATAATCGGCGGCGCGGACTTCCTTCCCTCCCGATTGGGAAGGACCTTGTGCGACTACACCAGCCGCAAGCTCCACGCTTATGTCGACGGCGGCTTCGAGTTCGTCGCGGCGGAGGACATAGTGCAAGGACATCTGTTGTGCATGGAGCGGGGGCGGGCTGGCGAGAAGTACATCTTCAGCACCGAGTACAAAACGATCTCGGAGATCGTGGGTCTGTTCGAGGAAGTCTCGGGCGTTCCGCGGCCGCGCCGGCGGATTCCGGCCCGCCTGATGCTCGTCTTCTCGGAGGTAGCCAGCTTCTATCTGAGCCGGTTCCACCCGAACTTCCCTCAGCGCTTCACTCCCGGCGCCATCCGGCTCCTGCGGAAGCACCTTCACGCGGACACAAGCAAGGCCAGACGGGAACTCGGTTATCAGCCGACCAGCATCCGTGCGGCTGTTCGGGACGCCTACGCATTCCACTACCACCGGAACGCGATCACGAATCCGGAAGCGAAGCGGCCGGAGGTGAGCGCATGACGGTCGCCCCGGTCTACAACGACGAGTCTCGAAGGAGTGTCGCCAAGAGCACTGCGCCGAGTCCGCCGCCCGGCTTCGGGGAGGCCGGCAGCCTGCGCCAGCAGGCCCGCGCCGCGGGAATGGACCCGGACTACTGGTACGCGGTCGGAGAAGTGGACCGAGTCAAGCCCGGCACGGTCGTCGAAGTCGTTTTCTGGAAGCGGTCGATCGCGCTGTTTCGCGGAGAGGACGGCGTCTTTCGGGCGGTAGAGAACCGATGCCTGCATCGGCAGATCAAGCTCTCCATCGGTGAGGTGGAAGGCTGCAATCTCGTGTGCGCGTACCACGGCTGGGAGTACGACGAGGACGGGCGGGTCGTCGGGATTCCCGACCTCTTCGGGCGAAAGGGTCTTCCGAGGTTCTCGATCAGGAGCTTTCCCGTCAAGGTCCGCTACGGCCTGATCTGGTTGTTCCCCGGGAATCCGGAGTTGGCGGAGGTGCGCCGGATTCCGGAGATTCCCGAGTTGGAGGGACCGGGTCGATGGGCCTGCGTACCGCTCAGCTTCACGTGCTCGGCCCACCATTCGATGGTGATCGACAACGTAAGCGACTTCTCCCATGCCTATCTGCACCGGAAGTACCGTCCGTTCTTGGGCGCGACGCTCACCCGCTGCGAAACCCTAGGCGACAACGTGCATCTCGCCTACGAGACGAAGGTCGGCCGCGGCCGCATATCCGGACTGTTCGTCGATCACGACCGGCTCGACACGAATCAGATGGAGCTTTGCTTCGAGTACCCGTATCAGTGGTCGAACACCGATGACGAGATCAAGCACTGGCTCTTCGTGCTTCCGATCGATGAGCGGACGACTCAGGCGTTCTTCCTGTTCTACTTCAAGTCGCTGAAGATCCCGTTGCTTCCGGTCCGCATACCGCGACTTGCAATGAAGTTGGTCCTGAAGATCGCGAACCGCACACTCATCGGTCCGTTGCTCGGCCAGGACCGCGTTGCGGTCGAGGCGGAGCAGGTGGGCTACGAGCAGAACTGGAACGCTCCTCCCGTCGAGCTCAATCCGGTAGTACGGGAGTTCCAGAAGGTCATCGTGCGCAAGTGGCAGGAACATCTGACGCTTGCGGAGAACGGCGATGCTCCCGCCCGATGACCGGCGCTGAGGCACGGGCGGTTCCAGAGCTTGCGGGAGGGTGGCCGTTGCTCGGCCACCTGGCGGAGTTTCGGAAGGATCCGGTCTCGACGTTGAATCGCGGCTGGCGCGACCATGGCGAGATCTTTCGCCTGCGGCTCGGACCGCGGGACCTGGTCCTCTTCGTCGGACCCGAGGCCCACGACTTCTACTTCAGGGCGTCGGACGATGAGTTGGATGCGAAGGCCGTCTATCAGTTCACGGTGCCCATCTTCGGACGCGGTGTTGCATACGACGTGGCGCCGGAGCTCATGAGCGAGCAGCTAGGGTTTCTGTTTCCGGCCCTCGGGGCGCCGTCGATGCGCCGGTTCGTTCGGCTCATGCTCGAGGAGACGAGCGAGTTCGCCGACGCGCTTGGCGAGGAGGGAGAGATCGATCTGCCTTCGGCAATGAACCAGCTCACGGTAAACATCGCGAGTCATTGCCTCCTTGGACGAGAAGTGCGGGAGCAGGTCGACGAGGGCTTCGCCGAGGCGTACCACGATCTTCAGAAGGGGATCAATACGCTCGGGTTCTTCCTGCCCAGGTTGCCTACCGCGGCGCACCGAAGTCGGGACCGCGCCCGCCGGCGGGTGGCCGCGCTCTTCGGCGAGATCATGGCGGAACGCCGGCGATCCGGAGCCGCTCCCGACGACTTCATGCAGACGCTGATGCGTGCCCAATACAAGGACGGCCGAGCGCTGAGCGACGACGAGATCACGGGCATCCTGCTTACGGTGCTGTTCGCGGGCCAGCACACGAGCGCGGTGCTCGCAACGTGGACGGGTCTGGAGCTGATGGCCGCGCCGTCGTATGCGGCGCGGCTGCGCGACGAGATACAGGAGGTCTACGGTCAGGGAGAGGAGCTGAGCCTCGCGAGCCTCAGGCGACAGACGGCACTGGAGAACGCCGTACGCGAGTGCGAGCGACTGCACCCGCCGCTGATCCTGCTTGTTCGGAAAGTGCTCAAGCCTCTTCGTTTCGGGGACTACGACGTTCCTGCCGGAGCGCTGGCCATGGTGTCGCCGGCGGTTTCTCACCGGCTTCCCAGTGTGTTTGCGGATCCGGAGCGGTTTCATCCGGAGCGCTTCGCTCCGCCAGCCCGGGAGGACAAGAGTCACCGCTACGCGTTGATCGGGTTCGGCGGCGGGAAGCACCTATGCATGGGCAAGCACTTTGCGTACGCTCAGTTGAAGGCGATCTGGACCGTCCTGCTGGATCGCTTCGAGTGGGTTCTCGACACTGCGATGCCTGCTCCGAACTACGGTAGCTGGGTGACGGGTCCCGAGGAACCGTGTCGCGTTCGCTACCGCCGCCGTTCGCAAGCAAGTGCGTTTGGATGAGCGAGCGCGGGCCCCGGCACTACGACGTAGCGATCGTTGGGGCGGGCCCGGTGGGCAGTTTGTGCGCGCTGGCCCACGCGCGAGAAGCCGCCCGAGTCGTACTGCTTGAGGCGAACAGCGGCGCCCCGAGACGTCTGGCAGGCGAGTGGCTGCATCCACCGGCCGTGGAGACGCTGCGCGACTTCGGAGTAGAACTGGCGTCGGCGCCCGACAGCACCATGGGCAGGGGGTTCGTGGTGTTTCCTGAGGACGGCGCGGATCCCATCATGCTTCCCTACCCGGGGAGCTCTGTTGGCTTGGCGTGCGAACACGCCGTCATCGTGTCGTCCTTGCACGAAGCCGTCGCGAAGGAGCCGGGCATCGACTTCCTGCTTGGCGCGCGGGTGCGCGCGATCGAGGGCGAACGGCTTACCTTCACTCGTGACGGCGCCGCGCAATCGGTGACGGCGAGTCGCATCGTCGGCGCCGACGGCCGGTCCTCGGTCGTGCGTCGGTCCCTGGGTTTGTCGACGAGCCCGATGACCTGTTCGCTGATGGTTGGGGTCCTGCTGGAAGATGTGCAGCTTCCGGTGGAGGGCTACGGACACATGCTGTGCGGCGGACCGGGACCGATTCTGATCTACCCACTCGGAGGAGAGCGCGTCAGGGTGCTTCTCGATGTTCCGCAGGAACGGTGGGCCGGCCCGGACCGAATGGAGGTCATGGCGAGTTCGTGCGGCGCGCTGATGCCGGAGGCGCTCAGGCCCAGCTTCGTTCAGGCCGTGCGAAGCGGGGATTACTCCGTCGCGGCCAACGGCGTGAAGCCGCGCATTTCGTACGGAGCCCCGAGGCGAGTGCTCGTGGGCGATGCGGCCGGGCACTACCACCCATTGACGGGCGTGGGGATGACGCTTGGTTTCGGCGATGCCCTGGCCCTGGCCGAGAGCGGGGATTTCGGCGCGTTCACGAGGGGGCGCGTACAGGCAACGCGTGCTCCGGAGTTGCTCGCCATGGGGGTCTACGAAGCCTTCGCGGACGGTCGGGACGAGGCCGTGTTTCTCAGGCAGGCGGTCTATCGGGGTTGGAGGGCCGGCTCGGGATTCCGCTACTGGACGACGCGCCTGCTTGCCTGTGAAGACACGTCCACGGTCCGTCTGGGTTTCTCGTTCGCCTTGACGGTCGTCAGGGGGATCGTCGCGGTGGTCCGGCGCTCATACGAGGAGCGAGCCTGGACCTGGGCGCGCGCGACGCTGCGTTCGCTCCTCGTTCGTCTCTGGTGGCTGTGGCGGGGTTTCCGGCTCGCGTACAAGGCAAGAGGCGCGGGCGGCGGAGGAGACGAGCGGGCCCGGCGCATCCTGGCGCGCGCGTTTCTGGTGTCCATGCGATCGGGAACGAACGAGACCGGCCCGTCGGGGGACGATGCCGACGTCGACCCCGTCAAGGGCGGGTAGGCAAGGTGTCTGCTTGCGCGACGGGTCTGGTGGACCTCGACGCCGGTCCAGCCCTGCAGAGCGCAAGTGCACGCTTGCTGAAGCTGCAGGGCGGGGATGGTTCATGGGAAGGAGAGATGGTCTGGTGTCCCATGCTGACCGCCCAGTACGTGTTGCTGCACCACATCCTGGAACGCCCACTTGAACCCGAACGGCGCCGGCGCGTGCTGCGCTCTTTCGAGTACACGCGGCTCGAGGGTGGGACGTGGGGGCTGCACGAGCACTCGGAGCCCCACCTGTTCGTCACCGCGCTGGTCTACGTGGCGGCCAGGTTGCTTGGCGTCGAGCCTGAGAATCCCCTGGTCGTGCCCGCCCGGCGGTTTCTGCAGGCGGAGGGGGTTCTCGGTATCCCGAGTTGGGGAAAGTTCTGGCTGGCGCTCCTCAATCTCTACGACTGGCGGGGTCTCAACCCGGTTCTTCCGGAACTCTGGATCCTGCCGCGATGGATGGCGGTCCATCCTTCGAAGTGGTACTGCCATACGCGCCTCATCTACATGGCCATGGCCGTGGTCTACGCACATCGCTTTCAGGCGCCCGTTACGCCGCTGACCGCGTCGTTGCGGCAGGAGCTGTTCCTTGAGGGCTATGCCAATGTCGACTTCTCGGCGGGGCGCAAGCGTCTGCGGGAGGCCGACCTTTTCGCGAGGCCGACCGTGTGGCTCAGGGCTGCGTACCGGGTTGCGCGGCTGGTCGAACGGTTTCATGTCAGGAGCCTGCGTACCCGATGCACCGCGGCGATCATCGAGCGCATCCGATGGGAACTGCGGAGCTCGAGCCACACGAGCATTTCGCCGGTCAGCGGCCTCCTCAACATCCTCGCCTTGTGGCTGCGGGATCCGGACGACGACGACTGCCACAAGGCGCTTACGAAACTGGACGACTGGATCTGGGAAGACGAGGAGCGTGGAACCCGGGTCACCGGTGCGAGAAGTGCATCGTGGGATACCGGGTTTGCTTTGCAGGCGCTGGCGACGGTTCCCGACATCGATGGCGCACGGGAAGCCCTCCTGCGGGGCGCCGACTTCCTGCACCGGCAACAGATCGGGAGCAGCTTCGAGGGGTTTCGGGACGCGTTCCGGGTCGATCCGCAGGGCGGCTGGTGTTTTGCCGGCGGGTGGCACGGCTGGCCGGTATCGGATTGCACGGCGGAAGCGGTGCTCGGGATCATCGCCGCTCACGGGAAGGAGGCGAGCGCGCCGGAACTCGGCGATGCGGTCCCGTTCATGCTGCGCGGTCAGAACCGGGACGGCGGTTTTGGCAGCTATGAGGCACGGCGCTCGGTGATCGGTCTCGAGTGGTTGAATCCGGCGGAGATGTTCGGCGACTCGATGACCGAGCACTCGTATGTCGAGTGCACCGGATCCTGCGTCGCGGCCCTCGCGGCCTGCCGGCAGGACTCGCAGCCGACCGCGAATGGGGAAGTGACGCGCGCCATTGCACGGGCCGACGCCTGGCTGCGGCGGAAGCAGCGGAGCGACGGTTCATGGCGGGGCGTGTGGGGCGTTCAGTTCATCTACGGCACCCTGTTCGGGGTCCGGGGTCTGCTCGCCGCGGGTGCTCGTCCCGACGACCCCGCGCTACGTTCGGCCTGCCGGTGGCTGCTAGATCGCCAGCGAGGCGACGGCGGATGGGGCGAGCACCACAGCGGTTGCCTCACCGGTCGATACGTCGAGCACGAGGAGAGCCAGGTCATCCAGACTGCGTGGGCGTCGATCGCGCTCCTGGAGGCGGAGGACCCGGACTGGGCCGGGATCTCGCGGGGCGTCCGGTTCCTGGTCGAGTCCCAGGAAGACGACGGGACATGGCCCAAGCAGGACATGGTCGGTGTCTTCTTCCGCACCGCGCTGTTGGACTACGTCCTGTATCGACAGTACTTTCCGTTGCACGCGCTGGGTCTCTACGAACAACGGCGCCGGGGTCGCTGCTAGACTCCCCCGCTCGGGAGAGGTGCTGGAGTGGTCGAACAGGGCTGCCTGCTAAGCAGTTGTCCGGGGTGACTCGGACCGAGGGTTCGAATCCCTCCCTCTCCGCCATACGGATTCCATAAGTAGTTGAGTAATAGGAAGTTGTGGGGTGATGCTCTTGCCGTGTCCGCCAGGGTGTCCCACAATTTGCACTAGAAGGAGCGGCTCGGGCGAAGCTTCTTCGCTTCCCCTAGGGGTGGACTGCCCAGCGGCCTTTGTGTACACGAATAGCCGCCGCCACGGGAACAGCTCGCTAGGCGAGGGCCGCGCGGGTCGACTTCGCCAGCGACCGACTAGCGCGACCGACGCCATGGCGCGGCTCGGCAGACGCGTGGCGCGGTCTCTTACCGGACGACTTGGACCGCGGCAGGCATCGGGCATCGGGCAGCGGAGGACGTCGCTGTGAAACGAGACATGGACCTGATCCGCCGGATCGTGCTTGCCATTGAGGAACAGCCCGCCGGTACCGGCAAGAGGTTCACTCTCAGCGAGAGAGTGGCTGGTGCTGACCGGGACGAGCTTCTGGCGCACATTGGTCTGGCCCAAGAGGCCGGTTTGATCGAAGTGAAACTTCGTCGGGCGCTCGGCCGGGAGTGGGGTGTCTACGAGGCGGAACTGACGAACTTAGGTCACGACTTCGCCGAATCGCTACGCTCCAAAGAGCAGATGGCGCGAGCGTTCGACTGGATCAAGAAGGCCGGCCGAGACGTCACCCTGCATCTGCTGATCGAGTGGGTCATGCGACAGATGGGAGAGTGACGTCATGTCCGCCAAGTACATCTACGAGTTTGTGATCGAGCGTGGTCGCTCTAGCGTGAAGCACAGCGCTCTCGCCGACCGCCACGAGGAAGACGACTACACCATCGTCCTCTACCGCGGCGAAGAGGAGGCCGGCCGGTACAGGCTCGACAGAATCATCGGATGGAGTCGGCGGCCCCTTGTCCGTCCCCGCATTGAGGCTCTCTGAGTTCCGCCTGCTTCAAGGTCCTCGTTCGCCCTGACCCGCTGAGCACTTCAGAAGTAGCGATCGCTAGGAGGTCGCGCCACCGGTTGATGGTCTCAGGCTCCTAGCGGATCGTCCACGTCGTCCGGTAGCTGCGGCTCCTCGTCGGCGTCCGCCTGGGATGCGCGTACGATGGAGAAGCGCTCCCCTCCGACTTCAACCGTCAGCCGGTTTGGGTTCAGCGACAACAGCAGGTCCGGAAGCTCAACGGGCTCCTTCCGGAGTAACTCCGCGAGCGGATCGTGAACGTACTTTTCCAGGAAGCGCGCCATTGTAGATCCCGCCAGTGCTTCCAAGTGTGCCCACGCATCTCGACCGACATAGACTTCCCCACCTGCCCCGAAGAATGCTGCGCTCAGTTCACTCAGTTTCGCATTCGGCGTTGGGTCCAGCACGACAAGGACCGGAACGTACCCACTGTCTCGACAGTCCTCCGGGAACTCGAGTTCTTCGCGCCACCGGCCTTGTCCGGAGGCTGCGATGGTCACTCGGAGCTTGATCTCATACGCCCACTTCTCGCGTAGACAATCTACCTGCCGTCCTTTAGTGGGGGCGTTCCGCCGTTTGATAGGACTCCTTCGGGCGCTTACGGGAACACCGCCTACAGCGGCAGCGATAATGGGCTCGAAGAGGTAGCCCGTCTCCTGCCCGGCCCGATTGTCGATATCGAAGACCCACTTTCTCCACAACAGGAAGCCGGCCAGGGCGCTCGCATCCATACCGCCGAACTGCAACAACCCCCGCGGACCCACTTGGTCAATCGTCGGCACAGGTTGCGTTTCCAGGATCCGCTCGTACTTCAGACGGGCCTTGTGCAGGGCCGCTAGACAGGCGAAGTAGATGTCTGAGTTGGCGTCCACGCTCACGAGACGTTCGAACATCTCGAGGAACGGGACACCCGGGAGCTCCAATCGCGACGGCGGGCTCGAGCCGAAGAACTCCGGCAGCGTTTCGGGCAACTCCGGAAACCGGGTCTGTAGACCGAGATCCTGGACGATCACAGCGACCAGGTAGGCGCACGCTTCGTCGTTGATGGCAACAGCCTGACCACCGCTGCCAAGGGACTGCGCCCGAGTGACGATCGCCCTCTGGGCTTGCGTCAGACCCACAGCGACGGCTGGTAGCTTCTTTGAGAGGGACCCGGAAAGCGTGCCCGCACGAGGCGCACGACCTTGTCCAAGGTTGGGCTGAGGCCGTTGGAGAGTGTGGGAACGAAGCTCAGGAGGGCTCCAGGCTCGCCGTCGATCGTCGGCTTGCGGAGAGTCTCTTGGACAGCCTCAGCGATCTTCGTAGCTAGGAGTGGCGGCACCGCGTTTCCGATCAACTGCATTCGCGCGGAGGCAGTCCCGAAGAATGTGAAGTTGTCCGGGAACGTCTGTAGACGTGCGTACTCCCTGACAGTCAGACACCTATCTTCCGTGGGATGGATGCACTCGTTCCGTGCTGCACCGGTAACAGCCTTGGCTGGTTCGTCCAAACGCAGACGCCGAAGTCCGGCGGGAGCCCCGCCCCTCTTCTCCGTTGGGGTTCCATCCTTGACACGCCGAAATGCCCGGCGGCGGTAACTGTCGTGCCAGTACTTCTCAGGCAGGTCTCTCATAGTCTCGCCTGGTCTGAGGGCTTTGGCTCTCTCGAGATCCAGTCCTTGCAGCGGAGCAGAGTAGTGATCCTCGGGCTCGCCGGGAGCAGCCCTCGACGCCGGTGGAAGACTGGCTAACGCCTCGCCAAGAGTCGGAGTCGCCGGCAAATGGCAGCCGGCCAAACGGGCTCCAGGCGCACCATAGGCTGAGTGCGTTGGCTCCGGATACTGGGGATCCGATCCGAGAGCTCCAATCGCGATCACGCGTTTGCGGTGCTGCGGGACCCCGAAGTTCGCCGCGTTGATCTTGCGAAGATGAATCCGATAGCCCGCTCCGACTAGGGGATCCAGCAGTTCGAGGATTCTCGACCCGCGCTCCGCAGTCAAGAACCCCTCGACGTTCTCGAAGACGAAGACCGTCGGGCTGAGATGGGCGACAAGTCGAGCGAATCCACCAACGAGGGTGTTGCGAGCGTCGCCGGGTCTCCTCTGTCCTGCTGACGAAAAGCCCTGGCAGGGCGGGCCGCCCACGACGACGTCGGGCGTCCTTGGGCCGAGCTTGAGCAACTCCGCGAGGTCCGTACAGTCGAGCGTCCCAAGGTCAGCACTGACAGCTTGGGCGCTACGGTGATTCTCCTGGAACGTCCTGAGGGCGACATCCCAGTTGTCCACGCCGCTGATGATGCGAAAGCCGTTCTTCTCTAGGCCCCAGGAGAGTCCGCCGCACCCGCTGAAGAGGTCTACGACCGTGGGTCGCGACTTCATCGTTTCAAGCCACTCGGCCTCGGGCTACTGCTGTGGTCCAGAGGGTCCGCGCTTGACATAAGGTACTCGCTATCGACGTCATCTGGTCCGATGGCGGGAAAGATACCCCACGGTCCTGCTCGGAGCTAGTCGCGATAGCCTGGTCGCTGGCGCGCACGCACGCTAGACGGGGCGCGATCAACCCAGCCTCAGCCGCCGCACCCTGCCGCAGAGCCGAGAAGCTAGCAGACCCCACGTGCTACGCTCGCTGTGCTCACTCCGCCCGAGGGGCTAGCGAGGGAGGGTCTGCGGCCCCCCTTCGAACCCCCGCCCAGACATGGCCACGCCGCACCGCACAGCGATCGCGCACTGCCGCGTCACCGCGGCCGAACTGGCGGAGTGGCGGGCCAAGGCCGAGAGCGCCGGCACGACGCTCTCGGAGTTGATGCGGGCGGCGATGCGCCGCACCCGCACATGGACCGCGGAGGACTCCGCGGCTGTGCGCGAGCGCACCCGTCAGGTTGCCCGCATCGGGAACAACCTGAACCAGATCGCCCGCTGGGCGAACCGCTACCGCGGCGCCGCCGAGGCGGCCCAGGTGATCGCCCACCTGGTCGCCCTCGATCGCGAGGTCCGCGAGCTGACGCTGACCCGCGATCCGGACCTTCCGCCGCGCGATGAGGAAGACCCGTGCTGATCACGTTCGCGAAGCACGGCCAGGGCAGCGCGGCGGCCGCGGCGGACTACCTCCTCGCCGACCGCGACCACGCCGGCAAGGAGCGGGCCGAGGTGACGGTGCTGCGCGGCGATCCACACCAGGTCGCCGAGGTCGCCGACTCCCTGGCCTTCGAGCACCGCTACCGCAGCGCCGTGATCGCCTGGGCGCCCGAGGACGACCCGACGGACCGGGAGATCGAGGAGACGCTCGACCAGTTCGAGTACGTGTCCTGGTCCGGTCTCGAGCCGGACCGCTACGCCTGGTCGGCGGTGCTTCACCGCGACGACGACGGCGGCGCGCACGTGCACGTCCTTGCCGCCCGCGTGGAGCTTGAGACCGGCAAGAGCCACAACATCGCTCCTCCGGGCTGGGAGAGGACCTACGGCCTGCTGGAGCGGGCGATGAACCACGAACGCGGCTGGGCGCGGCCGGACGACCCGGAACGCGCCCGGTCCACCCGGCCGGGCCGCTTCCCGGCCGACGCCGCCGACCGCGACGCCATCGACGACTACCTCCGCCAGCGGGTCGCCGCGGGCCTCGTCCACGACCGCGCCGGCGTGGTCGCCGCGTTCGAGGAGGCCGGCTACGAGGTGCCGCGCCAGGGCAAGGACTACCTGACCGTGGCCCACCCGGAGACGGGGCAGCGACTGCGGCTGAAAGGAACCCTCTATGAGCAAGACTTCCAGGCCGCCGAGTATCGCGGCCGACTTGAGCGAGAAGACGGCGCAGGACCAGGAGGCGCTTCGAGAGTACCGGCGGCAGATCGCGGATACCGCGAAGGAGGAGATGAGCAGGCTAGCGCGCGAGCTTGGCGAGACCTCGAGGCGATATGCCGCAGACGAGCTGAAGCGAACCGCGAGCGCTATCCGAGCGGATCACCGGAGCACGGCCCGGATGCTCGGGATGCTATGGCTTCGGACCGCGCTGATCGGGTTCGGAGTCTTCATGGCCATCTGGTCGGGGCTCTGGGCGATGGGGCGGTGGCAGCAGAACCAGATCGAGGAGAACATCGAGTTGATGCTCTACCTCGACGAGCAGATCGAAGAGCGGAGTCGCACGCTCGGCGAACTGAGAGAGGAGATGGAGTAGACGATGACCGAACTGGAGCGCTTGCTCGCCGCATCCTTGAAGAGGCTCGACGCCGAGCACACGGCCTCCGTCAGGCAGTTGAGCGCGTCCGTCTCGCAGTTGAACGGTCGGGTCGACTCTTTGCTGAGCGACTATCAGCGGCTCGTGGGCGAGTACGAGAGGCTGGCGACCGCGTACGGGCGGCTCGAAGCCGACATGAACGCAATCGTCCAGGCGTCGAGAGGACGGTGATGCAGCTGCGGTGGAACGCCAGGGATGACCGGGACCGAGACGAATTCGATCGGGGCCGCTGAGACGGAGACCACACCCATACGTGACTTGAGAGCCCAAGAGCACGGAGACGAGGAACCCTCGACCCTTTCGCGCGTGCGGCGCGTCCAGGCTTGGTGCCTTCGCGGAGCTTTGCAAGCCGTGACACCAAACGGAGTGACGCTCGTCCTGCGGACGAGATTCTCGGGAACGAAGTCAGTCCCATCGGACCGGCCGGCGACGAGTAGCCGCCGAGCACCTCACAACGGACCGAAGGCCGATGCTGGCGAGCATGACCCTAAGCGAAGCGGGGAGGGCCAAGGAAGTCGAAGAGACGATCGAAGAGAACGTCGTCGTTCTCGACTTCACACTCCCAGGCCACAAACACTCGCCACCCGCTACGCACGAGCAGAGCCTGAACTCGCTTGTCCCTCTCAACGTTGGCGGCGAACTTCTCTCTCCAGAAGTCCTGTCGGGTCTTCGGCACGGAGGTTCGATTGCAACCGTGCCGGTGCCAAAAACAGCCATGGACGAAGACCGCGGCCCGCCGCCGAGAGAACACGATATCCGGCGTTCCAGGAAGACCACGGACATGAGTGCGGAACCGATAACCCCTTGCGTGCAGCGCCCGCCGCACCGCCATTTCTGGCTTGGTGTCCGAACCACGGATGCGGCTCATAAGCGCGCTCCGCTCCTGCGGCGACAGGAGATCCGTCACCAGCGCTCCTCCTCCGACAGGGTCGGCATGGCACAAAGTGTTGCACAGAGGCTGGGGACTCGCTCGGAGACGAAGCCCCCTCACCGAATCTCTGGGGTGGCCGTCACTGGAGCGCTTGACTGCGGTCTCGCCGTGCTATCTTCGCCGCCCTAGACTGCTGGCAATCACAGGAACGACCAGCTCCTACGCAACGCTCTCGTGCTCTAGCAGCCCGTGGCAAAAGTCCCGGTGCGGGGTTAGTTTAGGGCGAGTCGGGTCGAGGCATGAAGGAGGAGTAGTAGATGGCACTTGGCAGACGTCCGCGTCGGCGTCAGGACGATCTCTTCGTGGCGACGAGCGAGATCCGTTCGTCCGGCAACCCGTTCTACGAGGCGCTGAACCGTCTTCTCGAGGGCAACGGATTCGACGACTTCGTCGAGGAGTTGTGCGGCGGGTTCTACGCTGAGACTCAGGGCCGTCCGAGGGTGGCTCCGGGTGTGTACTTCCGGATGTTGATGGTGGGGTACCTGGAGGGCATCGACTCGGACCGCGGGATCGCCTGGCGCTGCGCCGATTCGATCTCGTTGCGGGGTTTTCTGGGCTACGGTCTTGGTGAGAATCCGCCGGATCATTCGAGCTTGTCGCGGACTCGCCGGCGTCTGAGTCTGGCGGTGCACGAGGAGGTGTTCACCTGGGTGCTGTGGCTGGTGCGGGACCACGGTTTGCTGCGCGGCAAGACTCTGGGCGTGGATTCGACGACGTTGGACGCCAACGCGGCGATGCGGTCGATCGTCCGTCGGGACGACGGCACGGGCTACCGGGAGTACCTGAAGGAGCTGGCGAAGGAGTCAGGCGTCGCAGCGCCGACGCGCGCGGAGATGGCGCCACTCGACCGGAAGCGGCCGGGGAAGGGGTCGAACGACGAGTGGGTGCATCCAGGCGACCCGGAGGCGCGGGTCACGAAGATGAAGGACGGCCGTACCCGTTTGGCACACAAGCTGGAGCAGGCGGTGGACATGGAGTCGGGCGTGGTCGCGGCGCT
>JAPOXA010000045.1 GCA_026707325.1 Acidobacteriota bacterium | reverse complement strand
GGAGGATACGCCGCCTGATCTACATCATCGGATCCACAACTTCTGGCAGTAGCTCGCCGCTTAGGACCGTCGTGGGGGTAGTGGCCGCCGTGCTGCGAGCGATCGGCTGCGATCTCGGGCACCTGAGCGAGAAGGACCGGGACATAGTCGGAGAAGGGCAGGCGCCCCAGGCGCGCCGTCCCCAATCACCGAGAATCCGGTTTCGGGATCTCCTGGAACAGAACCTGACGCCACCAGGCACGACCCTCGTGTCCGTGAGTCCATCGTGGCCGGCGACGGCGACGGTGCTTCGCGACGGCAGAATCGAGCTTGAGGGAAGGGCCTACAACACCTTCGGCCGCCGGCAAAGCGGTCCGGAAAGGCAAGGAGACGAACGGTTGGTCCTTCTGGGCAGTGGAAACACCGGAAGGACCCCTGCGACTGTCCGAGCTACGCGCCCGCTGCGCCGAACGTACCGCCACTTGAATCGCTCACGGGCCTCCTGGACGTCAAGTCAGCGGGTACCGCGGTCCGGTCCCACGAACTCGGCCTGATCGCCACGCCGCGACGACATGCCGGCCAGAAAGCCGGCGCACCGGCACTCGGATTGCTGGGACGTCGCGCTGTCGGACGACGTCCAGCCAGCCGCGGGCCGAAGGAGGGGGTCCCTGCGGGCTGGAGGCAAGTGACTCCCAACGCCGTGCCCGAAACCGCCGCCGACGTGAAACGCAGCCGACCGAAGCGAGCACTCCCGCCCCCTTCACCCAGTGAGTGCGAGCGTCCGGAGGGACCCCTCCTTCGGCCCGCGGCTGGCAGGTGCCACCGACGACGTCGCGCCACGCCGGCACTCCGGCGCTGCGCGGCGGCTACTCGTCGGTGTCGACGAACTCGATGACGGCGAGCTCGGCGGCGTCGCCCTTGCGGGGGCCGAGCTTCGTGATGCGGAGGTAGCCGCCGGGGCGGTCGGCGTAGCGGGGGGCGATCTCGTCGAAGAGCTTCTTGACGTGGTCGCGGTTGGGTAGCCAGCGGCGGACGAGGCGGCGGGCGTGGACGGTGTCCTCTCGGCCGCGGGTGATCATCTTCTCGGCGACCGGCCGCAGCGCCTTGGCCTTGGCCAAGGTCGTCTGGATGCGGCCGTGCTCGACCAGCGACGCGAGCTGGTTGCGGAACATGGCCCGGCGGTGGGCCGTCGTCCGGCCGAGTTTCTTGTAGCCGACTCCGTGACGCATCTTCGCTCCTTCCCGGGGAAGCTCGGGAACGGTTCAGCGGGCCGCTAGGCCTGCACTCCGCTCTCCGCGTTCTCGGGAACCTCCATGCCGAAGGACAAACCCATCTTGTCGAGAACCTCCTGGATCTCCTCGAGCGACTTGCGCCCGAAGTTCTTCGTCTCGAGCATCTCTTTCTCGCTGCGCACCACCAGGTCGCCGACCGTGTTGATGTTCGCGTTGCGCAGACAGTTCGCCGATCGGACGCTCAGGTTCAGGTCGTCGATCGCCTTGAGGAGCAGGACGCCCAGGTCGCCGCCGTCGATCTCCTCTTCGGCTACGGTGCCCGCGATCAGGCTCTCCTCCGCGTTGATGAAGATCGTCAGGTGCTCGCGCAGCAGTGTGCCGGCGCGCGACATCGCCTCTTCAGGCGTCACCGTGCCGTCGGTCCAGACTTCCACGATCAGCCGCTCGTAGTCGGTGGTACGACCGAGTCGAGCCGCCTCCACGCGGTAGTTCACGCGCTTCACCGGGCTGTGCACCGAGTCGAGCGGGATCCAGCCGATGCCCATCGACGGTTCGAGGTTGCGGTCCGCGCTGACGTAGCCGCGGCCGTTCCTGACCTGCGCCTCGAGACGGAGACGGCCCCGCTCGTTGAGCGTGGCCACCTTGCTGGCCGCGTCCCGGATCTCGACGCTGGCATCCGTGTCGAAGTCGCCGGCGGCGACCTCTCGCGGACCGGTCACATCGAGGGAGATCACGCTGGTCGCACCGTCGAGAGACCGCAGCGGCACCTGTTTCAGGTTGAGGATGATGTCGGTGACGTCTTCGACGACCCCCTCGAGCGACGAGAACTCGTGCAGCGCGCCATCGATGCGCACCGCCGTGATCGCGGCGCCTTCGATCGCTGACAGCAGACTGCGGCGCAACGCGTTGCCGACCGTCGCGCCGAAACCGCGTTCGAACGGCTGGGCCGAGAACCTCCCGTAGCTGTCGGTCAGGGTCTCAGTGTCGATTTCGACGCGCTTGGGGCGTTGGAATCCCTTCCAGAGCATGTTCACTCCTACCTATCTCGATTGCGTTCCAGGTTGGAAACGTTGATTTCTCGCTAGCAATGCGGGGGCGGAACCGGGTTCAGACCCGGCGCCGCTTGCGGGGACGGCAGCCGTTGTGCGGAATCGGAGTGACGTCACGGATCGACCGGATGCTGATGCCGGTCGCCTGCAGCGCCCGGACCGCGGACTCCCTACCGCCGCCCGGCCCTTTGACCAGCACATCGACCGTCCGCACGCCCATGTCCTTTGCCTGGTAGCCGACCGCCTGGGCCGCCACCTGAGCCGCGAAGGGCGTTCCCTTGCGCGATCCCTTGAAGCCGTTGCGGCCCGACGATGACCAGGTCAGGACGTTGCCATCCGGATCCGTGATGCAAACCAGGGTGTTGTTGAAGGTCGCGTTGACATGCGCCACCGCGTGGGGCACGACGCGCTTCTCCTTCCTCGCCTTTGCCATCAGTTCTTGTCCCCTTCCCCTTACTTCGTGGCCTTCCTCTTGCCCGCGACGGTTGCCCGCCGCGGTCCCTTGCGGGTACGCGCGTTGGTGTGCGTACGCTGGCCTCGCACGGGCAGGCTCTTGCGGTGCCTGACCCCTCGGTAGCTGCCGATCTCCATCAACCGCTTGATGCTCTGGGTGACTTCCTTGCGCAGGTCGCCCTCGACCGCTCCGGCGTCCTGGACAACCTGACGAATGCGCCCGGTCTCGTCCTCGGTCAGATCCTTGACCTTGACCGTCGCTTCGACGCCGGCCTCGTTCAGGAGCACCTGAGCCCGAGAGCGCCCGATTCCGTAGATGTAGGTCAGGCCGATGCCGACCTGCTTGTTCTGCGGTAGATCGATTCCCGCGATTCTCGCCATAGCGAACTCTCCTCGTCCTCTTCAGCCCTGCCGCTGCTTGTGCTTGGGGTTCTCACAGATGACGCGAACGACACCACGCCGCCTGACGACCTTGCACTTGACGCACATCCTCTTGACTGACGCTCGCACCTTCATGATGAACCTCCTTTGGCTACCGACCCGGCCGTCAGGTTCTCAACCTGTAAACGATCCGGCCTCGACCTGGATCGTAGGGAGAGAGTTCGACCAGCACGCGGTCTCCCGGAAGAATGCGGATGAAGTGCTTGCGCATCTTGCCCGAGATATGGGCCAGGGCCTGATGCTTGTTGTCCAGCTCGACCTTGAAGACCGCGTTCGGCAGCGTCTCCACTACCGTGGCCTCGACCTCGATCGCCTCTTCCTTTTTCACACCAGCGTTCCCTTCTTCCTTCACCAACTCCCCATTCTACTTCCGTCAGGCCCGCCCCGTCCCGGCCAGCGATGCCTCGATCGCCGCCGTCACCTCTTCGATCGGGACGTTGCCGTTGACCCGGCGCAGCAGCCCCAGGCCCTCGTAGTGAGCGATCAGGGGCTCGGTCTGCACCGCGTAGACCTCCAGCCGCTCACGCACAACGTCCTCCCGGTCGTCCGCACCGCGGCCGCGAAGAACGATGCGCTGGACCAGTTCCCCGTCCGGTACATCGATCGTCACGACATGATCGATCCGGCTCCCGTTGAGAATCTCCTCGAGCGTTCCGGCCTGCGGCGCGGTGCGCGGATAGCCGTCGAGCAGGAAGCCCGCGGCCGCATCCGGCTGGCTCAGCCGGTCCCGCACCACTTCGGCCATGAGATCGTCGTCGACCAGCGCGCCCGAGGCCATCACGCCTTCGACCCGTCGACCGAGTTCGCTGCCGGCGGCGACCGCCGCGCGCAACATGTCGCCCGTCGAGATGGCGGGAATGCCGAGCGTCGCTGCAAGGCGCGCCGCCTGCGTGCCCTTGCCGCAGCCCGGAGCCCCGAGCAGCACGATGCGCATGGAATCAGCCACGGCGTCCCTTGATCCGGCCCCGCTTCATGAAGCCTTCGTAGTTGCGCATCACGAGCTGGCTCTCGATCTGCTGGAGCGTGTCCATCGCGACGCTGACGACGATCAGGAGCGACGTGCCGCCGAAGTAGAAGTTGATCCCCATGCCTTCGGTGAGCCAGAGCGGCGCGTAGTTGTCCAGGGTCGAGCCGACGAAGGGAATGCCCCCCACCTTGAAGCCCGCGATCATGAACTCGGGCAGCACGGACACGCCCGACAGGTAGAGGGAACCGACCAGGGTCAGGCGGGTGAGCACCCGGTCGATGTACTCCGAGGTCCGCCTTCCGGAGCGGATGCCGGGAATGAACCCGCCGTACTTGCGCATGTTCTCGGCAAGGTCGTTCGGGTTGAAGATGATCGAAACGTAGAAGTACGAGAAGAAGATGATCGCCGCCACGTAGAGCAGGTAGTAGACCGGCTGTCCCCATTGCATCGCGGTCGAGATCCGCTGGATCGGCTCGTACTGGATCATCCCGGCGACCGTTGCCGGCACGGTGACCACGGAACTCGCGAAGATGACCGGAATCACGCCGCCCGTGTTCACGCGCAGCGGAAGGTAGGTGCTCTGTCCGCCGTACTGCCTGCGGCCGACGATCCGCTTGGCGTACTGCACGGGGATCCGCCGCTGCGCTCTCTCCATGTAGACGATGAAGGCCACGACGACGAGCATGAAGACCGACAGCAACAGGATCTTGAGCAGGGACATCGCGCCGCTCTGGAGTTGGCCGAAGAGGCCCAGCACGGCACCCGGCAGACCGACGACGATGCCGGCGAAGATGATGAGCGAGATGCCGTTCCCGATCCCCCGTTCGCTGATCTGCTCGCCCAGCCACATCACGAAGGCGCAGCCCGTCGTCAGCGAGAGCACGGTGACGAACTTGAACCCGAGGCCCGGATTGAGGACGAGGTTCGCGCCTCCCGGCGAGGTCAGGTTCTCGAGGAAGAACGCGATCGTCGTCCCCTGGATGATCGAGATGACCACGGTCCCGTAACGGGTGTACTGGGTGATCTTGCGCCGGCCCATCTCGCCCTCCTTGGAGAGCTTCTCGAGATAGGGCACGACCACGGTCAACAGTTGCAGGATGATGGACGCCGAGATGTAGGGCATGATGCCGAGGGCGAAGAGCGCCACACGGCCCAGGCTGCCGCCCGTGAAGGTGTTGACGAAACCCAGCACCGTGCCCTGCATCTGCTCCATGAACTCGCTCAGGGCCAGGGGGTCGATGCCCGGAGTCGGAATGATGCAGCCGATGCGGTAGACCGCTAGCAGGCCCAGCATGAACAACACCCGATTCCGGAGATCCGGAATCGCGAAGATGTTGCGGAAACTCTCGACGCCCACGAGCTACTCCGTCAGCCGATCACTTCACAAACGCCGCCCGCGGCCTCGATCTTGGCGCGCGCGGAGGCACTGAAGCGGTGGGCGCGCACCGTCATCCCGGACGGCGCGTCGCCGTCGCCGAGGACCTTGAGCTTCATGCCGCGGCGTACCCGCCCGCGGGAGACGAGGAGTTCAACGTCGATCGTCTCGCCGAGACCATCGAGGTCGCCGACGTTGATCACCGTGTACTCGGTGCGGAAGATGTTCGTGAACCCGCGCTTCGGCACCCGGCGAACCAGAGGCATCTGACCGCCTTCGAAGCCCGCCCGCCTCGAGAAGCCCGCCCGGGAGCGCTGGCCCTTGTGGCCGCGCCCGGCGGTCTTTCCCGTGCCCGAACCCGGACCACGGCCGATCCGCTTCCGCGGGCGGCGGCTGGCCTTCGCCGGTTTGAGATCGTGCAGCTTCATGTCAGTCCTCCAGGATCTGGACGAGATGGGGGATCTTCCGCACCATGCCACGCACTGCCTGGGTGTCCTCGCGTTCCACGACGTGACGGATACGCCTCAGACCCAGGCTGCGCAGCACCTCACGTTGCGGCCTCGGCCTCCCGATCGCGCTCCGCACCTGCTGAATCCGTATCGTCTTGCCTGCCACTTTCGGCACCTCCCCGATCTCCGTTTGTCGAACTGCCTCCATTCGGCGAACCGCCCGCCAGGCCGTCGAGCGACTCCAGTCCCCGCAATGTCCGAACCTGCTTCTCGTTGCGGAGGGACATGAGCCCGGCGAAGGTCGCCTTGACCACGTTCTGCGGGTTCGTCGTGCCCAGCGACTTGGTCAGGATGTCCTGGATGCCGGCGCCTTCGACCACGGCGCGCACCGCTCCGCCGGCGATCACGCCGGTTCCCTCCGAAGCCGGCTTCAGCATCACGCGGCCGGCGCCGAACACCCCCACCGTTTCGTGCGGGATCGTGGTTCCGGCAAGCGGCACCTGCACCAGGTTGCGCTTGGCGATCTGGATTCCCTTCCGGATGGCGGCCGGAACCTCCTTCGCCTTGCCCGAGCCGTAGCCGACCCGGCCGTTGCCATCGCCGATGACGACCAGGGCGGTGAACGAGAAGTTCTTGCCGCCCTTGACGACCTTCGTCACGCGGTTGATGTCGACAACCTGCTCGAAGAACTCGCTGTCGAGATCTATGTCTCTAGCCACTGTTCGTGTCCCTGGCCAATGTTGACTCCTTTGCTTCCCTGCCGGCTCCGGTTCATCAGAACTCGAGTCCTCCCTCGCGCGCGCTGTCCGCAAGCGCCTGGATCCTGCCGTGATAGAGGAATCCGCCGCGGTCGAAGATGACCGCACGGAAGCCCTTTTCCTTCGCGCGCTCGGCCAGGGCCTGACCCACGGCCTGCGCCGCCTTGCAGCTTCCCGTTGAACCCTCGAGCGATCCCTGGAGATCCGACTCGAGCGAACTCGCGAAGGCCAACGTGTTTCCGGACCGGTCGTCGATCAACTGGGCATAGATGTGGCGCCGGCTCTTGTGAACGGCAAGGCGAGGCCGTTCCTGTGAACCGCGCAGCTTCTTGCGGACGCGGTATCGCGCCCGCTGCCTCCGGCGGCCGCGGTCGAGCGTTCTCTTTCTGCGCAGGTCACTCATGCCTTGTCTTCCCTGTTCCGAACCCGTCCTATGCGGTCGCAGCCGCCTTGCCGACCTTGAGCCGGATTTCCTCGTCGCGGTAGCGGATGCCCTTGCCCTTGTACGCGTCGGGCTTGCGCAGGCTGCGCAGGTCGGCGGCGACCTGCCCCACCTGCTGCTTGTCGTTGCCGGAAACGGCGATGCGATTCGCTCTCTCGTCGATCGAGACGTCCACGCCCTCCGGCACCGGGTAGACCACGGGGTGGGAGTATCCGAGCGCAAGATGAACCTCGCGGCCCTTGACCTCTCCCCGATAGCCCACGCCAACGATCTCGAGCTCGCGCCGGAAGCCCTCCGTGACGCCAACCACGGCATTGGCCAGGAGTGCCCGCGCCAGACCGTGCCGGGCCCGCTCCTCGCCGGTCGAGCCGGAGCGGTGCAGCGTCACCACGCCGTCGTCCACCCGCACCTCGATACCGGGCTGAAGAGGCTGCTGCAGCCTGCCCCGCGGCCCTTCGATCGTCACCGTACCGTCGTTGACCGCGACCGTCGTCTTCTCCGGTAGCGAAATCGGCGCCTTTCCTACACGCGACATCTTCTAGTACACCTCGCACAGAACCTCGCCGCCGACCCGCTGCCGGCGCGCCTGGGCGTCGGTCAGAAGGCCCTGCGAGGTCGAAAGGACCGCGACCCCCAAGCCGTTGAGCACCGGCTTCAGATCGTCGGCCGCACGGTAGATGCGGCGTCCCGGCTTGCTGATCTTGCGCAGCCTCGTGATCGCCGGCACGCCCTCCTTGTCGTAGGCAAGGAAGATCCGCAGCGTCCGGCCGGGAGGCGAGTCGAACACCTCGTAGTCACTGATGTAGCCCTGGTCGCGCAGTACCCGGCACAACGCGATCTTCAGCTTCGAGGCGGGCGCCTCGGTGCGATCGTGCTTGACGATCAGAGCGTTGCGGATCGTCGTCAGAAGGTCCGCGATGGGGTCGGTTACGGTCATCGGATCCGTCCTTGAATTCCTCGAGTTGCCTTTGTTTCCTGGTAGCGGATGTTCAGCTCGCGAAGGGCATTCCCAGGCCCCGCAGGAGATGCAGCGCCTGGGCGTCCGAGTTCGCCGACGTCACGAGCGTCACGTTGACTCCCTTGGAGCCGTCGCTCCTGGAGTAGTCGACCTCGGGGAAGATGAGGTGATCGCGAATGCCCAGCGTGTAGCTGCCCCGGCCATCGAAGCTCCGGTCCGAAATGCCCCGGAAGTCGCGCACCCGCGGCAGCGCAACGGTGATCAACCGGTCGAGGAAGTACCACATCCGGTCGCGCCGCAGGGTGACGCGGCAGCCGATCGGCATCCCCTCACGCAGCTTGAATGCGGCGATGGACTTCCGGGCACGGGTGATCACGGGCTGCTGCCCGGCGATCAGGGCCAGCTCGGGCACGGCGTTCTCCAGCACCTTGATGTTCTGGATCGCTTCGCCGATGCCCATGTTGAGGACGATCTTCTCCAGCCGCGGCACCGCCATCGGGTTGGCGATGCCGAACTCCTGCTGGAGGCTCTTCGTGACCTCCTCCTGGTACAGGGTCTTGAGCCGGGGAACCATCAGCTCAGCACCGCGCCGCTGACCTTGGCGTACCGGGTCAGCTTGCCATCCTCGAGGCGACGCCGGCCCACCCGGGTCGGCTTGTCCGTGTCCGGGCAGATCACCATGAGATTGGAGATGTGAATCGGCGCCTCCCGCTCCAGGATGCCGCCCTGGACCTGGCGCTGCGGGTTCGGCCGCTCGTGCTTCTTGACCATGTTCACTCGCTCGACGATGACCCGTTCGGAACCGGGGAGCACGCGCAGCACCCGGCTGCGCGTTCCGCGGTTGCGGCCAGCGATGACGAGGACCTCGTCGCCCTTCTTGATCTTCAGTCTGCGCACGTCAGATCACCTCCGGCGCCAGCGAGACGATCCGCATGAAGCGCCGCTCCCGCAACTCCCGGGCGACCGGTCCGAAGACACGAGTGCCGATCGGCTCGCGCGCCTCGTTGATCAGAACCGCGGCGTTGTTGTCGAAGCGGATGTAGCTGCCGTCGCGGCGGCGCCGCTCCTTGCGGGTGCGCACGATGACCGCGCGGACGACCTGACCCTTCTTGACCGTGCCTTCCGGCGTCGCCTCCTTGACCGAGGCGGTGATCACGTCGCCCAGCGCGCCGTACTGGCCCGAGGAACCGCCCCGGAGCTGAATGCACGAGATGCGCTTCGCCCCCGAGTTGTCGGCGACATCGAGCATTGTACCCATCTGGATCATGGCCTCGTCTACCCTTCCGCCCGCTTGACGACCCGCTGCACGCGCCAGCGCTTCCGGCGCGAGAGCGGTCGGGTCGAGACGAGGGACACGACGTCTCCCTCGCGGCAGTCGTTCGCTTCATCGTGGGCCACGAACCGGGACGACTTCTTCATCAGCCGGTGGTAGAGCCTGTGCATGACCGTCTTCTCGACCGCAACCACGACCGTCTTGTCCATCTTCGCGCTCACGACCTTGCCGACCCGGACCTGTCGGCGGCCGCCCTCTGGAGCCTGGGGTTTCTGTGCTTGCTGTTCAGCGTTCATGTCATTCACTTCGCCTTCTCACGCAGAACGGTCAGAACCCGCGCCAGTTCAACCCGGGCATTCCTGATCCTGCTTGGCTTCTCGAGCTGTCCGATCGATTTCTGCAGCCGCAAGGCAAACAGCTGATCGGCCAGTTCCTCCTCCTTCTGGCGCAGTTCCTCCTGCGTCAGGTCCCTGAGTTCGCTTGCCTTCATCGCCTCGCCACCCTCAGATCTGCACGCCGTGGCGCGCAACGAACCTGGTCTTGATTCCCAGCTTGTGGGAAGCGAGCCGCATCGCCGACCTGGCGAGTTCCGGCGACACGCCCTCGAGCTCGTAGAGGATCCGGGCGGGCCGTACGACCGCAACCCACTCCTCGGGGTTGCCCTTGCCCTTGCCCATTCTCGTCTCCAACGGCTTCTTGGTGATCGGCTTGTCCGGGAAGACCCGGATCCAGACCTTTCCCGACCGCTTGATGTGACGGGTGATGGCGATTCGGGCGGCCTCGATCTGTCGCGCGGTGACCCAGCCGGCCTCCTGCGCCTGCAACCCGTACTCGCCGAAGGACACCACGTTGCCGCCCTTGGCCAGACCGCGGCGACGGCCGCGGTGGTGCTTGCGGAACTTGACCTTCTTCGGCATCAACATCGCTCGTTACTCCTTCGAATCCCGGTGCTCGACCCTCAGGCCGCCGTCCGGCGGCCCCGCTCCCGCGACAGGTCGCCCCGGTAGACCCAGACCTTGACTCCGATCACGCCGTAGGTCGTGAACGACTCCGCGATTCCGTAGTCGATATCCGCCTTCAGCGTGTGCAGCGGCAGACGCCCTTCCTGGTACCACTCGGTTCGGGCAATCTCGTTGCCGCCGAGCCGGCCCGACACCATGATCTTGACGCCCTTGGCGCCGAACCGAAACGCCGACTCCATCGCCTTCTTCATCGCCCGCCGGAAGGCGATCCGGCGCAGGAGCTGGCCGGCGATCGCCTCGGCCACGAGTTGAGCGTCGAGCTCCGGGCGCTGAATCTCCTGGATGTTGATGTGGACTTCCTGCCCCATCTGCCGGCTCAGATCGTCGCGCAGCTTGTCCACCTCGGCACCCTTGCGGCCGATGATGATGCCCGGACGCGAGGTGTAGATCGTCACACGCAGCTTGTCCGCGGCGCGTTCGATGTCGATCTGGCTGACGCCGGCGTGCATGAGCCGTTTCTTCAGTCCGGTCCGCAGCTCGATATCCGACTTCAGGGTGCCGGCGTAGTCGCGCTCGGCGTACCAGCGCGAATGCCAACCCTGGTTGTAGACCAGGCGAAAACCGTAGGGATGTGTCTTCTGACCCATGAACGCTCCTGACTTGGCTCTGCCTCTTAGGCGTTCCCGCCGCGGGAATCGATCTTGATCGTGACGTGGCTCTGCCGCTTGAGGATGCGGAAGGCGCGGCCCATCGGCTGCGGGCGCAGCCGCTTGAGAGTCGGCCCGCCGTCGACGAAGATCTCCTTGACGTAGAGACCGCCGACATCGACTCCCGGATCCCGGTTCTCGGCGTTGGCGACGGCCGACCGCAACAGCTTGTAGACCGGCCGCGCCGCCGACTTGGTACTCAGTTGCAGCAGGGTCGACGCCTCTTCCACATCGCGACCGCGGATCAGGTCCGCGACCAGGCGCACCTTCTGCGGTGACGCCTGCAGGTACTTGAGTCGGGCTATTGCTTCCATCGTTCTCTCTTTGGGGGATACTGCCGTCTACCGTGATCTCGGCCCGGACTAGCGGGGACGCGCCCTGCGTTCCCGCCGGCCGCCCGCATGACCCCTGAAGGTACGCGTCTGAGCGAACTCTCCGAGCTTGTGGCCGACCATGTTCTCGCTGACGAAGACCGGGATGAACTTCATGCCGTTGTGAACGGCAACCGTGTGCCCCACCATGTCGGGGATGATCGTCGACCGGCGCGACCAGGTCTTGATGACCCGGCGATCGCCGGTCGCGTTCATCGCCGCCACCTTGTCGTACAGGTGGTTGTCGATGAAGAAACCCTTCCTGAGTGAACGTGCCATGCTGTCCTCTTCTCCCGTGCTGCCGCCGACCTACTTGCGGCGTCCCCGCCGCCGGACGATCATCCCGGTCGTGCGCTTGTTGCTCCGCGTCTTGTAGCCCTTCGTCGGCTTGCCCCAGGGCGTCGTCGGATGCCGGCCCCCCGAAGCCTTGCCCTCGCCGCCGCCCATCGGGTGGTCGACCGGGTTCATCGACACGCCGCGGTTGTGCGGCCGCCGACCCCGCCAGCGATTCCGGCCCGCCTTGCCGAGCGAAATGTTCGAGTGCTCCGAGTTGCCGACCTGGCCGATCGTGGCCGAACAGTCGATGTGGACCCGCCGCACTTCTCCCGAAGGAAGCCGGACCTGAGCGTAGGCGCCCTCCTTCGCCATCAACTGCGCGCCGGCGCCGGCGCTGCGCACCATCTGGCCGCCGGCGCCGATCTTCAGTTCGATGTTGTGGATGACCGTGCCGAGCGGGATGAAACGGATCGGCAGGCAGTTGCCGACATCGATCTCCGATCCCTCTCCGGACTGCACGGTCGCCCCGACCTTGAGCCCCTGGGGATGCAGGATGTAGCGCTTCTCGCCGTCCGCGTAGTGCAGGAGGGCGATCAACGCACTGCGGTTCGGGTCGTACTCGATGCTTGCCACCTTCGCCGGTACGCCGACCTTGTCGCGGCGGAAGTCGATCCTCCGGTAGCGCCGCTTGTGGCCGCCGCCCCGGAACCAGATCGTCTGCCAGCCCTTGTTGTTCCGGCCGCTGATCCGCTTCTTGCCCTCGACCAGGGGCTTGTGCGGTTTGTCGGTCGTCACCTCTTCCCGCCGCGCGTACTCCTGGAAGCGGCTGGCCGGATTCGTCGGTTTCAGTTTCTTGATCGCCATGTCCTGGACTCTCTGGCTCTCGCTACACGTTGTCGAAGAGATCGATCTGGCCCTCGGCCAGCCGTACGTATGCCTTCTTCCAGTCGGGGGTTCGACCCACGAACCGGCCGCGACGACGGACCTTGCCGTGCACGTTCGCGATCCGGACCTCAGCCACCTTGACGCCGGCGAACTGGGTCTCGACCGCCTTCCGCACCTCGATCTTGTTCGCCCGGGAGTCGACCACGAAGGCGATGATGTTGCTCCCATCCCGCAGCTCGGTCGACTTCTCGGTGATCAGCGGCCGCCGCAGCACGTCCTGCACTCTCATTCCTCACTCCCGCTGGGGCATGACTCGCTCCCGTTCCGTTGTCCTCGCCGTTGCAGCACGGCGGAAAGGCGGCCGATCGCGCTCTCGCTGAAGAGCACGTAGCCCCGGTCGACGACGTCGTACACGTTGACGCCCAACGCATCGACCGCCTTGACCTGCGGATGGTTGCGCGAGGCCAGCATCAGGTTGCGGTTGCCGTGGTCGTCGACGATCAGCGCCTTGCCGTCGACGCCGAGGTCCTGCAGACGGGCCGCGAAGGCGCCCGTCTTGTGGCTTTCGAGCTCGAGCGAGTCGATCACCATGATCCTCTCCTCGAGGAGCTTCCTCGACAGCGCCGACTTGAGGGCGTTCCGCTTCTCGTTCCGGGACAGCTTGTTGCGGTGGCTGCGGGGATGGGGGCCATGCACGACTCCACCGCCACGACGGAGCGGTGAACGGCGGCTGCCGGCGCGGGAACGACCCGTTCCCTTCTGGCGATACGGCTTGACCCCGGAGCCCCGGACTTCGTGCCTGCCCTTGACCTTGTGGGTGCCCGCGCGCTGCGCGGCCCGCAGGGCGACCACCGCCAGGTGGATCAGGTGCTCCTTGTACGGGTAGGAGAAGACCTCCTCCGGCAAGTCGACCTTGCCGACGGCCCTGTTGTCGAGACTCTTGACCGCGATCTCCGGCATCAGACTGAACTCCGCACCATGACCACACCGCTGCGGGCGCCCGGAACCGCGCCGCGCAGATAGAGGAGGCGGTTCTCGGCATCCACCTTGACCACCACGAGTTTCTTCGTCGTCACCCGCTTGCCGCCCATCCGGCCGGGAAACCGCATGCCGGGGAACACGCGCGAGGGACTGGCGGACTGCCCGACCGAGCCGGGGGCGCGATGGAACATCGAGCCGTGGGTGGCGCGGCCGCCGCCGAAGCCGTGCCGGCGCATGACGCCCTGGAAACCCTTGCCCTTGCCCGTTCCGATCACGTCGACCCGGGAACCGACTTCGAAGATCGAAACCTCGATCTCGTCGCCCGGCTGCGACTCGTCGGTCGCGTCGACCCGCACCTCGGCCAGATGGCGCATCGGATCGACTCCGGCCTTCTTGAAGTGACCCCGCCGCGGTTCCGTGACCCGTCTGGGCGGCCGGCTCTCGACCAGGCCGATCTGTACCGCCTCGTACCCGTCCGACGCTTCCGTCTTGCGCTGCACGACCCGGCAGGGACCGACCTCGAGTACCGTCACCGGCACCGCGGCCCCGTCTTCGGTGTAGATCTGCGTCATGCCGATCTTGCGACCCAGCAGTCCCTTCGTCTGGCTGTTGTTAGCGCTCACCGCCCGTTCTCCTCAGTCTCCTCGGGCGCCTCAGGCACCGAACGCCTTGATCTCGACATCGACGCCGGCGGGAAGCTCCAGCTTCATCAGCGCGTCGACGGTCTGACTGGTGGGCTCGAAGATGTCGAGCAACCGCTTGTGGGTGCGGATCTCGAACTGCTCCCGGGACTTCTTGTCCACGTGCGGGGAACGGTTCACCGTGTAGCGGGCGATGTGAGTCGGCAGCGGAATCGGACCGACGACGCGGGCGCCGCTGCGCCGGGCCGTATCGACGATCTCGTGCGTCGACGTGTCCAGGATCCGGTAGTCGAAGGCCTTGAGCCGGATGCGAATCTTCTCGTTCATCGTTCCCTCGAATCCCAACCTTCCTCGATCGCCTGACGCACCCGGTACCGACTACTCGGCGATGTCGGTGACGGTGCCGGCGCCCACCGTGCGGCC
>JAPOXA010000024.1 GCA_026707325.1 Acidobacteriota bacterium | reverse complement strand
GGAACGAGAGCGGCTTCCAGTGGGGCAAGGACTCGGGCTTCGAGATCTACAAGGAAGCGACGCGCCTCTACGAGTGGCGCACTCTCGCGGTAGCGGTGTTGGACGGCCTTCGCTGGCGGGTGCCCGAAGCCGACGTGAACGAGCTGCTCGAACGCGAACTCCCCGAGTACATCCCGGGCTTCAACGACCTGCCCGTGCTCCAAGCCGACGTCGACGGCCGGATGTGGCTGTTCTTCCGCCACCGCACGATCCGGGCCCGCGACACGCCGGACTTCACGCCGGCCCACCGGGCCGCCTGGCAGATCTTCGGCACGGCCTACGTCGGCGGTGAATGGACCCGGCCGCTTCACCTGCCTTTCAGCCGCGGCCGCCAGGACGTGCGCTGGGGACTGGCCTCCGACGACCGGGGCAATCTGTTCGCGGCCTGGCCGACGGACAACCGGAACTCGGAGGAGTACCTCTTCGAGCACTCCTCGATCAACGCGGCGAAGCTACCCGCACTGACCGGCGAAGCCACGCCGCCGCGACTCGTCGACCCTGAGACGCGCGCGTACACGACGTACCCGGTGCATCCCAACGAGGCCGAAGACGTCGCGCGCATCCGGGCCTACACGATCGAGTCGGAGGGCCGCACCTACCGCATCTACCGAGGCGACACCCACCGCCACACCGAGTTCTCGCACGATGGCCTGAACGACGGCTCGCTGATGGAGGCCTACCGCTACGCCCTCGACGCCGCCGAGCTCGACTTCCTCGGCGTCAGCGAGCACAACAACCGGGGCGGCCAGGACATCGAGTACGTCAACTGGCTCCATCCCCAGATCGCCGACATCTTCCGCCTGCCGGGGAGCTTCGTGCCCGTCTACACCTACGAGCGCAGCATCAGCTACCCGGGCGGCCACCGGAACATCCTCTCGGCCAGGCGCGGCATGCCGACGCTGCCGATCAGCGAGGCAGAGTCACGGAGCGAGGAAGGCGCCGCGCGGCTGTTCGCGTATCTCCGGGAGCACGACGCGATCTCGATCCCCCACACCTCGGCCACCGGCATGGGCACCGACTGGCGCGACAACGACCCCGAGGTCGAACCGCTGGTCGAGATCTACCAGGGCGACCGCACGTCAGCCGAGTACGAAGGGGCTCCCCGAGCCGCCACGCGCGAGAAACCGATCGGCCAGCAGGGCGGCTTCCAGCCCGCCGGTTTCGTCTGGAACGCCTGGGCCAAGGGCTACAAGCTCGGCGTGCAGGCCGCCTCGGACCACATCTCGACCCACATCTCCTACGCCGCCACGATCGCCGAGGACTTCTCCGCCGAAGGTCTCCTCGACGCGATGAGGAAGCGGCACTCCTACGCCGCGACGGACAACATCATCCTCGACTACCGGATGCGCGCGAACGGCCGGGAGTACCTGCAGGGCGACATAGCCGAGGTTTCGGGCCGCTTCGAGCTGGTCGTCAAGGTGATCGGCACCGCCCGCATCGAGCAGATCGACATCATCCGCGACCAGACCTTCCTCTACAACCGCCAGAACCTCGAACAGGAGGTCGAACTGACCTTCGTCGACAGCGACGTTGCGCCCGGCGAGCATTACTACTATGTGCGGGTGATCCAGAAGAACAAGGAGATCGCCTGGTCGTCGCCGATCTGGGTGACGGTCGAATAGGAATGGACGCAGTCTGGGTCCTGGTTGCGGCCGCCATTGGCATCGGCTTCGTCCACACGCTGATCGGCATCGACCACACGTTGCCGTTCGTGGTCCTCGGCAAGGCCCGCGGGTGGTCGCTGCGCCGGACGCTGTGGATCACCGGGCTGTGCGGCGGCGGACACGTCGCCTCGTCCGTCCTCCTGGGCGGCGCCGGCATCGGGATCGCGATCTTCGCCACCGGCCTCGACACCGGCGAGGGCTACCACTGGATGAGCGGCCGCGTTGGCGCATTCGAGACGATCGAGGCGGTCCGCGGCGACCTGGCCGCCTGGGCGCTGGTGGCGTTCGGCCTGACCTACGCGGGCTGGTCGCTGGCCCGCAGGCGGCGGCGGCAGCGCCACGTCCACGCCCACGCCGGCGGGCTCGTCCATGCCCATGAACATCCCGAGGCGGCCGCCCACGAGCACCCGAAGGCTCCGGCTGCCGGGGTGGCCGGGCTCACGGCCTGGAGCCTGTTCGTCATCTTCGTGCTCGGCCCTTGCGAGCCGCTGATTCCCATCCTGATGGTGCCGGCCTTTCAAGTCGGCCTGTGGGCCGTGATCCCGGTGACCGTTGCCTTCGGCGTGACAACGATCGCGACGATGGCGGCGGTCGTCGCCCTCGCCTACCGGGGCCTCCAGTTCGCGCGGTTCCCCCGGCTCACGGTGCATGCGCACACGCTGAGCGGCCTCGCCATCGCCGGATCCGGTCTAGCCATGATGTTGTTCGCCATTTGATCCGCACATGTCAACGACGTCCGCCTGCACCCGGCCGACGCGTAAACGCCGACGCCGTCCAGCGAGTCCGTGGGCCTGGGGGGAGCACCCCAGCGGACTCGGAGAGAGCGACGCCCGAGAACCGCTCATGAACCGGGCCCTACCGGAGCGAGCGCAGTGGAGTGCGCGCCGACCTCTCATCAACCTCTGGCGCGCGCACGGCCGCTGGGGGGCTCCCCCCAGGCCCACGGACTCAGCGGGTGCCGCCGGCGCCTATCCGGCCGACTCGGCAACAGAACGCTAGCGAGTTCCGATGGGCGCACCCAATTTCCAGGTTCACGGCCACGACGACGGCCACGGCCACTCGCACAGCCACGGGCTGCTGCAGCGGATCGGCTACGTCGCGCTCTGCGTCGCGGTCGGCGTCCTCTTGCTGCTCTACCTGCTGGGGGTCGTCCGCACGGTCGCCGGCATCGACCTGGCGCTCATCCTCACGCTGGTCGCCGGTTATCCGCTCATCCGCCACGCGATCCTGGATCTGCTCCAGGGGCACTTCTCGTCCCACCTGACGATCGCCATCGCGGCGGGTGCGGCGGTCTGGATCGGCGAGTACTTCGCCGCCGCCGAGGTCATGTTCATCATGCTGATCGGCGAGGGGATCGAGCACTGGACGGTCGACCGCGCCAAGGGCGCGATCGCCGGCTTCGTCGCCAGCCAGCCGGAGCAGGCGCGGGTGCTGCGCGACGGCACCGAGGAAACCGCGGAGCTCGTGGCGCTCGACGAGGTCGAGATCGGGGACCTCGTGCGGGTGCTCGCCGGCGAGCGCGTACCGGTGGACGGAATGATCGAGCGCGGCGAGTCGTCCGTCGACCAGAGCAGCGTCACCGGCGAACCGCTGCCAGCCCAGCTCGGCGTCGGCGACGCGGTGTGGAGCGGCAGCCTGAACGAGTACGGCGTGCTCGACATCCGCTCCGAGCGGACCGGCAGCGACACGACCGTCGCCCGCATCGCGAGCCTGATCGAGGACGCGCAGAGCCGGCGCGCCCGGGTCGTACGCACCGCGGACAGGCTGGCCCGCTTCTTCCTGCCCGCGGTGCTGGTCGCCGCCGGCGGCATCTACCTCTTCACCGGCGAGATGATGCGCACGGTGGCGGCACTGATCGTGGCCTGCCCGTGCGCGCTCGTGCTGGCGACGCCGGCGGCCATGGCTTCCGCGATCGCCCGGCTGGCGCGCGAGGGCGCGCTGGTCAAGGGCGGCGACGTGATCGAGTCGCTGTCGCGCATCGACGCCTGCGTGCTGGACAAGACGGGCACGTTGACCTGCGGGCGCCCCGCGCTGACGGCCATCGCACCGGTCGGCGGCATGGCCGAGGATCGGTTGCTCCGACTTGCGGCGAGCGCCGAACTGACGTCCGAGCACCTGCTCGGCCGGGCGCTGGTGACCGAAGCCCGTGAGAGACAGCTCGACCTATCCGAGCCCGAGGACTTCAGGCTCCATCCCGGCCGCGGCGTAACGGCCACCATCGACGGACACAAGATCGCGGTCGGCAACCAGGCGCTGCTGGCGGAGGTCGTCGGCGAGGGCGGGATGGCCGCCGTGGCCGAGAGCGTCGTGCCGACTCCCGGCAGCGGCGAAACACGGCTCGCCGTCGCCGTCGACGGCGTGCTGGCGGGCGCGCTCGCCCTCGCCGACCCGCTTCGCGATGAAGCGACCGAAGCGGTCGCCGACCTGCGCCAGACCGGCGTCGATCCGATCGTCATGCTGACCGGCGACGCCGCGGAAACGGCGCGCACGATCGGCCGCCGGGCCGGCATCGACCAGGTCCAGGCGGAACTGTTGCCCGAAGACAAGGTACGCCGGCTCGGCGAGCTCTCCCGCGGCGACCGCAACGTCCTCATGGTCGGCGACGGGATCAACGACGCGCCGTCGCTCGCCGCCGCGTCCGTTGGCGTCGCGATCGGGCACGGCGCCGCCGACCTCTCGGCCGAGGCGGCCCAGGTCGTCCTGCTGCCCGACCGCCTCGACTACCTGGCGCCGCTGCTGCGCTACGCCCGCCGAGTGGTCGCGCGCATCCGCAGCAGCATCCTGATCTTCGCCTTCGGCATCAACTTCGTCGCCGTCGGCTTCGCCGCCTTCGGCCTGCTGCCCCCGGCCGCGGCGGCGATCGTCCACCAGGCCGCGTCGCTGCTCGTCATCCTGAACTGCGTTCGTCTGCTCTACGAGGGACGGGCGGTGGCCGCGCGCGAAGACCGGGGCTTCGGCCGCTTCCGCATGCTCGCCGGTCCCGTCGACGGCCTGATCGCCGGCTGGAAGACGTTCCACACCGGGCGCCGCGATGCGGTTCATCGCCTCGAACACGCGCTCGAAGGCAGTCCGAAGCGAATCCGGTCCGCGGCCCCCCGGCTGCTGCGGGCGGCGCCGTTCGCTCTCGCCGCGATCTGGGCCGCCAGCGGCCTGCGCATGATCGATCCCCAGGAAGTCGGACTCGTGCAGCGCTTCGGCCGCCACGTCGGCGGCGAGCTCGGGCCGGGGTTGCACCTGCGCTGGCCGTGGCCAGTCGACCGGGTGACCCGGGTCGAACCGGACCGCGTGCGAATGGCGGCGGTCGGCTCGCCGCGAGGAGCAACGTCCACCGAGGCCGGCGCCGAGCCGAGCTACGAGTGGAACGTGCGTCACGCCGGCTTCGACGAGACGCCGCCGCTCGAACGCCTGATGCTGACCGGCGACGAGAACCTGGTCGAGGTCGCGGCCCGGATCCACTACCGGGTCGCCGATACCGCCGCCTTCGCCTTCGCCACGGCCGATCCGGCGTTACTGGTCGAGACGAGCGCCGAGCGGTCGCTGCGCACCGTGCTCGCCGGCCACTCCCTCGACGACGTGCTGACCGGTCAGCGCGACGGCATCGAGAAGGCCTGGCACGCACATCTCGCGGCGCTGCTCGAGAGCCACGGCGCCGGCGTCGAGGTCGTAAGCGCGACGGTGCAGGACGCCCACCCGCCGCTCGACGTGGTCGACGCGTTTCGCGACGCGGCAAGTGCGCTCGAGGAGCGGGAGACCCTGATCGACGAGGCCGAAGGCTACGCGCTCGCGCGCCTCCCGATCGCCCGCGGCGAGGCGCGCCGGCAACTCCTCGAAGCCGAGGCCTACCAGAACCGGCGCGTGGAGGCCGGCCGCGGCGAGAGCGAACGCTTCGAAATGCGCGCCGGAGCGTACCGGCGCGCGAACGACCTGCACCGGTTCCGGCTCCAGCTTCAGACGATCGAAGGCTCGCTCGCCGGCAAACCGAAACTGATCACCGACGCGACCGGCGGTCGCAAGCGCTTCGTCTTCGTCGACGAAACGCCGAACCGCCTTCTCGATGTCTTCGTTCCTCCACCGGGTCCGGCCCAGAACGAGGTAGACCAATGACCGAACACGACCATCATCAACACCACGACCACCACGGTCACCACCACGACGCGCACCGGCACGACGACGGCGACGGACACGAGCACTCGACCCGCCGTGTCACGTCCTGGTGGCGCGCCGGCCTGGCCGTACTGGCGATCGTGGCGCTGGCCCGGTCCGTCTTCGTCGTGCCCGAGACCGAGAGCGCGATCGTCACCCGCTTCGGCAAGCCGGTCCGGACGATCGAGAACCCGGGCCTCAAACTCAAGTGGCCGATCGACCGGCGGCTCCGCTTCGACAACCGGGTGCTGCTCTACGATCCGGCACCGGCCGAGTTCCTGACCCAGGACAAGAAGAACCTCGTCGTCGACACGGCGGTCGTCTGGCGAATCGCCGACCCGGCACGGTTCCTGGAGACGATCGGCGACATCTCCGGCGCCGAGATGCGGCTTCACGACGTCGTCTGGGCCGGCCTGGCGGCCGCGCTCGGCCGCACGGAGCTCTCGCAACTCGTTTCGACCGAGCCGAAGCAACTGCGGATCGAGAAGGTCTCGGCCGAGGTCCGCGAATCCGCGGTCGCTGTCTCCCTCCCCCAGCTCGGGGTCGAGATTCTCGAAGTCCAGCTCACCCGGCTGAACTTCCCGGAGCAGAATCTCGAGTCCGTCTTCGCGCGGATGCGGGCGGAGCGCGAACGAATCGCCAAGGAGTACCGGGCCCAGGGCGAGGAACAGGCGATGATCATTCGCGCCGAAGCCGACCGGGACCGGGAGTTGATCCTGGCGGGCGCCTACCGTGAGGCGGAGATCCTCCGCGGCCAGGGCGACGCCGAGGCGGCCGGCATCTACGGCGACGCCTACCGGCAGGATCCCTCCCTCTACCGCTTCCTGCGCACCCTGGAGTCCTACGAGTCGATCCTCGACGACCAGACGACCGTCATCCTGTCGGCGGACTCGGAACTCTTCTCACTGCTGGGCGGAGCCTCCCAGTGAAGCTTCGCGGCATCCCGGCCGCGGCGCTGACCCTGGCGCTGATGTGGGCGGCCTGGGGCGTCTACTTCGTCGCGCCCGACGAGGAGGCCGTGGTCCGCGTTCTCGGCCGGGCGAGCGCGACTCCCGCGGGGCCGGGCCTGCACTGGAACTGGCCGCGGCCCGTCGGCCGGGTGGACAAGCTGAAGGTGCGCGAAGCCAAGCGCCTCACGCTCGGCTTCGCCGCGGCCGACCGTGTGCTCGGTGGCGACGCGACGTCGGCCGAGGCGCGCTGGCTGACCGGCGACCGCAACGTCGTCCATGTGCGGCTCGTCGTCCTGTACGCGATCCACGATCCGCTCGCCTACTCGCTGCGGTTCGCCAACGTCGAGTCGCTGCTCGAGACGAGCGGGCGCAGCGCCCTGCTTGAAGTCGTCGCCGGCATGGGTGTCGACGAGCTGCTGACCACCGGCAAGGTGGCGGTGCAGCAAAGCGTCCAGGCCGCTTCGCAGGAGCTGTTCGATCGTTTCGGCACCGGCGTCACCGTCCTGTCGGCGAGTCTCGAGGGCGTCAGCCCGCCGAGTCTCGTCCGGGAGGCTTTCAACGACGTCGCCAGCGCGCGCGAGGACCGCGACCGCCTGATCCGCGAGGCGGAGAGCTATCGCAACGAGGTCGTCCCGGTGGCGCGCGGCGAGGCGCGCACTCTCATCGCCGGAGCCGAGAGCTTCCGCACCGCCGAAGTCGAGCGGGCGACCGGCGAAGCCGACCGGTTCCGTTCCATCGCGAACGCCGACCAGAGTGCGCGTGCCGAGATCCGCACGCGCACCTATCTTGAGACGATGGAGCGGGTCCTCCCCCGCATGCGGAAGACGATCCTCGAGCCCGGCCAGAGCACGATCGACATCGACTTCCTGCGTCGCGAGCTGACAACCGGGTCGAACGGCCAACCGTGAGAATCAGCCGCAACGTCGGCGCGACGGCGCTGACCGTCGTGGTGCTTGCGGCCGGCCTCGCCACGGCGCTGCGCGACCGCCTGCCGGAGCGCGGCACGGATGCGGGCGATCCGAGCGACGTCTTCTGGGAGATGGTCGACGCGAGCCGCGAGGGAGCGGCGGATACCTGGCTCGATCTCTTCGCCGGCGAGGTGCGCGAGCAACTGGAGACCGTGCGCGCCGAGATGGGCGAAGCCGCGTTCGAGCAGTACCTTCGCCAGCGAGTCGCCGGCCTGAAGGGAGTCGCCGTGACCGGCAAGGAGGAACTGGGCGGCACTGTACGCCTCAAGGTCGAGTACGTCCGCGAGGCGAGCTACGAGACGCAGAGCCTCGACGTGCGCGTCTCCCGCGGACGCTGGCGCATCGTCGCGCTCGGCCCGACGCACGAGCGCGAACCGCCGGTTCCCTACGGCACGCCGGTCGGTCCCGCCGACTGACCGCAGGTATCTCGCGATCCCGTCTACCGGGCCGCTGGCTGAATGCGTCGCCTAAGTCCTGGTTGAACACGATCAGCATCTGCGACGTCTGGTACCAGTAGCAGTCGTTGACGTACCGTTCCGGCAAGGCGTTGCAGGGATAGTGGGGATCCTCCGCGTCCACGTAGCTCGACTTCTGGCCTACGGTCCCAGACAGGCCACTCACGACGTTCTCCATGAACACCCCGCTGTAGCAGGATCTCCGGCCCGACTCGTCGCCCAGGCGGCCGCAGATGCCCAGCGCATCCTCCAGTTCGTAGGCCGTCCAGCCCATGACGCCATGGCCGACCCCGTGAAAGCACTGGTGCCGGCCGAACGCGTCGCTCGCGTCCGGGCACAGCACATTGACGTCGCGTCGGCCAGGTTGGCGATTCCCCTCTCCACGAAGAGCTGCTCCATCACGCCGTGGCGCACGCCGGACTGGCAGGCCTCGGCCGGACCGGCCGCGGCGGCGGCCCCGTACTCCGCGAACGCCATGCGTCCGAGGTGATGCGCGCTGCCGTGGCAGTCGATGCCGGTCTCGACTTCTCCGAGGCGCAGGAGCTCGAGCGTCTGCCCCGGGCCGTAGCTCCGCATGAACTCGCGGACCTCTCCGTGTCCGAAAGCAAGGCCGTGTAGTCCTCGGCCGTCATCCGCGGCGGATTGGCCGAGGGCAACGCGTCCAGTTCCATGGCCAGGGGTTCCGGCTTCTCGCCCGGCGGGGTCAACGCCACGACCAACGCCGCATGGCCGGGCGCCGCGGCGTTGCCCGTGGCCGCCGCGGTCCTGCCCGGCGTCCGACTCGGGTGTCGCCGGACCGGGATCCGGCGCGTGGGGCTCCTGCGCTACTGCCACTTCGCGGCAGCCCGGCGCCAGAACCGCCGCAACCAGCCAAGCGACACCGAGGAGCCTGCAACTCAGTTCGAACCCCCTTCGCTACCAGGGCGCGAAGCGCTACCGGGGAACCTTGCCGATGAACTCCCGGTCGGCCGCCGCCTCCGCATCCCGGTCTGCTTCGAGCGGCGGCGCCGGAGTTGTCGGCTGCAGGTCGACAACACGGGCGCGGTATGTCGAGGTGTAGTCGGCGCGCCGCCTGCGCTCGACGATGACGGCATGCTGGCCGTTCGGGCTAATGAAGACCCCAGATCGAGGCGACACAAACACCTCGCGGGGATCTGCCGAGCGCCCGAACATCGTCAGGACCCATTCACCCTCTTGCCAGTCCGACGCGCGGCGCACCTCCACCTCAGTCACCGGGTTGAGCCAAGCGTGCTCCACCCGATATCGGCCGTCACCGGCCGTGACCTGGACGACGCCGCGTTCCGGATGAGGCGCGGCCATGTCCTTGTCCAGCACCCAGATCGGCTCTTCATCCATGCCGGACACGCCCAGATCCGGCAGCGCGTATCCCTTCCAGTAGAGGGACGTCTCCGCCCACAGGATCCGTTCTTCCCACTGCCACCGGAAGTGGTACTCCTCCACGCCATTGTCGAACAGAATCGGACGCACGACGGGCGAACCGTTCTCCGCGAAATGAACGAGGTAGGCGCCCTTGTTCCACGGAGCGACCACGACCGGCCCAGCGGAATCCAGGTAGACGAAACCGGGAGAGAAGATGGTCCACTTGCCGATGTCCGTCAATTCCCGACCGACATGGAATCGTTCCTTGCGAGTGACCAGACTGGCGCCGCCAGTCTCGCGGAAGGAGAAGGAGGAGCCGTGGCCCGTGCCCCAGGCGCGACCGTCCCCGGAGAAGACCACATGAAAGCCGTGATACTTGCGGTCGAGTCCTGGAAAGGCGTCCTTGCTGTTCCAACTCCACGACGTTTCCAACTCTCTGCCGCGAATCTCGACGATGTCGTAGTGCTGCGTCCTCGCTACGCCGCCAACGAACTCGCCGCGCGAGGCGCCGTCGCCCGATACTTCGAGGATGACGAGGATTGAACGCATGGTCCGCGGGCCAAAGCGACACTCGGGGCACTCGGCCCGGCGCTCAGGCGGCCGGGTTGGAGAGCGATGACGAGGCTCGCCATCGCTCTTCTCGCGCTCTTTCGCCGGGTCTCGCCGGCGATGAGAAAGCTCCGCGGGCAGTCCGAGGACGACGTCGTGGAGCAGCGGGTCACGAGCGGCCGCACCTGGGACGAGTTCCGCGACACGCTGAAGGCCGCCGGCGCGTCGCTCAGCTTCCCGGGAACTCCCCGTGACTCCTTCGACAGGCCGAGGGCTACCGCTACCTGAGCCGTCTGGCCCGGGCGGGGCCGACGGCCTTCATCGAACACGCCGACCCGCGGACACCGGTGCTCCACCGCGTCGCCAACGAAACGGTCAAGCTCGACTCCGTCTTCGGCCTCACCCGGGAAGTCATCGACGACCGGTTGGGTCCTACCGCCGCAGGTACGCCATTGCCTACGAATAGAGGAGACGGTTGAGACGTGAAGAAGCTCTTCAAGGTGCTCCGCAAGGCGGTCCGGGACCGCGCGGCCGAGCGCGCCGAGATCGAGCCCCTGCCGGCCTCCGTTCGGGTCGACGGCAAGACGTGCTTGGTGACGGGGGCCAACAGCGGCCTCGGCAAGGCGGTCGCCATCGACCTGGCGAAGCGCGGCGGCCACGTCCTGATGGCCTGCCGGAGCGGGCACCCCGAGGCGGGCGAGGAGGTCCGGGCTGCTTCCGGCTCCGACCGGGTCGAGATGCTGCGGGTCGATCTCTCCGACATGAATTCGGTCCACCAGCTCTGCGACGAACTGAGCGACCGGGAAACGACGATCGACATCGCGGTCCTCAACGCCGGCGTGGTGCCGCGCCGCGCGCGCCGGACGCCGCAGGGCTTCGAGCTGATGTTCGCCGTGCACTTCCTGGCCAACCGCGTCCTGGTCGACCGCTGCTGACGGACGGAACGCTCCGGGGCGCTTCCGATCAAGATGGGCCGCCGCGACCGGGGCGGCAGTCATCTCATCGACCGGCCGCCTGCACTCTCTTCGTCAACGTCACATGATTCCAGACGCCGCGACGCCGATACTCGACCCGGTCCGTAAACTCGAGCACCAACTGGACGCCAACGCCGCCGCCCTCGACACGGTCCGCGAGAAAGGCCTCAAGGTCCGACTCGCGCGGCCCGTTGAGCGGATCGAACCTCCGTCCATCGTCAAAAACGTCGATAACGAGCGTCCGCGCAGCCTCATCAAACAGAAAATCCACGTGAATCTCATGTTCCGCGGCGTCATTGAATCCGTAGTTGATGGTGTTCATCACCCACTCTTCCAGGGCCAACTGGATCTCGAACAGGGACTTTTCGGCGAAGCCGTGACTTGCAGCGAGTGTATTCACTTCGTTTGCCAGCCGTTCGAGTTCTGAACTGTCGTTCGTCAACACAATGCCATGAGCCGCCGCCCGGCGCTCTCTCCTGACCTTCGCCGGCGGGCCGACCTGCCCCGCCGGTGGCCGCGCCCCGATCACGATCCGCCTCAACTCGGTCACGTCGACGACTCTCCTGACCGACCGCATCGCGCTCTTCGGGGGCCAGGACTCCTCAGGGTCATTCAGGATGACCCGCTTTATCCGTTGAAAGAGGTCTCCGACCAGATCCGTACGGCAGACGGCTCTGAAAGCCCGCTCGTTCTCACGCAGCACCAGACGCCGGTAGAGAGTCATGTACGATACGGTCTCGTCGCCGGGCGGATCGAACACCTTCATGAGCCCGGCGACCGCTTTCGACGGCAGCTTCGCCATGCTCACGAGTTTCGCAAGGAACTCGGGACGGACGGCCTCCTCGTCCAGGTCCTTGTCAATCCGGTGCAGCGCTCCCAGAATGGCGTAGTACTCGGGCCGCGGCGGCTGAGTAAAGCTCCAGAGCGGCCTTACCGGATTCTTCAGATAATGGGGCTCCCCTGGTTTGTGCTCCCGTCCCAGAATGGCGTTGCGGTGAGGAAATCGACCGTAGATCATCAAGGCGTCCGCATGCTCGATGAAAGCCTTGATGAAGTACCAGCCGATGTACTGGTTGATTCTGCGTCTCCCTGACGACACCCCGGCGACAAGGTCCTCGCTCCAGCGAACGGACTCCCTGACGCACATCTCCTGCAGATCGATCTCCTCCGGGTGCGACAGCGGCAGGAAGGTCCAGAAACGCTCGATGCCGTTGCACTCGCTCAAGTACCAGTCCGTGCCGCACAGGCGCCTGGCCAGACGGCCCGTGACCGAATCGGTGGCATAGGCCGCGGGAGTGCCCCGGTAGACACTTCTCGGAAACTGGTCGAGTACGATGAGCTTCGCCAGCATGCCCCTTGGAGTCTCCCAGACCCGATCGGAGAAGAACGCGTGGAGGCCTTCCCGGTGAATCTCCTCGCACCAGTCACGCTGAGCGTTGAAGAAGCTCTTGTCCTCGGCGCCACGGGCGAACGGGCCGACGCGCCATTTCAACATCCGGTCCCGCCAGTTGTCGCGGCTGGCGGCCGCCTCGGAACGCAACGGACCCAACCAGAAGTCAAGAACCGCTTCGGGTGTCCTTGCCTGGATCATCGTCTCTCGGTGTCCCCTGGATCTCGGTCACGGAGTCGGTGAACCACCGTAGCCCCGCTCGAGGCCCGTTGCAAGTGGAGATTCACGGGCGGCAAGTCCGTACCGGCGAGACCAACAGCGGCCTTCCGCCGCCCCTTTCCCGAAGCTGACGCGATGACCCATCGACCGTCGTCCGGCCTGTCCAAGGCGCTCCTCCACGCGGTGGAGCTCTTCTCCTCGAAGAGGGCGGCCAAGCCAGTGGACTTGAGCGACAGGAAGGTGATCGTCACCGGCTCGACGCCCGGATCGATCGGCTATCAGGTCGCCAGAACGCTCGCCGCCTGGGGCGCCGACGTCGCGGTCACCTGCCCGCGCGACAGCGCCGCGGCCAGGGAGGCCCTGCTGCGGGATCTGCGGGACGCAGGTCAGCGAACGAACGGACTAGAGGCCCGCCGGCTCGATCTCGCCGACGCCGGAAGCGTCGCCGACTTCGCCGCCTGGTACCGGGAGACATCCGGCGGTTGCCTGGACGTGCTCATCAACAACGCGGGCATCCTCCGCGACGTGCTCTGGCGCTGGCGCGAGCGCAGGGTCTCCGCCGACGGCTTCGAGATCCACTGGCGAACGAACTACCTGGGCACGTTCCACCTGACCCGCCTGCTGCTGCCGATGCTGCTCGAGTCCGGCCGGCGGAGCGGCGACGCACGGGTGATCAACGTCTCCTCGCACCAGCACGACAAGGGCAGCAACGACCGCCTTTTCGCACCCCCGGACAGGCTGGACTCCTGGACCGCCTACGGCCAGTCCAAGCTGGCCCTGATTCACCACGCCTTCGAGTTGCATCGCCGCTACGCCGCGGACGGCAACCTCCGATCCGCCGCCCTGCATCCGGGGTCGGCCTACTCGAACATGACCTTCGGTTGGCAGGACGAACCCCGGTGGCTCAGGCGGACGAAGCGCCTGGTCACGCCACTGGCGCCGCTGATCCTCCTGACGCCGGAGCAGGCCGCGCAGACGACGATCCACTGCGCCACGGACCCTCACCTGGAAGGCGGCCACTACCATGAACGTTGCGCCAGAGCCGAGCCCATCCCCGACGCCCGGGACGAAGCAGCGTCACGACGCCTGTGGGAAGAAGCCGACCGCTGGTTCCGATCCCTCGGTCAGGAGTAGCGCAGGAGGCCACCGGATGTTCAAGCACGCCATCGATTCCGAATCGGTAGAGATCGACGCCCCCATCGAGATGGCCTGGGACCTCCTGGTCGATCTCGACCGCTACCACGAGTGGAATCCCTTCGCCCGCACCTACAGAAAGACCGATGTCCGCGTCGGCTCCACGATCCACTTCGACGTCAAGCTGGACCGCTACAACCGGAAGCAGACCGAGCGGATCGCGATCGTCGAACCGCCGACGACCCTGGCCTGGACCACGAACGTCGCCCTCGGACTCGTCAAGGCGCTGCGCGTCCAGCGACTCGAGAAGCGAAGCGAGACGAGCTGCACCTACTTCAACACGGACACCCTGGAGGGTCCGCTGGCGCCCGTGGCCCGGCTCCTGTTCGGCGGCGCCATGCACCGCGGCTTCGCAGCCGTCGGCAGGGCGCTGAAGGAGACGGCCGAGGAACGGCTCGGCGGGTAGCGGCGCGGAACCGCCTTGCGGCCGGCGCGTCGTTCCGGCCGCCTGCGGCGGCAGCCGGCGAGGGCGCCGGCGCACCTGTACCTTTCCGGTGTTGATTCCGGTCACCGTCTTGTACCGATCCGCCGTAGCCGCCGAGGCTGCGGTAGCTGTGGGAAACCGGTTCGCCGGTTTTCCAAGGTCCGGCGGGAAACGGCTTGCCGTTTTCCGCTGGACCGGCGGCTTCCGCGGCCGGCGCCGCGGCGGGCGCTTCCGCGCCGCTGATCGGAGTTTCGAGGAGTCGGCGGGCAGCCAGGAGCACCAACGGCGCACT
>JAPOXA010000182.1 GCA_026707325.1 Acidobacteriota bacterium | reverse complement strand
CGGTGACCGGAATCAACCCCGGAAAGGTACAGGTGCGCCGGCGTCCCCGCCGGCTGCCGCCGCAGGCGGCCTTGAAGACGCGCCGGCCGTGAGGCCGGCTCCGCTTTGGGCCTGCGGTGCTAACGTCCCGGCGCGATGACGACCGCTACGCCCAAGCGCGCCTGGGCCTGGGACCACTGGTTCGGCCTGGTCGGCCTCGCCGCGCTGATCGGGGGCGTCTACATGGGCCTGTTCGTGGCGCCCACGGAACGCTTCATGGGCGAGGTGTACCGCATCCTCTACGTCCACGTGCCCCTGCAGTGGAACGCGCTGGTCTGCTTCTTCGGCGCCGGCTTCGTGGGCGCCGCGTCGCTCTGGAAGCGAAAGGACTGGATCGACGGCATGCTGGTGGGAGTGATCGAGGTCGGCGTCGTGCTCGAGACCGCCGGCCTGCTCTCCGGCATCGTCTGGGCCAAGCCGACCTGGGGGGTCTACTGGGCCTGGGATCCCCGGCTGACTTTCACCTTCGTCATGTGGCTGACCTTCCTCGGTGTGCTGGCGCTGCGGCGTTTCGCCGAGGAGCACCGGCGCGCGCCGTGGACGGCGGCGGCAAGCATCGTCGCCTCGGTCAACGCTCCGCTCGTCTACTACTCGGTGAACTGGTGGCGGAGCATCCACCAGATGCAGTCATCGCCGGAGACGGTGCACACGACGATGATTCTGCCGCTCCGGATCAACGCGATCGCCCTGTTCCTCGTCTGCGTCTGGTTCGTCGCGCGCCGCGCCCGGATCTCCCTGGCGCGGCGCCGGGCCGAGGCGACTGCGCCGCCGGCTCGCATCGCGCCGGTACTCGAGGGCGCGTGAGGATCCTGGGCACCGCGCATTCCGGCCACGGGCCGACCAGGAGCCACATGGCCTGACCACCGGCCATACGAGCTGATCGCGAGCCGCACGGGCCGATCACGAGCCTAACGGGGAGACCATCGAATGACCGCACCGAGCTACGAGCAGATCCTGGTGGAGGACCGGGGCCGTACCCGCATCCTCACCCTGAACAGGCCGGACAAGCTGAATGCCTGGACCCGGCAGATGAACTTCGAGCTCGTCTCTGCGATCGAAGCCGTCAACGCGGATCCCGAGCTGGCCGCCATCGTCGTCACCGGGGCCGGACGCGGGTTCTGCGCCGGCGCCGACATCGGAGCGCAATTCAAGGCCCGGCTCGACGGCGGCGAGGCCGGGGCGGAGGCCGACCGCAGGCCGCCGCGTCCGTGGGTCGAACTGGTGCGCGACTCGAAGCCGATGATCGCCGCGATCAACGGCGTCGCCGTCGGCGTCGGCGTCACGTTGACCCTGCCCTTCGACGTCATCGTGCTCTCGGAGCGCGCCCGCGTCGGGATGTTCTTCGTGCGGATGGGTCTGGTGCCGGAACTCTGTTCGTCCCACTTCCTGGTGCAGCGCGTCGGCTGGGCGAAGGCGAGCGAGATGTGCCTGACCGGAGCCCTCTACGATGCTGCGGAGCTCGGGGCGATGGGCTTCGCCAACGCCGTCGTGCCGCACGAACAGACGCTGGACCGGGCGGTCGAACTCGCCGCCCGGATCGGTGAGAACGCCGACAGTTCGCTTCGCGCCATCAAACGCTTGCTGACGAAGAACGGTTCATCGCACGATCTCGACGAGGTCCACCGCCGCGAGATGGAAGAGCTGAACGCTGCCTACGCGAGCGACGCGCACCGCGAAGCCGTCGCAGCCTTCATGGCGAAGCCGTAGCCCCGGGTCTTCTGACCCGGGGAAGAGAAGGCGCCGGCCGCCAGGCCGGCTCCTTACTTGTGCACCGTCAGCCGACACAGCAGCGTGTTCTGCGTCTCGAGATCGGCCGACCAGATCAGGCTCGCTCCGTCCCGCCACGAGATGTCGTCGTAGCCGCCCTTCGGCCTGACCGCGGCTGCGCCGTGCTCGACCGCCAACGGCCATTCCGTGTCGTCGAAGCCCGGGTTGCGCCAGCCTTCGGGCTCCGCCGACGCCGTGAACTGGCAGGGGCCGACGCCGGGCGCCGGGTCAGCCTCGTCCTTGCAGGCGCGGTCGAGCGGCGCCTCGTGGATCACCAGGCAGCGCCAGGCGGAGTCGGTCTCCGCGATCGGTGCTCCCGTGGCCGTGTCCGTGAACTGTGCGATGAGTCCGCCGTCGCCCATCTGCTGGTTGCGGCGGCCGATGTACTCCAGGCCCGTGTCATCCTGCTTGAAGTCCTTGGCGACGAAGTTCAGTTGCAGGGGGTAGTCGGCGTTGAAGACGAAGGACTCGGCGTTGAACGAGCGCTCCGTCGTGATCGGCACGGAGTCCTCGATGATCAGGCGGTTGCCCAGGTAGAAGGCGAACCAGTTGTCGGCCCAGACTTCGCCCTTGATGGAGAGAGCGCCCGGCCCGTCGACGACGGTGTTGGCGCCGGCGGACGAGTCGCCGCCACCGCAACCGAAGAGCGCGGCTGCCAGTACTGCCAGGGCCAGTGTTTCTCGCATGGTGGATCTCCGTCCTGCTGCGTGCGCGGGTCTTCTGACCCGCTGCCGCCGAAGGCGGCTATCTGTACGCGTCGGCCGCAAGGCCGACTCCGCTTTGGCGGTCACTCCCTTGGCAAGTCACGGCAGCGCGAACGCCATCAGCTCCGGCACGCCGTCCGTCTCCCTCCTGCCGGCGACCGTCAGCGCGATGTACTGCTTGCCTTCCCAGAGGTAGGTCATCGGCGTGCCGAGCCCGCGCGCCGGCAGCGGCACCTCGGCGATCACGTCGCCCGTCCGCTTGGCCCGCGCCACCAGCCGGTTGCCGCCGTCGTCGTCCGGGGCGTGCTGGCCGTGGATCAGCAACGTCTTCGTCAGCAGCGGCCCGGTGTAGGTGTCGCCGCCGAGCGGCGGCAGGTCGAGGTCTTTCAGGCGCGGGTGGTTGCGCAGGGTGTCGTTGTTCCCGAGCGGCTTCATCCAGACGTGCTCGCCGGACTTCAGGTCGATTGCCGTCATTCGCGTGTAGGGCGGTTTGAACAGCGGCAGGCCGTCGGGCATCTCGGGGCGCCTCCCGCGGCCGCCGTGGGTGTACCGGAGCGTGCCGCCCTCGAGCGGGTCGGGCGTGTAGAAGGTGACCATGCTGAAGGCGTTCCGTGACGGCACGTAGAGCCAGCCGGTTTCCGGATCGACCGCGGCGCCGTACCAGTTCGCGCCGCCTCCGGCCGACGGACGGAAGATCGTGCCCCGCTTGCCGCCGGGTTCGGGCAGGGAGGGCGGCGTGTAGAGCGGCCCGATCCGGTAGTCCTTGATGACGTCGAGAGCCATCTGTCTGATCTCGGGCGTGAAGTCGGCCAGGTCGTCCTCGGTCACGCCCTGGTACTCGAAGGGGGCCGGCTTCGTCGGGAAGGGCTGGGTCGGCGCGGCCGTGTCGCCGGGCATCGTCGCCGGGGGCACCGGCCGATCCTCGATCGGCCACACCGGCTTGCCCGTGACGCGGTCGAAGACGTAGAGAAAGCCCTGTTTGCTGACCTGGGCGACGATCTGCCGGGGATCGGCGCCGGCCGGACCCGGGAGGTCGATCAGCGTCGGCGCGGCCGGGAAGTCGTAGTCCCAGAGGCCGTGACGGACAGCCTGGAAGTGCCAGAGCTTCTCGCCAGTCTCGACGTCGACCGCGACCAGGCTCTCGGAGTACAGGTTGTCGCCCGGGCGATGACCGCCGTAGAAGTCGTTCGTGGCCGTGCCGATCGGCAGGTAGACGATGCCGTGCTCGTCGTCGCCGGAGAGCATCGTCCAGACGTTCGCGTTGCCGGAGTAGCGCCAGGACTCGTCCTCCCAGGTCTCGACGCCCTCGTCGCCCTCCTGGGGCACGGTGCGGAACACCCAGCGGAGCTCGCCCGTGCGCGCGTCCCAGCCGCGCACCCAGCCCGGGATGGACTCCCTGGTGATCCGGCGGTCGGCGATCGAGGCGCCGGTGACGACGACGTCCCGGACCACGACCGGCGGCGACTGCATCGAGTAGAGCAGCGCGTTCAGGTAGTCCCGCTCGCCGCGGTTGGCGCGCGGCAGACCCTCCATCAGATCGACGCGGCCGTCGTCTCCGAAGTCCTCGTTCGGCCGGCCGGTGCGGGCGTCGACCGAGAGCAGGTAGCCGTCGCCCGTGCCCCAGTAGACGCGGCTGTCGGCATCGTCGCCTTTCTCGCCGTTCGTCCAGTACGCGACGCCGCGCTGGTTCCAGACCACGGTCATCGTCGTCGTGCCGCTCTCGTAGCTCTTCGGGTTGTAGGCCCAGACCGTCCGGCCGCTGCCGGGGTCGACCGCCGCTCCGATCGAGATCGGCGTGTTCAGGAACAGCAGGCCCTCCTGCATCAGCGGCGTCGCCTTCAGGTTGCGGATGAAGGGCGCCCGTCCGGCGCGCCAGAGCAGGGGATCGTCGTCCTTCAACCGGCCGAAGATGACGTCGCGGTCGGCGTACCACTCGCCGCCCGCCTCCGACTTGCTGAGGAAACCGTCGACCGACCGCCAGCGCCAGGCGACCTCCAGGTCGCCGAAGTTGGCGGCGTCGATCTGATCGAGCGGCGAGTACTTGGTCGACCCTACGTCACCGCCGTAGCTCGGCCATTCGCCCGCGGGCGCGCCGCGCTGGGCGGCGGCCGGGACGGTCAGGAGAAGGGCGATTGCGGCGAAGATGGCGGAGACGACGCGAGTTCCCGGCATGGTGACTGCGCATCGTATCCGCCCGTCAGTCGGCGCCTCGCACGCGGCCTAGTCGGACCCCCGCCGCCGCTCCGATCAACGCGAGGAGTCCAGCCAGCACGGCGAGCGGCGCGGTCGCCCGGCAAGCCGGGTCGGCGGAGTCCCCGTCCACGAGGCTGAACGTCGGCACGTCGGCGAGGACGCCGGCGTTCATCTGCTCGTCGGCCATGATCGCGGGTACGAAGAACTCCCGCCACTGCTCGGCGAACACCCGCACCTGGGACTGGAAGTCGGCGAAGCGCGCGTCGCCCGTCCCCGCGGCGTCGAGCAGCGCTTCCTGGGCCAGGAGCGCCGGCGACAGGAAGCGGTAGCGGCGCACCAGAGCCGTCTGTTCGGCGCGGCGGGCGTCGTGCTCCGCCGCGACCTCCTCCAGGCGGCCGTTCACGGCGTCCGTAGCTGCCCAGGAGAGCGCGCCCAGACCGGGCTCGTCGGCGACCACGCCTTCCGCCATTTCCGGATGATCCTCCAGGTAGCGCGCGAGGAGCTCGCTGCGCCGGTTCACGGCGTCATTCGATGCCTCCCGCTGGGCCGTCACCATCTCGACGCGCGACGGCAGCGGGTGCAGCAGGCCGGCCGCCGCGTTGATCGCGGCCGGCAGCACCACGACGAGCACCAGCCACGCGCCCACCAGGACCGTCGCGTTCCAGGCCGAGGATCGGCCGAGCGCGTTGACCCACGCCGCGAGCGCGAACCAGAAGAGCGAGTAGGCGACGACCGTGACGCTCCAGAGGAGAATCCGGCCGGGCGAGCCGAAGCCTCCCGTGGCCAGGGCGCCGAGCAGCGAGACGCCAAGCACGATTCCCGCGACCACCAGCGCCCGGAACGCGAGCTTCACGGTCACGACGCTCCGGGCCGACACCGGCTGCGAGAGGGTCAGCGCCAGCGTGCCCTGCTCGCGCTCCTCCGACAGGACATTGAAGCTGAGGGCCAGAACGAGCAGCGGCAGCAGGTAGACCACCGCGAAGGTGAGGTCGAACCGCCCGACCATCAGGTTGAGTGGATTCTCGACCTCGCCGTTCTGTTGAAACGACGCTTCGTTGGTGTAGATGTTGACGTCGTAGTAGTAGGGGAGGAGATCGCTCTGACCGATCGCGAGGGCGGTCAGAGGACCCGGCGCCAGCACGGCCGTGTGGCTGCCCGAAGGTCCGCCCAGCACGCGGGGCGAGCGAGGGTCGGCGAAGGGCGAAGAGGGCTGGCCGCCGGCCTCGATGGCTTCCAGTTCCTGCCGCAGGGCGCTGGCGCGCTCGACGTTGCCGCTCGTCGTGGCCTCCACGGTGCGTTCCTGGAACCGCAGCCAGACGACGCCGTTCGTCAGCGCGTAGCCGAGCAGGACGACGAAGAGCCCGAGGGCGATCTTGAGCGGCCGATCGGCCATCAGCAGACGCCACTCGTTCTTCAGGACGGTTCGCGCCGTCACCTAGGCCACCTCCGCCCGCCGGACCTGAGCGGACGCGAGCAGGACGGCGCCCGCCAGCCACGCGCCGAGCACGGCGAGCGACAGGATCCGGTTGCCCAGCACCCAGCCCAGGGGCGGAGCTTCGTACTCCAGCGGAGGCACGGATTCCCAGAGCTCGGCGCCAGCGGCGTACGAGAAGTCGCCGGTCAGGGAGTTCTCGGTCATGTCGCCGTTCATCTGTCGCATGAGATCGCGGCGGTAGGTCTCCGCGGCTTCGGCGAAGTGCCTGTGCTGCTCGACATCCGTTCCCGCCAGGCCCATCGACAGCGTGCGAACCGCGATCGACGGGGCCGCCGCCGCCAACACCTCCTGCAGGATCCCCTGGCGCCTGAAGGCGTCCCACAACGCGCCGTAGTTGCGGTCGAAGATCCGGTTGGAGAACTCCTCGCTCTCCTGCAGATAGACGCCCACCGCGTTGATGGGCAGGTCCTCGACCCGTTCCACTCCGTACTCGGCGAGCAGCCGTTTCGTCGACTCGTCCCGGTCCGGCGGGGCGATGTCCTCGACGCCGTCGGCCATCTCGCGTTCGACGGTACGAGCGAACTCGAAGGCGGAGGGCGTCGCGTAGACCCGCTTCGACAGGTCCACCGCGACGCGCGGCGCGACGAGGCCGTTGACCACCCACACTGCCAGCAGGAACACCAGCGCGGTGCGCGACGACCGTGCCCTCGCCGACACGGCGAGAGACAGCGCCAGGAAGACGACGAAGTAGGCCAGGTAGGCGCCGGCCAGGACGGCGCCCCGAGCCAGCGGAGACGCCGTCGGGCCGGGATTCGCGACGACCAGCGCCGCCGCTCCCGCCACCGCCGCCGGCACCAGCAAGAGCGCCAGCGCTCCGGAGGCGCCCAGCGCCTTGCCCAGGGCCAGCTCTCTCCAGCCGACGCCGGTGGCCAGCAGTTGGCGCAGCGTTCCCCGTTCTCGCTCGCTGGCGAAGGCGCCGAACGTCAACAGGATGATCAGCATGGGCACGAGATGTTGCAGCACCTGCGCCGCCGTCAGAGCGCCAATCCGCTGGGCGGCCGTTGCATCCTGGGCCGGGCGCAACAGGAAGTCGTTCTGCCGGTGCGCTTCCAGCCACACCGACGTGCCGGTGAAGGGATCCACGCCTTCGTCGACGAAGGACAGCGCCAGCCGGGGCTTGAAGGCGTAGACGCCGTAGTGCGCCGCCGAGTGAGGGTTCTTCTCGCCCTGCGTCTCCCAGTGCTCGCGGGCCGTGGCCTGCGCGGCCGCATGTTCCTGGCTTGCCTTCCGCGCCTGGACCCAGCCGTGAGCCAGTGAGACGAGCAGCAGGGACCCCACGAGAATCGCGGACCAGCGAAAACGGCCGTCCCGGATCATGTCGGCGAACTCCTTGCGGACGATGTGGTGGATCATCGCGGTCCCCCGTTATCGCTTACATGTTCGAGATAGACGCGCTCGAGATCGGCATGGCCGATCTCGGCGGTGCTCAGCTCCGTGACCAGGCGTCCGTAGTGCATGATGCCCACTCGCGTGCCGGTGTCCTTTGCGCGAAACAGGTCGTGAGTCGCCATCAGCACCGCGACGCCGCGATTCCTGAGCCGCTCGACCAGTGCCGAGAACTCGTTCGAGGCCGTCGGGTCGAGACCGGATGTCGGTTCGTCCAGCAGCAGCGCGTCGGCCTTCTTGGCGATGGCGATCGCGATGCCGACCTTCTGACGCATGCCCTTCGAGTAGGTGGAAACCCGTCGCCCGGCGGTTTCTCCGTCCAGGCCGGCTTCGACGAGAATCTCGACGAGTCGCTCCCGGCGCAGCGATCCCTGGCCGCCCAACGCGGCGAAGTACTCGAGGTTCTCGATCCCGCTGAGGTTCCGATACAGCATCACCTGCTCCGGGATGTAGGCGAGTCGGCGCTTGGACTCGCGGTCGTGAGTGGACACGTTCAGGCCGGCTACGAGGGCCTGACCCGCCGAGGGCGCCACGAAGCCGAGGAAGAGGTTGATCGTCGTGGTCTTCCCCGCGCCGTTGGGACCGAGGAGGCAATAGACCTCTCCGGGCGCGATCGCCAGGTCCAGGGAGTCGAGGGCTCGCGTACCGCCGTAGTCCTTGGTCAGTCCGCGAGCTTCGAGAAGGGGAGCGGCCCCCGTGTGCGACTCTTGCGATTCGGTCATTCTCCTCCTCCTTCTCCGCGCCAGACGTTGTCGGTTGGCGAACGCTCGAACGACGGCCAGGCGTCGATGATCGTGAAGGGCGCTTCGGTCTCGGCGGTCGCGGGCACCGGTCCGATCCGGTGGCGCTCGTCGCTGCCGTCCTCGTAGCGCTGGGTCACGTGGATGGGCACGGTGAGCGGTTCCCAGCCGCCGTCCCGCCACAGCCAGCGCTGGCCCGCGATCTCCACCGTGCGCTCGGACTCCGCGACCAGGACATCGGACGACGTCGGCGGGCCGAGCAGCGCGCGAGCCTCGTCTTCGCCTATCGCGGCCGCCAGGGCTTCGGACAGCGCTCCGCCGGCGCGGACCGCGGCGGTTACTTCGTCGATGGCCGCGACCGCTTCGGCCGGGCCGATGGACTCGACCCATGCCGCCGTGGCCAGGGGCGTGTAGTGACGAATCCACGGCACGTCGCCCGCGGCTTCGACGCTGATCGCGGGCGCATCGAGCGCGCCGAACGCCTCGATGACCTGACCACTGACCCGGGCGTGCAGCGCCAGCCATGCCTCCCTGCCGTCCGCGCGGCGCACGCACTCCATGCCGATCCAGCCCGACACTCCGACACGCAGCCAGTCCTCGCCGGGCTTCTTGCGGAGACTGGATTCGTCCGCGAGCTGCCGCGCCGCAAAGGCGCCGGCGAGTGTCGCGCGTCGTCGCCAGTGGCCGAAGCCGCCGGCGGCGACGTCCCATCCCTCGTGCTCGGGCAGCCACAGCAGATCGCCGTGGAGCGCGGTCGCTCCCAGTTCGCGGGGCGCCTGGAGGACGGCGCCGACAGCCGGCGCCCTTCCCAGCAGGCCGGCCACGCAGCTCCGCATCTCCGTCACGTCGTTCAGGACGACCTCGACGTCGTTCGAACGCATCGAACCGTGGTACACGGTGACGCCTTCCACGTTCGCTTCCATGGGCTTTCGCGGCCACCAGGCGGCGGCGAAGTCGAGCGGACCGCTGACTTGACCCGCGGTCGCCGTCCGCGCATGCCGCGACGGTTCCGCGTCTTCGCTCGAGGCGAAGCGAATCGTCCAGCGCCAGTCTCCCGCGGGGGCGACTCCCATGGTGGGCGACAACGCGTGGACGTCAACGGCGGCGGGATCGTCCGGCAGCCCGTGGAGCTCGCGATCGTGCGGCGCGCGCACCAGCCGGTCGGGATCGTGACCGAGCGTCGGCAGGACATCGGCCGCGCGCAGCCAGACGCCCGATTCGTGCAGCCACTTGCTCTCGCCGTGGTCCGCCCAGCCCTCGCCGCGGACGGTCAGGTCGAGCTCCACGGTGCAGCCCTCGTCTCCGGTCCGGCCGCAGTCGCCGAGTTCGAGCGCGAACTGATCGAAGGCGACCGTCACCACCGCCTGTTCGCCGTCGGCGGATGCGTACTGGATCTCCGCCCCGTCCGGAAGCGCTCCATGAAGAAGGCCCGAGGCGGAGTGGACGCCGTCCAGGCGCCACCGGGCGGTGGCCGCGCGTCCCGCTGGATCGACGTCGACGACCGCTTCGCCGCCGGCGGTCGAGAACGGGGTCGCCGACGGCCACCACCGCTTCTCCCACTCGGCGTCTTCCGCCGTCTCGCTGGCTTCGGACTGGTAGCCGCCCAGGGTGACGAACTGCTCGTACAGCACGGCGTGAATTCCGAAGGCCAAGACGGCGCCGGCCGCCGCCAGCACTCCCGCTCCACTCGGAATCCGGCCGAGAGCGGTTCGCCAGCGCAGGGGCACGGTCAGCGCGGTGCCTCGCGGCCACGCCAACCACGCCACGGCAAGGAGAACCACCACGATGGCCAGCTTGAACAGGTCGGCCGTCAGAATGTGGTTCATCCAGGGCCCCCAGCCAGCGAACTCGGACACCGTGGCGTGCGCCGGCACGCCGAACTCCGCCGGCGGATAGGTCGTGACGGCCAGTTCGTGGTTGACCACGATGATGAACGCGCAGATGACCGAGACGGCGTGCGCGGCTCCCGCGTGGCGAATCAGCGCATGCGCCAGTAGCACGACCGCGGCGACTTCCAGCAGCGCGGGCGCCAGCAGCAGGGCGAAGAACGGCGCCGGATTGGCGAGGCTGAAGGCGCCGGGAAGCGCCAATCCGGTCACGATCCACACCGCCACGAGGGGAGTCAGGGCGAAGGCGACCGTCAGGCAGAGCGATGCCAGCGCCCGTCCGACGACGCGCGTGCCAACCGGCGCCGGCGTCGCGTCGCTGATCTCGCTCCAGCCGGTGCGGTCGTCGCGGCGCGCCATGACGCCAACGAAGGCGGCCACCATGAAGACGATCACGAGGTAGAAGTACTCGATGGTCATCCGCTCGACCAACCCGGAGCGGGGCTGTAGCGGACCGTCGGCGTGAAGGACGACGTGAACGAAGGCGCCGCCGACGCCCGTCGCCACCATCATGGCGAGGGCGAGCGGCGTGCCCCAGCCCCGGAACGAGAGTTTCAGGTGCCATGCCGCCTCGGTCCAGGTCGCCCTGAGCCAGGACGGCGTGGCCGCGGGGCCTGGGGGAAGAACCGGCTCTGGCGCTTTCGCTCGCGCTGCGCTCGCTTGCGACCTTCGCCGGCGCGTCGCCGGCGCCTTCTCGAGCGCCAGGCGTTCCCGGTTGACGCGGCGCAGCACGACCGCCAACAGGAGTAGCGGCGGCAGCGTCCAGATCAGGCGGTTGACGAGCAGGGGCGGCGTGAGTTCCACGACGGCGACCGCCTTCTCGCGCGGCGTCATCAGGTTCGTCTGTTCCTCGATCTCGGCGAAGCCGGAGGCGTCGAGCAGGGTCGCGACCGCCGGGCTGGCGTCGCCACCGCGAACGACGACCATGGCCACCATCCAGACCAGCATCAGCATGGCCGCGACCGCGAAGGGCCCGGCGATGCTTCGGGTCCAGATCGCCGCGCACAGGAACAGCGCGCCGACTCCAGCCGCGGTCGGCAGAGTGAACAGCAGGAGCGAATGGGCCATCGCGAACCACGGGTGCGGACCCGCCGCGTCCGGCGGGATGATCCCCAGTGCGCCGAGCGCCGGGACCAGCCAGAAGCCGATGGCCGTCGCGACCGGAAGGAGGGTCGAGAGAGTCAGGGCGCCTAGGTAGCGGCCGAAGAGCAGCGCCGGCAGGGAAACGGGTGTCGACAGGACGACCTCGTGCAGGCTGGCGTTCCGGTCGCGGACGACGTTCAGGCCGAAGAGCCAGGCCCAGACGAAGAAGATCCAGACCGCCTGTCCCGCCATCATCAGGTAGATCACGTGGGGGCTGTTGCGGGGCACCTCGGTGGCGCCCATCTCGCGCATGTAGTCGGCGTTGAGAATCACGATGAGCGCGTAGCCGATGAGTCCGGGGAAGACGATCGCCAGTAGCGGCCCGCGGCAGCCCGCCCGGAACTCCTGCCACGCCTGGGCGGCGACGAAACGCAGGGTGCTCACGCGACCCTCGCTTCCCGCCGCCGGCTGCCGTGCGCGATGGCGGCGTGGTACACGTCCTCCAGGCGGGGCGCCTGGGGTTCCCAGGACTCGCCAGGGCGCGTCGCCGCCTCGACGACGACCAGCGAGCCCGTGGGCTTCGCCGAGACGTGCAGGGCGTCCTCCGGCAGAGGCTCGCCGCGGGGAACCACGCGCGACCACAGGCGGCCTTCGAGCTCCGCGGCCAGCGACGCCGGCGTTCCTTCGGCGACGATCCGGCCCTGGTCGAGGATGGACAGCCGTTCGCACAGGCTCTCGACGTCGTCGACGATGTGGGTCGACAGCAGCACGACGTTGTCCGCGGCGATGTCGGCCAGCACCCGGTGAAAGCGGCTCCGTTCCGCCGGATCGAGGCCCAAGGTCGGTTCGTCGACGATCAGCAGGCGCGGATCCCCGGCGAGGGCGATCGCGATACCGAAGCGTCGCAGCATCCCGCCGGAGTAGGTCGCGACGGCCCGGTCGGCGTCCTGGCTGAGATTCACCTGTTCCAGGAGTCCTGCTACTTCGCGCCGCCGCTCGGAGGCGTTCGTGCGCCCTTTCAGGTTGGCGAATCGGTCCAGGAGCTGGCGACCGGTCACCGTCGGGTAGGTCCCGATCTGCTGCGGCAGGTAGCCGAGCCGTCGCCGCAGGTAGTCCGGGTCCGCCAGGACGTCGACACCGTCGAGCAGGATCGTGCCGCTGTCCGGCGCCTGCAGAGTAGCCAGGGTCCGCATCAGCGTGCTCTTGCCGGCGCCGTTCGGGCCGAGCAGGCCGTAGAGGCCCGGCTCGACGGTGAGGTCGACGTCTTCCAGCGCCCGGATGCCGCCCGGGTAGGTCTTGTTGAGGCCCGTGACTGCGAGGCCCTCTGGCTTCTCTGGCATGGCGTCTTCTCCGTTTCCCTGCTGGGATTTTCGATGGAGTGCGGTTCTCCGGGATCCTAGGGGTTGCCGGCGATGTCGCCGGCGCGCCCGCCTCTACCAGTTGAAGTCGATGCCGACACCGGCCGACCGCGGCCGACCGAAGATGCCATAGGCGCCCGGCAGTCCGAACGGCGCGCCGTTGTACAACTGGCGTTCGTACTGGTGGTCGAGCAGGTTCTTGCCCCAGGCGTAGAGCGCCCAGCCGCCGCGCCGGTAGCCGAACCGGCCGTCGAGCAGCGTCCGGGTCTTCAGCCGCGTGATCTCCGGCGCCGCCAGTTCGCTGTAGGCGTCGTCAGCGTAGCTCAGCGTTCCGCCGGCGAACCAGCCCGTCGGCGAGCGCCAGTTCAGACTCGCGGAGGCGCTCCACGAGGGCGCCTGCGGCAACGCCCTGCCGGCGTAGTCCACGCCGTCGAGGACGAAGTGCACGAACTCGGAATCCGAGATGCCGAGCGACCCGAACAGGCTCAGCGCGTTGCTGACGAAGACCTCGGTCTCGATTTCGAGGCCCTGAAGACGTGACTCTCCGGCGTTCGCGACCAATGAGTCGAACTGGGGGAAACCCCCCGGAGGCGTGTACGGAATCTGCTGATCGGTCCAGTCGATCCGGTAGAGGTTCGCGTTGAGGATCATGCGGCCGTTGGCGGTGCGGTGCCTCAGGAACAACTCGAAGTTGTCCGTGAACTCTTCGTCGAACGGCTCCGCCAGCCCGAGCAAGAGCCCGAAGGCGAACCCGCCGGCCTTGAAGCCGCGTGCGTACGACGCGCCCAGCGAGGTGTTAGAGGCCACGTCGAAGGTCACCGAGGCGGACGGGAGCACCTGTTCGAAGTCCGTCTCGGCGTCCAGTTCGGTGATGAAGCCGTTGTTGTCCGCGAAGTTGACGTTGGCTCTGGAGTCCCGGCTGAGCCGGACGCCCCCGGTCAGGTGCACCCGATCCGTCGCATCCCACTCGACCCGTCCGAAGAAGTCGGTCTGCTCGACGTCCTCGGTCAGTCTGGTCGTCCGGTTGAAGGGAACGATGTTGCCCAGCCCGTCGGGGAAGAAGCCGGCGCCTGTGAAGCCGTAGCCGAAGTCGGACCGCGAGTGGAAGGCGCCGAGCAGCAGGTTCACGCCGGCGCCGCGGTACGAGGCGCGGATCTCCTGGCTCGCGACGTCGTCCTGGCTCCACGCGTCGACGTTCAGGATGTCCCAGGGCGTGAAGTCGGCGTCGAAGAGTTGCAGGCCGTCGAACTCGCTGGCGCCGACGATGGCGTCGAGGGCCCAGCGCTCGCCGAGGGCGATGTGCGCCTCCAGGTTCAGGAGGTCGATCTTGGAAGGATACGCGTCCTCGCGGTTCCAGACCTGCTGCCGATCCTCCATCGTGATCCCCCGCGCGGGGTCTTCCATGTGGTAGCCCCAGGGGATCGAGTCCGAGTCGCTCCGGAGCCAGGTGAGGTCGAACCGGAGGCTCTCGTCTGCCCGCGGCCTCAAGGCCAGCAGAACCCGGGTTGTTTCGACGTCCGTGCGGTGCCGGTCGTCGGCGCCGTTCACGATGTTCGAGACCGCTCCGCGGATGTAGCGGTCCTCGTGGACGACGCGCGCGGAGAGAATCTCGTCGACGAGTTCGACGTTCTGCATCAACTGGATCCGCTCCGTATCGAGGCCGCCGCCCTCGACCCGGACGCGTCCGTCGTAGCCGTCGAACGCGGGCCGGTTGTAGTTGATGAGCACCGACCCGATCAGGGAGTTCGGCCCCTGCAGGGTCGACTGGGGTCCGCGGAGGATCTCCACCGACTCGGCGTCGAACAGGGACGGGTTCAGATGGTCGCTCGTGCGCGGTGCGAGCGCCAGTTGATTGACGAGGACGGATGCCAGCGCGGTGCCGTTGGAGTGATCGGACTCCAGGCCGCTGTTGTTCACCCCGCGGATCGCGTAGCCGCCCTGCTCGGCGGCGCCGACGTAGACATTCGCGGCCCGGTGGAAGGCGTCCTCGACGTTGATGATCGCATCGGAGTCGATGCGGTCGGCGCCCAGATGGGCGACGCTGACGCCGAACTCCTGCCTGCCCGTGCCCAGCTTGCT
>JAPOXA010000197.1 GCA_026707325.1 Acidobacteriota bacterium | reverse complement strand
GCCAGCACCTCCTCCGAGTCGTAGCTGATGGCGGCGACGCCCAGCCCTTCCGCCTGCAACTCCTCGAACCGTTCCTGCAACTCCACGAGCTGCGCCTTGCAGTAAGGTCACCAGTCGGCGGAGCGGTGGAAGAGGATCATCGCCCCCTTACCGCCCACGATCGAGTCGAGCGTCCGGATCCGTCCGTTCTGGTCGGGGAGGGCGAAATCGGGAACCCGCTCCCCCACTTGCGGTCCGAGTGTCGAGACGTCCACGGGCTTCCTCTCCTGAGCGTCCAGCGCGAGGGGCACCGCCAGCGCGAGGCAGGCGGCGGCGATTCGGGTGCACTTCATCGGTCCACGGAAACTAGCACCTGCATCGCCGCTTCCGGACACCGTCGGATGTCATTGCCTAACGGTTCGACGGCGGCTTCCAGTTCGGATGAGGCACGTGGGCCTCATCCATGATCCCCTGAAGCTCCTTGACCACCTCCGGGTAGTTCCTAGCCACGTCGTACCGTTCGCCCTCGTCGCGCAGGACGTTGTAGAGCTCGAGGCGGCCCGTCAGCATCGGCTTGCGGACGCCCTTCCACTGCCGCAGCCGCACCGCCTGCGCCGATCCCGCTTCATAGAACTCCCAGTAGAGGTAGTCGTGGACCCGCTGCTCGCCGGCTCGGCCCTGCAAAATCGGCACGAAGCTGATCGAGTCGATCCTTGACGGCACCTCGACGTCCACGAGGTCAGCGACCGTGGCCATCAGGTCGCCGAAGTAGCCGATGTGCTCAGAGACCTGGCCCGGCTGAATCGTCCCCGGCCACCACGCCAGGAAGGGTACGCGGATGCCGCCGTCGTAGAGATCCCGCTTGATGCCGCGCAGATCACCGGAGGGGTTGAACCGGAGCAGGTCATGGTTCGATTCGTTGTGCGGTCCGTTGTCCGACGAGAACATGACCAGCGTCCTGTCGTCGATTCCCAGCTCGGCCAGCCGCCGGAGCAGCGTGCCCACACCCCGGTCCATGCGGGTGATCATGGCCGCCTGACCCTTGTCGGGGTCCGGCCAGGCCTCCGCCTCGTAAATGCCGTACTCCGGCACCTCCGCCCCGTCGCCGACGGCGCGCGTGGCTTCGTTGTTGGCGTGCGGAATCGTCAGGGCGAGGTAGAGGAAGAAGGGTGCATCCTTCTGCTCCTCGACCCATGCCAGCGCCTCGCGCATGATCAGGTCGTGGGAGTACTCCTTGCGCTCCGTCGCCCAGCCGCCCTCGAAACCGCCGTAGGGACGCGGCGTCCTCTCGACCTTGTTCCCGAGCGGGACCCTCTCCAGATCCCGCCACAGGAACTCCGGATAGTAGTTGTGGGCGTGAACCTGGTTGAGGTAGCCGAAGAACACGTCGAAGCCCTGACTGAGCGGATGACCCTCCATGCCGACTTCGCCCAGGCCCCACTTGCCGAACAGGCCGGTCGCATAGCCGGCCGACTTCAGGACCTCCGCGACGGTGACGTCCTCGTCGCGAAGCGACTGAGCGGTTCCCCTGGCGTTGCCGCGGACATGGGTGTGGCCCGTGTGCTGCCCGGTCATCAGCACGCTGCGGGACGGTGCGCACACCGTCGCTCCCGCGTAGAACTGCGTGAAACGGATCCCCTCGGCAGCCATCCGGTCCAGGCTGGGCGTCCGGATGACCTGCTGTCCGTACGAACCGAGGTCTCCGTATCCCAGGTCGTCCGCCAGGACGAAGATCACGTTCGGCCGTTCCGTGCCCACGGCAGCCCCCGCCGTCGCGACAAGCAGGGTCGAAAGGACGACGACAGTCGTTTTGGTTCGGCACACGAGTACGTTCCCCGAATCGGACTCTAGCCCCCGGTCTTCCCCGGCGACCGGGATGAGGCGAGGGCGCGTACCCTACTGCGCACAGGCGAGCGCGTCCGAGCCGGCGGCGGCCTTCCGCTCAGGAAGTGGCGGAGGCCATCGTGTACGCCAGAAGACCGAGAAGAAGCGTGATGAAGGCCATGAAGCTGCCGAAGGTCCACTTCAGCATGCCCACCTGACCGGCCAGCCCCGCGATCTGTCCCTGGACCGACGCGATCCGTCCCTCGACCGAGCCGAACCGGGCGTCCATGTGGCCCTTGAACTCGGCGAAGCAGGCGTTGATCTCCGCCCGGTGCTGCGCGCGCTTCGCATCATCACGCTCCAGCATCGCCGCGAAGCGGGCATCCGCCTCGGCTTTCGCCATGTCCTGACGCTCCAGCATCGCCGCGAATCGGGCGTCTGCATCCGCTCTCGTCATCATCGGCGCCGCCTGTTCATCCAGCAGGTCGACAAGCATCTCCGCGACCGGGCGCTCCATCCCCGCATCCGTCAAGGCCTTGCGCCGGGCAGCCGCCTGTCCCCTGGTCCACGCTGGTTCCGCTCCCGTACTCTCCGAACTCGCCATCGTCGGCCCCCATCCCTTTCGCTCCTCCGCGTCGGGCAGCCGCGACGTCGAGAGAATCGTACTACAGGCCCCGGCGCCGGGCCCGTGGCGCGCCCGCGCCGCAGCCGCAGAGACCGTTGCCGGAAAGGCGTTCGTGCGGGTCGACTGGTCCAGAAGCGCGCCGGTCGCCGATGTACGGACCCTGTTCGACTATGCGGAGCCGCGCCCTCTACAGCAAGCCGCGGCTTCGGCGCCGCTCGACAGCCCGCTGCTGATCCTGGAGAGCGAAACTGGCTCGGGCAAAACGGAAGCGGCCATCCTGCGGTTCGCTTCTCTATGGCGCGAAGGGATCGTTGATGGCCTTTACTTCGCGGTGCCGACTCGGTCCGCAGCAAGTCGCCCAGAATCGGGTTCCCCCGCACACGCGGGGATAGTGTCAATGGCAACCGAAAATGTCCCACTTGTGGCAACTGAAAACTGCACACTTCTGGGGCCGGGATCCCCGGCATAGACGTCCCGGCGAGGGCTCTGGAGCTCCGGTGTCGTCCAGAGGGAGCGGAGCGACCGGAGGCCGACACCGGGCGCGGCCATGAACGCGCTGGCCGGCCTCGCCTCGCTCGGTCGGCCTCCCCGCCGACGCCGCTACCCGCACCGCCGTGCCAAGGGGACGGTCAGCAGCGCCTCACGCACGATCAGGTCGTGGAAATGCTCTCTACGCACCGGCGTCCCGCCGCCGTGGAACCACCATAGGAGCGCGGCGTTTCTTCTTGGACTCTAGCGCCCGGCCTTCCCCGGCGACCGGGATGACGCTTCACGGGCGAGCAGGACCCGCTTCCGCTCCACTCCCCAGCGGTAGCCGCCGACCGCGCCGTCGCTGCGAACCACCCGATGGCAGGGAATCGCCACGGCGAGCGGGTTGGCGGCGCAGGCACTCGCGACTGCCCGGGAAGCCTTTGGCGATCCGATCGCGGCGGCGATCCCACCGTAGCTGGCGGTCTCGCCCGCCCGGAGCTCCCGGAGCGCCTGCCAGACCCGCTGCTGGAACGCCGTCCCGCGGATATCGAGCGGCAGGTCGTGGCCGAGGGCCGGCGCTTCGACCAGGCCGACGACCCGCGCCACCAACGACTCGAACTCCGACTCTCCCCCGGCCAGGTTCGCCTTCGGGAAGCGGTCCTCCAGCTCCCGCACCAGGCTGCCAGGCTCGTCGCCGAGCAGGATGGTGCAGATCCCCTTCTCCGTCGCCGCAACGAGAATCGAGCCCAGGGAGCACTCGCCCACCGCGAACCGGATCGTCTCTCCGCCGCCGCCGCGGCGGAACGTCGAGGGCGCCATGCCGAGCATCTCGGCCGACGCCGCGTAGAAACGGCCGCTCGAGTTGAAGCCGGCGTCGTAGATCGCGTCGGTCACGGTTCGGGAGATCCGCAGCGCCTCGCGCACCCGGTCGCCCCGATGGCCGGCGACGTATGCCCTTGGCGTAACGCCCGTGACTTTCTTGAAGACCCGGTGGAAGTGGAACCGGCTCATGCCGGCCGCCTGCGCCAGCGCGTCGAGGTCCGGGGGCTCCACCGCCGCCTCGATCGAACGGCAGGCCGCTGCCACGACCTCCGCATGCCGTTCAGCGAGAGGCCGTTCGTTCGGCCGGGAACGGCGGCCGCCCGTCATCGGGGTTCGGTTCTCTACTGATTCGACCATACCCATCCTCCCTCCGGTACTCCGTCACCGAGTAGCGACCGCAGCTATGTGCCGCGCAGAGAATCCTCGTGTGACCGGCGCAGCATTGCACCTCGATTCTTGCTCTCGACTCGGATTCGCCTCGCTACCGGACGCGGCGGTACGTTTCGTCAAGCGGCGGCAGGTAGACCGGCGGGCTGCCGTAGAAGTACCCGCGCAGGAAGCGCACCGAGGTGTCGAGCGTGAGGTCGCGCCGGCGCTCCAGGGCCTCGACGCACGCGTCGTAGTCCGGGCCGTTGCCGCCCAGACGCGCCATGACGGCGGGCCGTGTCGCCTGCCAGTGCTCGTAGCTGGCGTAGCGAGCCATCATGTAGACCTCGTCGAAGTCGGTGCTTTCGGTTGCACCGACTTCGGCTCCCCTGCGATCGAGCTCCTCGGGCGCCGGATACACCCGGCGCCACTGCCCGACGATCCGCGCGCCGTTCTTCTCGAAGTACGGCCAGACGCTTTCGCGGCTCAGCCGGCTGAACTCCTCGAAGGTCCCCTTGCGGATGCTGAAGTAGCGCAGCGTGACGATCTCCTCGCCCCGACGGGCTCGGGCGCTCCGCACCGGGAGTTCGGCGCGGGCATCCGCCTCACCTTCGGGCTCGGCAATCTCGTACTCCTCGTCGAGACCGGGCATGTAGTACGGCCCGCCGGGCGCCATGTCCCCTACGAGGTAGATCGGACCGTCCGACGCCAGCTCCAACTGGCGTCTGGCGGCAAGCGCCTCGCGGAAGGCCTGCCAGTCCTCGCCGTTACCGCCCAGCCGGTCCGCGGCCCGGGTGGCGGCCCAGTGGTTGTAGCTGCGGTAGCGCGCAAGGCGGTAGCCCTCGTCGAAGTCGGCGCTGCCGCCACCATCCGGGTGGACCACCTGCCACTGTCCCACGACGCGGCTGCCGATCTTCTCGAAGATCGGCCAGACACCATCGCGGCTCAGCTCGAAGAAGCGCTCGTGGGCGCCCTTCTGGAGCTTCTGGTGGCGAAGGACCAGGAACTCCTCACCGGCCCGGGCGATGTCGTTGCGAACGGGTCGCGGAGGTTCCTGGGCCGGGACGATCGACGCGGCGGCCAGGACCGCAGCGGAGGCAAGCGAGAACGCCATCAGTCGCATTGTGGTCGCCGCTTCGCGGCGCGCTTTCCTCAGAAGCCGGCGGGGACGCCGGCGCACCCAGTGGGCAGCCAGTTCCATACAAGACCGCTCAGTTCGCCGGCGGCTTCTTCGCTTCGTCCTTCTTCGGCTCATCGGCCGCAGGCTTCGGCGCCGGCTTGGCGTAGATGTCGACGGCCTTGGCGTCCTCTTCCTCCTCCGTCGGCGGCCGGAACCCTTCGCCGAGCATGATCGTCTCGATGGCTGCGACGGTGACCGGGGACGGTTTGAAGTTGCCGAAGCGGTAGCCGCGCGCGATCGTCAGCGGGGTCCAGCCGTACTTGTTGCGCTGGTTCCAGACCTCGATGCTGGCGCCGCTCTCGGCCAGGAGGTGGACGACGCGCGGCAGGTTCTTGTACGCCGCGCCGTGCATCGGCGTTTCGCCGTTGGCGTTCACCGCGTTGATGTCGGCACCGAGATCGAGAGCGAGTTGCACGGCCTCGAGCACCTCTTCCTCGGTGCCGGCGTCCTCACCGGGCGACCGCGTGCCAAGACCGGCGGCGGCCATCAACGCCGTCGAGCCGTCGTCGGTCCGGGTCCGCGGATCGGCGCCGAGGTCGGCAAACGCCCGCATCAGGTCGGCGTCAGCGACGAGCGCCGCGAGCACGAACGGTGTCGCCCCCAGTTCGTTGTAGCTCGTGTTGTTCAGGCGAGCCCTCACCCTCATCCGGGCCTCGAGATCAGCGCCGTGGCCGACCATGTCGCGAACGAAGTCCAGGCCGTCCATGGATCCCGAACCGTCCGGCCGCGGGTTGTTGTCGCCGGCGCCCGGTTTGCGCACCCGAGCCAGCATGTGGAGCGCCGTGTACCCGGAGTGGGCCGCGTTCGGATCGGCGCCCGCATCGAGCAGCCGCGCCGCGAGTTCGAAGTGGCCGTTCGTCACCGCGACCAGCAGCGGCGTCGATCCGGGGCGTACGGAGCGGCCGCCCGGCAGCGGTCGATCCCGCTTCACCGCCTTGCCCGGCGTCGGCGCGTTCACGTCGACACCCGCCCGGAGCAGCGCCTCCATCACGCCGATTCGTCCTTCGCGGACCGCGAACAGGAGCGGCGTGAAGCCGGAGTCCAGGGTCGCGTTGGAGTCCGCGCCGACCTCGAGCAGCAGTTCGACGACCTCCAGGTTGCCCTCGGCGGCGGCCCACATGAGCGCCGTCTGGCCCCGCTGGGGTTCGCGGAAGTGGACGTCGGCGCCGGCCTCGTAGAGCGCTTCGACGACCTCGATCCGGCCGGTCCGCGCCGCGGTCATGAACACCGTCTCGCCTCCAGCCAGCACGGCGTTGGGATCGGCTCCCGCAGCGAGGAGCGCTTCGACGATCTCGAAGTTGCCGTTGGCGCAGGCCAGGGACAGCGGGATGACGCCGTAGCGGTTCGTGGCGGAGGCGTCGGCGCCGGCGTCTAGCAGGCGGCGGACGAGGTTGGCGCGGTCGTGGTAAACGGTCCAGTGGAGGGCGGTCATGCCGTCGACCTGGGCGGCGTTGATCTCGTTGGCGGCCGGCGAGGCCGCAAGGAGACGCTCGATCGTGGCAGTGTCGAGATGCTCGGCGGCGTCGGCGAGGGGGGCGTTGGTGGTGGCGGCGGTTGCGGAACCCGCCAGCAAGAGCGTCAGCAGGGCGATCCAGAACAGATTCCGGCCTGACGGCCGGATGCCGGCGGGGACGCCGGCGCACCCAGTGGCAGACCGCAGTTTCTCTCTGTTCAAACCCACCTCCGTCTCAGCCCGCCAGGTGGACCGGTTCGGCCAGGGTGTCGATCCGGCCGGTGCTGTCGGCGAAGGAGTCGAGCCGCACGCCGACGCTGTCGAGCAGGGTCAGGTGCAGGTTGGCCATCGGCGCCGGCTCGTCGTAGACGATGTGCTGGCCGCCGCGGACGGTTCCTCCCCCGCCGCCGGCGACGACGATCGGCAGGTTCACGTGGTCGTGGACGTTCGGGTTGCCCATGCCGCTGCCGTAGAGGTACAGCGAGTTGTCGAGCAGGTTGCCGTCGCCCTCCGGCACCGCGGCGAGCTTCTCGAGGAAGTAGGAGAACAGCGAGACGTGGAACTGGTTGATCTTCGCCAGCTTCGCCACCTTCTCGGGATCGTTGCCGTGGTGAGAAGTCGGATGGTGCGGGTCCGGGACGCCGATCTCGGGGTAGGTCCGGTTGCTCGACTCGCGGGCGAGCTGGAAGGTGATGACCCGGGTCACGTCGGCCTGCAGCGCCAGCACCTGGAGATCGAACATCAGCCGGGCGTGGTCGGCGTACGCGGCGGGCACACCGGCAGGGCGGTCGACATCGGGCAGAGCGCCTTCGTCGGACTGGGCCTCCGCCTTCTGGATGCGCCGCTCGACTTCGCGCACCGAGTCGAGGTACTCGCTGACCTTGACCCGGTCGCCGGGGCCCAGCATGCCCTGGAGCCGGGTGATGTCCTCGTGAACCCAGTCGAGCAGACTGGCCTTGCGCTGGAGCCCCTCGCGCCGCTCGGCCGCCGTGCCGCCCTCGCCGAACAGCCGCTCGAACACGATCCGGGGATGGGCCTCGGCCGGCAGCGGCGTCGTCGGCGACGACCAGGAGAGGTTGTTCTGGTACACGCAGGCATAGCCGTTGTCACACTGGCCGACCATGTCCATCAGGTCCATCGCCAGTTCGAGCGAAGGCAACTGGGTCTCCTGACCGATCTGCTGGGCCGCAATCTGATCGACCGTCGTGCCGAGGTAGTAGTCCGTGCTCTCGGTCCACTTCGCCTTCGCCGCGCTCAGGAAGGCCGCGTTCGAGGTGGCGTGGGTCCCCGGATAGGCGTTCTTCAGTTCCAGGTTGCTGACCACCGAGATCTGCTTCCTGAAGCCTTCCAGCGGACTCAGCGACGGCGACAGTTCACCGAGGGCCCCGCTGCCGCCGGCCGGACGCCAGCGCGTGATGTCGGAGCCCATCGGGATGTAGACGAAGCCCAGGCGTCGTACCGGTTTGGCCGCCGTCTTCGCCCAGGCGGTCATCGACGGCACCATCGCGTCGAGCAGGGGCAGCGCGATCGCCGCGCCCATGCCGCGCAGGAAGGTCCGGCGCGGTAGCGACTTCTTGGTCAGGATCATGACGATGCTCTCCTCATCAGGAAGGGATCGCTCGCGACGACTGCCTGAATCAGGGACGACAGGCGGTAGTCGTCGGCCTCCGCGCGGCGCAGGATCGCGCGCACCGCGGGGGCGTCGGTCGCGGTCACGCCGCGGCCGGTGCCGAACACGAGCAGCTTCTCGGTCAGGGTGGTCAGGAACAGCTCGGGCCGCGCCAGCATCGCCGACTCGAGTTCCACAACGCCGCCCAGGGCGGTACCGTCCCACAGCTCGCCGGAAGCGTCGATCGGGAAGCCCGCGTCGACCGTCCGCCAGCGGCCGATCGCGTCGTAGTTCTCGAGCGCGAAGCCGACCGGTTCCATCAGGCGATGGCACCCCGAGCACGCCGGGTTGTCGCGATGCGCCGACAGACGTTCGCGCATCGGCAGTTCCTTGGCGATGATCTTCGCTTCCGGCAGGTCCGGCACGTCGGGCGGCGGCGGCGGCGGCGGCACGCCGAGCAGGTTGCCCAGCACCCAGTTGCCGCGCACCACCGGCGAGGTACGGGTGGCGAACGAAGTCACGGTCAGGATGCTGCCGTGGCGCAGCAGGCCGCCGCGTACGCTGTCGTCGTCGAGGTCCACCCGCCGGAAACGGCTGCCATAGACGTGCGGAATGCCGTAGTGCTTGGCCAGTCGCTCGTTGAGGAACGTGTAGTCCGCCCGCACGAGGTCGAGGGCGCTGCGGTCCTCCCGCAGGATGCTGCCGACGAACAGTTCCGTCTCGCGGCGCATGGCCTGGCGCAGGTTGTCGTCGAAGTCGGGGAACAGGCGCTTGTCGGGGGTGACGCCGTCCAGATTGCGTAGATGGAGCCACTGGGCGGCGAAGTTCGTCACCAGGTTCTCGGCTCGCGAGTCGGCGAGCATCCGCTCGACTTGGTGTTCGAGCACGTCCGGCTCGCTCAGTCGGCCGGCCGACGCGAGCTCCAGCAGTTCGTCGTCGGGGATGCTGCTCCACAGGAAGAAGGCGAGCCGCGACGCGAGCTCCACGTCGCTCACGCGGTACGGCGCCCCGGGCTCCACGCCGGCCGGATCCCGTTCGATGCGAAACAGGAACTCGGGGCTGACCAGGACCGCCGCCAGTCCCATCTCGATGCCGGCCTCGAACCCGTCCTCGGCCCTGGCCTGTTCGTAGAGCGCGAAGGGTCCGCGTACGTCCTCGCCGGTCACGGGCCGGCGGTACGCCCGGCGCATCACGTTGGCCAGGATCTCCCGCGCGCAGGGGTCCTCCTCGGCGACGTTCTGCGGCTGGCAGACGAAGATCCGCTGGCGGCTCGGCGTGTCGCCGGCATCCAGCGGCAAGTACGGCCCGACGATCGAGACGGAGAAGATGGCCGGCTGCACGCGCGGGTGGCGGTAGTAGTTGAAGTGCGACTCGTAGGGCTGCCGCGCCGTCTCGAGCAACACCCAGGGCCGGGCCGGGAAGGTGACGCCGACGTCATGCGGTCCCGCGGTGACCGGCGCTCGCACGACCAGGTGATCGTCGACGTCGTCCTGCGACGGCTGGTAGTTCAGCGCCACGTCGCTCATCAGGTCCGGCGGAGCGACGGTGAAGGACTCGATGTGCTCCCGGTCGATCAGCAGTTCCAGGTCGTGCGCCTCGCTCAGGCCCTCGACGTGCTCGTTGCGGTCACGGGCAAGACGGATCGAGAACTCGTAGACACCGTCCGCCGGGAAGTTCCAGGTTGCGAGGATGCCGCCGCGGGTGCCGACCGGCAGGCCTTCGACGTGTTTCTCCTGAGTCTGATCGGGCTCCGTGCGAAACGTGATGCCGACCGGTTCGGCGTACGAGCGGCCGACCGCCAGCCGGCTGATCTTCTCCGCCGCGCCGACGTACCTCTCCAGCAGGGTCGGCGAGAGGTCGCCGACCGTCACGTTGTCGAACCCGAAACTGGCCGAGTCCGCCGGCAACAGCGAGGCGACGTCGACCTCCAGCGCCAGCAGGTCCCGCACCGCGTTGTGGTACTCGGTGCGGTTCAGCCGGCGGAACGTCTCCGTGCGGCCCGGGTCGGGCTGGTCGGCGGCGATCCGGTCGAGTTCGCCTTCGAGGGAGGAGAGCGCCTCCCGGTATGCAGTCTCGTCCGGACGGCGCCGGCCCGGCGGCGGCATCTGGCGCGCGCGCAGCTTGCGGGCCACTTTCTCCCAGGTCGCGCGGTCAAGGCCCGTGTGCTGCTCGACCAAGGCGTCCAGTTCGAGCCCTGCCGTCTTCAGTCGGTTGTTGTGACAACCCAGGCAATGGCGCGAGATCAGGGCGCGGTGCGGCGCGTCGGCGTCGAAAGCCGGGACAGCCGGCGGCGTCGGGGGCGGCCCAGCCGCCCCGGAGCCAACGGCAACCAGGAGCCAGCACACACACACGGAGGCCACCCGAATCGCCCGCTGGCGATATCTGAGGCTCAGTGGTGGCTGACCCATCTCCAACTCCCGGGCTGAAGATCAAACTTGCTGCGACGCTATGAGCGCCAGTGTAACAGCGCTAGTGGAACCCACACGGCACGACTGGGCCATAGGATGCTCACTGGAGAACGGACCGTGGAGCCACACCGAACAGTCCCGCGAGCGTGGGCCACAGCAGCGATCTTCGCGCTGACGGCCGCTACCCAGGCCTCGGCGCAGACCGGCTGCGAGCACGCGCTGGCGGAGTGGCGTAGCCAGCGTCTGGCGACTCTCAAGGGCCCCGACGGCTGGTTGAACCTGGCAGGCCTCTACTGGCTCCAGGAGGGCCCCAACAGCTTCGGCGCCGCGGCCGACAACGACCTCGTCGCGCCCGAAGACTCGGCGCCGCCGAAGCTCGGAGTCTTCCTGGTCGAGGACGGCACAGTCACCTTCAAGACCGAACTGGGAGTCGACGTCTTCCTCGGTGAATCACCCGTCACCCAAATCCTCCTCGCCGACGATCAGGAGAGAGAGGCCACGCTCCTCACGTCCGGCTCCCTGGCCTGGTCCGTGATCCGCCGCATGGACCGGCTCGGAGTGCGCCTGCGCGACTACGACCATCCCGCCGTGGCGGGATTCGCCGGTATCGAGTCCTTTTCCTTCGACCCGAGCTGGCGCCTCGAGGCCCGCTTCGAGCCCTACCCGGAACCGCGGACGATCAGAGTGCCGACCGTCGTCGAAGGTCTCGGCTGGGAACCGACCGTCCCCGGCACACTGGAGTTTGAGGCCCAAGGACATTCACTGTCGCTGGAGGCGTACCGATCCGACGACGGGTTCATGATCGTCTTCGCCGATGAAACGACCGGCGACACGACCTACCCCGCCGGCCGCTACCTCGCCGCAGCCCTGCCCGGCCCCGACGGCACGACAATCTTCGACTTCAACAAGGCCTACAACCCACCCTGTGCCTTCACCGAGTTCGCCACCTGCCCGTTAGCTACGCCGCGGAACCGGCTTCCTCTCGCCATAGAAGCCGGAGAGAGGTTCACCGAGAAGCCGTAAGGCCCTACCGGGCGGTTCCGCGGCTCGCAGAGTGCGGGTCAGAAGACCCGCGCACCCAGAGCTACTGCACCAGCATGGACGACCTCTCCACTGCAGCAAACGCTGAGCCCTTCGACACGCGACACGCGGTCCGGGCGCCACGACGATCCGATGCAGCAACGACGTCCAGCCTGCGGCGTGGTCCGGAGGGGAGGGTCCCAGCGGGCTAGAGGCAAGTGACGCCCAACGCCCTCCCATCAACCAGCGCCGACGTGAAACGCAGCCGACCGAAGCGAGCGCTGACTTCCCCACAACCCAGAGAACGCGAGCGGCCGCCGGGACCCTCCCCTCCGGACCACGCCGCAGGCGGGTGTCACCGAAGCCGCTACGCGGCCGGCCGGCTGCGCACGAGCCGACCCGGTAGGGCACCGGTGACCTCGTCGTTCTCGAGGACGACTTCGCCGGCGCAGATCGTCGCGTCGTATCCCTGCGGGCGTTGCATGTAGCGCTTTGCGTTCTCGGGCAGGTCGTAGACGAGGTACGGGGCCTCGGACGACAGGCGGTCGAAGTCGATCACGCTGATGTCGGCGCGCTTTCCCGGCTCCAGGACCCCCCGGTCGGAGAGTCCGTAGAGGGCAGCATTGGCGCCGGTCTGCTTGTGGACGATCGTCTGGAGCTCGACCCGTTCGCCACGGGTGCGGTCGCGTCCCCAGAAGGCAAGGTTCCAGCTCGGCATGTGGGCGTCGCTGACCGCGCCCACGTGCGCGCCCGCGTCGCTCAGGCCGTTGCAGGTCAGCGGATGCCGCATCAGACCCGCCATGTAGTCGAAGTTCCGCTTCGAGTAGCCGTCCAGGTAGAACAGCAGCAGCGTGCTGCCGTCGCCTTCGGTCAGCAGGTCGTAGAACGCCTCCGGCCCGGTCAGGCCGTGGCGCTCCGCATGGGCCGCGACGCTGGCCTCCTGGTCCGGCTCGTAGTTCGGCGGATCGCCGAGGACGTACACCGCCTCCGGCTGCGAATGCATCAGTTCCAGCAGCCCCGGCAGCAGGCTGCCCGGCGTCGCGTCGACCAGGAACGGGTGATCCACGTCCTCCGGACTGTTGCGCCGGGCGTCGTTCGTCATGTCCCAGTCGCTGGCGAGGATCTTCGCGCGCACTTCCGGGTCGCGCATCCGCTCGAGCCGCTCCGGCATCGGCAGATGGCCGACCAGTTCGCGGTAGGCGTAGCTCAGGACGTAGGGGTGCAACGACCCCTCCAGGTTCATCAGCACCGTCGTGCCGCGGCCGCGGATCTGCGGGAAGACCCGGATCCCCTGGTAGCGACGCTCCTCGAGCGCGGTCAACCCTTCCTGCGCCGCCTCGCCCGAGAGATAGGTCACCGTGATCCCGTCCTTGCGGCCGAGGCCAAGCAACCACTCACGCTCGAACGGGCCGACGAACTGGAACACGCCGCCGCCGGCCTCACTCATGCCGTTGGCGATCGCCTCGAGCTCCGGATAGCGGGCGAACGTGCCAGGGATCATCTCGCCTTCCTTGGTGCGATGCGCCAGCAGCCGGTTCGACGAGACGCCGAAAGCGCCCGCCCGGATGCTCTCCCGCACGAGACGCTCCATCTCGGCCAGTTCGTCATCCGTCGGCTGGATGTCCTCCGCGCCGCGCTCCCCCATCACGTAGGTGCGGAGCGCGCAGTGCGGTATCTGGGTGATCACGTCCATGATCCGCGGCTTGCCGTCGATCGCGTCGAGGTACTCGGGGAAGGTCTCCCACTTCCACTCCATGCCCGCCGACATGGCGATCGCCGGGATGTCCTCGACCGCGTCCATCAGGTCGAGCAGCCAGTCGCGGTCCTTCGGCTTGACCGGCGCGAAGCCGACGCCGCAGTTGCCCATGACGATCGTCGTCACGCCGTTCCAGCAGGACGGCGTCAGGTACGGATCCCAGGACACCTGGGCGTCGAAGTGGGTGTGGATGTCGATCCAGCCCGGAACGACCAGCTTGCCCTCGGCGTCGATCTCGCGGCGCGCGTTGCCCACGCCACCGTTTACGCTGGTGATCACAGCACCGTCGATGGCGATGTCGCCCTGGAACTCCGGGGCGCCGGTGCCGTCGATGATGCGGCCGTTGCGAATCGCGATGTCGTGCATGGTCAGTCCTTTCGTGTGCCGGGGGATGATAGCGACGCCCCTCCTCAGAAATAGAGCTGGATCGCCTCACCGTGCAACTCGGCGAGCGTCGACCGCTTGCTGACCCACATCGGTTTCGCGAGTTCCGCTTCCCAGGCCGCCAGCGCCGCTTCGAGGCGCTCAACGACCTCCGGGTGCTGGTCGGCCACGTTCACCCGCTCGCCGACGTCCGCCTCGAGGTCGTGAAGCACCGTGATCTGGCCATGCGCCGACACCGGCGGATAGTCCTCTTCGGGCAGGAGGCGGCCGCCGCGGCTGAGCACGGACGCCGGATCCTGGTCGGTCAGGTCGACCCGCCAGAGCTTCCACTTGCCCGAGCGGACCGCCGCGTTGGGCAGGGACCGCCAGAAGAGGTACTCGTGCGGCGGCTCCCCGATCTCGCCGCGCAGGTACGGCAGCAGGTTCACGCTGTCCTCGGTACCCGCGTCCGACCCGGCCGCCGCGGCGAACGTCGCGTACAGGTCGAGGACGCTCGCAGGCCGGCTGTAGACCTCACCCCGGGGCAGGCCCGCCAGCCACTTGACCAGGTACGGCACCCGTATGCCGCCGTCCAGGTGATAGCGCTTGCCGCCGGAGAGCGGCGAGTTCGTACAGATCACCGCCGGCATGTAGTTGATGCAGCCGTTGTCGGAGATGAAGACGACGAGAGTGTTCTCTTCCAGCCCGTGGTCCCTGAGCGTCGCGGTGACGCGGCTCACCATGTCGTCGACCGACGACACCATGGCCGCATAGATCCGGGCCCCTGGTTCCTCGATGTGCGCGTAGCGGTCAACGTACTTGCTCGTGGCCTGAATCGGCGTGTGAGGCGCGTTCGGCGCCAGCATCAGGAAGAA
>JAPOXA010000027.1 GCA_026707325.1 Acidobacteriota bacterium | reverse complement strand
ACGGTGACCGGAATCAACCCCGGAAAGGTACAGGTGCGCCGGCGTCCCCGCCGGCTTCTGAGAAGGACGCGCCGCGAAGCGGCGACCGTACTGCGGAGTCCGAGACCGACCGGTGAAGTACTCCCTGACAACAGGCGCCTGTGTAGTAGCGCTCGCCGTCCCCGCAGCCGCGCAGTGGCCGCCGCCGCCCCTCTACGGCTCCGCCGAGCCCGCCCGTACCTGCGAGAGTCTCACCACCGTCGGACTCGCCGACGCCACCGTCGAGTCGGCAACGCTCGAAACCGCCGGCCCCACCGGCCCTCCCTACTGCCTGGTAACCGCCGTCGCCACCCACCCACCGGCCAACGACCGCATCACGATCTGGGTCGCTCTCCCGACCGAGACCTGGAACGGCCGTTTCCTCGGCACCGGCGGCGGCGGTTTCTCGGGCGGTAGTCCGCGCACGCTCCCGGCCGCCGTCCGGGAAGGCTTCGCTGCGGCCGCAACAGACACCGGCCATGAACAGAACAGCGGTAGCTTCGCGCTCGGCCCGGACGGCGCTCTCGAGTGGATGCTGATCCGCGACAACGCTTACCTCGGCATCCACGCGATGACCCTGGTCGGCAAGGAACTCACCGCGGCCTTCTACGGCCGGCAGCCGGGGTACTCCTACTTCCGCGGCTGCTCGACCGGCGGCCGCCAGGGTCTGATGGAGGTCCAGCGGTATCCGAACGACTACGACGGCGTCCTCTCCGGCGCGCCGGCGATCAACTGGGACCGGCTGCACCTCGCCCAGATGTGGGGCCAGCTCGCCATGCTGGAGGCGGGCCACTTCGTGCGGCCGTGCATCTTCCGGCTCGCCCAGGCAAGGGCGGTCGAAGCGTGTGACCTCCAGGACGGCCTGGCCGACGGCGTGATCCCCGAGCCCCGCCAGTGTCCGTTCGATCCCGCCGAACTCCTCGGAGCCGAGATCGAAGGTTGCGGACCGATCACCGAGGACGACGTCGCCGTCCTCCGGAAGATCCTCGGAGGCCCCCGGCGGCGCGACGGCTCCTTCCTCTGGTACGGCCTGGCGCCCGGGACGGACTTCATGGCGCTGAACGGAACAGCCGGCGATCCCCCCGCGGGCCGGCCGATGCGGATCACCCTCGACTGGTTCCGCTACTTCCTCGCCCGCGACCCGGACTTCGACTGGACCGGCCTCACCCATCCCTCCTACGAGCACTACTGGGACCAGTCGGTCGAGGAGTTCGGGCGCGTGTTCGGCACCGACCGCACCGATCTGTCCGGCTTCCGCGACCGCGGCGGCAAGGCGATCGTCTGGCACGGCTGGTCCGATCCCCTGATCTACGCACAGGGCACGGTCGACTGGTTCGAAGGCGTCGAAGACCGCATGGGCGACACCGGCGACTTCCTGCGCCTGTTCATGGTGTCGGGCGCCAGACACTGCGCCGACATGCCCGGCATCACCCCCGAGAATCCCTTCGCCGTGGTCGTCCGCTGGGTGGAGGAGGGCGTTTCGCCCGCCACGCTGGGCGCCGTACGCCGGGGCGCCGATGGCGAGGTTCTGGAATCGCGGCCCATCTGCCGCTACCCGAAAGCCGCGATCTACTCCGGCAACGGCGACCCGAAGGACGCGGCGAGCTTCGAGTGCAGGGAGCAGGTGCTGGATCGATGAAGGAGCGCTTGGAACAGATTCCCTCCGCGGGAGATCGAATCGACTTCAGCGGCCGGACGGCCGTCGTGACGGGCGGCGGAGCCAGAGGCGATGGCATCGGCAACGGCCGCGCCGCCGCGATTCTCCTGGCGCGCGCCGGCGCCGAGGTCGTCGTGGTGGACCTCAACGAACAAGCCGGCCGCGGCACCGTCGAGATGATCGAGAACGAGGGCGGCGCCGCACGGCTCTTCGTCGGCGACGTGACCAGCGACGCGGACTGCGCGGCCCTGGCGGCCTTCGCGCGGGAAGGCTGCGCGCCGCCCACCGTGTTGATCAACAACGTCGGCATCGGAGCGCCCGGCACCGTCCTCGACACCGAGCCGGAGCTCTGGGACCGTGTGATGAAGGTCAACGTCCGGTCGATGGTCCAGGCGTCGCGCGCCCTGATTCCCTCGATGGGGCAGGCCGGCGGCGGCTCGATCGTCAACATCAGCTCGATCTCCGCGATCCGCCCCAAGGGTCTCACCCCCTACTCGGCGTCGAAGGGCGCCGTCATTTCGCTGACCCGGGCGATGGCCGTCGACCACGCCGGTGCCGGCATTCGGGTGAACGCCGTGCTGCCGGGCCCGGTCTGGACCCCGATGGTCCAGCGCCCGACGATGACGCCCGAGATCCGCGCCCGGCGCAAGAACGCCTCGGCGCTGCGGATCGAGGGAACTGGCTGGGACGTCGGCCGCGCGGTCGTGTTTCTGGCGTCCGAACACGCCCGCTACATCACGGGTCAGGCGCTGGTCGTCGACGGCGGCGTGACGGTACTCTCTCCCGTCCGCTGACCGGCGCCGCCGGCGCTGACGACGCCGACTCGCAAGAGAGGACCAAGATGGCTCGACTCCCCTACCTCGACGTGGACGATCTCGCCCCCGAAGACCGGGAGCTGCTCGACCGGCCGATCAACCTGGCGCGGATGCTCGCGCACAGCCCTTCCGGGACGCGCGCCTTCCGGCACACGGGCGCCTGGATTCGCCACAAGGCACGCTTCGACACGCGGCTGCGCGAGATGGCCATCCTGCGCATCGGCGTCATCACCCGCACCGACTACGAGTACACCCACCACATCGAACTCGGCCGCCAGTTCGGCATGTCCGACGACGACATCCGCGCCGTCATCGCGGGGCCGGAAGCCGGGGAGCTCCCGGAACTCGAACGGCTCGTCCTCACCGCCGCCGACGAAGCGACCGAGAACCTCGCCATCAGCGCCGAGACCTTCGACGCCCTCAGGCGTCACCTGGACGCCGAAGTCCTCGTCGAACTGACCATCATCGTCTCCTACTACAACGCCGTAGTGCGCATGCTCCGATCGCTTGAGATCGACGTCGAGCCCGGCTACGAGCGCTACCTGGACGAGTTCCCTCTGCCGTAGCCGCTATTGACAAACGTCCATGACTGTGTCTATGGCAATGTCTATTCGGGTTCGCCACGCGTGACGCGGGAAGCGCCGGAGTCACGGACCGGATGCCCCGGCGGTTGGGTGCTGGCGGGCAAGAGAAAAGTCGTCGGAGGAAACGATGTCGGGCGCGGTCGCGGAAAGAAGCGTGGTGGTCGAGAAGCTGGAGTTGCTGAGGACGAGGGCGGCGATACGCTCGGTTGACGTGGCAAACATGCTGGGCACGACTCCAAGGACGGTGTCCCGGTGGAACCAGGGACACGCGAGCCCCAGGCCAGGCAAGGAGATCCTGCTGGCGGATCTGGAGTACATCGTGGAACGTCTGGCGGAGTTCTACTCGGACCCGAGGACCGCGCGCGCATGGTTGTACTCCAGGCACAGGTACTTCGATGGCCTTCGACCGGCGGACTTGGTCCGGGAGGGGCGGGCCCAGGAAGTTCTGGAGGCGATCCACGCGATGGCCGACCCCGGCCACACCTGAGGGCTGTTTAGCTGGATGACGATCAACCGTCTGGCGTGCGATGGGCTGATCGTTCCGTCCGCGCGCTACGAGGGGAAGAACCTGATCGTGTTCACGGAGAACCTCGACAAGGACTGCGTGGCAGAGGCTGTGGAGTCGGTCGAGTTCTCGTGGCGGGACTGAACTCTGCATTTCGGTCCCGCGGTCAGTCACCCGATGGCGTCTCGGGCGCCGTCAACCCGGTCTGCGTCAACAGGAACGTAGCCTCCGCCGCCACGAACTCGATGCGCTCCGATGTCGGCAGCCCTCGGCTCGCCGCGTGCCCCGCGTAAGGGTGGTAGCGCATGATCACCGGCAGCCCCGATGACGAGGCGGCCTGCAACCGGGCAGCGACCTTGCGAGCCTGCAGCGGCGGCACGCGAGTGTCCAGGTCGCCCTGCGTCAGCATGACGGCGGGGTAGGCGACGCCGTCGCGAATCGCCTGGTAGGGCGAGAAGCCGCGGAGCGACTCGAACTGGTCGGGGATCTCGCCATCGCCGTACTCGAGCAGGGCGGGCATGTTGTTCGTCTCGGTGAAGGTGTAGAAGCGGATCAGGTCGAGTTCGGGGAAGCCGCAGAGGACGGCGCGGTAGAGGTCGGGGCGCTGGGTCAGGGAGGCGCCCACGAGCAGGCCGCCGTTGCTGGCGCCGTGGATCGCCAGACGATCCGGGTCGCTGTAACCCTCGGCGATGAGCCATTCGCCGGCCGAGACGAAGTCGTCGAAGACGGTCTGCTTGTTGTGGAGCATCCCGGCCTGGTGCCACTCCTCGCCGTACTCGCTGCCGCCGCGCAGTGTGGCGACGGCGTAGACGCCGCCGGCCTCGAGCCACAGAGCCGCCAGCGGGTTGAACCGCGGCGTCAGGGAGACGTTGAAGCCGCCGTAGCCGTTGAGCAGGGCGGGCGTCGTGCCGTCGGGCTCGAAGTCCTCCCGGTGGGCGATGTACATCGGCGCGGAGGTGCCGTCCTTCGACGTGTAGCGCACCTGCTTCAGCACATAGCCGTCGGCTGAGAAGGGCGCCTGAGCTTTCCGGAAGACCTCCCGCGTGCCCGCCTCGAGGTCGAGCAGCCAGGTGACGGGCGGCTGCAGGTAGGAGACTAGTGACAGCAGCGCCTTGCCTTCGCCGGCCTCCCGGATGCTGGCGTTGTGGTGCTCTGGCACCTCGATCTCGCCGGCCGGCGTGCCGTCGAGTTCGAAGACGGGGATCTGGTTCGCGACGTGGTGCAGGTAGGTCAGGTAGAGCTTGCCGTTGATCACCGACACGCCCTGGAGCACGTCGTCGGCTTCCGGCACGACCTCGTTCCAGTTGGCGACCTCGGGTTGGTCGAGATCGATCTCCATCAGCCGGTTGAGCGGCGCGTCCAGGTTCGTGCGCACGAACAGCCGGCCATCGTTGTGATGGGTGTTGAAGCGGGCCTCCATGCCTTCGACGATCGGCGTTACCCGCCAGGTTCCGATCTCCACCAGGTACACGTCGCTCCGGGCCCACCCGTGCTGGACTCCGACGAGCAGCTTCGCATCGTCGAGCTGCTCGGCGAGTACGAAGGCCCGCGGCCCGATCCCTTCGCCGAACACCAGGGCGTCCTCCGCCCGTTCCGTGCCGAACCGGTGGAAGCGGACGCGCGGACCTTCGACCCGGTCGCGGACCGTGTAGTAGATGCCGCTGCCGTCCTTCGCGAAGAAGGCCTGGTCGTTCAACGCCCGCGGCATCTCGAAGTCGAGGTCGACGTTCTGTTCGAGGTCCCGCAGGCGGACCGTTGTCTCGTCCTCGCCGCCGATGCGGACGTTGTAGAGCAGGAGCTTCCCGTCGGGCGAAACGGAGACGATCCCGAGGTGTGCGTACTCGCTGCCGACTTCCGCCGCGTCGATCACCACCTCGTAGTCACCGGCCGGGTCGATCTTCACGGGCCCGGCTTCGGCATCCTCCGGCGCCGGCCGACGCACGATGGCCGCCAGCTCTTCGCCCGTCCGGCGGAGCGTGAAGAGCTCGTACTCGCCGGCCTTGTTCGGCGAGCCGACGGCCGGCGTATCGATCAGCTCACTCAACCGCCGCCGCGCCCAGTCTCGCTCCGGGGGCTCGCCGACGATCAGCTCGGCGTACTCGTTCTGGCGGTCGATGAAGGCCCGCGTCTCCGGGCTGTCCTGGTCTTCCAGCCAGCGGTAGGGGTCCTCGAACTCGACGCCGTGGAGCGTCTCTGTGAAGGGGATCCGCTCCGTCTCGGGCGGCGGCGGGTAGTCGCCGCCGCAGGCTGCGAGGCCCAGGAGAAGCAGGGAGGCAAAGATCGGAGGCCGACGCATTGAGCTTGGAATCATGGGAGTGCGCCTTCGGTGATTCGTGGAGGCGTTTCACCTTACCCGCGGGCTGTTCACCCGCGGGCGACGGGTATCGACAACGGAATCCTCGGCCGCGAAGACTGTCGATCCTCAACCTGGTGGTGGTGCCGGTGCTTTACGCTAGGAAGACATGAATCACCTGATCCGCGTCGCCGCCGTCCTCGCCGTTCCCCTCCTCGCCTGTAGCGTCGAGATCTCCCGCGACGGCTCCGCCGACACGGACCTCATCGCCGCCGCCGGCGACGAGTACCTCGAGTTCGTCGCCGCCCGCGATCCCTACCTCAAGTTCCGCCGCGGGGAGAAGGTGGAGAGCTTCCCGGACTGGACGCTCGAAGCCGCCGAGGCGGACTCGGCCTTCGCCCGGGACCTGCTCGACCGGCTGGCCGGGGTCGACGAGGAGGCGATCGACCACGAGGATTGGATCTCCCTCAGGCTGCTGCGCTGGAACCTCGGCATGCTCGTCGAGGCGCCGAAGCACTACTGGGCGGACTTCAATATCACGCCCTACGCGGCCGGCGGCTTCAGCCTGAACATCCTCCACCAGGTGCTCGGCGCCGCTCCGGTCGGCACCGACGAGGAGCGCGCGCACTACCTCCATCTGCTCTACGAGTACGCCCAGGGAATCGGGCAACTCGCCGACAAGGTCGCCGGGCAGAAGGAGCGCAGCATCTACCTGCCGAAGGCCCAGGTCCCGGCCGTGGTCGGGATGTTCGAGGGCTACCGGGGTCGCCTCCAGGAGTTGTTCGTGCCGGCCGCCGACCGCGTCGGCGACGGGGCCGACGACTTCCTGGCCCAGGTCAGTGAGACGGTCGAGACGGGAATCGACGCGCAGTTCGGCCGCCTGGTCGCCGAGCTCGGCGACGACTACCTGGAGGCGGCGCCCGAGCAGGTGGGCCTGAGCACGGTGCCCGGCGGCCGCGAGCTCTACGTCCACCGGGTGCGGATGCACACGACGACCGACCTCACGCCCGAGGAGATCCACCAACTCGGCCTCGACCAGGTAGCCCGGATCGAAGCGGAGCTGGCGGAGCTGCGCGAGGAGATCGGTTTCGAGGCCAAGTCCGAAGAGACCGCGATGAAGGAGTTCCTCGACCAGGTCCGCGCCGACCCGCGCTTCATCGCGGCGTCGCCCGAGGAGGTGGAGGAGCGCTACATGGGCTACATCGAGAAGATCGAGCCCCACGTCGGCGACTACTTCGACGTCCTGCCGGAGGCGCCCTACGGCGTCCGCCGGCTCGACCCCACCTCCGAGGCGACGATGACCTTCGGCGTGTACCAGCTTCCGACGGCCGCCAATCCGCGCGGCGAGTACCGCTACAACGGCTCCGACCTCGAGAACCGCTCCCTGTTCTCGGCCCAGGGGCTGATCTACCACGAGCTGATCCCGGGCCATCACTTCCAGCTCGCACTGGCCAACGAGCGCGAGGATCTGCCCCGCTTTCGCCGCGAGACGATCGGCTACGGCGCCTTCACCGAAGGCTGGGCCGAGTACGCCGCCAATCTCGCCAAGGAGATGGGCCTCTACGAGGACCCCTACGACCTCTACGGCCGCCTTGTCATGGAGATGTTCATCTCCTGCCGCCTGGTCCTCGACACCGGCATGAACCACTTCGGCTGGGACCTCGAGCGCGCCCGCGAGTACATGAGCGCCCGCGTCGTCTACTCCGACGTCGAGGTCGCCACCGAACTCCTGCGCTACTCAGCCGACATCCACGGCCAGGCCCTCGCCTACCGCATCGGCAACCTCGAGATCCTCCGCCTGCGCCGGAAGGCCGAGGAAGCTCTCGGCGACCGCTTCGACATCAAGGCCTTCCACGCCGCGGTCATCGGCAGCGGCGCGATGCCGATGGTCGTGCTGGAGGAGCACATCGACTGGTGGATCGGAGAGCTAGGGTAGACGGCCAGGCGACCGAGCTACATCACCCGCCACCACGGCGCCGCGAGAACGCCGTCCGCCATCCACTGCGTGTCATCGCCCGCGTGCAGGAGGATCCCGCCGGCGCAGCGTTCTCCGTACTCGTCGCGGAACAGGCGCAGGCCTCGCGTGTCCCTATGGCCGGGGTTCGTCGTCGTCTTTGCCTCGATCGCCAGAAGCCGTTCGCCCGTCTCGATGACGAAGTCGACCTCGACGCCGCCGGCGGTGCGCCAGTAGAGCACCTCGGGCCTGGGCGTCTGGGCGTCGCTCCAGGCGAGGAGATCGGAGAGGACCAGGTTCTCGAAGTCGGCGCCGGTGGCCTGCGGTTCACCGCCCAGCCACCGGCCGAGGGCGGGGTCGCTCCAGTACGCCTTCGAGGTCTTGATCAGGCGTCGGGTTCGATTGACGGAGTAGGCCGGCAGCGGGACGAACTGGTAGGACCTCTCGAGCAACTGAAGGTAGCGCTGGACCGTGGCGCGCGGCACCTGGGTGTCGCGGCTGATCTCCGTCTGGTTGACGAGTTGACCGCACTTCAGGCAGGCCGCGCGCATCACCCGGCGGAAGTCGATCAGGTTGTCGATGGCGGCGAGCGAGCGGAGGTCGCGTTCGAGGTACGTCTGCACGTAGCCGTCGAACCAGAGCGCGCGCGCGTCCTGGTCGGCCAGTTCGACCGCGGGGGTCGGATAGCCGCCGACGCGGACTTCCCGCCGCCAGTCGGCCGGGCTCGCGTCCCGGGAGGCGACCAGGTCGAACCAGTCCGGGCTGGGCGTGGACAGCAGGTCGGACCAGATGCCGGCGTGGGCCAGTCCTAGCCGTTCGCGCCTGGTCAACGGCCAGAGCTGGACGTACGTGGCCCTGCCGGCCAGACTCTCCGACACGCGCTGCATCAGCAGCAGGTTGGCGGATCCGGTGAGAACGAACCGCCCGGGTCGCCGGGGCCGGTCCCGGTCGACCGCCCGCTTGACCGCCAGCAGGAGATCCGGCGCGCGCTGCACCTCGTCCAGGGTGACTCTCGGCGCGCTCCGGACCAGTTCGTCGGCCGCCAAACGGGCGCGTTCCTGGACCGCCGGATCATCGAGTGTCAGGTAGAGACGGCCCTCCCCGAAAGGGTCCATCTGCACCAACGTGGTCTTCCCGGTCTGGCGGGCGCCCATGACGACGACGACCGGCGAGGTCGCCAGGGCGCGTTCGAGGAGCCCGGCCGCGAGTCGCGGGAGAGGAAGACAATCGCCCATGACGTGGGCGATTATCGCCCACAGGCCGGGCGATCGTCAACGGGAGTGAAAGTGGCGCTCCTGATAGCGGCTGTCCAGCTTGGAGTGCACTACAAGTCGGAGCACGCCCGGTTCCCTGCCGATAGGGTGAGCAGCCCGTGAGAGCAAGCCGCTAACGGCCGTACGAGGAGATCCGCCCATGACCATTCTTGACGTTCTGCTCCCGCGCGCGGCGAACAACGACTATCGCGGAGGGCGCGTTCCGCTCTACTTCTTCTTGGCCCTGGTCGCGATGGCGACCTTCCGCTCGTTCGCCCACTTCCTCCTGGACGACAGCGGCGTGAACTCGATCGCGTCGATCGTGACCTTCTCCGGGACGCCGGATCCGAACAACGTCGTCTACATGTTCAGCTCTCTCTGGGGATCGCAGCAGGTAATCATGCTGATCGTCTACGCCGCCGTGCTCGCGCGCTACCGAAACCTCATCCCGCTCATGTGGGCCCTGGTGGTCGTGGAGGTCCTGTTTCGCCTCGGAGTCGGCATGATGCATCCGCTCACGCCCGAGTACTACCTGCGGACGCCGCCCGGCAAGGTCGGAAACCTGCCGATGCTCGCGGTCAGCTTCGCCATGCTCGCCCTTTCGGTCCGCAATACGAAGATCAAGCAAGCAACAGGGTGAGCGACATCGGAAACAGGCCGGCGCCGGCATGACGCCGAAGCTCCATCCGCTCAACCGGGACTTTCGCTGGAAGCCCAGACCCGGCCCCTACCGGCGCATCTCCGCCGCGCAGGCCCGCCAGTGGAGCGAGCAGGGCTTCTTCGTGCTCGAGGACGCGGTCGAGCCAGCCACGCTCGAGCGCCTGATCGCCGAGATCGACCCCTGGGAAGCCAGAGCCGAAGCGGCGCTGCGCGAGCTGCCGCAGGGCCGTCGCTTCATCGCCCGCGCCGACGAGATCACCTTCACCGTTCACCTCGTGCTGCGCTCGGCTTTCCTGCGGGACTTCTGTGCCGGGCCTCTCTTCCGCGATCTCGCTTGGGACCTCGTGGGTCCGGACGTCCGGCTCTACTGGGACCAGGCGGTCTACAAGAAGCCGAGCGTTCCGGCCCCCTTTCCGTGGCACCAGGACAACGGCTACGGCTTCCTCGACCCGCAGGCCTATCTCACCTGCTGGATCGCCCTGACCGACGCCACTACCAGCAACGGCTGCCCCCGGGTGCTCCCGGGGCTGCATCGCCACGGCACCCTGGAGCACTGGACCACCGACCTCGGCTACTGCTGCGCGGACGAGGACGCCGAAGGGCTCGCCGCGCCGGCGAGAGCCGGCAGCATCGTCGTCTTCTCCTCACTCACTCCGCATGTCACCGGGCCGAACCTCACCTCGGAGGTCCGCAAGGCCTACATCGTTCAGCTCGCCCCCGACGGGGCTCACCGCATGGAACCCGACGGGAGCGGCGGCTACCGGCCCGTTCTCCAGAACGATCCGGATCGGCAGTTCCCCATCCTCAGAACCGGACGCCGACCTTGAGGCGGAACTCCCGCGTGTACTGGTAGGTGTCGAGGGAGCCGGAAGGATTGCCGTTTCTCGTGTTGATCAGAATCAGAGCCTGCTCGTTCGTGACGTTGGCAACCTCGCCGCCGATGATGCCTTGCACGCCGCCCCTGATCGGGAACTGGTAGGTGGCGTTCAGGTTGAGCGTGAAGAAGTCGTCGAGCCGGTTCGTTCCTCTCTTGTCCCTGAGGGTCGTCGTGGTGATCGTCTGGCCGGACACCGGGTGCCTGACCTGGGTAGCGGGCTGCAATCCCCAGGGCTCGCCGTCTGCCAGATGCGCGCTGGCACTGGTCATCAGGTCATGGCTGCCGAACCTCCACCGCTTCATGCCGACGACGTTGACGATGTGGTCCCGCTGGTAGCTGATCGGTCCGAACCAGTTGGGGCCACTGGTGGGATTGAGAATCCCGGTCGAAACCTCGATGCCCCCGAAGCCTTCCAGGTGGTCGTCGTTGTCGTTGCGCGACTCGTTGTTGCCTTCGTTCCAGTCCCTCGCGTAGTTCATCTGCAGCGACCAGTCGTTGCGAAACGCCCGGTTGAGCTGGAGCAGGATGCCCTCGTACTCGCGTCGGTTCTGCGGCCAGTTTCTCAGGTCGCGAACGACCGCGCCCTGCTCGTCGAACTGCAGGGTGCTGTGGAACATGTTCTCCATGTCCCACGAGGTCACGCGCGACTTGAAGACCCAGTTGTTAGAGAACTGCCAGTCGAAGCCAACCGAGATCTCCTCCTTGTAGTAGGGCTCGACGGAGGAAGCCAGGGGGTCACGGGGCTCGACGCGGCGCTGGAAGACGTCGTAGAGCTCCGTCTCGGAATTCCAGCCGTACTGCGTGTAGGCGTTCTCGCCGTTGGCGCCGGCCGTGAACTCCGTGAAGACGACACCGAGGCCGATGTAGTCGTAGTAGCGCCCGGCGGATGCCCGCACGAGCATCCTGCCGTCGGCGTTGAGGTCGTAGACCGCCGACAGGCGCGGGGCCACCTTCTGGTAGTCCATGACTTCCTGGCCGAGGTTGTTCTTGATGTCCTGGGTGTCCTGGCGCAGGCCGAGGCTGACGGTGAGGTGGTCACCGACCGTGATGCGGTCCTGGACATAGGCAGCACCTATGTCGCTGGTGAAGGTGGTGTTGCAAGGGACGGGGCAGTCGAAGACCCGCTTGTTGACCGGGCTCGCGTAGCCGCCGGGCAGCGAACGGCCGTAGCCGCGGCCGCGATACTCGGTGCCGATACTCGTGATCGTGGCAAAGGTGACGTCCTGGACGTCGATGCCGCCCTTGAACTCGTGCTTGCCCCTGAAGAAGGTCAGCGAGGCATTCGCCTGATCGCGCGGAAAGTCGTTCCCACCCGCGCCGAGGCGATTCACGGGAGCGTTGTAGCGTCGACCGTCGGCGAGATCCCGATAGCGGAAGTTGTTGCCGTCGGGCGTGTCGGGAGACGCGCCGGGAAGGATCTCCGCGGGCGGGGAACCAATACGGGCCGTCTGGAGCTCGCGGTTGGCGGCCTTGGCTTCGAGAAACGCCGAGTTGGTCAGGGCGAAGCTCCAAGTCAGGGTCTGGATTCTGTTGTTCCAACTGTTCCTGGTGACCGAGTAGATGTCGCCGGCCGACCCGGGTGGATTGAGGCGGCCTGACGGGGAGTCGATCCAGGTCAACGCGAGCTGGTGACGGTCGTTGGGCTGGGTGTTGACCTTGCCGACGAGTGGCTCGGCGGTGCGGTTCGAATTGATCGTGTTGCCGTCGCGGGTCAGGTCGAGCCGGTTGTCGTTCATTTCGCTCAGGGAAGCATAGAACCAGGCCTTGTTGCGGAAGAGCGGCCCGCCGAGACCGGTCTCGTAGCTGTTGATCATGGAATCAGGCCGCTCCATCTCAAGCCAGTTCTCGGAGCGCCACGCCGGGTTCTGGCCGATGTAGAGGAAGTCGCCGTGGAACTCGTTCGTGCCGGTCTTGATCGTCGTGTTCATCACGCCGCTGACCCCCCGGCCGTACTCGGCGCTGAACCCGGCGGATTCCATGCGGTTCTCGGAGACCACGGTCGACGGCATGTAGAAGGTCATTTCGCCGCCGCGACGGTTGTGGGAGATGTCGACGCCGTCGATGAAGAGGACGTTCTCCTGGCCGATGCCGCCGTTGACCCCGGGTGCCTGATCGAACTCCTGTTTGTACGACACCACGCCGGCCATCAGTTTCATGTTCGACCAGTAGTTCCGCGTGGCCTGGGGTACGTGCTGGAGCTCCTCTTCCCCGAGCGCGCTAACGGCGCCGGTGTCGTACTTCGTGATCAGCGCCGCCTCGGAGGTGACTGTGATCTCCTCCTCCGTGGCGCCGAGCGTGAGGTCGACGTCCTCGCGCTTCCCCAGTTCGAGGACGACCGCGCGCTCTGCCGAGCCCAGGCCTTCGAGGTCGGCGGTGACCGTGTAGTTCCCCGACTGGAGAAGGGCGAAGCGATAGTCGCCGTTGGCGTCGGTGATCTCGGTCCTCGTGTTCTGAGGGCCGGTCAGGGTCACCGTGACGCCCGGCAGGCCGTCACCCTGCGCGTCCGTTATCGTGCCGTCGATGGTCGATGTCTGCGGGCCGTCGGCCAGAAGCGGCAAGGCGCAAATGGCGATGGCGAAGGTCCAGATGGATGACCTGAGTACGTTGGCTCTCACGACGTTCCTCCTCCAAGGTTTCGACCCGGAGGATGGTGTCTCCTGTCGATGACCGCCACCCGGGCTGCACTGTGGAAACTGCTAACGTGATTGGAGACTTCCACGAGAATAGCAGACGCTGTTGGAAAGATGCGGAAGAGTCGGCGAAGCGGCGCGGGCCGAGGAACTGAGCTGTCGAAGGAGCCACCCAGATGATTCGCCTCGCGGTCGCCACGGTCACGATCATCCTTCTGGCGCCGGCCGTCGCTGCCAGCCAAACCCCCGATCAGCCCACCTTCGTCGACGACGTGGCGCCGATCCTCCACGCCAACTGCGTCTCCTGCCACCAGCCCGGCGAGATCGGGCCGATGTCGTTGCGCACCTACCGCGAGGTTCGGCCGTGGGCCCGGTCCATCGCCCGCGCGGTCGAGAACCGGGACATGCCGCCCTGGGATGCCGACCCAGGCTACGGGCCGTGGTTGAACGACATCAGCCTGAGCGAGGACGAGATCGCGGCAATCGTCCGCTGGGCGGCGAACGGCGCGCCCCGCGGTGAAGGCGACGAACCCGTCGATCAGCGGCCGGAGGCCGCGGACGGGTGGGCCTTCGGAGAGCCGGACTGGGTGTTCGAGTTCGATCCCCACGAGGTGGCCGCAGAGGGGCCGGACGAGTTTCGCGACGTGCTCATTGAGACCGGATTCGACGAGGATCGCTGGATCCGCGCGGTCGAGGTTCGGCCGGGAGACCGCAAGGTGCTCCACCACTTCATTCTCTGGCGAACCGCCGAGGGCGCGACATACCAGGAAAACTGGATGGCGGCCTGGACCGCGGGCAGCAAGCCCTACGAGTTCCCGGCGGGGTCGGCCCGCCTGTTGCAGAAGGGCCGCAGGATGATCGGGGACTTCCACTACCACCCGAGCGGCGAGGCGGCGACCGACAGCAGCCGCATCGGTCTATGGTTCGCTGAACCCGAAGAAGTCGAGAAGGAACTGATCACGCTGCCGATCTGGAACGCGGGCATCCACATCCCGGCGGGCGACCCGAAGTACGAAGCGGAGGCGAGCCGCGTCTTCGAGGAAGACGTTGAGATTCGCGCCTTCACGCCGCACATGCACTACCGCGGCAAGTCGATGCAGTTCAGCGCGGAGCTTCCTGACGGCGGCACCAGGGACCTGCTCCGGGTCAGCCGCTACGACTTCAACTGGCAGACGACCTACCAGTTGACCGAGCCGATCCGGCTGCCGGCCGGTTCGCGAATCCAAGTGAAGGCTGTCTTCGACAACTCGGCCGGCAATCCCAGCAACCCCGACCCGACGGTCGACGTCAGGTGGGGCCTGGAGTCCACCGACGAGATGCTGAACGGCCTCGTCGACTACGTCGCGGCGGACGGCTAGATCGCCAAGTCGTTCAGGTTGTAGTCGCGGATCACCCGCTCGAACGTCTCGTCGCTGAAGCGGAAGTCGTCCTCCAGGCCGGCGAACGGCTGGTAGACGAACGACGGCTCCCCGGGCCTGTGCTGCCGGCGGGCGTCGACCGCAACGGCGATCACCGACGAGCGATCGAAGATGCGTTGGGCGTCGTAGACGATCTCGTCGGCTTCCACGCCGAGCGCGCCCTTCTGTCCCTCCACCGACTTGCGGCGGTGGAAGCCGAAGGTGAGCGAGATGCGCAGGTCCGACGAGGTGTTGGCGAACGAGGCGTGGAGCATCTGCC
>JAPOXA010000022.1 GCA_026707325.1 Acidobacteriota bacterium | reverse complement strand
CACAGCGACGACCGCCGGCGATTACGCCACTTGCAGAATGGTGGGGAGTCCCAGTCCCGGACCTGCGCACCTGGTGGGAGCTACGGACACGAACTACTGAGCAACTCGTCCAGCGCGGCGCTCGACACGAGGCCGCGGTAGCGGCCGCAGACCTCGCCGTCCTCAAGCCGCACCACGAAGACGGCGTCGGCGCGGTCCTCCTCTTCGCCGTTCGACCCGGCGACCCGGCGCCAGGCATCCGCCCCCTCCTCCACGACCAGGAAGGAGTCGTGTCGTGCGGTCGAAACGTCTCCACGGAGTGCTCTGACTACCATCCGGCGGACGAACTCAGGCGCGCCCTCGAGCACGACGACGTTGTAGACCGACCAGCCCTCCGTCCGCGGGTCGCCGTCGACAAGGCCGCGCCATTCTCGAGCACCCGCGTTCGCGGCGCGGCGGAAGCTCATAACGAGAATCGACCGCGCACCCAGGTCCGCCGGCGCCGCGACCTCGTTCCCGGCAAGAGTGACCGCCCGCGGGACCTCGCGGGACGCGGCCGCGCCAACGGCCCCGAGCACCAGGCACAGCCCAGCCGCGACCGCGCTCCGCAAGGCCATCCGCCTACGACGCGCTCCGGAAGCGCATCACCCGATAGCACCTTGTGCGCTCGAAGGCCTCTGGATCGAGCAGCCGGTCCAGCCGGTCAAGCCAGCGGATCACCGGTCCGGCCAGACGCCAGGCTGCACCGGCCAGACGAGGGAAGCGCTGCGTCGACGCTTCGCGCGCGAGGCTCACGACCCCGCGGCCGAAGCGCTCCACGATCGCCTGTCCGAGACGGAGCGTCGGCAGCACCGAGGAGGTGACGTCCTCGTCCACCTCCAGCACGAGGCCGGCCGCCTCGGCCCGGGCGAGGAAGTCGTCGAGCGGGTGACCGCTCTTCGGCTTGCCCGTCTCGCCCGCGTCCACGGTGAAGTAGTCGCAGAGCAGCACGCAGCCTCCCGGGGCCAGCGACCGCCGAACCGCGTCGAAGAACTCGTCGAGCCACACGTACTGCGCCGACTCGCACAGGAACAGGACATCGTACCGGCGGTCCGGCTCGAACTCCTGGAACCGGCCCAGGTGAAAGCGTCGATCCGGCAGCCGCCCCCTGAACAGCTTGCCGTGGTAGGGATCGGGCGACAGGCCTTCGACGTCGTAGCCGAGTGCGAGCAACCGTTCGCTGATCGCGCCAGTGCCACAGCCGACGTCGAGCACGGAGGTGACCCCCGGCGGCAACAGCTCGAACAGGCGCGCCACGAGGCGCTCCTGCGCGCGCCGCAACCCGGCCACGTCCAGCAGGTCCTGCTCGCTCCAGATCCCGAAGTTCAGGAGGTCCAGGCCGACGATCCGGTGCAGGAACTGGAGTGCGAAGCTCGTCTTCACCTGCCGCGGGCTGTTACCGTCCGCGGCCCGCCGGAACAACTGCCGTCCCTGCGGTCCCGGCCAGCGACGTGGCGCCGCTGGAACCGGAGCCGCTTCGTGCGCCACCCTGGGGCGCGCAGGTGGCGGGACGATGCGCAAACTCACTGGTTGGAGAGTCTACCGCCCCCAAGCGCCGCGATAGGGTCGCCTGACCCGACCGGACCACACCTGCTCCGCGGCGGTGGGCGCAAAGACCCGGCGACGCGGTACGAGGAACCGCCATGAGAAAGCCCCCGCTGCACCTCGTTCTCGTCACCGCGCTGGCTGCCGGACTCCCGGCGTTGGCGGCGGATCATCCGCTCGATCCGCTGAGCCACCAGGAGGTCTGGCGTACCCTGGTGCTGCTCCGCGACGCCGGCCACCTGGACAAGGACACGAAGTTCTCGCAGTTGGCGCTCCAGGAGCCCGCCAAGCGGGATGTCCTGGCCTGGAAGCCGGGCGAACCGATGCCCCGCAGGGCCTACGCCCTGGCGCGCAAGGACCAGGACACGTTCGAGGCGATCGTCGATCTGGCGGCGGATGAGGTCGTGTCCTGGGAACCGCTCGAGGGAGCCGAGCCGAACTGGCACGGCGGCGAGTACGGGTCGCTGACGGACAAGGTCCTGGAACACCCCGACTTCCTCGCCGGCCTCGAGGCGCGCGGCATCGCCGATCTGACGTTCGTCGATTGCAGCGCCGGGCCGCGCGGCTACTTCGGGACGGAGGAGGAGCAGGGCCGGCGCATCGCGCACGTGAGCTGCGACGAGCCCGGCGGCGTCAGCCGGCAGGCGGTCGAGGGCCTGGTCGCGGTCGTGGACCTCGAATCCGAGGAGGTGCTCCGCGTCGTCGACGAGGGCCCCGGTCCGATTCGCGCCGTCCCGACGGACTTCCGCGACATGCTCGGGGAAGCGAGGGAGATCGCCGGCCCGATCGAGATCCGCCAACCGCTTGGCCACGGATTCGAGGTCGACGGCTACCGGGTGAGCTGGCAGAACTGGAGCTTCCACCTCCGCCCCGACCAGCGCACGGGCCTCGTCGTGTCGCTGGTCGACTACCACGAGAATCCCGAAGCCGCGGCGCGCCGGGTGCTCTACCAGGGGCATCTGTCCGAGATCTTCGTGCCCTACATGGACCCCAGGTTCGGCTGGTACACCCTGAACTTCATCGATGCCGGCGAGTTCGTCGCGGGCGGCCTGGGCAAGCCGCTGATGCCTGGAGACGACTGCCCGGATCACGCCCTGTACGTCGATTCGACGAAGACCGGCGCCAACGGCTATCCCCGGACCGTGCCGGGCACGATCTGCGTCTACGAGCGTGAGACCGGCGACCCTTCCTGGCGGCACTTCTCCGGCGAGCGGCCGGAGAGCCGGAAGAGCAGGGACCTGGTGGTGCGGGTCGGAGGCAACGTCGGCAACTACGACTACCTGCTGGACTGGATCTTCCGGCAGGACGGATCGATCGAGGTCCGCGTCGGAGCGACCGGCATCCTCGCCTTCGAGACCACGGCAGCCGCCTCGGCGGTCAGGCCGATGCCGGCCGCCGGGCCCGCGAACCCGGCGGCGACGGACGCTCTGCTCCAGAACGCCTCCGCCGACGCCTACGGGCGCTTCGTGCAGGAGAACGTCGTCGCGGTCAACCACGACCACTACTTCAGCTTCCGCCTCGACATCGACGTCGACGGCACGGACAACCGCTTCGTCGCCGACCGCCTCGTTGCCCGCACCCTTCCCGACGGACATCCCCGGCGCAGCCTCTGGGTCCAGGAACCGCGAATCGCTTCGAGCGAACACGAGGCCCGGCTCAACATGGACCTGAACCGGCCCACGCTGTGGCGGGTGCAGAGCACGAGCCGCAGGAACGCCGTCGGCTACCCGACCAGCTTCCAGGTGATGCCCGGGCGGAACACGAACACGCTGCTGTCGGCGGACGACTACCCGCGGCGGCGCGCGGGCTTCATCGACCACCATCTCTGGGTCACGCCACAGCAGGACGCCGAACGCTTCGCCGCCGGCGATCACCCGACGCTCAGCGAGCCAGGCATGGGGCTGCCGGAATGGACGGAGGCCGACCGGCCGATCGAGGACACCGACATCGTCCTCTGGCACACCGTCGGCATGCACCACCTGCCGCGTGCCGAGGACTGGCCGGTCATGCCGACCCTCTGGCACGGCTTCGAACTCCGCCCGTTCGACTTCTTCGACCGTAACCCCGCGCTCGACCTGCCCTGACCGCTAGACCGCGGGCACGCGGTCCCGGAGCCACCGACACGGCCTCTCCCATCCGAGGCCTCAAGGGGAGCAACCATGCGCAAGCCGACCCTCCGCCTGACTCTCTGTCTTCTCGTGGCGGCCGCCATCCCCGCGGCCGCGGCGAACCATCCACTCGATCAGCTCAGCTACCAGGAAGTCTGGCGGGCGCTCGAGATCCTGCGTGACGCCGGGAGACTTGACGGCGAGACGACCTTCTCGCAACTCACGCTGAGCGAGCCGGCCAAGGACATCGTCCGCGGCTGGCGGGAGGGCGACGAGCCGCCGAGAGCCGCCTACGCTCTCGTGCGCCAGGGCGAGGACACGTTCGAGGCGACGGTAGACCTCTTCGCCGGAGAGGTCTCCGCCTGGACGCAGCTCACCGGCGTTCAGCCGAACTGGAGCCTGGGAGAATTCGGCGCGGTGGTCGGCAAGGTGCTCGAACATCCCGATTTCATCGCGGGGCTCGAGAAGCGGGGCATCACCGACACGAGCTTCCTGGACTGCACGACGATCCCGCCCGGCTACTTCGGTACCGAGGAAGAGAAGGGACGGCGGCTCGGACACGTCCGTTGCTCCGAGCCTCGCGGCGCCAGGAACACCTGGGCGCGCCAGGTCGAAGGCCTGACCGCGGTGGTCGATCTGACCGCCGGCGAGGTGCTCAGGGTCGTCGACGACGGCGTGGCGCCGATCCCGGACGTGGACGCCGACTACGACCGAACCACGCTGGACCATCCGCGCGAGATCGCGGGCCCCTTCGACCTGGACTTGCCCGAGGGCGTCGGCTTCGACATGAAGGGCTACCAGGTGAGCTGGCAGAACTGGAGCTTCCACCTGCGGCCGGACCAGCGCACCGGCCTCGTCGTGTCCCTCGTCGACTACCGCGAGAGCCCCGACGAGAGTCCGCGCTCGGTCATGTACCAAGGCCAGTTGTCCGAGATCTACGTGCCCTACATGGACCCGGCGTTCGCATGGTACGCCCGCAACTTCATCGACGCCGGCGAGTTTCCGGCAGGCGGCCTGGCCAAGCCGCTGCTGCGCGGCCGGGACTGCCCGGACCACGCGGTCTACGTGGATTCGATCAACACGAACGCCCAGGGCCGGCCGCGCACGGTGCCCCGGACCACCTGCATCTACGAGCGGGAGACCGGAGACCCGTCCTGGCGGCACTACGAGGACGAACAGCCGGACAGCCGCAAGAGCCGTGACCTCGTCGTGCGCACCGCCGCCGTGGTCGGCAACTACGACTACCTGCTCGACTGGATCTTCCGCCAGGACGGCTCGATCGAGGCCCGCGTCGGCGCCACCGGCCTCCTCGAAGTCAAGGCGACGAGCGTCGTCTCGGCCTTCCCGCCGACTCCGGCGGCCGGCCCCGTGAACGCAACCGCCGTCGACGCCCTCCAGGCGAGGACGGCCGCTGACGCCTACGGCCGCTTCCTCGACCGCAACGTCATCGGCGTGAACCACGACCACTACTTCAGCTACCGCCTCGATCTCGACGTCGACGGGGCGGACAACCGCTTCGTGGCCGACCGCCTGGTCACGCGGGAGCTGCCGGCCGAGCATCCCCGCCGAAGCCTCTGGGTTCAGGAGCCGCACGCCGCGCGGACCGAGCAGGACGCTCAGCTCGACATCAACCTCGCGCAGCCCGCGCTGTGGCGGATTCTGAGCTCGAGCCGCCGGAACGCGGTCGGCTACCCCACCAGCTACCAGCTGATGCCGGGGCGCAACGCCAACCACCTGTTCGTGGCCGACGACTACTCGCTCCGCCGCGCCGGGTTCATCGATCATCACCTCTGGGTGACGCCGTACGATCCGGACGAACGTTTCGCCGCCGGCGACCATCCCACCCTGAGCGAGCCGGGAATGGGACTGCCGGCCTGGACCGAAGCGAACCGGTCGATCAGCGACGAGGACCTCGTGATCTGGCACACGGTCGGCATGCACCACCTGCCCCGCGCCGAGGACTGGCCGGTGATGCCGGTCATGTGGCACGGCTTCGAGCTGCGGCCGTTCGACTTCTTCGACCGCAACCCCGCGCTCGATCTCCCCTGAACGGGGCCTACCGACGCACGACAAATCTGTCGCACTCCTGCGACAGACCCACATTCCTGTGTGGCGGAAGAGCCTCACGCGTCTCGACTGGCTTGGCATTGAGCCTGTTCGCGGCCTCTCCGGCGCATCCCGCTCCCCGCTCCAAGTCCCACTGAACCGGGGGTTTCCGGGCCACTAGCCGGGCGACGGCCGGACCGGCGCTCGCGACCGGCGGCAACCCGCACGGTTGGCACGATTCTCGATACATACGGGGGCACGCCCGGCCGTCAGTTCCGGAACCTGACCTCGGCTTCGACCCCAAAGGGGCAACAACCGAGACGCTCGGCCGGGCCAACCGAACTACGAGGAGGTACTCGAATGAGCTTCAGAACGCGAGGCCGGACGCTGCGTCTTGGTCCGGCCCTGGGACTGACCCTGCTGCTGGCCCTGCTCGCCGCTTCGCCGGCAGCCGCCCAGGAGGGCGTGGACAGCGGCGACACGGCCTGGATGTTGACCGCCAGCGCCCTGGTGCTGCTGATGACGCCGGGACTGGCGTTCTTCTACGGCGGACTGGTCCGTCGCAAGAATGTCCTCTCGATCCTCATGCAGTGTTTCCTCTGCATGGGAATCATGACGGTGCTCTGGATCATCATCGGCTTCAGCCTCGCCTTCGGTTCCGACGCCCTGGGCGGCGTGATCGGCGGTGGCGACTACTTCCTGCTGGGCGGCCTCGGCTACGACGCCTGGGACGGCACCGGCATCCCGGCGCCGCTGTTCATGATCTTCCAGGGCATGTTCGCGATCATCACGCCCGCTCTCATGATCGGCGCCTTCGCTGAACGGATGAAGTTCAGCGCCATCTGCCTGTTCATGAGCGCCTGGCTGCTGGTCGTCTACGCACCGGTCTGCCACTGGGTCTGGGGCGGTTCGGAAGGCTTCTTTGGCCTCGGCGGCGACGGCGCCCTCGACTTCGCGGGCGGCACCGTGGTCCACATCAACGCGGGTGTTTCCGCCCTGGTCGCGGCGATCGTCCTTGGCCGGCGACGCGGCTATCCCGTGCATACATCCCCGCCCCACAACCTGCCCTTCGCCGTCCTCGGCACCGGCCTGCTCTGGTTCGGCTGGTTCGGCTTCAACGCGGGCAGCGCGGTGGCGGCCAACGGCTCGGCCGCCAACGCCTTCGTCGTCACTCAGGTGGCGACGGCCACTGCCGCGGCCGCATGGGGTCTGATCGACTGGATCCGCGACTCGAAGCCGACCCTTCTGGGCGTCATCACCGGCGCCGTCGCCGGACTGGTGGCGATCACGCCGGCCTGCGGCTCGGTCAGCGCCATTGGCGCGATCGGCGTCGGCGCGGGCGCTTCCGTGTTCGCCTATCTGGCGGTCACCTGGCTGAAGAGCAAGCTCGGCTACGACGACTCGCTCGATGTCTTCGGCGTCCACGGCGTCGCCGGCATGTGGGGCGCGGTTGCGGCCGGACTCTGGGCCACCGATGTCGTGCCCGGCAACGACGCGAACGGCCTGTTCTACGGCAACGCCGCACAGGTCGCGATTCAACTCAAGGCGGTCGCCTACACCATCGTCTGGGCCGCGGTCGTGTCCTTCATTCTGCTCAAGATCGTCGACCTGATCGTCGGTCTGCGCGTCAGCGATGACGAGGAGCGGATCGGTCTCGACCTCACCGACCACCGCGAAAACGCCTACACCCTGGTTGACTAGGGCCGAAGGAGGAATGACATGAAGTACATCGTGGCAATCGTTCAGCCCGATCGGATGCAGGAGGTTCTCGACCTCCTGGAAGAGAAGGAGATTCACCTGCTGACCGTGACCAACGTGATGGGGCGCGGCCGCCAGCGGGGCGTCGCCGAGGTCTATCGGGGTCACAAGGAAGCGGGCGCGCTGCTGCGCAAGCTCAAGATCGAGATCGCGGTGAACGACGACTACGTCGACGTCGTGATCGACGCCATCTCGAGGGGCGCCAAGACCGGCAGGGTCGGCGACGGCAAGATCTTCGTGATGCCGCTCGACGAAACGATCCGCATTCGCACGGGCGAAACGGGCAACGTCGCGATCGGCTAGTTCTGCCGCATCGCATCTGCGGAGAACGCGCCGCGGGAGCTTTCGCTCCCCGGCGCGTTTCTTCGTCCGGCGCCGCTCAGTCGGCCAATCCGTCGAACAGGCGCTGAAGAGCCGCCATCCGTGCGGCGATGCGGTCCCAGCCGCCCTCCTCGTCCGGCAACTGGCCCAGGCTGACGAGCCTCCTCGCCAGGAAGCGGAACTCGCTCGTGTCCGCCGCGGGAATCACGAGGTCCTTGCTGTGGCCGCGGACGATTCGCAGGCAGTTGATCACCGCGCGCAGGAGCCGGTAACCCTCGCCGATCTGCTCGAACTCCTCGTCCGGCAAGTGGCCGCGCCCGTGGAGTGCGGCGAGCGCGTCGAGGGTGTTCGGCTGGCGCACCTCCGGGTCGCCGGCGCCTGCCGCGATCTGCCGCACCTGGACGAAGTACTCGGCGTCCAGCAGGCCGCCGGCGCTGAACTTCGCGTTCGTCGTGCCGCGCGTTGTGAGTTCCGAGCGCTGGCGGTTCCTCAGATGCCGGATCCGTGCGACATCGTGCGGCCGCGGATCGAAGACGAACTCCTGGCGGTGCGCCTCGACGCGGGCGACCAGGTCCGGATCGCCGGCAACGGTGCGAAGCCGCACCAACGCCTGGCGCTCGTACGGATCCGCCTCGCCGTCGACGCTGTAGTACGAGACGAAGCGCTGAAACGAGGCAGCGAGCGGCGACGAGGCGCCGCCCGGCCGCAGCCGCCAGTCGAGCTCGAAGATCCCGTCGCGCTTGGCGCGGATCAGACGTGCCAGCCGTTGAGCCGCCCGCTCGTAGAACTCGCCGGCCTGGGCCAACCGCGGCCGTTTGGCGTCCCAGACGAACATCAACTCGATGTCCGACGCATAGCCCAGATCGCGCCCGCCCCACTTCCCGAGCGCGCACAGGCACCAGACCCCAGGCTCCGCCCCGTCGCCGGCCGTCTCCCCGACCGCTTCGGTCGCCGCCCGCGTGAGCACGACATCGGAGAGCGTCGAGAGTTCTTCGCCGAAATCGCTGAATCGCCCGATCCGCCGCGTCAGGTGCCGCATGTCGATCCGCCCGATCTCGTCGTCCTTGAAGCGGTTGAGCGCCTCGTCCGGCGCCTCCTGCGCTTCGAGCGCGGCATCGAGGCGGCGCTCCAGATCCTCCCGCCCGGCGCCCAGATCGAGGTCGGCCATGCCTTCAAGCAGCGGCATCAGGTTCTCGTGCTGACGGCGCAGGAACTCCTCCCAGAGCCAGGTGCCGGCGCCCAGCACGCGCGCCAGTTCGTCGAGCGACGACGCGAGGGCCTGCGTCGGATCGGCAACCTGCTTGCAGGCCGCGTCGATCAGCGCCCCGAACTGCCGCAGCGCAAGCTGCGGGTTCGGCGCCACCGCCAGCCGCCGCGCGAACTGCTTCATGAGCGTCACGGTCAGCCGCAGGTGGTCGACGCCGATGCGATCCTCGATCTTTCCGCCGCTCCGGGTGGTCACGAACAGGCGATCGCGCACCTCGCCTTCGATCGTGTCGAACTCCACCTTGTCGATCCAGTAGTCGCGGGTGGAGAGAACGTTGGAGAACTCGAACAGAAACATGAAGCTGTCGGGGCTTCGGATCTCCAGGATCGTGCAGTGCTCGTCCGCCTCGTTGTCGACCGAAATCGAAATCGGAGGCATGACCTGCTCCGCATCGACGCCCGGATCGGTCAGCCGTGCGGTCTCCATCACGCGCAGGGTCAGTTCCTCGTTGGCGCGTTGCGCGTCACCCGTGGCCAGGAGTCCGAGAAGCCTGTTCAGGTCCCGCTCGAAGTCCGTCCACGAGAAGACACGGGAGGCGTGGGCCGGCGCCGGCTGAACCTCCGCCGAGTACACGATCCGCGTGGGGCCATGCGCCGAGGGCCGCGACCTCTGGTCCTTGCGCCACCGCTGGCGGCCGCGCCGGCCGCCGGGCCGCGTCGAACGACGCCGCCCCGCTCTCCGGGGCCGCCGGTAGAACTCCATGTCGCCCGCGTCCTGGTAGGTGTAGGAACTGCCGCTCAGGATCGACTGCCCGTATGCCGCCAGGAGGCCGCAGATCTTCGCAAACTCCCCCTGGTAGTCGTTGGCGACCACCGTTACGCGTCGCGTGGAGCCGACGTGCCGCACGTCGACCCGGCACAGTCGCTCGCCGTCGAGTTCGTGGATCAGTTTGACGTGGCGAGCCACCTCCTCCACCGGGTGAGCGAGAAAGTAGGCGCTCTCCAGGCGCTGAAAGTGCTCGTCGATGAGTTCCGCGGGCAGGTCCGGACAGCGTTCCCGCACCTGGTGCTTGCGTTCCAGGAACTCGATCGTCTCATCGAAGAACTCGCCGAAGATGCGGCGGACTTCGACCGCCGTCGCTTCGTAGCGGCCGCCCAGGTCGAGGGTGTCGAGCGGCTGGCGCAGTGCGAAGGCCACCCGCCACTGGAACGTCGCCCACTGTTTCGGCTCGCGCGGAAGCTGGCGCACGGGCAGGTCGCGCTCCAACTGCAGCACGTGCTCGACGACGCGCAGGAAGATGTAGGCCTCGCGCAACCGGGCGTATTCGTCCCGGGTGATCACGCGATGCGCCCGCAACCGCGACATCGCCCTCAACGTGTTCGGCGAGCGCAGGCTCTTGTTGGAGGCGCCGTGGTAAAGCTGCAGCAATTGGACGATGAACTCGATGTCCCGGATGCTGCCGGCACCGAGCTTGACGTTGCCGACCTCGGTGCCCTTGGACCGGAGCGACTTCTCGATCATCTGCTTCATCTCGAAGACCTCGCGCAGCAGGGTCTCCGGCGATCTCTCCGGGTCGAAGACGAAGCGGCGCGTGCCGTCGATCAGCGCCTTGGCGGCGGCCGCGTCGCCGCCAGCGAAGCGCGCCTTGATCAGCGCCTGGAACGTCCAGTTCATCCCGTAGCGCTCGTAGAAGCGCAGGTACTGACTCACCGTCCGCACCAGGGGGCCCATCTTGCCCTCGGGCCGCAGCCGCATGTCGACGCGGAAGACGAAACCGTCGCCCGTGTTGTCGGAAATCAGGCGAATGAACTGGGGCGCCTGCCGCTGGAGTCGGTGAAGCGCCTCCTGGTCGACGTCGTCCGAGGCGACGAAGAGCGCGTCGATGTCCGAACTGTAGTTGACCTCCAGGCCGCCCCACTTGCCCATCGCGATGACCGCGAACGGTTCCTCGTTCAGGCCTGTCGCATCGAGCGCTCGCTGGACGCAGACATCCGCGACCTGCGAGATCTTCTGCGTCGTCGCCGCGAAGTCGTCGAGGCCGCTGAAGTCCGCGACCGCGACCCGGATCAGCTCCCGGTAACGCAGGATGCGGAGCCAGCGCCGAACGTCCTCGTCCGGAGCCGGCCGGAGCGCCGCCATGCGCTCGCGCTGCTCGTCCACCGACTCCTGCTCGACGGGGAACAGCCCCTCGTCCGCCTTCGGGTGCGCGTCGAGCCACCGGGCGTAGGCCGGCGCGTACTCCCGCAGGATGTCGCGCTGCGAGAGCGCGAGCGTCTCCCGCGGATCCTCGGCGTCCTCGATGTCCATGGCCGCGAAGGCCTCGATCGCTTGCTCAAGGCGCGAGTTCACGGCAGTTCCTCCTCGTCGCTGGCCCGCCGACAGCGGCGGAGGCAAGATGCTAGCGAACGGTGCGCAGTTCCACGGGAAGCGCTGCGGGCCAACATGTACCCTTGACGTACAGCGTCAATCGCCCCTAGTCTTCCTGTCAGTGATCCTCGGCTACGGCGACCCCAAGACCAGGCGCTTCGCCGAGGGTCGATTCGTGAGGGACTTCCAGGGATTCGAGCAACAAGCCTCCAAGCGGCTGGCAATTCTGGACGCCGCCCCCTCTCTCCACACGTTGAGAGGGCTGCCCAGCAACCGCCTTGAAGTCTTGCGTGGTGCCCGCAAGGGCCACTACTCGATCCGCATCAACCGCCAGTGGCGAATCTGCTTCGAATGGCCCGACAATCAACCTGGACCAAGCCGCGTCGAGATCGTCGACTACCACTGAGGGAGCACTGAGATGCTTAAGAGAGCCGTTCATCCGGGACAAGTGCTGAAGGATGAACTAGCCGAACTCGACGTTACGCCGACGGAGTTCGCACGCCACATCGGAGTGCCGCCCAACCGCGTGAGCCAGATCATCAACGGCAAGCGTTCGATTACCGGCGACACTGCATTGCGCTTCGGGCACTGGTTCAACGTCGAGCCGCAATTCTGGCTCAACCTGCAGGCCCACTTCGATCTCGTTCAAGCCGACAGGCAACGTGGCGCCGCCATCCGGACACTGCCGACGAGTGCCGATCTGCCGGCGGGCTGACTCGGGCTCGCCGACGCAGCGGCCCCGAGTTCAACGACGCGCCGGCCTGGAAGCCAAGTGCCGGCTGACTGCACCGAACGCGCGGAGATCAGCCGAACCAGCCAACCCCTGCTCCGCGTCATGCGCTGATCAGAATCTCCAGACGCTCAAGGAGCGCCTCGTAGTCAAGCACCCAAGTCGACACGGCCGCGACGGTCTCGGCTGGCAATCCCATTCGCTCCGCCAGTTCGCCGAGATGCTGCTGCTCCTCCTCCGTACTGACGCCATCGGCCATCGCCAACGGCTTCCGCGAGCTCAACGCTGGCTTGGAGCAGCGCGGTGTTGTTCTCGGAATCGAAGGCTGCCGCCGCCAAGCGTTCCAGGTTGTTGAACGACGCGCCCAACCGCTGCACGAGGGCGCTGTACTCCTGATCGAGTTGCTCAAGAGCCCGCCGCTCGCCCTCGGCCAAGCGTTCGATCAAGGCCGGCGAAGCTTCGCCGAGACCCTCCTCGAGAGCCGACGCGACGAGTTTCCCAGTCAGGCTTCCGAGCAGGGCACCGAGCATAGGTATCGGCAACAGCGTCTGCCCCGCCGCAGCCGCCAGACCCACGATCGCGGCATCCATGGCGACAATGTGAGATGCCTCCACGAACTGATCGGCATCTATCCCGCCTGCACGATGGTCCCGCAGGAGAACACCGACCCCCATCAGGGCGCTGACGAAGGAGCCGGCGTACGGCGCGGCCAGAGCCGTGGCGTTTGTCAAGACGTAGACGGCGCTTCCGGCGATGGCGCCTCCACCGGCGCCTTGGGCCGCGACTACGCCCACATCCCGCCAATCCTGAGTCGAGAACTGTCCGCGGAACGGACTCTTGCCCTCGCGGCACTTCACCCAGACTGCTTGCGCCAAGCCAATGCCGCCGCCAGCCGTGGCCCCCACTGCGGCGGCCGTGCCCAGTCCGGCTAGCGATGGGCCGCGGTCGACGCGAGCAGCCTGCCGCAGATCCTCACTCTCCCGGGCGAGTCTCTCCTCGCGATTCTGAAGCGTGTCGTGAACCCGCCCCCGCTGAACTTCAGCGTACTCGGCGTCTCCCGGGTCGATCAGGTCGTCGACAGACCTGCCCGTCCACCGTTCGAGATCGTCGACCCGCCGCTGGATCCCGGAGGCCGAGCGCTCGGACAAGCCCTCTATGCGGCCCGTCTGGCGCAGTTCATCCAACTGCGAGTGCTGGTCGCTCGGAACGTTGTAGCGACCCTGCTCCCGGCTGAAGCCGGGGTACTTCCCGGCATGGTCTCGAACTCCGTCCAGAGTGTTGCGCAGGCCGTTGTAGAACTTGGACTGAATGTCTACGCCATCGACCACGTAGTCCACGGAACCGGTACGAGCGACTCCATCGAACGTAGCGCCAGGCGCCCGACCGTGGAGCACGTCCCAGGCACGACTCATGCCCACGTTGACCTGCTCGGCGATCTCTCCGTGCTTGGTGAACGTGCTGCCCAGGATGCTCCCGGGCGCGCCCACGAAGTCCCGTACGACTTGAATCTCCTGCATGGCGCCTAGAAGTGCTCGGTCCGAGCCCCGCAGCGAGCGAACCTCGCCTTCTACTCGAACACGCTCCTTCACGACTCTTCGAGCAAGGACGCCGTTTCGGTGGCGCAGATAGGCGCCAGAGTCCACGAGGGCGAGGCCCCCGACCGTCCAGCCGACCGGTCCAGCCAGCGCCAGAAGCGCATTGCCGGCTGCGACGCCGCCGCCGCCAGCCGCAACGGCACCGAGCCACGCAACGGCGGCTTGGGTGGCCGCGGCGCCCGACAAGGCGGAGATGGCCGTTCCGGTCGACGCCGTGCCGAAAGTTGTCGCCACCGCCACGGCCGCGGTTGGACCGAACACAGCCAGCCCGACCCCGGCGGTCGCTCCAGCCAAAGCCGCCGCCACCGCCGATCTTCCGGGCTGCGGCGAACTCCTCCTCTACCCGTTGAACGACGCCCTCGAACCGATCCGTGGCGACACGAAACGCGCGGACCGACTTGTCGAAGTCCTTGGGTGTGTTCGCCAATCGGTTCACGTAGTCCTCGACGGGACCGATCACCTCTACGACAACCCGCCGCCGCTGCTCGAACAGTCGGGTGCTGGTCTGATTCACCTCCTTGCGGAGATTCTCGTGTCTACCGACTGACTCCTCCAGTTTCTTGACCTCCGCGCGGCGCCCGGGTGACCCGAGTGCGAAGAGCTTGGCGCCCGCGTCTGCCGCCACGCCCGCTACTCCGAGGCCCGCAAACGCCACCTTTCGGCCTGTGTTAACACCGCTCCCGGCCACCGACCAGGGCACCGTGCCTCGTTTGGCCTTAGCTGCTGCCATCTGCTCCTTTCCTCGTCCCTTCCTTCGGCAGCTTCGCTGCTTACGTGACGGACCCTAGCGCGTCGCCGACGAGACGGCGACGACGTATCCGCCGAAAGGACCGCTGCCAACAGGACGGATGTGCCGACGGTCACAGTGCCGCCTTCCTCACAGCGGTTTCGAGGGACTGACGACATCGACGCCCCGAGCACGGAAGGCCGCAACATCTCTCGTCGCTACCACGAGATCCTGAACAGCCGCAGTTCCGGCGATCAGGGCGTCCGTCGCAGTCGCGGTGCGATCAGTCGGACCATTCACCCGGCGATAAGGTTCCGAGACACTCGCAGGAGAACCGCAATGACAACGACAGCCCGTATCGCCTGCCCCGCCGCCCTGCTCGCGCTTGCCGCTTCCGTGGCGGCGCAGGTCGGCGCCGAACCTGGCGACACTGACGGCGGCGGCTATCTCACGCCGCCGCAGGAGATCGTCGGCATCCTCGACGCGCCGCCGACTCCCGGCGTGCTAGTGAGCCCGAACCGGGGCGTCATCGTGCTGACGGAGCGACGGAGCATGCCGCCGATCTCCTGGCAGGCGCGGCCGCTGGAGCGTCTGGCGGG
>JAPOXA010000192.1 GCA_026707325.1 Acidobacteriota bacterium | reverse complement strand
ACGAGGGTCGCCAGTTCATCGTCGTCGCGATCGGCGGCAACGAGTCCCCGGCGGAGTTCGTGGCGTTCGGCCTGTAGCTCAGCCGAACCTCGTCGACCCAGGAGACACCCATGAAGAAGAGAGTCCTGATCATCCTCTGTGCAACAGTCCTCGGGAGCTCCATGATGGCCGCAGGCGATGAGACCGTTCGGCCGGCGAAGATCAGCAAGCCGGACCTCGGCGGCAAGATCTTCGAGCGCCCGGACGTGGTCGAACAGACCCACGCCGACGGGCACGTGACCCAGACGGCCACGTCGCTGGTCTCCAGCGACAAGAGCTTCTCTTCGGGCATGTACAAGTCCGGGAAGACACGGATCGAGATCACCCAGCCCTACGGCGTCGACGAGTTCATGTTCTTCCTCGAGGGCGGCGTCACCCTGACGTCCTCCGACGGAACGGAGCTCGTGATCAACGCCGGGGAGGCCGTGACGATCCCGAAGGAGTGGACCGGAGTCTTCGAGACGGACGGCTACACGAAGATCTGGGTCATCTACTCCCCGCGGGAGTAGACAGGGCGCGCGTCCTCTGGAACGGGCGTCCGCGGACGGAGCGTGTGAAAGGATGACCGGCATCATGGACATGCAAACCGCTTCCGAGACGCTCCCCGATGGAACGCCCACCGCGGTCTCCATCGGGATCCGACCCCTGACCCCGCATATCGGCGCGGAGATCGAGGGAGTCGACCTGTCCCGGCCGCTCTCCCCGCCGCAGCAGGACGAGATCAGGCGGGCCTGGCTGGACTGGCAGGTGCTGGTCTTCCGCAACCAGGAGCTCACCCGCGAGCAGCACAAGGACTTCGGCCGGTCCTTCGGTCCACTGCACGTCCACCCGCTGCACAAGAGCGCCGAGTACAAGGGCGGGCACGACCCGGAGATCCTCGTCATCAAGACCACTCAGAAGTCGAAGTACACCTCGGGCGACGGCTGGCACACCGACGTGTCCTGCGACGAGAAACCGCCGATGGCGTCGATGCTCTACATCAAGGAGATTCCCGAGTGCGGCTCGGGAGGCGACACGCTCTTCGCCGACATGTACCGCGCCTACGAGACGCTCTCGGAGCGGATGCAGCAGTTTCTCGAAGGGCTGGTGGCGGTCCACGACGGCGCGCTGCCCTACGTCGGAAAGTACGGCTACGCACCTCCCGACGGAAAGCAGTACCCAAGGACCGAGCACCCGGTGGTGATACGCCATCCCGAGACGGGCCGCAAGGCCCTGTTCGTCAACAGCGGCTTCACCTCACACATCCGCCATATGCGTCGATGGGAGAGCCGGGGCCTGCTCGACATGCTCTTCAGGCACATCGCCACGACCGTCTCCCTGACCTGTCGCGTACGCTGGGAGCCCAATACGCTCACCCTCTGGGACAACCGCTGCACCCAGCATCACGCCGTGTGGGACTACTACCCGCAGTCACGCTTCGGCGAGCGGGTCTCGATCGTGGGTGACCGGCCGGTCGCCTAGATGGTCGGAGAGCCTACTTCCATCGATCGATCATCTTCTTGAAGTGGGCGGCACCGTTCATCTCCGGTACCCGTCCCACTCCCGGTCCCATGTCCGGGAGGACCGGGAAGCCGGCTTCGACCCGAAGTCGAAGCTCTGCGACTGAGGCAGACCGCACTCCACGTCGTCGCAGGACTGCCAACGGACCCTGCCGCTGATGTCGACATGGCGCTTGCCGTCGACCTTCTGCATGGCCCTGCCGTTCTGTGCGATCGGTAGTCGCAGCACGACGTCGCCCTCGTAGACCTCGAGGGTGTCGCCCGACCCGGCGAGGGTCAACCTGGAAGTAGGCGGCGCAACCAGCGTGCGGCTGATGATGCCCGGCGCGTCGTCGACTTCGATCGTGGCGGCCACCAGACCGTCCGGCACCGGCTCGCCGTAGAGGTGTTGCCCTTCCGGCACCCGGAAGGTCGCGACGATCTCGTGAAGGACGCCCGAGAGCAGCCGGTCGGCGTCCAGGCGCACCTCGACAGTCACCTCCGCCGCCGGGCTGGCCGCGGGCTCCACCTCGAACCTCCGGCCGAGAGCGGCGGCCAGGAGTTGCTCGGATCCGAATCTCGCACCGAAGTTGCGCTCGAAGAACTTGGCGACGATCACGCCGTCGGCATCGATCGCGTAGGCCCCGGGAAAGGGAATCCCGTACCAGGGGTGTTCGTCCGACGGGATCAGCGTGTTGAGGATCCCGAACGCGCGAATCACCTCACTGTTCGGGTCCGAGAGCATGGTGAACGTGACCCCCATGGCCTTCGAGTAGTCGGCGAGCGCATCGACCTCGTCATAGGTCAGGGTGTAGAGCTTGACCCCGGCGGCATCGAAAGCCGGCATCCCCCGCTCCAGCTCGACCAGCTGGGTTCGGCAGGGGGGTCACCACACCGCCGATCGGGAAAAGACCAGAACCGCCGGCTGGCCGCCGCGGTCCGCATGCAGTTCGACCGAGCGACCGTGCTGGTCGACCGCGACCACTTCGGGCAGTCGCGTGCCGATCTCGGGACCGGTTGGAAAACCGCCGAGGGGAATGCGACGGGATCTCGTGTTTGGAGCCAGCGGCATGAGGAAGCCGTCGGCGTCGTCGAAGTAGCCGGGGGGGCCGACCTCGCTGCCTCGTGTATCTACCTTGATCTCCATTCGCACACTGTACACGCGACGAGAAACCGCCGATGGCGTCGGGTGGGCGGAGGAGTGCGGCGCGGCCGATGCAGCCGAGCTGCTGCGACGGAGAGCCTGGCAGCCGCTATACTCCGCGGCTCGACAGCGGTCGGCACCGCAGCCACGGCCCGAATCCGCGTCCCCATCGTCTAGCCAGGTCAGGACTCCAGCCTTTCAAGCTGGCAACACGGGTTCGAATCCCGTTGGGGACACCATCGCGCCTGCAGGCGCGAGGGCGGCCCCAGCGGGATCTCGGCGGCGCGGCCGAGCCTACGGCTCCGACGCGTGCGAACGAATCCCAAGCGAGACCAACACACGCCGAAGACGCGAGGGCGGACCCAGCGGGATCTCGGCGGCGCGGCCGAGCCTACGGCTCGGACGCGTGCGAACGAATCCCAAGCGAGACCAACACACGCCGAAGACGCGAGGGCGGACCCAGCGGGATCTCGGCGGCGCGGCCGAGCCTACGGCTCGGACGCGTGCGAACGAATCCCAAGCGAGACCAACACACGCCGAAGACGCGAGGGCGGACCCAGCGGGATCTCGGCGGCGCGGCCGAGCCTACGGCTCGGACGCGTGCGAACGAATCCCAAGCGAGACCAGCACGCGCCGAAGACGCGAGGGCGGACCCAGCGGGATCTCGGCGGCGCTCCTCGCCGCCTCAGTTCCACCAGGGCTTGTCGTTGTACGCGCGCACGTCCAGCTCGAAGGTCCAGGTGGATCGATGCTGCCGGACGAGATGGAGGTAGGTCTCCGCCACCTGCTCGGGCAGGATGAGGCCGTCGACCGCTCCCTTCGTGCTCCGGAGGGCCTCGTAGCGCTCCGGTCCGAGCATCTTGCCCAGCGTGTCGGGTGCGTCGACCGAGCCATCGACGAGCACATGCGCCACGTGGATTCCCTTTGCGGCGAACTCGGCGTTCAGCGTCTGGCAAAGCAGGCGGCGGCCGCCCATCGCGGCCGCGTGGGAGTGCTGCCCAGCGTTGCCGCGCGCCGCGGCTGTGGCGGAGGTCACGATGAGCGTTCCGTGGCCACGCTCGACCATGCGGGGCAAGAGCACGGAGGCCGTCCGGAAGAGCCCGAACGTCGCCATGCGCCAGCCGAGCTCGAAGGCCTTGTAGCTGGTATCGGTGAGCTCCCGATTGCCGATCTGGGCGCCGAGGTTGTAGATCATCACCTCGATCGGGCCGATCTCCTCCTCCACCTGGACAATCTGATCCTCGATGACGTGGTCCTTGACGGCGTTCAGAAGAAAGCCGGACGCATCCCCGCCTTCCTCGCGAATGCCGCTGACCAACGCGTTCAGCCCGTCTTCGTCGCTCCGGCGACAGAGAACCGCGTGGTACCCCTCGCGAGCGAACCTCATGCCCGCGGTGCCCCCGATTCCGGCGCCGGCGCCCATGACAAAGCAAACTGGTTTCGTCATCCTTCCTCCCTGCGTGATCAGCGGTTTCCAAGCTGAGCTTCGGCGAGGGGGTGTCGATCGCGGGCGAGCGGTCGGTCGCCCAGCTTTCCTCCTCGACAGACCTCTCGGGTTGATCGGTCCGGACCCTACTTCCTGCCGAGCCGGTTGATCAGTGGGCGCGCCTGGATGGCGTACGTGTCCGCGAGGGCCGCCGCCCGGTGACGCTGAGCTTCCGCCCGAACCTCGCTCTCCAGGTGCTTCGCCAGGGTCGCGTGGCTCGGGAAGTGGTTGATCCGCACCTCGTCCCACGGCCGACCGTCACCGATCAGGACGCCTTCGATCCTGAACCACGCCGTAGGGTGGACGCCCATCGGCCCGGCGACCGAGCCGGCGGCAGCACCGTACTTCTTCATCGCCTCGCGGCCGGAGATCGCAGGCTCGGTGGAGCCTTCCTCGTACCGGGCCGCGTCGCGATAGCGAAGCACATGGATCATCTCGAAGGGGCGGTCGTCGGCGGTCGCCGGATACGCCGGTTCCGACGGTGTGGAGCCTTCGGACGCCGGGAGATCGATGAGATGGGACACCATCACGATCGTCTTGCCGACGCCGGCGTCCTTGTGGACCGATCGGGCCTGGAAGTCCGGCCGTTGCGTCATCTGCACGAACGCCCGTCGACTCGGATAGCGAACGATGGCCACCTGGTCCCACTTCGTGCCGTCGCCCAGCCGCATCTTCTCGACCTCGGCCATGAAGACGGGCTCGGCGCCGATCTCCGCCAGGATGTCGATCGGCCGGTAGAGATTGTTGGCTTCCTCGCCGGTGAGGTCGGTCTCGCGGCCGTCGGGGTAGACCGCCTTCTCCCGGTACTTGATCAGGTTGATCATGTAGAAGGGCCCGTCCTCGGCAGGATTCGCCATCCGCGCCATCTGTTCCGGGTTGATCCGGCCGAAGCTCGGGCCTGCGTCGACGCCGGGCTGAGCGTGCGCGCCCGTCAGGGAAACCAAGAGCGCCAGGAACGCTGCTGCGGTCCAACGGCTCGAATGCCGTCCAGTCATCGTCATGCTCCTTCGTGTTCGGGAACCTCGGGTTGGATTCAGAGCCTACCTGTGCGAGCGCGCAGGCTCCGTGGGCTCTACCTGGAAGCCATCTTCTTCAGCCGCAGGTCCTTGAACTCGACGCGCATCCCCGCGTCGTGGATCTGCAGGCCGATGGCGCCCTTGTCCAGGCGTTCTTCCTTCGAGTTGTCGGTGAACTCGGAGGCGAGCTTCCCGTTGATGAAGAACTGGTAGTGCCGTCCCCTGGCGACGACGCGGACCCGGTTCCAGCCACGACGCGTGATGTCGCTCTCCCTCACGGCGTCCTCGATCTCGGTGGTGTGCGTCGTTCCGTCCGGATCGATCACCAGGCTCGTTCCGCGGAAGCACGCGTACTCTTCGCGCGCGACGAAGTGGAAGTCCCACGCGCCGAGAATGTGCGGCCCGATGCCCAGGTGGCCGAGATCCGCGTGGTAGCCCACGAATGGACGCTTGCCGCTTGAGTCCTTCACGGCGTGGATCTGGATTCCGCTGTTGCCGCGGCCGGGAAAGCGGTAGCTCGCCTCCAGCTCGAAATCCGTCAACTCGACATCGTCGTAGACGAGGTAGACGAGGCGGTCCACGCTGCCCCGTCCGACGATCATGCCGTCCTCGACGGACCAGTCCGAGATGGAGTCGGCCGGCACCGCATGCCAGCCGTCCAGCGTCTTGCCATCGAACATGGAGACGAATCCGGCGTCCTCCTGTTCTTGCGCCGTTGCGGTCCACACGGTGGCGGGTGCGAGGACGAGCACGGCGATGACGGAACTCCACAGCATCTTCTTCACTGCTAACTCCTCGTGCCCAGGGTCGTGACGTACTTGAAGAGGTCCAGGAGCTGGTCCTGCGACAGCAACGATGTCAGGCCCGTGGGCATCGGGCTTCCCGTCTCACGGACTTCCTCGATGTCTTCCGCCTTGATCGTGACCAGTTCGCCTGTGGCGAGGTCCTGGATCACGAGATCCCCAGTCGCCGAACTCTCCTGGGTCCAGCGCCTGTACCCCTGGTAGATCGTGGAGTCGCGGGTCGTGATCTCCAGTGCGGTGAACCCTTCCTTGATCTCACGATTCGGCCACAACGTCTCTTCGATGATCCGTTCGGCCGTCAGCGTCGTGCCGACCGCGGTCAGGCTCGGCCCGACAGTGCCTCCCGCCTCGCCGACCTGGTGGCAGGCATCGCAGCCGAAGTCGACGAAGAGCAAGGCGCCCCGCGCGGCATCGCCCCGCTCCGCCGCGAACTCGGCGAGGCTCTTCACCAGGCCGGCGTCGTAGTCGAGCTCCAGCGAAGCCGCTCCGCTCGCGGTATTGAGCGCGGCGAGAAGGACGTTGTCGGAACGGCCACTCGCGTAGAACGAACGAAGCAGCGACCTCACGGCGTCGTGCCCGAGTCCACCTGCCTCGATCGCCGCGATCAGGGCCGGCACGCCTCCCTCGCGGTTGAGGAATGCGACGAGGGCCCGAGTGGCCGTGGCGTTGTCCAACCCGGGCTCCCCGAACAGTCTGACCGCCGACTTCGCCGCCGCTCTCGAGTCGAGGACGACGAGCGCTTCGATCGCCGAAACGCGCAGCGTGGGTGCGTGCGGCGCATCGGCATAGGCCGCGAGCAGCTCCTCCCCGCCCTCTACCCCAAGGCTTGCCAAGGCGCCGAAGGCGGCGGCCCGAACGAACGTAGGCAACGACTCGTCACTGGCCATCGCGAGGAGGCTCTCCTGCGTGTCGGTGGCCCTCCAGGCCCCGGCCAGGATCGCGGCATTGGCGCGGAGTTCGAGACTCGGGTGCGCCATCATCTTCGCCAGACCCCACGGCTGATCGTGCGGCTCGAGACTTCCGGAACGCGTCGCCCTCGCGGCGGCGGCCAGGATCCGTGCATGTGCATCGGCGTCGTACTTCCCGCCGCTCACGTAGCGATCCGGCATGAGGACGAACTCCTCGATCTCTTCCTTTCCTCCGACTGCCAGGAGGTTCTCGATCGCGCTCAGACGCGTGTCCTCGTCGAGGTGGTACGACAACGCGATCGTGCGCAGATCCGCGATTCGCTCCCTTCCCCCCGCGCGGTTGAGCACCGCGGCGAGATGGGCCGACTCGGCGAAGTGGAGGTCTCCGCGCTCCTGCGCCGCTTCCCAGTGCGGCTTGAGGTGCTGAATCGCCTGCGAAAAGACGTACTCCATCGAATCATCCATCGGGCGGTCCGCCGCGTGCGCGACCACGGTGATGGACTCCGGTTGGGGAATCGCGGCAGCCGCGGCAACGGCCTCCATCCGCACCTGCGCGTCGTCGTCTTCCACGCGCCTGGCAAGGAGCGCCAGCGGATCTTCCAGGCGATCGTGCCATCGGCCCACGATGCGCGAAGCGAAGGCACGTCCGCCCGGCTCCTTTGCCTCCAGCAACTTCGCCAGGACCGCCGGGGCGGGAACCTCGATGGTTGCGTAGGCGCCGACCGCTTCGTAGAGGTGGCGCCCGTACTCCGCGCCTTCCGGATCCAGGCTCGCGACCCACGTTCCGAGGGCGGCCGCGACCTTCTCCGTGTCCCGGCGGGTGAACTCGCGCTTCGCCTGGTAGCGCGTCCAGCGCTCGGGCGCCTCGAGGGCGGCCACAACCTCGTCGAGCGGCGCATCCAGGAGGTTCGGAGCCTTCACAAGCGGCGCCGAGGAAGAGGTGATCCGCCAGATCCGACCGTGCGCCTTGTCGCGTGTGGGATCCCGATACTCGTCGTCCTGGTGGCAGATGATCGGGTTGTACCAGTCGACGACATAGACGGCCCCGTCCGGCCCGACCTTCACGCCGATCGGACGGAAGTTCCGGTGACTCGAGTGGATGAGCGGCTCTTCCCACTTCAGGGCTGCACCTGAACCGTCGGCCGCAACGGAGAACCGCTTCACCCGATTCGCCTGGTAGTCGCCGATCGCGAACTGGCCCTGGTACTCCGGCGGCAGGTGACGGCCGTCGAGATAGGCGATGCCGGCGTATCCTCCGGGCTCGCCGATCGTGTCGAGGCGGCGCCGGTGGGTGGTCGGAATCTGGCCGAGTGAAAGATGCGTTACGCCGCCCGCACCGTCGACGCTGAAGATCTGTCCCCATTCACCGAACGCAACGCCCCAGGGATTGCCGGGGCCCATGAAGTCGTACAGAAGAGAGTGCATCTGGAGCAGGCGCGGACGCAGACGGAAGAACCCGGATTGGTACAGATCGGCGGAGCCCCAGGGAGTTTCGACCCGCGACTCGATGCCGTCGCCCTGCCCCATGTACAGCTCACCACCGGGACTCCAGATGAAGGAGTTGACCGCCTGGTGCGTATCGCCCGTTCCGAATCCGCTGAGCAGGACGCGCCGCGTATCCGCTCTTCCATCGCCATCGGTGTCTTTTAGAAAGAGAATCTCACTACCCTGTCCAACGTAGACGCCGCCGTCGCCCAGTTCCATCGCGGTCGGAATGTTCAGCCCTTCCGCGAAGACCGTCGAGCTCTCCGCGACACCGTCGTGGTCGGCATCCTCCAGCACGATGATCTTGTCGTTCGGGACATCCCCGGGGAAGACGTGCGGATACGTCGTCGTGACGGTCACGTACGCGCGGCCGGCCGTGTCCCAGCGAATCGCCAGCGGGTTCGTGAGGCCGTCCGCCTCCGACGCGAAGAGATTGACCTCCATGCCGTGCGGCACGGTGAACGAAGCAAGCTCCGCCTCGATGTCGGCGGCCGGATGGGCAAAGAGCGCTTCCGGCTCGGGGCGCTGGTGCCCCGGATCCTGGGCGCCACTGGCCACGGTCCAGACCCGCTCCTCCGCCTTCTCGATCAGGCCCACAAGCTGCTGCCACTCCTCGCGAAAGGAGAGATAGCCGTGGCTCGACCTGGTGAAGCGCCGCGTCGAGTCGTCGCCGTAGAGCAGCTTCCAGTTGGCGGGACGCCAGTAGTCGAACCACAGGCGCTGCTTTTCGACGACCGCCGCGTGAAGCGCGGCCAACTCGTCCCAGGACGGGACCTCGAAACCGAGCTTCTGCGCAATCGTCTCCGAGACGTGCCGTAGCGACTCTTCCTTGAGGTGCATGCCGTTCTCCGTCAGGCCCGACTCCGCATCCGAAAAGAGGTCGACGAAGCGGAGGCCTCGCTCCGCGGCGATCCTCTTCGTTGCCCGGACGTACCGCGCGAGAGACCGATTGTGGAGCGAAAGATCCGGCAGGAACTCGTTCGCCGGCTTCTCGAAGGGCGTCGGGGACACGAGCACGACCCGGTCGGCATGCTTCAGGAATCCGTCGATCAGCGCGTTGTATGCCGACCTGAACGACTCGAGCCCTTCGACTCCCGTCATCGATTCGGCCTTGCCGTATTGCGCAATGACAACCGACGTGCCGACCCGTTCGAGCTGAGCGTCCCAATCGCCAAAGCCGTCTTCGCGCCAGCGTTCCAGCGAGGAGCCTTGCCGGAAGACCGTGTCCGCTTCCCAGGAGAGATCGCGGAAGGTGGGATGAACGTCGGCGAAGGCGTCCGTGAGAATGGTCTCGAGAAAGCCCGTCCGCTGCAGATGCACCATGTCGGTGCCGCCTGTGAGCACGACCACTTCGCCTTCCCCCAGGTCCAACGGAGGTGGTGCCTGCATGCAGCTCGCCAGGAGCATCAGCAAGGTCGCCGCTCCGCGGCGCGGACTCTTCAGAAGCCGGCGGGGGCGCCGGCGCACCCAGTGTGAGGCGCTCAGCCGCAGACGGCGCCTACGTCTCGGGCGCACAGGTAACACCCCGCGACGCTATCAACGCGACTCGGTAGTCTCTCCTCCCGTCCGCGTCCCGACTGCTCCGTCCCCCTTAGGGAGGAACTCATGTCCGTGTCTCTTCCGTACAGACGACGCTCACCCGCGTTGCCGGCTCTCCTCGCCGCATCCCTCCTTGCGTTGGCAACCGCCACGGCGATCGCCGCCGAAGACGAGGCCTATCGGGGAGACGTCGAGGACGTCGTCACCATCGACGTGCTCGACCCTGAAGGTCCGTACGACAAGATCTGGGAGCCCTTCATCGCCCGCTGGACCGATGAGCACCTCATCGCCGCCTACGGCCTGCAGGTGCGCGGCAAGATGGACATGGGCGACATCGTCTGCTCGCTGAGCCTCGACGGCGGCAGGACCTGGAACGAACGCATCACCGTGTTCGACCACCGGGTGCGCAACGGCAGCGTGCAGTACGCCTACAACAACTCCGTGCTGTTCAGGCCTCCCGATCAGGACGTCGTCTGGCTCTTCGTCATGCGCGCGCCGATGCACTACCGCGACAGCGAGAACGCCGACCTGGTCGCGGCGTACACCGCCGACGGCGGCTACTCCTGGAACCACGTCGAGCTGGCGATGGGCTACCAGGGCTCGCTGATCATCGTCGCGGGCATCGAGACGGTAGAGCACGACGGAGTCCGTCACTACCTGCTGCCCGCCCACCGCAACTCGCGACGACATGACCCCCATGGCGACCGGCGCCAGTTCGTGCTCGAGAGCAAGAGCCTCCTGCACTGGAAGCTGGCCGGCTACGTTCCGTATCCGGACGACGATCCGGTGTTCCTGCACGAGGGGAAGATCGCTCCCATCGGTGACGGCGTGATCGAGATGGTCATGCGGACGGCCACCATGGACCGCGAGCGTCCGCTCGATCCCCCTCTGGCCTACTCGACTCGCAGCGGGGACGGCGGGCGGACGTGGTCGACGGCGCGTCCCGAGCCCGAGCTGCCCAACTACCGGGCCAAGAGCTTCTTCGGCCGGGACTCCTCCGGCCGCCACATCTACGTCTACGGCGACAGCGCGTTCCGGCGCGGCCTCTACTACAAGACGCGGCTGCCCGGCGGTGCCTGGTCGCCTCAGCGCACGTTCTACGACGGCGGCAACCTCAACAGCTATCCCACGCTGCTCGAGGAGCCGTCCGCGGACAAATCGGGCAGATGGCTCGCGGTCTGGGACAGCTCCGACAGCCCCGACCGGCGCCGCACCGCGATCCGCTTCGGGCGGCTCCCGGTGGAGTGACGCGACAACGGTGTCGCGACCGAGGCGGCCGACTTTCCGACGGAGAACCCGGGAGGCCGCTTGGCTACCCAAGCTCTCCTGTGGCGTACTTGTGAAGGATGCTCGAGATCAGAGTCTGGTACGGAACGCCCTCCCGAGCCGCCAGCCGCTTGATCTCGACCAGGTCATGGCTCGGCAGTCGGATGTTGATTCGCTTGTCCTTGCGGAGTGTCTCCCGAGCCGCGGATTTCAGCCGGTCGGCAACCCGAGACGAACTCGATACTCTTCGAAGACTTCCCTCCTCGTAGGCTCTCAGGATCTCGCGCTCCTCCGGGTCGAGTGCTGCTGAGTCGAGCTTCGTTGAACGCTGGGTCATTTTCCCCCACCCTTCCTCAGGTACTTCTTGGTCGCTTTCCGGCTCGGGATGATCGTCTTCAGGAAGAAGTCGCCTCCCTCGGTCTCGACGTAGGGAACCAGGTACGCGTACCTGCCCATCTCGATCACGGCGATCCGCTGATGGCGCCGCTTCGGATCCGGATGGTCGAAGATGTCAACCAACGCGCCTGCTTCGATCAGCGTCGCAACCTCCTCGAAGCTGACCCCACGCTCGGCGATCAGGCGTCTGTTCTTGGCGGGATCCCAGAGACAACGGGCCATATCAGCGGGTACCTATTGTCGCCGATCGTGTGCCTATCGTCAACGGCAACGAGCCGGGCGAGAACAAGCCTCAACCCGATGTCTGCAGCTAGGGGCGTGGAGGCCTCGTGTACTCTCCGGCCCTTGCCCGGTTCCTCCACGATCACCGCCAGCAAGACGGCTGGGAAGCTTCGTCAATCGCTCCCCGACCGGGAGGTAATCCGAGCGGCGGTCGGGAAAGCCCGCGGTCGAATCCTCAATGTGTCCGCGCGCGCCGAGGCGGTCGAGCAGCTCCGAGCGTCGGTCGCGGAACACGAGACCCTTCGCGAGCAGGTGCAGAAGGCGAGCGCGGATCTCTTCGAGCGTCGGCAGCGGGTTGCCGCCGAAGTGATCGGGCCGGTCGAGGAGTACGTCAATGGGCTGGCGAACACGCCGAAGGAGTTCGACAAGTCGGTTCGCGCGTTTCGCGTCGAGATCGAGAGGTCCTCGGCACCGTCCAGCGCATCGAGACGCAGGTCGCCGCGGCCGGGAAGATCGGAGGGGGCGTCGGCATGGCAGGGGCGACGGCCGGAGTGGGCCTAGCTGCGTTCGGTCCGTCGGCGGCCCTGGCCGTGGCCACGACCTTCGGCACGGCGTCGACGGGAACGGCCATCTCGGCCCTTTCCGGGACCGCCGCCACCAAGGCCGCTCTCGCCTGGCTCGGCGGCGGAGCACTGGCGGCCGGCGGCGGCATGGCGGCTGGCAACGCGGTCCTAGCGCTGGCAGGACCGGTGGGCTGGACGGTTGGTGGTCTCGCGCTTGTCGGTTCCGGCGCCTGGCTCCATCGTCGCAACGGCGCCCTCGCGCGGCAGGCGGTTGAGAAGCGTGTCCGCGTCGAAGCCGAGATCCGTGCCCGGAGGACGGCCCACGAAGAAGTCGAGGGGCTCGCAGCGAGCACGCGGACCTTCACTCGGGGCACGCTGGCTTCGCTTGGCTGGCTTCACGATCACGCGCCGCGCGACTACCGACACTTCGACGATGGCCAGAAGGAGCGCCTTGGCGCCCTGATCAATCACACTCGCTCGCTCCGTGAACTGATCCGCAGAGAAGTCGTGTTGTGAGACGGGTTCCCGCGTCCCCCGCCGACCCCGGCGATCGCGCCGGGGAGCCACGTCTCCGCCCAAGTCGCGGCCGCCTGGAGCGCTCTGGACCGCGGCGCAACGGGCCGACGATCTCGCTGCGGCTCTGCGAGGCCAGGACAGCGCGCTTCTCGACGCGCTGAGCGAGATGAAGGTCGCCCGCGACTTCGTGGGATCGCCGGCGAACATTCTCGGTAGCGAGACCACCAAGCACGGCGAGATCGCCGAGCAAGTCCACGTAGCCTTACGCCGGGCGCGCGAGGTGCTCCACGGTCGGACGCCCACGGCGTCGTTCGACGGGATTCCGCGCACCGGGCCGGTGGACTACCGCGAGGCCGGGCTGGATGTTCAGTCCAAGTACTGCAACGGTCTGCGCAACACGCTGGACCGCGTCACGGCAGACGCGGAGAAGTACCCGGAGTTCGCCAGCAGGGGCGGGCGCTACCACATTCCCCGCGACCAGCACCGGCAACTTGACGAGCTACGCCGCACCGGCGGGATCGACGTGTTGTCGGATCGCAGCGCGGACTCCATCCAACGCAAGGTCGACCATCTCGAACGCATGGGCGGCCGCTCGGCCGACGACCTGATCGAAGCCGGGGAAACCGACTACTCCGAGGTTCAACGGGGGCGGGTTCACGAAACGCTCCGGGAGCGTGAGGGCGGACTCGCTCGGGAAAACGAGGAGCTTCGACAGGCAGCGCGGCGCGAAACACGGCCCATCGATGGCTGGATTGGGCAAGGCCGCCGCGTTCAGCGCCGCGGCTGGCGGCGGCGTTGCCTTGGCGCAAGCGGTCTGGGTGAAATGCCGGGAGGGAAGGAACCCCTTCCGGGGCGAGTTCTCGACCCGGGATTGGCGGGACGTCGGCATCGTGACGACCCGGGGCGTCGGCGGGGGAACGGTCGCGGGAAGCGCGGTCTACGTCCTGACTAACTCCACCGCGTTGGCTGCCCCATTCGCCGGCTCATTGGTCAGCGCCCTGATGGGCGTCGGAGCGCTCCTGCGAGACCATCATGCCGGGACGATCGACGGCGACCAGTTCGTCGAGTTATCCCACATCGTCGCTCTGGACGCCGCCGTCGTGGGTCTGGCGGCCGCGGCCGGCCAGACCTTGGTGCCGATCCCGGTGCTCGGCGCTCTACTCGGAAGCCTCGGAGGGAAACTCGTCGCGTCGGCCCTGAAGGACGGCCTTGGCGAATCGGCGTCCGAGTTGACCGCAAGGCTTGCCGAGTACGAGCGGGACGCCTACAAGCAGCTCGACGAGGAGCACCGCGCCGTCGTGCAGCGACTGGACGCTTGGTTCGGCAACCTGGAGCGCCTGACGGCGGCCGCATTCGACGTGAAGAGCAACGCCAAGCTGCTGGCAGCAGCGTCCGTTCCGCGGAGGCCGTCGGCGTTCCAGAGGAGAGCATCCTGCGTACGACGGGCGATGTCGACGCGTTCATACGGGAGTGAGCATGGACCCCCTCCGAGATCCACTGGACGGCCTGTCGCCCTCGCTCTACGTTGCGACGCTGGCCGAGATCGCGCACTCGGACGGATTGAATCCGGCCGAGCGAGACTTGCTCGACCAGCACGCGGCCCGCTTCGGCGTAGATCTGGGCGACCTACCCGAAGTACCCCGCGACCTGCCGACATTGCCTTGGGCCACCCGGGTGCTGGTCTACCGCGATGCGGTGACACTCACCCTCGCCGACGAGAAAGTGAGCCCCGAAGAAGAGCGACACCTCGCCGACCTGGCGGAGCGCATGAGGCTGTCGGCAGAGGCGGTCGAGGCGGTCTTCGCCTGGGTGGGCGACTACGAAGCCCTGCTCGATCGTCTGGACGCATTGATCGGCGAGTGACCGAGGCCGCCCGGGAGGGATGGAGCGACGCCGCCGAGTCGCTGTGGGGGGCCGTCGGAGGTTCTCGGGATCTCGCGCGCTCGGGTCGAGCTTCCTTGAACGGCGGGTCCTTTCTCGCCACCCTTCCTCAAGTGTTTCTTCGTCGTTCTTCCGCTCGGGACGATCGCGCGACGAGACGGCCGGGCTTGCGGAACTCGTGCCCGTAGGGCGGTAGCGAAGACGCAACGGTCGAACTCCACGCCGGGCCAGCGTTCGAGCAGGGTGCGCAGCGCGGATCGGGTCTCGGCGCGGGCGAGTTGCGCCCCCAGGCAGAAGTGGTTGCCGAGACCGAAGGCCAGGTGCTTTCGGACGTTGGCGCGGCCGGGCTTGAAGCGCTCGGGATCTTCGAAGACAGTCGGGTCCCGGTTGGCGCCGCCGACCATGCACTGCACGGTCTCGCCGGCAGCGATCTTCGCGTTGCCGAAGCGGACCGCCGCCGTCGTGTGCCGGGTCAGCGTCTGAACCGCCGGGTCGTAGCGCAGCGACTCCTCCATCACGTCTTCGACCGCCGCCAGGAAGGCCGCTTCCCCCTCGTTCCGGGAATCAAGCATGGCCGCCAGCAGGCCGGGCTCGCTCAGCAGGTAGTGGAGAGCGTTGCCGATCATCGACTCCGTCGTCTCGATG
>JAPOXA010000185.1 GCA_026707325.1 Acidobacteriota bacterium | reverse complement strand
GGCGGATTCTTCCTCGGTAGCTCAACGGTAGAGCGTTCGGCTGTTAACCGAAATGTTGGGGGTTCGAATCCCTCCCGAGGAGCCACTGTTCACGGCCTGGACGGTGAGGCGGGACCGCTTCTCGCTCTCGACCGTGGCGAGGTAGTTGAGATGGTCGAGGTTTCCGAGGAGTTCCTGTCAGCCAACCGGCGCGTCGTTCACCGGCGGCTGAGCGTGGCCAGGCTCTACGAAGAAGCGGTTCGCCGCGGCGAGGCCGCGATTGCGGCCGGGGGGCCGCTCGTCGCGTCGACCGGCGAGCACACGGGGCGGTCTCCGAACGACCGCTTCGTCGTGCGCCGCCCGCCCTCGGTGGAGCTCGTGGATTGGGGACCGGTGAACAAGCCCATCGATCCCGAGCACTTCGACCGTCTGCATCGCAAGATGCTGGCCGCGGCAGCGGACCGGGACCTGTTCGTCTTCGACGGTTTCGCCGGCGCCGATCCGGACTGCCGCCTGAACGTGCGGGTGATCACCGAGCGGGCCTGGCACAGCCTGTTCGTCCGCAACATGTTCCTGCGCGCGGCCAGCGAAGCGGACCTTGCGGACTTCGTGCCCGACTACACCGTCGTCGACATCCCGAGCGTCCTGGCCGACCCGGAAACCGACGGCACGAACAGCACGACCTTCATCGCCCTCGACCTGGAGCGGCATCTGACCCTGATCGGCGGCAGCGAGTACGCGGGCGAGATGAAGAAGTCGATGTTCAGCGTGATGAACTACCTCATGCCGCAGCGCGGCGTGCTGAGCATGCACTGCAGCGCGAACTACGGCGCGGATCGTTCGGACTGCGCCCTGTTCTTCGGCCTCTCCGGCACCGGCAAGACGACCCTCTCGGCCGATCCCGCACGCACCCTGATCGGCGACGACGAGCACGGCTGGTCCGACCGCGGCATCTTCAACATCGAGGGCGGCTGCTACGCCAAGGTCATCCGCCTCGATCCTCTGGGGGAACCCGAGATCTACGCCACCACGCGGCGCTTCGGCACCGTGCTCGAGAACGTCGTCTTCGATCCCGAGACGCGGGAACTCGATCTCGACGACGACTCCCGCACCGAGAACACGCGCGCCAGTTATCCGCTCAGTCACCTGGAGCACGTCGACGTCGGCGGCAACGCGGGACACCCGACGTCGGTCGTCTTCCTGACCTGCGACGCCTTCGGCGTGCTGCCGCCGATCAGCCGCCTCGACGAGTCGCAGGCGATGTACCACTTCCTGTCCGGCTACACGGCGAAGGTCGCAGGCACGGAGCGCGGAGTCACCGAGCCGGCGGCGACCTTCAGCGCCTGTTTCGGCGCGCCGTTCATGCCGCTGCCGGCCTCGGCCTACGCGCAACTCCTGGGCGAGAAGGTGCGGCGCCACCGGGTCGCCGTCTGGCTCGTCAACACCGGCTGGACAAGGGGACCGTACGGCCAGGGAAGCCGGATCAAGCTGGCCTACACGCGGCGGATGATCCACGCCGCGCTCGACGGCAGCCTGACGGACGTACCCACGCGGACCCATCCCGTCTTCGGTCTGGCCTATCCCACGGTGATCGAAGGCGTGCCGGGCGACGTGCTCGATCCGCGGGAGGGCTGGAGCGATCCCCGGGCGTACGACCAGTACGCGCGGCGCCTGGCCCGGATGTTCACGGACAACTTCGAGAGTCTGGGCGGCAGCGCCTCGGAGGCCGTGCAGGCCGCGGCGCCCCGTGTTGCCGTGTGAAGCGGTAGGGAGACCCGGATGATCCCCGTCAAGAGCGCCATCTCGGACAGCGGCCGCGCCCATGTGGACGGCCTGGACGCCTACCGGAAGCTCTACCGGGAGTCGATCGAGGATCCGGACGGCTTCTGGCTCGAGCAGACCCGTTCGCTGGACTGGTTCGAGGAGCCCCGTTCCGCGGGCCGCTGGGACTTCGAGGCCGTCGACTTCGCCTGGTTCGAGGACGGCGTGCTGAACGCCTGCACGAACTGCGTCGACCGCCACGCCGCCGCCCGGCCCGACAAGACGGCCCTGATCTGGGTCGAGGACGAGCCGGGCCGCTACCACCGGATCAGCTACCGGGAGCTGAAGCGGAACGTCTGCCGGGTCGCCAACGTGCTGACCTCGCTCGGGATCGGCGCGGGCGACCGGGTCTGCATCTACCTGCCGATGATCCCGGAGCTGGCCTACACGATGCTCGCCTGCGCCCGGATCGGCGCGGTCCATTCCGTGGTCTTCGCCGGCTTCTCGGCCGACAGCCTGCGCGAGCGGATCGTCGACGCGGGTTGCCGGCTGCTCGTGACCGCGAACGAGGGTCTGCGCGGCGGCCGGACGATCCCGCTCAAGGCGACCTGCGACCAGGCCATCGAAGGCCTCGATCTGGTCGAGCACATGCTGGTCGCGCGGCGAACCGACACCGAGGTGCCGATGAGGCCGGGGCGCGATCTCTGGTTCCACGAGGAGACGGCGAAGCAGCGGGCGACGGCGCCGGCGGCCCGGCTCGACGCCGAGGCGCCGCTCTTCGTGCTCTACACCAGCGGCTCGACGGGAAGGCCCAAGGGCCTGCTCCACACGACCGGCGGCTACCTGCTCTACGCGTCGATGACGCACCGCCTGATCTTCGACCACCACGACGACGACATCCACTTCTGCGCCGCCGACATCGGCTGGGTCACGGGTCACAGCTACATCGTTTACGGTCCGCTGGCGAACGGCGCCACGAGCGTCATGTTCGAGTCGGTGCCGACCTACCCCGACCCGGGCCGCTACTGGCAGGTCGTCGACGACCTGGGCGTGACCCTCTTCTACACCGCCCCGACCGCGCTGCGGGCGATCGCCCGTGAGGGCGACCGGTGGGTTGAGGCCTGTGACCGCGGTTCGCTGCGGGTTCTCGGTTCGGTCGGCGAACCGATCAACCCCGAGGTCTGGAACTGGTACCACGACGTGGTCGGAAACGGCCGGTGTCCGGTCGTCGACACCTGGTGGCAGACGGAGACGGGCGGCATCCTGATCACGCCGCTGCCCGGCGCCACGCCGCTCCTGCCCGGCTCGGCGACCCTTCCCTTCTTCGGTGTCGAGCCGGTGCTGGTCGACGCCGACGGCAACGAGCTTGAAGGCAACGAGCGGAGCGGCAACCTCTGCCTCAAGCGCTCTTGGCCCGGCCAGGCGCGGACGATCTACGGCGACCACCAGCGCTTCGTGGAGACCTACTTCAGCACGTATCCCGGCATGTACTTCACCGGTGACGGCTGCCGGCGGGACGAGAACGGCTACTACTGGATCACCGGCCGGGTGGACGACGTGCTCAACGTGTCGGGGCATCGGCTCGGCACCGCCGAGATCGAGAGCGCCCTGGTGGCGCACGACGCGGTGGCCGAGGCCGCGGTCGTCGGCTGCCCGCACGAGATCAAGGGCGTCGGCATCTACGCCTACGTGCTGATCACGCCGGAGGCCGAGAGCCGGGAGCAGGCCGGGTTGGTGGCCGAACTCCGGCAGCAGGTGCGCACGGTGATCGGACCAATCGCCACGCCGGACCGCATCCACGTCGCCGCCGGTCTGCCGAAGACGCGTTCGGGCAAGATCATGCGCCGCGTGCTGCGCAAGATTGCCGCCGGCGAGTACGACGATCTCGGCGATACGACGACGCTGGCCGAGCCGGCGGTCGTCGACGGCCTGGTCGCCGACCACCGCGCCGCCGCAGGCTGACGCCGGAGGACTCCTCTGGGCGCGGGCAGCGGCCGCCTTCGGGTGGCCGTGGCGCGGCTACACTCTGGTCGAGCTATGGCTGCGAATCCAAGCGAACCGATCCGCGATTTCGGGGCGCCGATCCGGCTCCTGGTCGTCGCGGCCTGTGTCGTCGTTCTGGTCGCCGGTCTCCGGGCCGCGTCTTCGATCATGATCCCGTTCCTGGTCGCGGTCTTCATCGCCGCGATCAGCCTGCCTGTTCTGACCTGGCTGCAGCAACGCCTGCCGATGATCGTCGCCGTCCTTGGCACGATCCTGATGGATCTGCTGGTCATCGCCCTTGCCGGCTATCTGGTCGGTTCCACCGCGAACCAGGTCGCGGGCGAGATGGGTGAGATCCAGTCCACCCTGACGGAGTGGATCGAAGACGGCGGCGAGTGGCTCGAGGAGCGGGGCGTGCCCGTCGCCAATTGGCGGGCGGGCGACGACTCCCTTTCGGAGGCGCTGTTCTCGCGTTTCGAGCCGGGCTTCCTGGTCGACTTCGTGAACCGGACCTTGCGGACGACGACGGCCGCGCTTTCGTCGTTCCTCGTCATCTCGCTGATCGTCATCTTCACCCTTTTCGAGGCGGCGACCTTCGGTCCCAAGGTGCGCGCGGCCTTCGGCAGCGCCGGCGCCGAGGCGCGCTTCGCCCGCGCCATGCACGAGATCCAGCACTACATGGGGATCAAGACCGTGATCAGTCTGGCCACGGGCCTGCTGATCGGCATCTGGGTCGGAGTGCTTGGCGTCGAGTTCGCGGTCTTCTGGGGACTCGTGGCCTTCGTCCTCAACTTCATTCCCAACCTCGGGTCGATCATCGCGGCGGTGCCGACGACGCTTCTGGCCATGGTCCAGATCGGCGTCGGCCGGGCGTTGCTCGTCGCCCTGGGCTACCTGATCGTCAACATGGTGATCGGCAACTTCATCGAGCCGCCGCTCCTGGGACGGCGGCTCGGCCTCTCGACCCTGGTGGTCGTGCTTTCTCTCGTCTTCTGGGGCTGGGTTTGGGGACCGGTCGGGATGCTGCTGTCGGTGCCGTTGACGATGGTGGTCAAGATCCTCCTCGAGAACACGGAGGAGTTCCGCTGGGTGGCCGTGTTGCTCGGCGACAGCCGGGAAGCGGAACGTCTGGCGCCGGCGTCCGGCGAGGAAGGGAAGGCTTGAGACCGATCGCCGCTGCTACCGGGATCGCGGCGGTCCTCGCCCTCGCGGGTCCGGCGGCGGGCTTCGCGCAGGGTGAAGTGCTCGAAAACGAGGACATCCTGAGCCTCACCGAGGCGGGCGTGCCGCCAGAGGTCATCGTGGCGAAGATCGAATCGACGGCGACCGCGTTCGATACCAGCGTCGAGAAGCTGGTGACCCTCGTTCAGGCAGGCGTACACGCCGACGTGCTGGCTGCGATGGCGAAGGCGTCGGCGTCGACCTCCGTGGCAAGTGAGCCGCCGGCCGACGATCCGGTCGGTGACACGGCGCCGGTCGAGCAGCCGCGCGCGGAGCCGGAACCGGTTCCCCGGATGTCCCGGCAGGTCGGGGCGAGATTCTCGGACGGTCTGAACTCCGGTGGCCGTGGGCCGGAGATGGTCGTCGTTCCGGCCGGCAGCTTCTACATGGGTTGCGTGTCCGGTATGGGTTGCAGCAACCGCGAAAGGCCGATCCGCGAGGTGTCCTTTACGGAGCCGTTCGCGGTGTCTAGCCACGAAGTGACGCTGGACGAGTACGACCACTTCGCGGCTGCTACCGGCCGTCCGCGGGTGGACGACGGGGGCTGGGGACGGGGCCGGCGTCCGGCGGTGAACGTCTCGTGGCCGGACGCGCAGGAGTATGTGGCCTGGCTGTCGCGTGAGACCGGCGGCGCCTACCGCTTGTTGACGGAGGCAGAGTGGGAGTACGCGGCGCGCGCGGGCTCGACGACCCAGTTCCACTTCGGTGATCACAGCGTGGAGCTTTGTCGCTACGGGAACCACGCGGACGTGAGCGTTCCGGAGCGCGTCGAGTGGCGGAACACGCTGTGCTCTGATCGGATCGCCCTCGAGACGGCCGAAGTCGGGAGCTACGCGCCGAACCCGTGGGGTCTTCACGACATGCACGGCAACGTATGGGAATGGGTCGAGGACTGCTGGAACGGGAGCTATGAGGGTGCGCCCACGGACGGCAGTGCCTGGACGGAAGGCGATTGCTCGCGCCGGGTCGTGCGGGGGGGTTCCTGGAACAACCGGCCGGCCCTTCTCCGGGCCGCGGGCCGCAACGGTGTCGCCGCCGGCGAGCTCGGCCTGAACATCGGCCTGCGTGTGGCGCGGACGCTCGTTCCCTGAACGGGGATGGACCCGGACAGGCGCGGCCGAGCGGGCTGTTCGCGAAGCAGCCGGGCGGGCTCGGGCCCTACAGCAGTCCGGGGATGATTGCCCGGCGGCGCCGCGGGTAGCCGGGGAACTTCTCCCGGTACCAGCGGTGCCGCCAGACCGCGCGCGGGATCAGGTTGGCGGCGGTCCACAAAGCGAACGCAAGGCCGGGCAGGGACCAGCTCATCAGGGCGAAACCGGTCCACTCGACGATCTCGCCGGCGAGGTTGGGGCAGGACACGAATTCGAAGGCTCCGCCCTGAGGCAGGATTGCGCCCCCGGAGGCCTTCGCCCGCAACGACGACAGACGGTAGTCGGAGCAGATGTTGAGGATGGCCCCCAGGGCGAAGAGCGCGGCGGCGCCCATGAAGCGGGGGTCGGAGAACCAGTCCTTCGAGTAGTCGGCGATCCTGGCCATGAACAAGCCCAGGAACAGGCCGTTGACGAGATTGAAGAAGAATCCGGAGACGGCCGTGACCAGCGGGAACGGTCGCGCCTGGCGCTGGACGAACCACGGCCACACGAGGGTGCGATGGGTGTAGTGGGCAAGCCAAAGGGCGATCAGAATGTCTCCGACCGCGTGACGCTCCCCTGCCGCGAAGTAGATGATCGGGAACACGGCCAGGGCCGACAGTTCCATGAGGACCCAACCCCATCGCGCATCGATCGTCGGCCCCCAGGCCCGGCCGCCCACCCGCCCGGTCATGTCCTTGCCGACCAGGCCGTAGACCAGCACCGGCAGGGTCAGCCCGCACCAGACCAGCAGTGTCGGAGTGAACCAGGACATCGCTTCACCGCTACGTTGACACACCGCGTCCCCGTGTTACCGCCCCGAAACACCTCGCGAGCTCGGGGTTTCGGCCCATCCCGTCCGGGACCAGCAGCTTGCGCCGTGGGCTCACACGTAGCGCTCTACGGCGCAAGCTGCTACTCTACGAATCGGGACTATTCGGGTCCCCGTTCCGCCGTCATGATCCGACTGACCAAGCAAGCCGACTACGGCATCGTCCTGATGACCCAGCTCGCGTCGACCGGGCAGGCCGCCGCCGCGGAGCTGGCGGTGCAGACCCACCTGCCGGCGCCGATGGTCAGTAAGATCCTGAAGTTGCTCGCCAAGGCCGGCCTGCTGGTGTCTCACCGCGGCGTATACGGAGGCTACGAACTCGCGCGCTCGGCGGCGGAGATCAGCGTCGCGCACGTGATCTTCGCGCTCGAGGGCCCCATCGCCCTGACCGAGTGCAGCGAGCACTCGGAGCACGAGTGTTCGTACGAGGCGTTCTGCCGCGTCCGCGACAACTGGCAACGGATCAACCGCGCCGTACGCGGAGCGCTCGAGGACATCACGATCGCCGAGATGGCCCGGCCGGACTTCATGGCCGGCGCGGCCGGCCGCGGCGCCGAGCCCCTGATTCCGCTGCGGAGCAGCATCTGATGTCCACGCGGACGGGTTCCTGATGCCGACCGCCACCGACACAATCGAAGCACTCGCCGAGCGCGACTACGAGTACGGCTTCGTCACGGACGTCGAGCAGGACACGGCGCCGCCGGGCCTGAGCGAGGAGATCATCGCCTTCATCTCGGCGAAGAAGAACGAACCGCAGTGGCTGCTCGACTGGCGCCTCGCGGCATACCGGGGCTGGCTGAAGATGGCCGAGCCGACGTGGGCGAACGTACGCTACGAGCCGATCGACTATCAGTCCATCTGCTACTACGCGGCGCCGAAGAGCGACGACGACCGGCCCAAGAGCCTCGACGAGATCGATCCCGAGATCCTCGCCACCTACGAGAAGCTCGGCATCCCGCTCAAGGAGCAGGAGATGCTGGCCGGCGTGGCGGTGGACGCGGTGTTCGACAGCGTTTCGGTGGCGACGACGTTCCGCGAAAAGCTGGCGGAACTCGGGGTCATCTTCTGCTCGTTCTCCGAGGCCGTGCAGGACCATCCGGAGTTGGTGCGCAAGTACCTGGGGACGGTCGTGCCGCGCCGGGACAACTTCTTCGCCGCCCTGAACTCGGCCGTGTTCTCGGATGGCTCCTTCGTCTACATCCCGAAGGGTGTCCGCTGCCCGATGGAGCTCTCGACCTACTTCCGGATCAACGCGATGAACACCGGCCAGTTCGAGCGCACCCTGATCATCGCGGAGGAAGGCAGCTACGTCAGCTACCTGGAGGGCTGCACCGCCCCGATGCGCGACGAGAACCAGTTGCACGCGGCAGTGGTCGAGCTGATCGCCCACGAAGACGCCCAGATCAAGTACTCGACCGTTCAGAACTGGTACCCGGGCGACAAGGAAGGCGTTGGCGGCATCTACAACTTCGTGACCAAGCGCGGGTTGTGCGAGGGCCGGCGCAGCAAGATCTCCTGGACCCAGGTCGAGACCGGTTCGGCGGTGACCTGGAAGTACCCGAGCTGCATCCTCCGGGGCGACGACTCGGTGGGCGAGTTCTACTCGGTGGCGCTGTCGAACAACCGCCAGCAGGCAGACACGGGGACCAAGATGGTCCACGTTGGCAAGCGCACGTCGAGCACGATCATCTCGAAGGGAATCTCCGCCGGCGAGGGCCAGAACACCTACCGCGGATCGGTACGGATTCTGCGTTCGGCCGAGGATGCCAGGAACTTCTCGCAGTGCGACTCGATGCTGATCGGGGACCGCTGCGGGGCTCATACCTTCCCGTACATCGACGTCGCCAATCCGAGTGCCCAGATGGAGCACGAGGCGTCGACGTCGAAGATCGGCGAGGACCAGATTTTCTACTGCAATCAGAGAGGCATCGACACCGAGGATGCCGTTTCGATGATCGTCAACGGGTTCTGCAAGGAAGTGTTCCGCGAACTCCCGATGGAGTTTGCCGTGGAGGCACAGAAGCTGCTCGAGGTCAGCCTCGAGGGCAGCGTCGGCTGACCCTTCCGGGAGCCGGGTTGCCGGGACCGCAAGCGGCTGGGAAGACGCCGCACGGAGAGATACAGCAATGCTGAGGGTTAGGGACCTTCACGCGAGGGTCGAACAACAGGAAATCCTGAAGGGCGTGGACCTGGAGGTGAAAGCCGGCGAGGTCCACGCCGTGATGGGGCCGAACGGCTCGGGCAAGAGCACGCTGGCCCAGGTGCTGGCGGGCAAGGAGGACTACGAGGTCACCGCGGGCTCGCTGGAACTCGAGGGCGAGGATCTGCAGGAGATGGCACCCGAAGAGCGGGCCCACGCGGGCCTGTTTCTGGCCTTTCAGTATCCGGTGGAGATTCCCGGCGTCGGCAACAGCTACTTCCTGAAGGCAGCCGTCAACGCGAACCGCAAGGCGCGGGGCGAATCTGAACTCGACGCGATGGACTTCCTGAAGCTGCTGCGCGAGCGAGCCACGCTGGTCGACGTCGACGAGGCGCTGCTGCGGCGTCCGGTCAACGACGGTTTCTCGGGCGGCGAGAAGAAGCGGAACGAGATCCTCCAGATGGCGGTGCTCGAACCCCGGCTCGCGGTGCTGGACGAGACGGACTCGGGGCTCGACATCGACGCGCTCAAGACGGTGGCGGCAGGCGTCAACGCGCTCCGGGCGGAGAACCGCGCGTTCGTCGTCATCACCCACTACCAGCGCCTCCTGAACTACATCGTGCCGGACCACGTTCACGTCCTTCTCGATGGCCGCATCGTCCGCTCCGGCGGCAGCGAACTCGCGCACGAACTGGAAGAGAAGGGCTACGCCGGGTTCGACGGTGCGCGGGCAGGGGCCTGAGCGGGAGGGATCGTGACCGCCGGCGCCGACACCCGCATCGGTCCCTACCTGGAGCTCTTCGCCGGCCGCGGCGCCGGGAGCGAGCCGCTGGGCACGCGGCGGCAGCAGGCGATCGAACGCTTCGAGGAAGCCGGTTTTCCGACCCCGCGCGACGAGGAGTGGCGGCAGACGAACCTCGGCCCCATCCTGCGCGCCCGGCCCGTGCCGGCGTCCGGGCGGGTGTTGGGGGAAGGCAGCGCCCTGCCCTTCCTCTACCCCGGCTGCGACCGGATGGTGTTCGTCAACGGCCGCTATGCCCCGGCGGCTTCATCGCCGCCACAGGGGGTGACCGCATTCTCCCTCGCCGATCCGGCGGGCGCCGGCTCCGAGCTCCTCGCCGAGCACCTGGGGGCGAGCGTGGACGGCCGCGCCTCCTGCAGCGCCGACGCCGGCGTCCATCCGTTCGCGGCGCTCAACACGGCGCTGTTCGAGGACGGCGCGGCAATCGGGATCCCGGCGGGGACGGCGCTCGAGCGGCCCATCCAGGTGCTCTGGCTCAGCGCGCCGTCCGCGGACGCCGCGGCTGGAGACAACGGCGCCCCGGGCTCGATCGAGGTCAGCTTCCCGCGCCTGCTCGTCGTCGCCGGCGAGAACAGCCAGGCTTCCGTCATTGAAACCTTCGCCGCCGCCGACCCGGCGGCCGGCGGCTACTTCGTCTGTCCCGCGGCGGAGTTCGTGTGCGCCGCGGGTTCGGTGGTCCGCCACACCCGGCTGCAGGCCGACGCGGTTGGAGCGTTCCACCTCGGCTTCCAGCACGCCCGGCTCGACCGTGCCGCGGCCTTCGACTCCTCCTCCCTGGCCTTCGGCGGCGCCCTGGTACGGAACGACACGGTCGCTCTGCTCGACGGCGAGGGCGCGGACTGCACCCTCGACGGCCTCTACGTCCTCGCCGGCTCCCAGTTCACGGGCAACCACATGCGGGTCGAGCACCGGCAGCCGCACACGACGAGCCACCAGCTCTACAAGGGCGTGCTCGACGGCCAGGCCCGCTCCGTGTTCAACGGCCGCATCTACGTTCACCAGGCCGCCCAGAAGACGGACGCCAAGCAGACGAATCGCAACCTGCTGCTGTCCAAGGCCGCGCTGGCCAACAGCAACCCGCAGCTCGAGATCTTCGCCGACGACGTCCGCTGCACCCACGGCTCGACGATCGGCCGGCTCGACGAGGACGCTCTCTTCTACCTGCGCGCCCGCGGCATCGGCTTCGAGGAGGCGCACGGCATGCTCGTCCACGCCTTCGCGAGGGAGGTAACCGACAAGGCGACCTTCGAGCCGCTGCGGCGGGACCTGGAAGCTCGCCTGTTCGCCAGTTTGAACGGCGTTCGGAGCAACGGGCGGGGCGGGTAGACGGATGACGGCGCCGGCAGCCGCGGTCGAGAACGAACAGCGGGACTCCGCCGTGTTCGACGTCGAGCGCCTGCGGGCCTGCTTCCCGATCCTCGAGCGGGAGGTCCGCGGCCACCGGCTGGTCTACCTCGACAACGCCGCCAGCGCACAGCGGCCGGAGGTCGTGATCGACGCGGTCAGCGACTGCTACCGCACCTACTACGCCAACGCCCACCGCGGCGTCCACGCCCTGTCCGAGCAGTCGACCGACGCCTACGAGGCGGCGCGGGCCAAGGTGGCGCGGTTCATCGGCGCTCCGGACAGCCACGAGGTCGTCTTCACCCGGGGCACGACCGAGAGCCTGAACCTGGTCGCCCAGAGTTACGGCCGGCGGCACCTCGAGCCGGGCGACGAGGTGTTGCTGACCGAGATGGAGCACCACTCGAACATCGTCCCCTGGCAACTCGTCTGCGAGCAGACCGGCGCCCGCGTGCTCGCGGCGCCGATCACCGACGACGGCGAGCTCGATCTGGACCGGTTTGCCGGCATGCTCAACGAGCGCACCCGGGTGGTCGCGCTCGCCCACGTCTCGAACGCGCTCGGCACGGTCAACGACATCCCGGCCGTCGTCGAACTGACCCGTGCCCGCTCGGACGCGGCCGTGGTCGTCGACGGCGCGCAGGCCGTGCCGCACATGGCGGTCGACGTGGCCGCGCTCGGCTGCGACTTCTACGCCTTCTCGGGCCACAAGATGTACGGCCCGGGCGGCATCGGCGTGCTCTGGGGCCGTCGCGAGTTGCTCGCGGCGATGCCCCCGTACCACGGCGGCGGCTCGATGATCACGCGGGTCACCTTCGAGCGCAGCGAGTACATGGCGCCGCCGCAGCGCTTCGAGGCGGGAACGCCTGCTATCGCACCGGCGATCGGCCTGGGCGTCGCCGTCGAATTCCTGGAGTCGACCGGCCTGGATCCGATCGAACGGCACGAGCAGGAACTGCTCTCCCATACTATGGAAGTCCTGAATGATCTCCCCTGGGTTCGCGTGCCGGGCCACGCCTCGAATGCCGGATCGGCCCGCGCCGCCGTCGTTTCGCTGGTGATCGACGGCGCCCACCCCCACGATGTGGCAACGATTCTGGACGAGCAGGGGATCGCGATCCGTGCCGGCCACCACTGCGCGCAGCCGCTGATGGACCGGCTCGGCGTCCCGGCCACGGTGCGGGCCTCGTTCGGGCTCTACAACACCCACGAGGAAGTCGACCTGCTCGTCTCCGGCCTGCACGAAGTGCGGCGGATCTTCGGCTGAGCCGGTCTGGAGCTGCGCCGAACGCCATGTCCGATCTCCGCGATCTCTACCAGCAGGTCATCCTCGACCACTACCGCTCGCCCCGGAATTTCGGGGTTCTCGATCCGGCGACGGCCTGCGCCGAGGGCCACAACCCGCTTTGCGGCGACAAGATCAAGATCTACCTGCGGATGGACGGCGACCGTGTCGACGGCGCGACCTTCGAGGGCGTCGGCTGTGCGATCTCGACCGCCTCGGCCTCCCTGATGACGGAGGCCGTGCGCGGGCTGGAACGGCCGCAGGCGGACGCGCTGATCGCTTCCTTTCTGGCCCTGATGACCGGTGACGGCAACGGTGCCGCCGCTGTCGACCTGGGCAAGCTGGAGGTGCTGAGCGGCGTCAAGGACTACCCGGTGCGGATCAAGTGCGCGACGCTGGCCTGGCACGCGCTCCGGGCCGCGCTCGAGGGCGGGGACTCGGAAGCCGTAACGACCGAGTAGGCTGTACGGTCGACGGGAGGAACGGAGAATGGACGACACCGCCACGACTGGAGTTCCGGTGGACATGGCGGCCCTCGAGGCCCGGATCGTCGAGGCGCTGAAGACCGTCTACGACCCGGAGATCCCGGTCGACGTCTACGAGCTCGGCCTGATCTACGACGTGCGGATCGAGGCGAACGCTCACGTCAAGCTGCAGATGACGCTGACGTCTCCGCACTGCCCGGTCGCCGAGTCGCTGCCGGGCGATGTGGAGCGGACCGTGCGCGGCGTCGAAGGCGTCGAGGGCGCCGAGGTCGAGGTGGTCTGGGACCCGACCTGGAATCCGGCGATGATGAGCGAGGCCGCGAAACTGGAACTGGGGTTCTTCTGATGCGTAACCTCTCCGTTGTGACCGCCCTTTCCGCCCTGGTCCTCGCCGCGACGGTCGTCGTCGCCGAAGAGAAGGACCACGGCCTGCGGGGCGCGAAGCACCCGGAACCGGGCGTCCTCTTCGGCGGCCAGCCGACCGAGGATCAGCTCAAGGCGATGGCCGCCGACGGCCTGTCGTTCGTCCTGGACCTGCGCGCCGAGGGCGAGAACCGCGGTTTCGACGAGCCCGCGGCGCTTCAGAGCCTGGACGTGCCCTACCTGAACGTGCCGGTGGACGCGGATCGGCTGGCGCTACCCGAGACCTTCGAGCGCTTCATCGAAGCGATGGACAAGGTGGACGGCCCGGTGCTCGTCCACTGCGCCTCGGGCAATCGGGTCGGCGCTCTGTACTACGCCTACCTGGTCGCGGGGCAGGGTGTGGACCGGGAAGAGGCCCGCACCCGCGCGAAGGAGAACGGGCTGCGGAGCGCCGCGTTGGAGAAGGCGGTCGACCGCTACCTCGATTCGCGGCCCTGAGGAATCGGAGCCGTCGCCCTAAGCGGCGGCGCTAGTTCCGACCGACGTCTCCGACATGTCGGATCGAGTCCGCCAGATAGGGGTGGCCTTGCACCCGACCGAGAAAGCGCATGTCCGCGGTGACGACCGGGTGCCTTTCCTGCAGCGCCAGAGCAAGGTAGAAGCAGCCGTAGGTCGGGTGCTCCAGATCCACGCTGAGTTGAGAGGCGGCGCTGGCGAGTTGGCGCATCGGCACCGGCGTCGCTAACGGCGCCCTTCGTAGCAGCGCCACCGCTCCAGCCAGATCCTCGCGACCTATGTCGCCGCGGCGGCACATCGCCCAGAGGGCATTCGTCACTTCCGCGAACAGCAGATCGGGCGCCAGCAGGGTGGCGTTCCCCTCGAGCAGCCCCGACGCCTCGCGGGAGAACTTCTCGGAAACCAGCCACTTCACCGCGACGCTGGCATCGACCACCCAACCGTTCACTGGTTGTTCCGGTCGCGGTCGGCACGAATCGTCTCGGTGCTGTCGACTGAGGATCGGAGCTGTCGGCGCATTGCGGCGGCGCGGTCGGCGAAGTCGCTTCCGTCGGCCACGAGAGCGCGGCGGAGGATTTCCCGGTGCTCAGCTTCGGCGGACCGGCCGCGTGCCGCCGCCTGAAGCTTCAGAGCGGCGACCACCTGGACCGGTACGTTGCGGACAGTCAATTGCGGCATGACGGCTCCTCTTCGATGGTCTCACTGGAGACGCTGTCAACGCCAGCGATGCTAGAGAGTGCTGGCAATGATGTCAACCGTCCTGTGACCAGTCACGCCTCCGCGAAAGCAACACGGTTCAGCGGCGGCGCCCAGACCGGAGCCCGTGTATGCTTGGCGCCGCTTGACCGGCCCCTCGCCACGCCTTCGTCCGCCGCGCCCACGACCCACAGGAACCCCGCGTCGATGAGTCAGGTCGAGGCCGCCGGAACGCCCGATACCGGCGGGCCTCCCCAGCGTCAGCCGCTGGACGTCGCGACGGACACGCTGCGTTTCCTCGCGGTCGACATGGTCGAGCGGGCGAACAGCGGCCATCCCGGCGCGCCGATGGGCCAGGCCGCGATGGCGGCGCTCCTGTGGACGAAGTACCTTCGCTTCGCACCGAACGATCCGCAGTGGCCGAACCGGGACCGCTTCGTCCTCTCCTGCGGCCACGCCTCGGCGCTGATCTACGGGCTGCTGCACCTGGCCGGCTATGACCTGAGCATCGAGGAGATCCGGAACTTCCGGCAGTACGGCTCGCTCACCCCGGGCCACCCCGAGCACGGTCTCACGCCGGGCGTCGAGGTGACGACCGGGCCGCTCGGCCAGGGCATCTCGGCCGCGGTCGGCATGGCGATCGCCGAGCAGTTGCTGGCGGTGCGCTTCAACCGTCCTGGCCACGTTCTGTTCAATCACCGGACCTGGGTGCTCGCCTCCGACGGCGACCTGATGGAAGGCGTCGCCTCCGAGGCCTGCTCGATGGCCGGCCACCTCGGTCTAGGCAAGCTGAACGTCCTTTACGACGCGAACCGGATCACGATCGACGGCCCGACGGATCTCAGCTTCAGCGAGGACGTGCTCGGGCGCTACCGGGCGTACGGCTGGCACAC
>JAPOXA010000062.1 GCA_026707325.1 Acidobacteriota bacterium | reverse complement strand
AGGTCAGGAACGCCGCCTGATCAACTCGCCAATCCACAACTTTCGGCAATACCTCATCGGTTCATATGGAGCTAGGCAAGACTCACTCGCTCATGGTAAAGGTCGCTGCTGATCTTCATCGTCGACCCGAGGTGGACGATCCGCGATAGTCCCAACCAGCCGCTCAAGTTAGGCTTGCACGCTCAGCGCACGGCTCTTCTTCCCGGCAGTGCTGCGCCCACCAGCTTCCGGCGCTTCGAGGCAGACGTGCAGTAGAACACCTGGGCCCAACCTGAGATAGACTGGACGTAGGGTGCTAACCAGCCTCCCGGAAAAGGGGTTATTCAGGGAGCCGCCTCCCTGAGTAGGCTGACTTGGATGCCAGCCCAAGCGAGGGGGCTTAGCCTTTCGCCGGACTTCCGAGTGGAGGTAGTTATCATGTTGATCGAGTATCTGGTCAGCAAGCATCTAGGCCCGCGTTGGAGTGCAGTCGTCTCGGCGACTGGCAGCGCGGGCCGCTCTTCGTCCGTGCTACCGCGCAAGGCGAATAACCCACCCCGGTAGGCCGGGGCACCTGCCGAGTACAAGAGCCGTTTCAAGGTGCGTAACAGCCAACCGCGCCAGTGGAACGCCGGCCAGAGTCGTTACGACCTCCGTCGGGAGGGTGGCGGGTCGACGAAGGCAACTACTTCTCTTAAGCGCTAGGTCTGCGATCCTGCGGCGAGTTCCTGTAACTCGTGGTACCCCAAGAAGGCAAGTGCACCATCCTGAGGTCCATGAAAAGTGAGGTCACCGATGCTGACCGGCGGCCTTTCACTCTCCGGGTGATCGTGACTCTTCTCAACCGAGAAGTGAAACAGAACGTCGTGCACGATCTGACAATAGCGCTCTGGATGTTGTTTCGCGAGATTGCAGAGGGTCACGACGCCCGCAATCCGGACAGCGACGTCACCATGCCCTAGCATCTCCGATGCGATCTGGAACATCCTGTCTATAGAGTCGCTTTCTGCGGCTTCCGCTCGTCTATGGGCGATTGCGCTACGCCAAACCCCTAGGATCACCGCTATCAAGCCACCGGCGACCAAGCCGAGGTTCCGCACGGCCTCGCTTTGGGCTTGAAGCGGTTCCCAGAAGTGCCAGGAAAGCCCAACAGTTACCAGCACGACAAGACCAACAACGACTATGGGCACTGCCTTAGACAATGCGCGCCCCGGCCGGCTGGCTATCTCCGGCCCGACGCATCCCCACTTCAGAGTGCGCACCATGGCGGTCGAGAACGGTGGCGGCTGTTTCGCGTAGACTGCGAGTCATTCTGCGGCTCGCGGCAACACCATTTCGCTGCGGCGCAGGTTCGTCACGGTGTGGCTTCCGCGTCAGCGGCCACAATCCAGACTGGCAAAACGCGCTGTTAGTTCCTTGAAGAGTGCCTCCGCCTGATCCAGCACAGCGGCCGGCATTTCTTCCGGATCCACTGTCGACCAGTCAACGACAATCCGGCGTGCGACTTCCGCTTTCCAGCCGTCCCGGAGGTTCGCGTTGTACCTCTCTGCCGCACTCTTGATCTGATCGACCAAGCTGCCCTTGCGGCGATCACTCTGGTTCAGGGCGACCTTCTTGCTGACCAAGTCCTTCACGACAGGGAGAACCGTCGCTTCGCCAATGATGTCCTCAGTCTCGCACTCCTCTTCGCCGAGCACGTCGCCAAGCATCAGAACGGCTTTCTCATGGCCCGCATAGAGTTCCTTCATCAGCGCATCACGGCGCGCACGCCCGGCGTCGTCGCCGTCCAGCAAGACAATCGGCCGCACCCCCTGCCCTAGAAACAACGACGCTATGTGCCCGACCAGCTTCGTACCGCCACAAGGCGTGATGTAGACATCATCCGGCAAACCCTGACGCCCGAGCGCGTGACAATGCAGGTTCAGAGCGTGCAAGTACAGGTAGTCCGACATACCCTCCACGAGGACGTTCTTCTGGTGCTGGAAGAGCCCTCGCACCATCGCGTAGCCGGCAGCGGCCTGAAGTGGGAAGATAGTCTCACGGTCCTTCGGCCACCCATCGACGCTGATTCGCGAGTGTCCTGTCGCGTCCTCCGTCACCGGACGAACTCGGTGGATGTGCTCTCCATCGATGAGAAACGGGGAGTGAGTTGTGTAGATGAGCGGGTTGTTTTGCGACAGCGTCTCGAAGAAGCCCATCAGATCTTGTTGCGCCGTCGGGTGAAGATGCAGCCCCGGCTCGTCGAGCAACAGCATCGCGTCCTTGTGTCCCTCGGCGGACTCGACCAAAAACACCAAGTAAAACGAGAAGAACCACTGGAACCCCTTGCTACGGCTCTCCAACTCGATATCCACATCCGGGCGCCGGTCATCTGATACCCAGATTCTGAAGTAGGGGCCGTCGGCCTGGTACCTGATCTTGTGCCGTCTCTGACCGAACCACTCGCTGAACTTCCTCGAGATGTCGATTGACGCCGAGCTCAGCTTCACGCTTCGCAGCTCTTTGCGCTGCTGATCGCGACCGATCACATCGTCTGTGACTCGCTGACCCGTGGCTCTCGCTTCCTCCGCTTCCTCGCGGCCCAAATCCGAGATCTCCTGCGCGGAGAGATCTACATGCTTGAACATCGCGTTGATCGTCCGAACCCGAGGCTCTTCCGGTCCTGACGCAAGGTCTCCAAGAAACCGTGGCAAGTACACGGCACTGTCAAGGATGCCGTAGTTCTCAAAGTAGATGAAGACTGGAAGCTCGGCCTCAACGGCCTCGTCAAGCTGCTGCGGGAGCGGTACCCTCTTGGCGTCATCTCGCAGTTCATCCACGACTCGTTGAAGAGTCTCGACCAGGTCGGCGGACGCCGGCTGCGCATACGCGTTTGACTCACCGCGCACCCGCTCCAACAAGTCCACGCCCTTGTCAGAACGCAGATCCTGAAGTTCCCCGACAGCCTCCTTGTGCCCGTCTGCCCAGTCCGCCAGCAGGGTTCGCATCTCCTGTATCGCCGACTCCTGATCCGGCGCCGGAGCAGGAAGTCGGCGGGCACCTGCTGCGAACGCATCGAGAGCCTTCACCAGCTGACCCGGGTCCAGTGAATCGTCGCCTAGCTCCGTGTCGTACTCGCACTCCAAGCTGCCATCGTAGTAGCGCGTCACGACCGCCTTCTGCGGTATCCCGGCACCGTTGAGGCGCTCGCCCAGTTGCTTGCGGAAGTCGGCCGAGAGCTCGAATTCAACCCGGCATACCGGCCACTCTCCGCCCTCGCTGAACTCGGCCGTGAAACGGTCGCGCGGGAACTCTCGCTGTGGGTCGTATGGTTCTTCCGCGGCAGGGTTGAACTTGTGTAGGGCCTTGAGCAACGCAGTCTTCCCTGCCTCGTTGCGGCCAACGAACGCCGTTACCCGCTCAAGCGGAATCCAACCGCTATCGTCTATGTTGCGGAAGTTCAGAACCTGAAACCGCTTCGCCGTCAGCGCCATCATGAGGTCGCAGCCACCAGCGCATGAGTCCGCTCCGACGCGCCGAAACCTCGAGAACAGCTCTGGACCGGGCGCTCGGATACGCCCTGGTGGATATGCATGGGCGCACCGGGGTGGATCAGGCGACGGTACGGGAAGCCTGACACTGGGCCTACTGGGCGAAGCGGACCAACCGCGGGGATAGACATCGCCGTCCTCTGCTGCTTCAGGTGCTCCGCCAAACTACTCATGGTCCTTCACCTCTCCCCTTGGGCGCAGGAAATCGGCGACCGAATATAGCGTGCTCGCCCGCGCTGCGGAACCCGCCGGGGAGTTGATTGGGCCGTCTGGCGGAACGGGATCGCGTCCGAGGGTCAGCGCCGAACCGTGATCTTCCGTAGATGGCTTGGGCTACAGGAACTTCCGCAGAGTCCAGGCGGGAAGGAGTGCGCCAAAACGACCAAGGCCCGTTGAGCTGGGATCTGCCCTTATGCGGCCGCAGCCAGTTTCCCGCTTGGCCACACTCAATAGTTGGAGATGCCGATCTCCTTCTCGGTGATGAACTCCAGCAGGGCCGGCGTGCCCGACTCGGTCGCCGCGATGCCGCGCTGAATCGCGGGCACGATCTCCGCCGGCTCGGTCACCCGTTCACCGTAGCCGCCGAAGGCCTTCGCCATGTCGGCGTAGTGGCCGGAGATGTCCGTGCTGCGGTACTTCTCGGTCGCCACCTGCATGATCGGCAGCTCGATCGCCATCGAGAAGTTGTTGAACAGGATGGACAGGATCGGCAGGCGTTCGCGCACCGCCGTCTCGAAGTCCATGCCAGTGAAGCCGATCGCGGCGTCGCCCCAGACGTTGATGCAGAGCTTGTCGGGCTGGGCGAGCTTGGCGCCCATCGCGAGGCCGAGGCCGTAGCCGAGCTGGGTCGTCTTGCCCCAGCCGATGTAGGAGAGCGGCGTCGTGCTGCGCCAGAAGGGCGAGATCTGGTCGCGCGGCGAACCGGCGTCGTGGGTGATGATCACGTTGTCGCGGTCGACCGTGTGCATCAGGTCCCAGAGCACCCGGTAGGGCGACAGCGGCGCACCGTTCGACGTGAGTTTCGGCATCCACTCGTCGAGCCAGCCGGAGCGGATCCGCTCGATCTCGGCCGGCACGGAGTCGGCCCGCGAGGCCGCGTGCGGCAGCGACCGGCCCTCCAGCTCCGCGATCAGGGCGGCCAGCGTCAGCTTCGCGTCGCCGGCCACCGCGCAGTCGGCGGCGACGTTCTTGTTCAGGTCGACCGGGTCTAGCGTCGCGTGCAGGTACTTCGCCTGGGGGTACTTGCCGAAGTAGAGGCCGAACGCGGTGGTCGTGAAGCTGCAGCCGATGCCGAAGATCACGTCGGCGGCACCGAGGAACTCGTGGACCGTCTTCGGCACCGCACGGCCGCCCGAGCCGAGCGACAACGGATGATCCTCGTTGAAGGCGCTCTTGCCGCCCAGGCTGGTCGTCACCGGCGCGTTGAGCAGCTCCGCCAGGCGCCGCAGTTCGCCCCAGGCCTCCGCGTAGTGGACGCCCTGGCCCGCGTAGATCACCGGCCGCTCGGCCGCCGCCAGCATCTCCGCGGCCTGGCTCACCAGGTCCGGATCAGGGCCGACGCGCACGGTACCGCTCGGACGAGGTCCAAGATCGTCGGGCACGTCTTCGCCGAAGACGTCGGCCGGCACCTCAACCATCACCGGGCCCGGCCGTCCCGAACGCAACTGGCTGAAGGCGCGGCGCATGACTTCGGGCAGCGCCTTGCCCATGCTGAGCGGCTCGCACCACTTCGTCACGTGCTGGAAGTTGGCCACCGCGTTGAAGTTCGGCGCCACGTGCATTGCCCGGCGGCTGTACCCCATCGGCATGACCAGGATGGGCGCCGATTCGCCGTAGGCCTGCGCCACGCCGCCGAAGGCATTCTCGGTCCCGGGTCCGCTCTGCATCGTGAACACGCCGAGCTGCTTGCCCGAACTCAGGCGGCTGACGGCGTCGGCCATGTGCAGGCCGATCCGCTCCTGGCGGACGATCACGGTGCGGATGTCGGCCACCGCCGCGGCCTCGATGATCGGATTGACCGGGTAGGCGACGATGAACTCGACGCCCTCCCGCTTGAGGTACTCGGCGACGCCCTGGGCTACCTTCACGCTGAACTCCTGGAGGATTTGAGGGGCGGCTACGATACCCGGAACCAGGAACGTTCCAGAAGCTGGAGGACCCAAGAGATGGAAGACACCGCGAAGAGGATCAGCCTGATGACGATCGCAGCGGTCCTGCTGGCGCTCGGCGCGGCCTTCGCGATCACCCCGAACGCGCCAACGCTCTCCGGGCCCATCACGGGCGGGGAACGCGGCACGCCGTTTGCCGCCGTGAACGTGGCGGATCGCGGCTATCTGACCGAGGAGTACTTCCTCGAGGGCGAGGCGACCGCGTACGAACTCGCCTCTGGCACTCAGGGCGCGGACGGCCGGTGGAACACCCGGGCAGCCCCCGACAAGGCGGACTTCAAGACCCGCCTGCTGGTGGTTCGGCCGAAAGACGCGTCGGCGTTCAACGGCACGGTCATCGTGTTCTGGCTGAACGTGACCGCCGGCTTCGAACTCGGTTCCGCGAGCGACGAGGCCCTGCGCGGCTATGCCTGGGTGGGGGTCTCCGCGCAGAAGGTCGGCGTCCACGGCTTTCCCCAGAATCCCGGGGGACTCAAGGCGTGGGACCCGAAGCGCTACGGCTCGCTCGAACACCCCGGGGACGCCTACTCCTACGACATCTTCACGCAGGTCGCGAGCGCCATCGGCCCGGAGCGCGACCGGCAGGGCCTGGACCCGATGGGCGGTCTCGAGGTCGAGCGGTTGATCGCGGCCGGCGCTTCCCAGTCCGCGGCGCGCCTGCGCACCTACATCAACGGCGTGCATCCGCTGACAGAGCTGTTTGACGGCTACCTGCCGTTCATCGATTTCGGCGGCATCGTGCCCTTCGCCTCCGAGCGTGGCGGCGGACGCCGGGGGCGCAGTCTCGCGTCGGTCCGATCCGACCTGGACGTTCCGGTCATCGTGGTGAACTCCGAAACCGAGCTGAACAGCTACTACCCCGTACGCGAGCCGGACTCGGACCGGTTCCGGCTCTGGGAGGTGCCGGGGACTTCGCACGTGTCCGTGGCGAGGCCGGCGGAGCGTACCGTCGACGGGTCCAATTGGCTCTCCTACACGCCGGTGTACCAGGCCGCGATCCGACATCTCCACCTCTGGATCAGGGACGGCGTCGAACCGCCGAAGATGCCGCGCGTGGAGATGAAGGCGGGAGACCCGAACCCCGAAGTCGTCCGTGACGAGCACGGCAACGCCAGAGGCGGCATCCGCCTGCCGGAAGTCGAGGCGCCGACCGCCTCGCACAGCGGCTTCGGCACGCAGAGGGAAGGGACGCGGTTCGGGTTCCTGTACGGCGCCGCGACCGACTTCGACAGCGAACAGCTCGCGACGCTGTACCCGGACAGCAAGCACTATCTCGATGCCTGGAACGCGGCGCTGGACCGTGCGATCGAGCAGGGGATGATCCTGCCCGAGGACGCGCCGGAGATGCGGGAGCGGGCCGCGTCGTGGGCCGTGAGGCTGGACTAGGCGCGGCAGAAGTCCAGAAGCCGGCGCTCTCGCGCCGGATGCCGGCGGGGACGCCGGCGCACCCAGTATGTGACGCTAGAGGCCGTAGTACTCGCGGTACCAATCGACGAAGCGGGGGATGCCGTCGGCGATCGCGGTCGTGGGCTCGTAGCCGAGGTACTCCCTGGCGCGGGTGAGGTCGGCCGAGGTCCGCACGACGTCGCCGGGCTGCATCGGCAGGAACTCCTTGTCGCCCTCGCGACCGCAACCCAGTTCGATCTGCCGGATGAACTCCATCAGTTCCTCGGTGCGGCCGGCGGCGAGGTTGCAGACGAGGTCCTCGTGGTTGCGGTCGATCGCCGAGACGACGCCGGTCACGATGTCGTCGATGTAGGTGAAGTCCCGGTGCATCCGGCCGTGTCCGAAGACGTTCATCGGCTCGCCGCGGAGCACGGCGCCGGTGAACAGAAACAGCGCCATGTCGGGCCGGCCCCACGGGCCGTAGACCGTGAAGAAACGCAGACCCGTGACGCGCATGCCGTAGAGGTGGTGGTACACGGACGCCTGCAGCTCGTTCATCTTCTTCGTCGCGCCGTAGAGCGAGCACTGTGACGACGTGCTGTCCGTTTCGCTCAGCCGCTCGCGCGTGCTGTTGCCATAGACCGAGCTGCTCGAGGCGTAGATCAGGCCGCCGACTTCGAGGTCGCGGCACAGTTCGAGGACGTAGGTGAAGGCCTGCACGTTGTCGCGCACGAACTGGTTCGGATGATCGATCGAGTGCCGCACCCCGGCCTGGGCCGCGAGGTGACAGACCCTGGTCTCCGTGCCGGAAACGCCGCGGACGAGATCGTCGAAGGAATCCTGCAGGGCCTGACGGTCGCCGACGTCGGCGCGCACGAGCCGGAAGTTGGGCTGCCCCTCGAGGATCGCGTTGCGCCGCTCCTTGAGCTGCGGGTCGTAGTACGGATTGAAGTTGTCGTAGCCGATCACCTCGTCGCCGCGCTCGAGCAGGGCCCTGGCCACGTGGAAGCCGATGAAGCCGGCGCTGCCGGTCAGCAGCACCCTCACGAGACGCCCCCGGGAGGGGTGCTCCGCCAGCGCTCCGCGAGCTGGGCCACCGGGTCGATCAACAGGTCCTCGACGGGGAGCTCGGCGAGCAGCCGGTCGTCGAAGTCGGGCGCCCTCTTGAGCACCTGGTCGCGTAGACCAGCGTAACGCTCCCGGTAGCCGGAGAGCAGGCGGCGCAACTCGGGTGCCGGCGCGCGCTCCTGGAAGCGCACGTGAATCAGGTTCAGCGCCGAGACCTCGTCGCCGTTCCATTCCGGCACGCCGATGAACACCCGGCCATCCGTACGGCCACGCGCCGCCAGCAACCGGCCCTCGACCGCCACCGCGTACTTCGTGCCCTTGAGCAGCGGTTCCCGCACCGTCCGCGACTGAAGATCGCGACACAGGCCGCCGGCGCGCAGGACGCGGATGGTGGCGGCGTCACCCGGCGCCGGGCCCTCGCCTCGATGCCAGAGCTGGTAGCGGACGTAGCCGAGAACCTGGTCGACGAAGGGATCGAGCGCGTTCATCGCCCGGCGGTCCTCGGCCGAGATCGACTCCTCCGGCGAACCGGCCTGACGGAGCGCCGCTTCGAGGGACATCCGGCCCAGCGTCTGGTCGTGACGCGAGATGCCCACGGTGACCGTCTTCGCCTGGTGCTTGATCGTGTCGATGTGCCGGGTGAGGTCGTCGATCGCCGGAGTGAGCGCGTTTCGCAACCGCGCCAACGCGGTCGCGGCATCTCCGTCGTCTGCACCAGCCAGTCCGTCGAGCGCCATCGCCAGCCGCACCGCCCGGCCGACGTGCAGATTGCCGTCGTACCCGCCGCCGGCCAGGCTTTCGCGGACAGCGTCGATCTCGGCGCCGGCGATCTCGCGCAGTCGAGCCACCAGCCGCGCCGTGCCGTTTCCGGCGACGTCGTCCACCGCCGTGCGGATCGCCCGCAGCGGCATGGCGAGGTCGTCGATGGCGAGGGCCGCGTAGTAGCCGAACAGGTGGCCGACGACGGTCGCCAGCACGAAGGACAGTTCGGGCGGAACCTCCGGCACTTCGATCGCCGCCGCCGCGGACGGGAACGCCGCGCCTTTGGAGGCGATGACGATCGGGGTCGCGCGGTGGGCGCGGTAGACGTCGATCTCCTTCCGGGTGTCGGCCGCCGTCGAGCCCTGGACCCCGGTCGCGCAGACCAGGATGAAGGGCTCGGACGACAGGTCGATGTGCTTCTTGTCCTCGGTCGCATCGCAGGCGATCGCCTTGTAGCAGAGCTCGGAGAGCTTGATCCGGATCTCCTCCGCGGCGATGCGGTCGAGACCGTTGCCGACGACCGACCAGTCGCGCAATCGGGGCGCGTACTCGCTTGCGGCGGCGGCGATCGTGGGCCGCAGGGTCAGGGTGCGCTCCATCGCGTCGGGCAGGTTCCGCAGTTCCCGCAGGAGGCGATCGGCGGCGGGGCGTTCGTCCGGCCCGCCCGCGACCTGGTCGGCGATCGCCACGGCGAGCAGCATCCCCGCCGCGATCTGGGAGTAGAAGGCCTTGGTCGACGCGACGCTCATCTCGACGTCCCGCCCGTCGGAGGTGTAGAGCACGCCGTCCGCCCGCTCCGCCAGGTCGGAGTTGCGGCGGTTCACGATCGCGATCGCGCAGGCGCCCCGGCGCTGCGCCAGGTTGACCGTGCGCAGCGTGTCCGTCGTCGTGCCGGACTGGCTGACGGCGACGACCACGGTGTCGTGCATGTCAGGCACCAGGTGGAAGCCCGAGAGCTCGGTGGCCGGCATCGCGTCGACCCGCGGACTGCTGAGGCCCCGCTCGCGCAGGCGTCCCTCGATCGCCGCGGCGATGCCCTGACCGGCGACGGCGGCGGTGCCCTGGCCGGTCACGACAATGCGCGCGACCGTCCCCTCCCGCAGGCCGCCCGCAACCGTTTCCGGCAGCGCACGCTCACCGACCGAAACCCGCAGACGCCCGGTCGCGTCCTCGCGCAGCTTGCCGCGCAGCGTGTTGCGCACGGAACGCGGCGCCTCGCTGATCTCCTTGAGCAGGAAGTGCGGGAACTCACCCCGGTCGATGTCGCGGGTCGTGATCTGGGCGCGGTCGAGCTCTTCCGGCGCCACCGGCAGCGGCGAGCCTCCGGCCGAGTACCGTTCGATGCCCTCCAGCTCGCCGGCGCGAGCAGCGTCGAGCACGGCGATCTGGCCCCAACCGGCGCCGGCGCGGTCCGGCTCCGCCTCGCCCTCCAGGCGCAGCCAGGTAGACGTCTCCTCGACCAGGCCGTAGGGCTCGCTGGCCACCAGGAAGGCGTGATCCGCCAGCCCGACGTAGAGGCCCTGGCCGCTGCCCTGGATCGCCAGGCAGAGCCGCGACGGGTCGTCCCAGGCGAGCGCGCCAAGGGCGAGCGAACCCTCGAACGCGGCCACCGTGCCGCGGAAGGCGTCGAAGGGCGCGTCGCCGCCGGCCAGCCGGCGCGACATGAGAACCGGCATCACCTTCGCGTCCGTGGTGATGCGGGAGTCGACTTCCAGGTTCTCCAGCACCGCCAGGTCGGCGTGGTTGTCGATGTCGCCGTTGATCGCGGCGATCACCTGGGGCGGCCCATGGCCTTCGGCGTGGCCGGCCCCGGCCTCCGCCTCGTTCAGGGGATGCGCGTTCGCCTCGTTGATCCGGCCGACGCTCGCCCAGCGCGTGTGCGCGAGCACAGTCGCTTCAACATCCGGACTCTCGAGCGCCGCCGCCAGCAAGGGATCGGAAGCGACCGCGGCGCGCAGCAAACGGACGTTGTCGCCCAGTTCGCCGATCTCCTCCGCGCACTTGTAGACCAGGCCGATCCGTCCCCCGCCCACGTTCACCGCGCGATGAGCGAACAACGGATCCCCGGCCCGGTAATCGAGTTCGGACCGGACCGCTGGATCGTCGGGGTCCAGGCCGTGCCGCGAGAGCAGCAGGAACAGCCCGGCCGAGTCGCGGCCGCGGATCTCGAGCCGGTCGAGCGAGGAGAAGGCCTGCTGGACGGCGATGAGGACGTCGAGCCCGGCGTCGCCGGCGCCGGCCGGCGCCAGCCCACTCACTTCGGCAGCGGTCCGTAGCCGGTCGCGGCGGATCGCCCACTCGGCGTCGGCCAACGCCGCCGCGGCCCGATTCACCGCCTCCAGGCCGGCATCGCCGAAGCGCGCGGCACCGGCATCGAGGCTGACTTCCAGCCGGCTCACCGCCGCGGAGCAGGGCGCCAGGGCATCGGCGATCGCGGCCCGCAGCGATTCGTCGCGCACGAGGGATCGAACAGCCGGCCGGGCCCGCAAGCGCCGGTCCCAGTCGGCCAGTCCGGAGGCCGCGGCCGAAAGGGACGAGGCCAGCTCCTGCGCCTCGGCGCGGCCGCTATCGCGAACCGCGGCCTCCGCGGCACGGCCGGCGGCCGCGAGGCCCTCCAGCAGCTCGCGCGAGTCGATCGCCGGTCCGGGGTGGGGGCGCATCAGGATGGCGACGATCCCGCACATGGGGCCCGAAGCTTAGCCCGGAACGTCGGTCACCCGTGGGGCGAACAGCACCGCTCTCTCAGGACAGTCACCCGGTCATTTGGACCGCGAGACGGTCACGCGACCCGGTCTCGGCAGGCGGGTCGGGTGGTTGCTGGCCCAGACTCCTAGCCACTTCCGGTTCGTTCGCTAGGCCGCCGGCCCCCCGATTCGCCACCGGCACGCGGTGGCTTCCTGGGCTTGCCCTCTTTCCCTTTAGTGAGTAGTCGGAAGAGCTTGAGGCATGTCCACGACACCGCCAACGAGACGCCGAAGACGATGATGACCGTGACAATCTCCGGCGGAACCACTAGCCACCCACATTGGTGTTGAAACGAGCTTGGCGCTGATCGTGCCTGCACCGACGATCAGCGCGTTCGATTCGCACGCCCCACCCGGGCATGGTCTCCACGCTCACAGTCTCGGAGTCAAGAGAACGGTCACGACTCTGTCCCAGGCGAACAACAGCGTCTGGATTGCATGCGCACGGCATGAAGTGTACCAATGGACGTTCTCAGAATCGGTTCTCGCTCTTCGAATCCACCGGCTGCACGTCGTCGTGAGGCGATGCGCGACCGCATCAGGAAGCGCTAACGACACCAAGAGACCACGCCAGCCTGCAGCGCAGATCTGCGCACGCCACGAGCCATGAGCGAATGACTCTGAGCGGCAGACGGCGCCGGCGCGCCGCCTGCCGCTCCAGAATCGCCTCTGTCCTGATCCGGCAAGCCTCTCAGGAACTACCTTCTTCAGCCTCCCTTTAGGCTCGCAGAGCCTCCAGGAAACACACGAAGCGTCGAGGTCGAGTCAGGGCAGAGCGGTCCGGGTGGATGGTCACGATCCGGGCGCGTTGTCTCCTGTGCACTCGTTGAGATAGTCGAGAACGAACAGCGCCATAAGAGCGGCCATGAACATTCCCATGTACCTGTGGCTGCTGCCAGCTACGCCAGCGGAACCACCCATGGCGAGTAAGTCGTTCGAGTACTCCTCGCAGTACTCGCTGTGCGACTGGCAGTAACCGGCTGCTTCGTAGCCGGTCGGCTTCTCGTGCGGGTACCCAGTGTACTTCCAGTAGCCGCCGTTCTGTGCGCACGACTCCGGAGTAGACACGCCGCCCCACGGGGAAGCGAAGGCCGCCGATTCACCCGTGTCTAAGCCACCACCGGGACCTGGCAACAGGCCAAAGAAGAGCACGCTCAGAAGCGGCCCGCGGAACCAGCTGTCTTTCCTCATTAGGAGGACCTCCTGTTGTGGAGGACCTCCCGTTTATGGGTGCGGGCGAGCTTAGCACACCTGTCCAGCGGTAAGCTCCCGGCGAGAGGGACGCAACCAGAATGAACGACACCTCGACCTACCTTGCCGCCGTGGTCCAGATGGGTTCCACCTCGGACGAGCAGGCCAACTGGGAGACCGCCCGGCACTGGATCGAGACCGCGGCGGATCGGGGAGCGACCTTCGTCTCCACGCCCGAGAACACGAACTACCTCGGGCCGCACAAGGAGAAAGTCAAGCTGGCTGAGCCGACATCCGGCGCCACTTGCGCCCGCTTCGCAGCCCTGGCCCGGGACCGCGGCATCTACCTCCTGCTCGGCTCCTACAACGAGCAGGCGCCGGACGAGAGCGAACGCTGCTACAACACCAGCGTCCTGTTCGACCCGCGGGGGGAGATGGTCGCCACCTACCGCAAGATCCACCTCTTCGACGTCGACGTCTCCCCGGAGGTCCGGTTCCTGGAGTCGAAGACGGCCGTGCCCGGTGAGGACATCGTGACCGTCGACACGCCGCTCGCGCGTCTCGGACTCACGATCTGCTACGACATGCGCTTCCCCGAGCTCTACCTGAAGCTCGCCCGAGAAGGCGCGGAGGTCCTGACCATTCCCTCGGCCTTCACCCTGATGACCGGCAAGGACCACTGGTTCCCGCTGCTGCGCGCCCGGGCGATCGAGACCCAGTGCTACGTGCTGGCCGCCGCTCAGACCGGCCGCCACGACGACCGCGGGCTACGACACAGCTACGGCCACTCGGTGATCATCGACCCGTGGGGCCACGTCCTCGCCGATGCCGGAGACGGACCCGGCATCGCGATCGCGGAGATCGACCGCCGGCGCGTCGCCGAGGTCCGGCGCTCGATGCCGGTCGCGTCGCACCGCCGACTGCCGGTCGGCTGAGCGCCGGAACCGCCGATGAACATCTGGATCCTCGTCGCCGTCATCGTCTTCACGTTCCTGGCCTTCAGCTTCGAATGGCTGCGGATCGACGCCGTCGCCCTCTCGAGCCTGGGGCTGCTGCTCCTGTTCGGTCTGGTGACGCCCCAGGAGGCGATCCGCGGCTTCAGCAACGACGCCGTCATCACGGTGATGATGATGTTCATCCTGAGCTACGGGCTGACCCACACGGGCTTGATCGACCGCTTCGGCCAGAAGCTCGCGCAACTCTCCGGCAGCACCCACTGGGCCGCCGCGATCGCCCTGATCCTGGTCTGCGGCGTGCTCTCGGCCTTCATCAACAACACCGCCGCGCTGGCGATCCTGATGCCGGTCGGCATCCAGATCGGGAAGCACTACGGCGTGTCGCCTTCGCGGATCCTTCTCCCCCTCTCCTACCTCTCGATCATCGGCGGCACCTGCACCCTGATCGGCACGTCGACGAACCTGCTGGTCGCCTCCATGTCGGCGGAGTACGGCTTCGGAGCCTTCACCATGTTCGAGTTCCTGGCGCTCGGACTGATCCTCCTCGTCGTCGGCTTCGCCTACATCGTCTTCGTGCCGATGCGGCGCCTCCCGGATCGCGCCGGCGCCTCCGACCTGACCACCAAGTACCAACTGTCTTCGTTCCTGACCGAGGTCCAGGTGCCCGAAGGGAGTTCCCTCGTCGGCAACAACGTGGTCGACGCGCACATCAACGAGCGTTTCCGCCTCACGGTGCTCGAGATTCTGCGCGGCGAGGAACGGATCGCCGTCGAGCTCCGCGCCACGCCCATGCAGGGCGGCGACATCCTGATCGTCGAGGGCCTGATGGACGACATCGTCAGCTTCCGGGACCACTACGGCCTGCGCCTTCGCACGGAAACGAAGATCGGCGACCGCGATCTCTCGGACCAGAACAACATCATGGCGGAGATCCAGCTCTCGCCGGTCTCCCGGCTCACCGGCTCGACCATTCGCGACCTGGACTTCCGGCGCCGCTTCGGCTGCTTTGTGCTGGCACTCAACCGCACCGGCGAGCCGATCCGCGAGAAGCTGGCCCACATCGCCCTCCACAACTGGGACACGCTGCTCGTCTTCGGCCCCCGGTCCCGGATCGAAGCCCTTTACGAGACGGAGGACTTCATACCGCTGCAGCAGGACGTCAAGCTGCGCCTGGTCATCCCGCGGCGCTGGTGGCTCGCCGTGGTGATCATCCCGATCGTCGTCATCGTCGCGGCCACCGGAGTCACCTCGATTCTGAAGGCCTCGATTCTGGGCGCCGTGGCGCTCATCGTCTTCGGCGGCATCTCGGTGCAGCAGGCGTACGAGGCGATCAACTGGACCGTCATCTTCCTGCTCGTCGGCATCCTGCCGATGGGGATCGCGATGGAGAAGACCGGCCTCGCGGCGATGATCGGAGAGACGATCGCGAATGCCGGCGCCGACTACGGACCCTGGGCGGTCATCGCGCTGGTCTACCTGGCGACGGCCCTGCTCTCGGAGATCGTCTCGAACAACTCGACCGCGGTGCTCATGGTGCCGATCGCGGGCACCGCCGCCGCGTCGATGGGCCTGGAACCGAAGCCATTCATGATGACCGTCGCCTTCGCCGCCTCTGCCAGCTTCCTGACCCCGATGGGCTACCAGACCAACGCGATGGTCTTCGGACCCGGCGGCTACCGTTTCATGGACTACGTGAAGTTCGGTGCGCCGCTCAAGATCGTCTTCTGCGTTCTGTCGGTGTGGCTGATCCCCGTGTTCTGGCCGCTCACCTAGCGGCTACCTCTGGCAGCGCGGACAGTAGTACGTGCTTCGGTTCGAGGTGACGATCCGACGGATGCTCGCTCCGCAGGCGGCCGGACAAGCCTGCCCTTCCCGGTCGTAGACGTCGAGCGAGACCTGGAAGTAGCCCGAGTTGCCCTCGCCGTCGGCGAAGTCGTTGAGCGTCGTCCCGCCTTGCTCGATGGCCTCGCCGAGCACCTCCCGCACGGCTGCGGCGAGAACCTCGAACCGGCGGCGCGCGATCCGCGCCACCGAACGCCGGGGATGGATGCGGGCGCGGTACAGCGCCTCCGAGGCGTAAATGTTCCCAACGCCGACGACCACCGAGGCGTCCATCAGGAAGCTCTTGACCGGGGCCGTCCGGCCGCGGGCCAGGCCGGCGAGCCGGGCGCCATCGAACCCGGGCGAGAGCGGCTCGACACCCAGGTGACGGAAGTGCCGATCCCGGTCCAGATCCTTCGTGGAAGCGACGAAGGCCACGCCGAAGCGGCGAGGATCACGGAAGCGCAGCCGGCGGCCGGAGGCGAGCTCGAAGCCCAGGTGCTCGTGCTCCACGAGCGGCGCCGTTCGGTCGACTAGGGTCAGCCGGCCGCTCATCCCGAGATGCACCACCAGGGTCTCGCCGCCGGAAGCGTCGATCCACAGGTACTTCGCGCGCCGGCGCAGGCCGACGACCCTGCGGCCTTCCAGCCGCCGCAGCCGCCGCTCGCAAAGCGGTTCGCGCAAGGTCGGGAAGTGGACGCGGACCGCCTCGAACCGGTCGCCGACAAGGGGTCGCTCCAGGCTCCGGCGCAGGACCTCGACTTCGGGCAGTTCAGGCATGTCAGCCTGCGCGGCGCCCGGAGGCACGGCGAGCGGGGCCGCCGGCGGCCCGCCGGGACGTCGGCCCTGGAGAGCCCCTTCGTAGCGACGATGAAGCGGAGTCCTCGCGGTCTGGCACCCCTGCCCCGGCAACAGCTAGAACCAGAGCCTCAAGCGCGGCGGTGCCCTCACCGCTGCCGCCCCGCAAGCGAATCTCCGCCTCGAGAACCTTCCAGGGCAGCTCACTCATCGCCGAGACGGCTTCCGGACTGCGACGGGCCATAGCCGCCTTGTACATCTGGAAGAGGGGCCACGGGGCGGGCTTCCTCACCGCGCCCGGCCACTCCGCCATCAGTTTCGGCAACACCCGGGCCTTGAAGCCGTTGTAGTTCCCCGCCTCCGGCAGACTGTGAGCCATAACGAGACCGTGGACAGCGGTCAACTGCTGACAGCGGCCGGCCAGCAGACTCAGAAACCGGAACCGCTCACCCTGTTCGTCTGCCGCGCTGTGGAGGTAACGACGAAGTGCCGCCAACGCCGCGCCGGGCCTCCCGCCCTCCATCGCGTTGAAGACATCCCACACGTCCTGCTCGCCCCGGTCCACGACCGACTCTTCCACCGTGGCGCGGTCGATACGGCCCGCGCTCTCCGGCATGCCGGAGGCGATCTTCCGATACTCGGCCGCGAAGCGCGCCGCCGAAGCCGCATCCGCCACCGAGGGACCCCAGCCCTCCTTGCGCAACGTACGCCGCGCCAACTCCTGGGCCGCGGCCGGCTCGATTCGCACGCCCGTCTCCCGCTCCAACTCGGCCACGACCGGGTCGAGACCAGTGGCCTTGCCACTGCGATCGAGGCCGAGTTGCCCGACCTCGAAAGCCGCGTTCCGTTCGAACAGACGGAGTACGAGGGGGTGCTTGCGATCGACGCTGCGTTCGGCAAACACCAGGGCGTGGCCTTCCGGCAGGCCGCCTTCCGCGGCCCGGTCGAGTTCTGCAAGGTTGCTCGTTGACCATCCGGTCAGATTCTCCGCTCGCGCAGCCTCCAGTAACGCCGAGAGTCCTCGGGCAAGTTGGACCCGCTCCTTCTTCAGCCGGCCACGGCGGCCTCCCCTGCGCTGGCTCTTTCCGCCTGCCAGAGCCGAGTCGGGCAGCGCGGCGATCGCCTCCTCGGCGGCGCCGGCAACCGGGTCGATTCCGAACAGCCGCAATGTCTGAAGAAGCGGACCCGCCGCCTTTCTTTCGGCCAGGGAGAGCCCCTCGCCGGCCACGCCAACCAAGCCGTAATTGTCGCCCAGCACCTTGGCCGCCTCGTCGATCAGCTCGGCCGCGGCATCCCTGTCGGCGAACTCCGCACTACTCTCGACCAACGCCACCTTGGCCGGCTCGAACAGGGAAAAGGTGAACTGGTCAGCGAGAATCGTCCCCAGTTCCTCACCGGCCGCCCCCTTGTGAACCGCTACCTCGCAACCCGCCGCGGCAGCCAGCGCCTCCGCGATTCGACTCGCCTCCCGCGTGGCCAGCACCTGCTCACCGATCACGACGTAGACCGGCTGGCGGTCGCCGCCTTCGATTCGCTCGACCGCGGCGTCGATCTCGGGTGCCTTCACTCGTCTGCGGGGAGCCGGCCCTTCTCTTCGAGTTCCTGACAGTCGATGCAGTAGGGCGCCCACGGCACGGCCTCCAGCCTGGCGCGGCCCAGTTCGTTGCTGCAGTGCACGCAGATGCCGAACGTACCCTCGTCTAGGCGGGCCGTCGCTTCGACGATCCGGTTCAGCAGGATGCCGTCGCTATCCGAGAGCGAGAAGTTCAACTCCCGGCTGTAGGCGTGATTCGCCCGGTCGACCAGGTCCTCGGCGCCCTCGCCGGTGGACGCCTTGAGGCCGGCGGTGAGATCGCGGTTGTAGCGGCCGAACAGCTCCCGACGCTTCTCTTCGAGCCGTTCCCGCACCCAATCGAAGTCGATCGCCGCGTTCCTTCTCGTGCCGCTCCCGCCGCGACCGCCGTTGGCACGCTGCGGCCGAAGCAGCAGCGTCGGCGCCTTTTTCGGCTGCGGCTTCTTGCGGGCGCTCTTCTTCCGGGCAGGCCGGCTCTTTGCCGGTTTCGCCGCAGGTTTGACCTGGACTTCTTCGGGCGGGGCCGCCGCCTGCTCGGCCGCCTTATCCGCCGCCGCCTTCTCGGCGGCCTCCGCCTTCACGACGAGTTTCTCCGCCGCGGTGGCGGCCCGGGCGGCATCCCTGGCAGCGGCCTTCGCTGCCACCGCCGCCTTCGCGGCCTTCTCGGACGCCGCCGCCCTGGAGGCGGAGGTCCGGGCCGACTTCCGCGCGGCTGTGCCCTTGGTCGCGGCATCCCTGGCAGCCGCCTGCGCCGCGGACTTCCGTTCCGCCAGCAGCTTCGCGGCTCTGGCCGCGGCTCTTCCGCTCGTAGCGGCCAGTCGGCCGGACAGCGTAGCGGCCTTCTTCTTCGCGGCTGCTTCTTCCCTGCCCGTGACCGCCTTCTTCACCGCCAACTCGTGAGCCGCCTTCGCGGCATCGGCCTCTCTCGCGGTCTTCAGCGCGAGCGCGTCAGTGCTCTTCCTGGTGGCTGCCGCCTGCTTCGCCGCAGTGGCCCGTGCAGCGGCCACTTCAGTCGCCCTGGCCGCCTCTGCCTGTTCAGCAGCCGCCGTCCGCTCGGCCTTCCTCGCCTCCGCGCGCCGCGCCGACGCTTCCTTCTCAGCGGCAGCGGCAGCGTCCTTCCTGGTCGCGGCGGTCTTTCCGGCCCTGGCCGCGGTCGCGGCTCCGGCTTTCTGCTCCCGAGCCGCCTGCTGGGCCGCCGCCTTCTTCTCCGACGCTGCCTTCGCGGCACGCTCGGCTGAGGCTGCCTTGCGAACCGCCGCGGCCCTGGCCTTCTTCGCCGCGGACCGCGCCGTGGCGAGCTCTCGCGCCGCGGCCGCTGCCGCTTCCTTGAAGTCGTTCGATCCGTCGGTTCGAGAGGCCTCGTCCGCGTTTGCCACCTGATCCCTCCGCACGCGGCTCAGTAAAACGGGCGCCGATGATAGTTGATTCCCTCGAGGATCGTGAACGCCCTGTAAATCTGCTCGTAGAGGGTCAGCCGAGCGAGTTCATGAGCGAGGGTGAGCGGCCCCAGCGAGAGCCGGAAACGGCACGATTCCAGGAGGTTGCGGTCAAGTCCCAGGTCCGAGCCCACGATCCAGACGATGGGGCGCCGCCACTCCGCGCGCAGCCGACCCACCTCGGTCGCGAGGCCGCTCGAGCTGAGACGCCGTCCGTTCCGATCCAGACAGACCGTCCAGGCGTCGGCAGGCAGGGCCGAGCGAATCGCCTTCCCTTCGAGCCGTAATCGAGTCCGGTCGTCGCCGCGCGCAGGGCGAACAACCAGTTCGCGCACCGGCGCGAACCTCTCGATCCTCTGCCGATAGTCGCCGCAGAGCGTCTCCCAGGGCTCCCGGCGGCGACCCACCCAGGCGACCACGATCTCGAACGCCACGAGCCGATTATGCACACCCCCCACTGTTATTCTCCGCGCCATGGCGCGCTCCGCGAACCAGGAATCCCGGCGCTTGATCAGGCGGCGGCTGACGAACGGCCTGGTCATCGGCGGCATCGCGCTAGGGGCCCCGGCCCTGTTCAACGCGCTCGTGGCGCGCAAGGCGGGTCGCCTGCCCCGACCCCGATGGGGTTCCACCCGGCACATCGAGGTCGACGGCCACCGGCTGGCCTTCGTTCACCTGGAGTCTCCCCGCCGAGGCAGCAAGCCGCCAATGGTCCTGCTCCACACCTTCGGTCCCGGGCACACCGGCCTGCTGTGGCGCGAAAGCGCCGAACGCCTGGCCCGCAGCCACGACTGCTTCGTGCCCGACTGGCTCGGCTGGGGCGACTCGGAACGGTCGAACCAGCGCTACACGGCCCAGCTCTACATCGACCTGCTCGGCCGGTTCCTGGAGGAAGTCGTCGGCGAGCGCGCCGTGCTCGTCGCCCCTCACCGCGCCGCGGCCTATGCCGTCGAAGCCGCACTGAACGCGCCGGAACTGGTTGCCGCCCTGGCCCTGGTCGGCCCCCAGGGTATTGGCACCGAGGTAACCGACGAACGTAGCGACCCGGTGATTCACGCATTGCTCCGGGCGCCGGTGCTCGGCAGGTCGGCGCTCAACCTGGTGACCGGCGAGCGGGCAATCGAGAACCACCTGCGACGCGAGACCCTGTTCGGCGCCGAGGGCCTGGGCGAGGCCATGATCGAGCAGCTCTACCGCGCAAGCCATTTGCCCGGCGCCAGTCACGCCCTGATCGATTCGCTCTGCGGCCGGCTCGGGCACCGGCTGCAGGTCGGCTTCGGCGACAGAGTCAATCAGCCGGTGTGGCTGGCATGGGGCCGCCAGGCGACCAACCCACCGCTCGAGAACGCCGACCTCTGGCTACAGGAAGTGTCGAACGCCGACCTGGACGTCTTCGACGGCTGCCGCAACCTGCCCCACGTCGAACGACCGACCAAGTTCGCGGCGGCGCTCACGGCGTTCATCGAGCGCCAGCGCTTCGCCGCCTGAACGGGGCGCCGCTGCCAAGGCCTTCGCCGTGTCCAGGGATCCCGCGTTTCCGTCCGTTCCCGGCGGCTACCCCTTCCCCGAGCTCGAGCGCGAGACGCTCGAGTTCTGGCGCCGCGAGCGGGTGTTCGAAGCCTCGCTCGAGGCTCGCAAGGAGAGCGAGGAAGCGGAGTTCTCCTTCTACGAGGGGCCGCCGACCGCGAACAACGTGCCCCACGTCGGCCACGTCGTCACGCGCGTGGTGAAGGACCTCTACCCGCGTTTCCGCACGATGACCGGCCGGCGCGTGCCGCGCAAGGGCGGCTGGGACACGCACGGCCTGCCCGTCGAGATCGAGGTGGAGAAGCAACTCGGCTTCTCGGGCAAGCAGCAGATCGAGGACTACGGGATCGAGAAGTTCAACAGCGCCTGCCTCGAGAGCGTCAGCGCCTACGAGCGGCAGTGGCGGCGGATGACCGAGCGGGTCGGCTACTGGCTCGACATGGACGGCGCCTACCTGACCTACAGGAACGCCTACATCGAGTCGGAGTGGTGGGCGCTGGCCGAACTCTGGAAGAAGGACCTGCTCTACGAGGGCCGGAAGATCCAGCCCTACTGCGCCCGCTGCGGCACGACCCTGTCGAGCCATGAAGTGGCGCAGAACTACCGCGACACGGAGGATCCTTCGATCTGGGTGCGGTTCCCCCTGCGACCCGGCCAGTCCATCGCCGCGATCGACGAAACCGGAGAGGCGGCGGGCGCTTTCAGCACGGAGCGGCCCGTCGACATCGCCGCCTGGACGACGACGCCGTGGACCCTGCTCTCCCACGCCGGCATCGCGGTGCATCCCGATCTGACCTACCGGGCCGTGGAAGACCCGACGGACCCGGAACGGCTGCTGCTCATCGCCGACGGCCTGGAGCAGCCGGTCCCCCTGCTTCTGCCCGGCGACGGCAAGCCGACGAGAGTCGACCTCCGTGAAGCCGGCACCGTGGCCCGCTTCTCCGGCCGGTCCCTCGAGGGCCTGCTCTACGACCGGCCGTTCGCGGTCGAACCTCGCCGCTCCTACCGCGCCGCCGAGGTGTCGGACCGTGCCGGCTTCCGCATCCTGCTCGCCGACTACGTGACCCTTGCCGAGGGTACGGGCGCCGTGCACACCGCGCCGCTGTTCGGCGAAGACGACGAGCGGAGCGGCCGGGAGTACGGTCTGCCCGAGCTCCAGGCGGTCGACCACGAAGGGAAGGTCGCGCTCGATCCGGAGGCAAGCTCCCAGGAACCCGCCATCCGGGGTCTGATCGACGAGATCAACGGCGCGTGGTTCAAGGACGCCGACCCGGCGATCGTCCGCTCGCTGCGGCAGCAGGGCCGGTTGCTCCACGGCGAGCGGCGCGGACACAGCTACCCCTTCTGCTGGCGTTGCGACCAGCCGCTGCTGTACTACGCAACGACTAGCTGGTTCGTCCGCACCACCGCCGCCCGCGACCGGTTGATCGAGAAGAACCGCGAGGTGCGCTGGCACCCCGAGCATGTCGGCCAGGGCCGGTTCGGCGACTGGCTCGAGAACGTCGTCGACTGGGCCCTGTCGCGCAGCCGCTACTGGGGCACGCCGTTGCCGGTCTGGAAGTGCGCGGCGTGCGACGCCGTGGACGTCGTCGGCTCGTTCGAAGAGCTCTTCCGCAAGGTGGGCCGGCCGCTCCCCGACGATCCCTACGACCACGACTGCTTCGACCCGCACCGGCCCTTCATCGACGACGACTTCCAGTGGCGGTGCGCGACTCCGGGCTGCGCCGGCACGATGAAGCGGGTCGAGTACGTGATCGACGCCTGGTTCGACTCGGGCGCCATGCCCTTCGCCCAGTACCACTACCCGTTCGAGAACCAGGAGATCTTCCGTTCGCGCTTCCCGGCGGACTTCATCTCCGAAGCGGTCGACCAGACCAGGGGCTGGTTCTACACCCTGCACGTGCTGGGCTGCCTGCTGTTCGACAGCCCGGCCTACCGCAACTGCATCGTCCTCGGCCACGTGAACGACGAGAACGGCCGCAAGATGTCGAAGCGCCTCGGCAACGTCGTCGAGCCGATGGAGGTGCTGGCCGAGACCGGCGCCGATGCCCTCCGCTGGTACTTCTGCGTCAACAACCCCGAGCAACCCTCGCGGTTCTCGGCGCGCCTGGTGCGCGAGGCGGCCCAGACTTTCCTGCTGCCGCTGTGGAACGCCCTGTCGTTCTTTGTGATCTACGCGAACCTCGACGGCTGGCGGCCAGGACGCGCGGAGATTCCGTTCGGCGAGCGAGGTTCGCTCGACCGCTGGATTCTGCTCCGGCTCTACCGGCTGGTCCGGGCCACCACCGATCACCTCCAGGCCTACCGTACGGCGCCCGCGGCGCGCGGCATCGCGACCTTCCTGGACGAGCTGACGAACTGGTACATCCGGCGCAGCCGCGACCGCTTCTGGGCGCCCAACGAAGACGAAGGGACCGGCGCCGACGGACCGGGAGCGGACAAGGAAAGCGCCTACAAGACCCTCTACGAGGTGCTGACGACGATTCGCCTGCTGATCGCGCCGTTCGTGCCCTTCGTAGCCGAGGAACTCCACCGGCGCCTCGTCTCGAGCCAGGGCAAGGGCAGCGTCAGTTGCCACCTGGAGTCCTGGCCCGCGCCGCCCGCGGATCGGACCGACGAGCGCCTCGAGGCGGCGATGGCCACCGTGCTCCAGGTGGCCCGCAACGGCCGCTCCGCGCGGAACGCGAACGGCATCAAGATCCGCCAGCCGCTTCGCACCGTCACCCTGGTCAGCGCCGACCCGGAACTCGAGGGACTCGTCGCGCCCTACGTCGACCTGCTCCAGGACGAGCTGAACGTGCACGAGGTCCGCTGGGCGGCGGACAGCTCGGAGTACGTGTCCTTCGACGTCGTCCCGCACTACCCGAAGTGCGGGCCCCGCTTCGGCCGCGCCATGCCGGTCGTGCGCTCCGCCCTCTCCGCCCGCGGTGGCCTGGAGTTGAAGCGGGAACTCGATCAGTCAGGGCGCATCGCGATCGAGGTCGACGGCGAGACAGTCCATCTGCAGCCGGAGGAGGTCGAGGTACGGCTCGAGGAGCGGCCCGGTGTGGCCGTCCACGGCGACAGCGAACTCCTGGTCGCTCTCGACGTCGAACTGGACGACGAACTGATCGCCGAAGGCCTGGCCCGCGAGGTCGTGCACCGGGTCCAGAACCGGCGGCGCGCCGCGGACCTCGACTACGCCGACCGCATCGCCGTCCGCTACCGCGCCGCCGAAGAGGTGGAAGCGGCGATCGATACGCACCGCGACTGGATCCGCGGTGAGACGCTCGCCGTGACCCTGCAGCCGGTGAACGGCGACGGCCCGAACGGCCTGGAAGAAGCGCCGATCGAAGGGAGGGCCTTCGCCCTCGCGATCGAAGTGCAGCCCCACTGAGCAGGAGCGACATGGCAGGGATCTTCAAGGCATACGACGTGCGCGGCCTCTACCCGGGGCAGTTGAACGAGGAGCTGGCGCGGCGGACCGGCATGGCGTTCGAGCGCCTGGTCACGCTCGAGGGCGACCAGGGCGCGGCCCTGCCCCGCACCGTCGTCGTCAGCCGGGACATGCGCGACCACAGCGTGCCGCTGTCCGCGGCGCTTTGCGCGGGACTCACCTCGGCCGGGCTCGACGTCCTCGATATCGGCCTCGCCACCACGCCGATGAACTACTTCGCCACCGGCCACCTGGGCACGGCCGGCGGCATTCAGGTCACGGCCAGCCACAACGCCGCCGAGTACAACGGCCTCAAGTTCAGTCTCGCCGGCGCGGTGCCGGTATCGGGCGACCACGGCATCCCGATCATCGAGCGGCATGCCCTGGGCGAAGAGCCTGCGCCGGCCGCAACTACGGGCCGCGTCGACGCGAGGAGCATCGAAGCGGAGTACGCCGACCACGTCCTCTCCTTCCTCGACCGCTCGTTCGAGGCGGACGACGCCCCGAAGCTGCGGCTCGCCGCCGACGCCGCCAACGGCATGGGCACGATCTACCGGCCGCTGCTCGAGGCCTGCGGCGTGGAGTTGCTGCCGCTCTACTTCGAGTTGGACGGCACCTTCCCGAACCACGAGGCGAACCCGCTGCTGCCCGAGAACCTCCGCGACCTGAGCGATCTCGTCGTCGAACGGAAGGCCGACCTGGGCGTCAGTTTCGACGGCGACGGCGACCGCGCCGCCTTCGTCGATGAACGCGGCGAACCGACCGGCTCCGACCTGGTCACCGCCCTGATCGCCGGCCAGATGCTCAAGCGCGAGTCAGGCGGCGCCGTGATCCACGACATCCGATCCTCCCGAGCGGTTCCCGAGTACATCCGCGAGCACGGCGGCACGCCGTTGCCGGAACGGGTCGGCCACTCCTTCGTCAAGGCGACGATGCGCCGAACCGGCGCGATCTTCGGCGGCGAACTCGCCGGCCACTACTACTTCCGCCAGAACTACTGCGCCGACAGCTCGATCCTCGCCGTGGTCGCGGTTCTCAACCTGCTCCGCCGCTCCGGCAGGTCCTTCTCCGAGATCACCGCTCCCCTTCGCCGCTACGCCAAGAGCAGCGAGATCAACTTCGAGGTCGAGGACAAGGACGGGACGATGGAAGCCCTGGTCCAGCGCTACGCCACGGAAGGCGGCGGCGCGCTCGACCGCCTCGACGGCATCCGCATCGACTTCGACGACTGGTGGTTCAACGTCCGCCCCTCGAACACCGAGCCCCTGCTGCGCCTCGTCCTGGAAGCGTCGACGCCCGAAGAACTCGCCGCCCGTCAGGCCGAGCTGACGGCGCAGCTAGGCGAACCGACGTAGCACCCGCCTGCCCAGGAGCGCGGGGGTAGGGTCCCCAGACGGGCGTTCGCGCTCCGGCTACTGGTGAGAAGCAGGCGCTCACTCCACTCGCTTCGGTTTGGCGTCGGTTGCGCGAAACGCGTCAAGCGTCGCTCGCTCCGAGGCCGCTGGGACCCTACCCCCGCGCTCCTGGGCAGGCTCGACGGTCGGGCGGGGTTGACGCCTCAGGGCACCTTCGGAAGCACCGGCTGCAGCAGGCCGGCCTCGCGCTCTAGCTAGTCCCGACCTCCCAGCAACCCCGCCCGCATCAGGAAGTAAACCAGCGTCAACAGCGAGGTCACCGCGGCCGCGACGTACGTCATCGCTGCGGCGTTGAGAACCCGGTCCATCCCGACGCGTTCCGTCTGAAGGATGAGGCCCTGGTCGACAGCAAGCCGCTTCGCCCGCGCCGTCGCATCGAACTCGACCGGCAGCGTGACGAGCTGGAAGAGAACGACCGCCGAGAACATGACGACTCCCACCAGGAACATCTGCATCGAGCCCAGGATCAGGCCGAAGAACATGACGAAGTAGCCGAGGTTGCTGCCGATGCCGGCCATCGGCACCAGGGTCGAGCGGAGCCACAGCGGCGCGTACTTCTTCGCGTGCTGAATGGCGTGTCCGGCCTCGTGGCAGGCGATACCGATCGCGGCCACGGAGTTCGAGCCGTAGACCTGCTCGGACAGGGCGAGCTTCTTGGTCACCGGGTTGTAGTGGTCGGACAGCCGGCCGCGCGTAGCGACCACCTGGACGTCGGTGATGCCGGCGTAGGCGAGCAGGCGCTGGGCAGCCTGGGCACCGGTCATGCCCGTCACCGAGCGCACCTTGGAGTACTTGTTGAACGCTCTCTTGACCCGGAAGCTGGCCCACAGCGACAGCAGCAGGCCCGGCGCCAGGAAGACGAAGTACATGGGATCGAAGATCATCGAGCGGACTCCCGTGGAGGGCAGTGTTTGCGAGGCGTCCAAGCGACCCGGCACCGCTACAGGGCTGCGCGAAGGTCAATCCGGCGCGGGCAGAAGTATATTCCGCGCTGCCTCTAACCAACTGTCAGACGAATGCCTCGAATCACCCCTCTCAGCCTGCAGGGCCCCGCCGGCGCGCTCCAGGCCGAACTGATCGAACCGGACGCGGCGCCTTCCTTCGGCGCCACCGTCGCGCACCCCCATCCGCTCTACGGCGGCGACATGGACAACCACGTCGTGACCACCGCCGCGGACGCCGTCGTCGAACTGGGCGGCGCGGCGCTCCGCTTCAACTTCCGAGGCACGGGCGGCAGCGAGGGACGCCACGACGAGGGGCGTGGCGAGATCGAGGACCTCGGAGCCTGCGAGCAGGAACTCCGGCGCCGCTTCCCGCGATTGCCACGCATCGGCGTTGGCTACTCCTTCGGCGCCGTAGTCACCATGGCGCGGTTGCCCCAGGCGCAGGCTGAGGCGAACCCGCCCGCCGGTCTTCTCCTCATCGCGCCGCCGCTCACGCACTACGACTTCGAGGCTGCCGCCACTGCCTCCGTTCCTGTTGCCGTGGTCTACGGCCAGCTCGACACGTTCACGACGGACGCGATGGTCCGCCGGCTGCCGAAGCGCTGGCCCTCGCTGGGCGCGTGCCTGGAAGTCTCAGGCGCCGGTCATGACCTGTCCTCGCCGGAACTGGGCCCGACGATCCGCATGGCGCTCAAGAGCCTGCTTCCCTAGCCTCCCCCACTGGGTGCGCCGGCGTGTCATCCGCGCGCCCGATGACGGGCGCACGGACTGTGACGCGTGTGGCGCGGATCGCGCCACACGGGTTCCCGCCGGCTTCTGAAAACAACCCGCCGCCAAGCGGCGACCATTCTGGCGCGCTAACTGGCGTGCGCCCGATCCTCCTTCACAGCCCCCTCCGACGAGTTGAAGCAACGCCGGCAACGGGCCTCGTAGGTCTCCACGTCCCCGACAAGGACCTGCTGATCACCGCCGGCGATCCGCAGCGAGTACTGCGCGGCGGCGCCGCAGCGCACACAGACCGCGTGCATCTTGTCGACGTACTCCGCGATTGCCATCAACTCGGGGATCGGTCCGAACGGTCGCCGCCGGAAGTCGAGGTCCAGCCCCGCCACGATGACCCGCACGCCCAGGTCGGCGAGTTCCGTCACCAGGTCGACCAGGCCGCGGTCGAAGAATTGCGCCTCGTCGATGCCGACGACCTCCACGCCCAGCATCAGCTTCTCACGCATCTCGTCGCTGGAGGCCACCGTCTCCGCGGACAGGCTGCGGTTGTCCCGGGTGCGCAGCACGTCTCCCTCGCCGCCCCGCGTATCCGTGGCGATACGAAACACTTGGACACGCTGGCGCGCGATCAGCGCGCGGCGGAGCCGGCGCAGCAACTCCTCGCTCTTGCCGGAGAACATGCCGCCGCTGATGACCTCGATGCAGCCGCCGTCGCCCCGGCCCTGCTCCCGAATCACGGGCCTTCTCCCATCGCGTCGCGGCTGCCCGCGGCGGGCCGCATCGAACCCTCCAACGTCCCGGTCAGCACGCCTCGATGATACTCTCGGGCAACGAGGCCGCCCATTCGCGCGCCTCCCTGAACCGATGCCTGAGATCGACTTTCCGACCCCGCCGGCACCGACGCCCGCTCCCGCGCAGGCGCCGGACACCCTGCACGTGACCGCCAAGGCGGTGCGGATGATCAAGCTCACCCGCGAGGACGAGGGCCTGTCCGCGGACCACGGGCTGCGGGTAGCGGTCCGCGGCGGCGGCTGCAGCGGTTTCGAGTACGCGCTCGACTTCGAGAAGGACCGCCGCGAGACGGACGAGGTCTTCGACTACGAGGGGCTGCGCGTCTACGTCGACCCGATCAGCGCCCGCTACCTCAAGGGCACGACGATCGACTACCAGCTCGGCGTCGCCGGCACCGGCTTCAAGTTCTCGAACCCGAAGGCCGTCGGCACCTGCGGCTGCGGGTCGTCGTTCGCGGTTTAGCTGCGGCGCGGCGGCGGGCAGCCCCGCGGCGCAGCTAAGTACCCGCCCGCCCGTTGGCCCGATCCTCGATCGTCCGGCAGGCATCCATCAACACGCCAAACGGCTCGGCCTCGTCGAGTAGCCACCCTCCCTCCACCATCCGCGCGTAGTCGTCGGCCAGGGCCAACAGCGCGCCTCCAGCGGGAACGAGCCGCAGGCCGCCGCCGACTGCCGCTCCGTAGTCCACCGAGTTGCCCGTCGCGTCCTTCTCGCGGAAGAACGCGGCCTTGTGTGCCGCAACCCCCTCCGCGATCCTGCGGTCCGCCAAGGCTCTGGCCACAACGCCGACGTCATCGAGCCGCACGAGATCGTGCCAATGCCGGGCGAACCCATCGCCGCGCAGCCGGCGCTGCACACAGTACACGTGCGCCGCCGTTGCCTTCTCCCAGAACGTCCGCTCCGCCTGCAGGACCCGGGGCTTCGCCGTCGGGAACTCGACGCCCGGCACATGGTCTGCGGCGTCGCAACAAACACCCATCACCGTGTTGGGCTCCCCGGTCGCCCGGCCACCGAACTCAAGCTTCACTTCCGGTCGCCCGTAGCCCGTACCCTCCTGCAACGCGGCGTACCGGATGACCACGTCGCCGCCTTCAACCCCGACCTTTCCGCCCGGCTCGACGACCTGCAACGCCCGAGCGAGCGCCGGCGCGGCGACTTCGTGTAACCAGGCGCTCAGAGCACGACGCACGGCCTTGGTCCACCGCTTCTCCTGACTCCGGTTTGGCGGCAACGCATCCGGGCGATCGCGGACCAACTCCGGCGCAAGCGCTCGAATGTCGTAGCTGAGGTCGACGTCCTCAGAGAAACGCCGAATGGCGCCGAAGGCCTTGGACAGCGATGTGCCGCCCTTGAAGACGAGCGGCGCCCCGAGCGGGCCGGCGAACAGGGTTTCGAGCGACCACACGATCCAGATGTCCTTCTCCAGCAGATAGGCGGGCCGGCCCGATGCGCTGGCCGCGACATCGAGCACTTCCCGGCGATCGTCGAAGGTCAGCTCCAGATACCGCTCAGCCATGGGCCACTGCGTTCACGGGCCCGGCCAGCCACCCCGGCATCTGCGCGCTCACGCTGCCGAGTTCCCGGCGTTCCTCCTCGCTCAACCGTTTCCGCACCAGTTCCGCCGCTTCAACAGCCCGGTCACGGCCGAGCCAGGCGAGCGCCCGGACCGCCTCGCCGGCACGCCGGCCGGCCAACGCCAGTTGCCAAGGCGGCGCATGGCGCAACTCGACCCGCTCGCGGCCGAGCGTCAAACTACGGCTCGGTCCCGACGTCAGAAAAACGCGCCTGACGGGCACCTGCCCGGTGAGGCCGAGCACGTTCGCCGCCATCGCGCCGCTGTTCGCGATCCGCTCCCCGCGCGCGGCCGCGAGTGCCGTGACTGTCTTCTCGACCGATGGCGCGCGGCGACCGAAACGGCTCTCTACCGGCAGGACGTACACACCCCGCCCTGCCCGCAGCAGCGCGCCGCGCCGCACAAGACGCGACAGGGCCTGGTCGACCGCCGCCCGACTGCCGAGATGCAACAGCCCCTTCGCCAGCACCGGGGCGCCTTCCGGCTGGCTTTCCGCGTACCGCAGTACCGTTTCGCTCAGACGTTCCATGGCGACACTTCTCGACTGTCGGAACTCTAGTCATGTTTCTGACATTCTTCAAGGAAAGGGATCAGCGACGGCCGCTAGGGGGCCGCGCTTCAGCGTACGCCGGACAGGCCTCTAGTCCAGCGGTTCCTCTTCCCGCCATGCCGACTTGCCGTCGGCGTAGTGCTCCCGCTTCCAGATGGGGACTTCTGCCTTGAGGCGCTCGAGAGCGAGTCGGTTCGTCTCGTAGGCCTGACGGCGGTGGGCGGATGCCGTGGCGATGACTACGCTGGCATCGCCCACCTCGAGGGTGCCCAGGCCGTGGACGATCTCTACCCGAGTTCCCGGCTCCGCCGCCTCGAGTTCACGGACGATCCGCTCCAGGCGGGTCTCCGCCATCGCCGGGTAGGCGGAGTACGTGATGCGCTCCACCGGGCGGCCGCCGAAAGAGTTGCGAACGTTGCCGACGAAGACGACGACGGCTCCCTTGCCGGCGTCTTCTACGCGGGCACGGACAGAGGACACCGTGTCCGCGTCGACGGCGCCGTCGCGCAGCCGGCGGGCTCCGGCGCCGCAGGAGCCGCCGGATACCGGCGGGAGAAGTGCCACTTCGGCACCATCGTGAAGGGGTGCCGTCCGGTCCCCGGCAACTTCTCCGTCAACGGCCACCGCCAGCCGCGGCCAAAGAGCCTCCAGACCCGGATACGCCGCCGTCAGGCGCTCGACCAGGTCGGCGACCGTGCTGCCGTCCGGGAGGTCGTGTTCCGTCTCGGCGCTGCCTACAGCGTCCAGCGCGGTGGCGAAGCTCAGCACCCGTACGATCAAGGTGGGAAAGGCTAACAGGGCGGATAGTCTCCGCGCTTACTCTGGAACACCGGTTACCCGATGCGGCTCCTGCTCTTCGACATCGACGGCACCCTCGTTCGGTGCGGCCCTCAGATCGGGCCCATCTTCATGGGCGCGCTCAAGCGCACCTTCGGCCAGACCGGCAACGTCCGTGCCTACGATTTCGGCGGCAGGACGGACACGGAGGCGGTCATCGACCTGATGACCGAGGCAGGCGTGCCGCGTGACGAGGTCGAAGGCCGCCTGGGAGAGGTGCACTCCCACTACAGCGAGCTGCTCGAGCGGCTTGACCCGGACCAGATGAGGCTCTTGCCCGGCGTCGTCGAACTGCTCGAGGAGTTGGCCGCCGCGGAGGACACCTGCGTCGCACTGCTTACCGGCAACTGGGAGATCGGCGCCCGGGCCAAGCTCGAACCCTTCGGCCTGAACCGCTTCTTCGACTTCGGCGCGTTCGGCGAGGACGGTGTCCGGCGCAATGAGCTGGTGCCTGTCGCCGTCGAACGGGCAACGAGCCGGCTCGGCGCTCCACCGGAACAGAGCGACGTCATCATCATCGGCGACACTGTCCGCGACATCGCCTGCGGCGACGCTCATGGCGTCCCGGTGCTGGCCGTGGCCACCGGCTTCACCCCTGACCACCGGCTGGAAGAAGCGGGCGCCCGCTGGGTCGTGCCCGACCTGCGCCACGCCTCCGTGCGGGAGATCCTCCTCGACGGCCACGGCGGCCCGCGGCGGACGCCATGAGCTTCGAACGCGACGTCGAACTGCTCACCACCGAAGCCGCCCTGTGCGAACCGCCGCCGGCCTCCCGGCTGGAACTGATGGGCCCGGACCGCGAACGGTTCTTCGGCGGCATGGTGACCGCAGCCATCGAAGGCCTCGAACCCGGCACCGGCCGCTTCGGCTTCATCACCGACGTCCGCGGCCGCATCCTCGCCAGCGCCGCCGTGCTGGCGCTCGAAGACCGCCTGTGGCTGGAGATCCCGAAGGGCCGCGGCCGGACGATCATCGAGCACCTGGAGAAGTACATCGTCACCGACCAGGTCGAGATCCTGCCGCTCGGCGACATGGCTTCGGTGAGGATCGCCGGGCCGAGGAGCGCCGAAGTACTCGCCAGTCTCGGCGCCTCAGCAGCCCGCGACCTGACCGAGCCCTGGAGCCACACGCAAGTCGAACTCCTCGACTACCAGGCCCGCCTGGTCCGCGAGGGCCACGGCAGGGTGCCTGCCTTTTCGCTGTGGCAGTCCTCGGCGATCGCGCCTCTGATGGCGGACGACCTGGCCGAAGCAGCTCTGCAGCGGGTCGGCCGCCAGGCGACCGAGGCCCTCCGCATCGAACACGGCCATCCGCTCTGGGGCGTCGACTACGACGACTCCAACCTGCCTCAGGAAACCGGCATCCAGGACGCCGTCGACTACGAGAAGGGCTGCTACCTGGGCCAGGAGATCGTCGCCCGCATCCACTACCGCGGCCAGCCGGCCCGGAGAATGTGCCGGCTCGTCTTTGAGCCCGGGCACATCCCGTCTGCCGGCGCCGAGATCGAGTTCGACCGCCGAACCGCGGGTGCGGTCACCAGCGTCTCCCCGTCGCCACGCGACGACGCAGCCATCGGACTCGCGCTGCTGCCGCGACGGGCTGTCGATGCACTGCCGGACGCGATGGTACAAGTCGACGGTCGGAACGTCTCGTTCGAACTCGTAGATGTCTGACACGAGACTCCGTCAACACTCGGCGTTCAGCCGTCGAGAAGCTCCTCGATGCGGTTCCGCAACTCGGCAATCTCGGGGCAAAGCTGAAAGAACCGCCGGCGCTGGGCTATCGACTTCTCGGTCATCGAGCCTCTGCCGCCCCCGGGACGACGGGGGTCGCCATGCGCTTGTAGCAGCGGTTCGAAGACCGTCTCCTTCAATCGCGGGTTCGAACGAGCTTCGGCCCAGGATCCGCGAAGCTCCCCCCGATAGGCCACACAGGCATAGATCTCGACCTCGGGTCTGGCAGGACAGCAGAGCAGCGTGACACCTTCGCTCTCCAGCTCCAGTTCGAGACTGCGCATCGCCTCCTCGCTCGCCCTGTCGGCGTCGGGAAGAAACAACCAGAGGTCCATGAAGCGGTAGCGCGAAGAGAGTCCGCCCCGGATAACGCTGACGGCTTGGTCGTAACCGCGAACTCTGGGGTTCGTGAGCACCGTCACCGTGGCGGCGGGTCTACCGGCTTCCGCCAGGACCATTTCCGCTAGCGGTTTCAGGATGTAGCCGTTGTGCGTGGGATCTTCCGGGATGACGAGAACCCGAAAGCTCACCAGGAAGCCTCCAGCCAGCCTTCCGTGAACAGGTCGCCCAGCGAATGGTCTCTCGCCACATCACCGAAGCCCGGCACGTCCCGGAGCCGCGTGATCGTGGCTTCACCCGTATCCTGGTCGCGTCGGCAGAGGTGAGTCGTGGCGTACTCCGGCGGTTCCAGCCACGCGAGAACCGCCGGCGAGTGAGTCGTGGCCAGGATCTGCGTCGAACCGGCTTCAGCGTTGGCGCGCAGGAGCTCCAGGATCAGACGCGTTCGGCTCGCGTGTATGCCGTTCTCGATTTCTTCGATCGTCATGATCCGCGGCATGTCGGGTTGAAAGAAAGCCGCGGCGATCGCGGCGAACCGAAGCGTCCCGTCGCTCAACACAGGAGCGGGAAACTCCCTGCCTCCCTCTCGCAGCATGAAAAGAGGCTCGCCCACCGCGCCGGACAAGGTCGCAACGCTGTCCACTTCCGCCGGTCGCAACTCGCGCAGCCACTCGAGGTACCCGGCCTCCGCATCGGGGTCGGCGCAGATCCCCCTGACTAGGGCGGCGAAGTTCTCACCGTGTTCGCCCATGCGGGCCACCTGCCCCGCCTGCGCGTAATCCCTCAGAATTGTCGGCGCGGGGTCGACCCGCTGCATGTCGGCCAACACATTTGCCACTCGCGCGGCGAACGCGCCATGCTGCGACTCCACGCGATTCGCGCCTTCAAACTGCCGCAAAACGGGCCGGGAACGTTCGAACGGCAGGTGTCGGGGGCGGCCGCGCCCCCCGTGTTGATACTCGACCTTGAGAACCGGGCTCCCTACGCCACCCCTGTCCGCATAGCGGGAGTCATAGATCGAACGGCCTCCGTACTCCAGACTCTCCCGCTCAACATGACTTCGGCTCGGAGAGACGCTCACGGAGTACTCCCATCGCCTGGTCGCCTTTCCGACGCTCAGGCGGCCGGCAGCAGTGATCGAGAACGTCTCCAACTGGTCGGCGCCCTCGAAACACGCCTTGGCGCTCCCGCCCCGGATCCCTTCCCAGACCTCGCTGGTCGCGCTCCGCGGCTTTCCGTCGAGGATCTCGCTCACCGTGAAGCCGTTGCCGATGCCCTGCAGCACCCGAAGAGCATCGAAGAAGTTCGACTTTCCGCTGGCGTTCGTGCCGACGAACAGGTTCAACCCGCCCAGGTGAACTGTCACGTCGCGAAAGCTCTTGAAGCCCTTGACGGCAAGGCGGTTGATCATGAGCTTCTCTCGGGGTGCGGGGCGCCAACGGCTGCCTGGCCAGCGGTGTTCCCTGGAACCGTGGGCGTGCCTGTCAACGGAGCCACGCCGGAGAGCGTAGCAGCGGGCGAACCGCGCCCGAACGCTGTCGGCGGAATCATGGTTGCGCCAACGGCTGCGGCGGAGTAGCCGATCCTCTCCACCAACCGAGCCACACGGGCCGTGCATGAACCTCTGGGCCTCCAGGCGACTCTGACGACCGTCGCGGTACACATCCGCTCCGGCATCCTGAAGAACGAGGCGGACCTCAAGCAGTTCGTCGTACTCCCTATCCTGAGGGCGCTAGCGCTAGAGTGGGACGACTCCGATCCACAGATGACTCGCCGACTCGCCGACAATCCCACCCTGCGCCGAAGTTTCAGAGGCCCTGGCGCGACCGCCTTGAGAGTCCGTCCTCCGGCGCGGCCCTGGTGGGCGCGCCTGTCCGCGAAACCACAGGCAGCGCCGAGGCCCGCCGCCCGAGCTTGCGTAATCGAAACGACTCCGGAGCGCCTGCGGAGTTCGGCGTGATGGACGCCGGAACGAAGGATGCGCGCCGGTGGCTACGCGGTGTCCGCCGAGGCGGAAGACAGGCGACTACTTCGCCCGACGCTGGACATCCGCGAGGCAGTGGCGCGAAGCCCTTGAACGGGAGATGGGAAGACGGATGCAAAGCGGGAGAGACACGCAGTGGGTTGAGCAACAGCTTGCGACGACGCCGGAACCTGCCGCCGAGTTCGTGTTGTTGCTGGGCGGCTCGCTGCTGCTGCTGCTCGCCACCGCGGCAGCCGTAGTGACCGTTGCCGGCATCGTGTACTTGTGGCGGCGGCTGCAATGAGCTTCGAGCGCAACCCAGCCGAAGTTACGATTCGGCTCCCAGTTGAAGCTCATTGAGGACCAACAAGGCAAGCGGAGAACCTGACCGCCCCCCGTGGCCGCGAGGCGCTGCCTGAGCCGCGGGTGCGAAGGCCGGGACGTCCACTTCAAATCGCTCGGCACTTGACATCACTTCGACGCCTACGGCGTCCGGCGCGTTAGAGTTAGAAGTCGATTGAAGTCGCTACCTCGCCGCTCCCTCAATACCGCGGCAACGACGGATCCACCTCCACCGCCCACGCATCGATCCCGCCAGCCAGGTTGTAGGCCTGCGGGAAGCCGTTGTCGCGGAGGATGTTCGTTGCCCGGGTCGACCGCGGGCCGTGGTGGCAGTGGACGACCCAGAGCTTCGAGGGGTCGAGCTCGTCGATCCGGCTCTCCAACTCGGCGACCGGGATCAGGGTCGAGCCGTCGATCCGGCAGATGGCGTACTCCTGGGGGCCCCGAACGTCGAGGATGCTGAAGTCGCGGCCATCGTTCATCCAGGACTGGACCTGGCTGGGGGTCACGTCGATCAGGTCGTTGAGCGCGGGCTCCTCGGCGACGGCGGGAACGCCGCAGAACTGCTCGTAGTCGATCAGTTCGGTCTGGGTCGGGTTCTCGGAGCAGATGGGGCAGTCCGGGTTCTTGCGCAGCTTCAGCTCGCGGAAGCTCATGCGCAGGGCGTCGAACAGGAGCAGGCGGCCGATCAGGGGATCGCCCTGACCGATGATCAGCTTGATCACCTCGTTCGCCTGCAGGCTGCCGATGATGCCCGGAAGGACCCCGAGGACGCCGCCCTCGGCGCATGAGGGGACGAGTCCCGGCGGCGGCGGCTCGGCGAACAGGCAGCGGTAGCAGGGACCCTTGGCGCCCCAGAACACGGACACCTGGCCCTCGAAGCGGAAGATCGACCCGTAGACGTTGGGCTTGCCGAGCAGGACGCAGGCGTCGTTGACCAGGTAGCGGGTCGGGAAGTTGTCCGTGCCGTCGACGATCACGTCGTAGTCCTCGAAGATCTCGAGCGCGTTGCTCGAGTCGAGCAGCACCGGGTGCGGCGTGAGTTCGATGTGCGGGTTCACCTCGTGCAGGCGTTCGACCGCGGCGTCGAGCTTGGGACGGCCGACGTCCGTGTTGCTGTACAGCAACTGCCGGTGCAGGTTCGATTCGTCGACGACGTCGAAGTCGACCAGGCCGAGGCGGCCGACGCCCGCCGCGGCCAGGTACATGCCGACCGGCGAGCCGAGCCCGCCGGTGCCGATCATCAGCACCTTGGCCTGCTTGAGCTTCAACTGCCCCTCGGAACCGACTTCGGGCATGATGAGGTGACGGCTGTAGCGGAGGATCTCCTCCGGGTTCAGCTCGGTCGCGGTCGACTGCTTCGCGGTCGACTGAGCCGCGGCCGGCGGCGGTTCCGCCACCGTGCCGCCGGCGATCGACGGGATGATCGCCAGCGTCGCGTCGCCGTTGATCGGCGTCGCCTCGCGCTCCAGATAGCGCACGTCCTCGTCGTTCAGGAACAGGTTGACGAAGGTGCGCAGCTTGCCGTCGTCGCCGAACAGGTGCGGCCGCAGCCCTTCGTAGCGGGTGACGAGCTGCTCCATCGCCTCGCCGACCGTGGCGGCGGCAACCGCCACCTCGGCCTGTTCGTCGGCGAAGCCCCGCAGGGGCGTGGGAATCTGTATGAGTACGGTCATCGTCGGTCTCCACAGGACTCTTCGGTTCTCTTGCGTTTCAGGTCGCGGGCGGTTCAGGAGTACGGATCGGTTCCTCGTCGAAGCGGGAACGGTCGTTGCTGAGCCGCCAGCTCCGCTCGTCCCTGGCGCGGCCCTCGCGCACCGAGACGATCAGGTAACTGTAGCCCGGCCAGGCGTGGTCCCGGTCGAAGTCGCTGGGCCGCGACGGGTGATCCGGGTGCGAGTGGTAGTAGCCAACCACGTCGAGGCCGTCCGCCCGCGCCTCCCGCTCGGTCCGCAGGATGACCTCGGGCGGGATGAGGTAGCGGTTGTGGCGGCTCTCGTCCTCACGTTCGTTCTCGGCGCCGACCAGGCGCACGACCCGGGCCAGGGCCGCGCCGTTCTCGCCGGCAGTCCGCTCGACGCTGCCGACCAGGATGCCGCAGCACTCCTCCGGGTACGTCGCCTCGCCGTGTGCGCGGATGCGGGCCAGATCGCCCTGGGATAGTTCGATCATCCTCAGTCCTCGTCCCAGAACGGTTCGGACAGGTACTTGTCGGCGCCGTCGCAGAGGATGGTCACCACCACGGCGCGCTCCCCGGCCTCCGCAGCGCGCTCGGCGATCCGCCGCGCCGCGACCACATTGGCGGCCGCGGAAATGCCGACGAGCAGGCCGCTCCGCCGGGCAAGCGCCTTGACCTCGGCGTAGGCGTCCTCCGTGCTGACCGCGGCTTCCTCGTGGGCGATCGAAGAATCGTAGATCGCCGGCACCAGGGCGCTGGGCATGTGCTTCATGCCCTCCAGACCATGGAAGGGGCCGTCCGGCTGCATCGAGATGAGCCGGACCCCGGGAGCGCGTTCGGCCAGGTACCGGGCCGTGCCGCAGAAGGTGCCGCTGGTGCCAAGACCCGCGACGAAGTGGGTGAGCCGACCCTCCGTCTGCACCCAGATCTCGGGGCCCGTGGTTTCGAAGTGAGCCCGCCAGTTGGCGATGTTGCCGTACTGGTCGACGTAGCAGAAGGCCTCGGGATCCGCCTCGATCATCCTCCGCGCCTCGCGGATGGCGCCGTCGGAGCCCTCCATCGGATCGGTCAGGACGAGTTCGGCGCCGAACGCGCCGAGGATGCGGCGGCGCTCGATCGAGGCGTTCCGCGGCAGGCAGAGTGTCACGCCGATGTCCATCGCCGCGCCGATCATGGCGAGCGCGATGCCGGTGTTGCCCGAGGTCGCGTCCAGGACGCGGCGGCCGCCGTCTAGCTGGCCGGCGTCCCGGGCCGCCAGCATCATGTGACGCGCGGGCCGGTCCTTGACCGAGCCGCCGGGATTCGCCATCTCCGCCTTGGCCAGGAGTTCGGATCCGAGTTCCCGCGCGGCCGGTCCGAGGACGTGGCTCAGGTCGATCAGGGGCGTGTTGCCGATCCGCGACAGCAACCGTCGGGCGCCGTCGCCGAGCCCGTCCGGAATAGGCGGACCGGCCAGCTCGACGGCGGTTGCGGCGTACTCGCCGGGAGGGGATTCGGTGATCATCGTGCGGACTCCGGCAGGCGGCTCAGGGCGAGCCGCGGCGCGGGACCGGGAATTGTTGACCACATCGCTCACATTTACAACCGGCGCGCTGCACGACGCGGCGGACAGTCGATAGTCTCCCCGCGCCATGGACGATTCCCCGAGGCGCGGCGACGACCGGATCCCGCCCGGCCAGTACGTCACGAAGAAGTGGCCGGTGCTGTCCGTCGGCGACACGCCGGAGGTCGATTCGGCCGGCTTCGAGCTGCGGCTGTTCGGCCGGGTCGAGGCCGAACACGCGTTCGATTGGCAGGCGCTTCAGTCGCTGCCGCGGCGCGAGGTCACGGCCGACTTCCACTGCGTCACGCGTTTCTCGACCCTTGACAACCCGTGGTCCGGGTTCGCGACCCGGGACGTGCTGGGGGCGGTTGCGCTGTCTCCGGACGCTACACACGCGATGATCCACTGCTACGGCGGCTACACGACGAACCTGCCGCTCGACGACCTGCTGTCCGAGCACGCGCTGTTCGCGGACCTTCACGGCGGCGAACCGCTGGCGCCGGACCACGGCGGCCCACTGCGGCTCGTGGTGCCGCACTTGTACGCCTGGAAAAGCGCGAAGTGGGTTTCGGGCGTCGAGTTCCTCAACGCCGACGAGCGCGGCTTCTGGGAGGAGAACGGCTACCACACCTACGGAGACCCCTGGGCCGAGCAGCGGTTCTCGTCGCAGGAGACGCGGCAGGCGTGGCAGGTGCGGAGATCAGTCGCCTTCGAGTAGCGCTGCGAGGGACTCGCGGATGCGGTCGCGGGCGGCGACGCTCTTGAGGACCAGGAGAACGGTGTCGTCGCCGGCCAGCGTGCCGGCGACGTCCGGCCAGTCGGCCTGGTCGATCACGACGGCCAGCGCGTTCGCGTTGCCGCTGCGCGTCCTCAGCACGAGGAGCGCCTCGCCCTCGCTCACGCCGGTCACGAACATCCTCATCGCGCGCTCGGCGTCGGGGCGGACCGGTCCCGCGGCCTGCTCCGCGGGCGCGTAGCGGAAGCCGCCGCCCGCCAGAGGCACCTTCAACAGGCCGAGCCGGCGAACGTCGCGTGACACGGTGGCCTGGGACACCTGGAAGCCGCGGCGGCCGAGGACGCGCACCAGGTCCTTCTGGCTCGACACCGGCCGCCGGCCGATGATGTCCAGGATGGCGCCGTGGCGGATCGCGGTGGTCATGCGTCACCAACCTTCGGCCGGCGCGGACCCGGTGAATCGCCATCGCCGAGGACCGGCGTGTCTGCGGGCCCGGTTCCCGGGATCTCCTCGGCCAACAACCGACCGTCCAGGTGAGCCCGGTAGATCGGCGGCGGCTTCCGCGCCTCCAGCCACTGCCGCTCGGCCGCAAGCCGTTCGTCGATCTCCTCGATCTGCTCGCGGACCCGCTCCGGCGCCGGCCCGCCGTAGCTCCGATGAGCGGCAAGCGAGGCGTCGGGCCGCAACGCGGCCAGCAGCCCTTCCCGGTCCTCGATCTCCGGTACGAGCTCCTCGAGATCCGAGGCCGGAAGCTGCCACAGTTCGACGCCACGCTCGCCGGCGGCGCGGACCACGGCGCCGGTGCGCTCATGGGCGCTCCGGAACGGTACGCCCGCCGCGGCCAGGAGATCGGCCAGATCGGTGGCGGTGATGTACGAACCCTCCAGCGCCGCCGCCATCGCCTCGCGGTCGAACTCGAGGCTCTCGCCCAGCACTCGGGCCACGTCGAACGAGGCGGTCACCGTGTCGAAGGCGTCGAACAGGGCCTCCTTGTCCTCCTGCATATCGCTGTTGTAGGTCAGCGGCAGGCCCTTGACCGTCACCAGCACCGACACCAGGTCGCCCACGACGCGACCTGACTTGCCGCGGAGGATCTCCGCGGGTTCCGGGTTCTTCTTCTGCGGCATGATGCTCGAGCCCTTGGCGGCCCGGTCCTGGAGCCGGGCGAAGGAGAACTCGCTCGACGTCCAGAGCACGACTTCCTCCGCCCAGCGGGACAGGTGGACCATGGCGAGCGCGCAGGCGAAGAGCGCCTCGGCGACGTAGTCGCGGTCCGCCACGGCCCACATGCTGTTCGGATAGGCGGCGTCCATGCCGAGCAGTTCGGCGCTGCGGACGGGGTCGATCCGGTGCGGCGACCCGGCCATCGCCCCGGCGCCCAGCGGGCTCAGACCCGCCGTTCGGTGCGCCAGGCGCAGCCGCCCGGCGTCGGCGAGAACGGACCACGCGTGCGCCAGCAGGTGCTGCGCCAGCGTCGTCGGTTGGGCGCGCTGCATGTGGGTGTAGCCGGGAAGAGCCGTGTCCACGTGCTGCCGCCCCTGGCTGAGCAGGGCCTCGACCAGCTCCAGGGCCGCGGCGACCGCGCGCTCGGCCTCCGCCCGCTGCCACAAGCGGAAGGCGACCGCCGTCTGGTCGTTGCGGCTGCGGGCGGTGTGCAACCGCCGGCCCGCATCGCCGATCTCCTCGGTGAGCTGCCGCTCGATCCAGGTGTGGACGTCCTCGTCCACGCCCCCGACCTCGAGCTCCCCCGCCTCGACGCGCCGGAGCATCGAGCTCAGGCCGGAGAGGATGGCGGCGGCCGAATCCCGGGCGACGACGCCGGTCTCGAAGAGCATCCGGGCGTGAGCCAGACACCCGACGAGGTCGGCCGCCGCGAGCCGGTGGTCGAACGGCAGCGACCGCGTGTAGGCGTCGATGACCGGATCGACCTCCGCGTCGAACGCGCCGCCCCACAGGCGGGGCGTAGCGAGCCCGCCGGCCTTCCCGCTCAAGCCGCGCCATCCTCCAGAGTCTGGGCCTCCAGGCAGTGCGCGAGGATCCCGACCGCCCGCTCGATCTCGGGGTCGTGAACCACGAGGGGCGGCAGCATCCGGATGCTGTGGGCTCTGGGCGCGTTGACGATCAGGCCGTTCTCCAGGCAACGGTTCGCGACATCGGCCGCGTCCGGCGTGCACTCGATCGCCGTCATCAGCCCCTGCCCCCGCACCTCGGTGACCAGGCCGCCGGCCTTGAGCTGACCGAGCAGGGCGCGAAGGTACTCGCCGGCCCTGGTCACCCGTTCGAGAAAGTCCGGATCGAACACCGTCTCGAGCACGGCCCGGACCGCGGCGCTCGCGAGCGGGTTGCCGCCGAAGGTGGTGCCGTGGGTGCCCGGCACGAGCGCCGAAGCGACCTCGCTCCGCGCGAGTACGGCGCCCACGGGAACGCCGCCGCCGAGGCCCTTGGCGAGGGTCACGACGTCCGGTTCGAGGCCGTAGTGCTGGAAGCCGTAGGCCCGTCCGAGGCGACCGATCCCGGTCTGCACCTCGTCGAGGATGAACAGCGCGCCGCGTTCGCGGCAGAGCGCCTGCAGACCCTCGAGGTAGCCCTCAGGCGGCTCGATCACGCCGGCCTCGCCCTGGATCGCCTCGATGAGGACCGCGCAGGTCGTGCCGTCGATCTCGCTGGCCGCCGCCTCCAGGTCGCCAAAGGGCACCGAGGCGAACCCTCCCGGGAGGGGGCCGAAGCCGACCTGGTAGGCGGGCGTGGCGGTCGCCGCCAGGGCCCCCAGGGTACGGCCGTGGAAGCCGCCCTCCGCGGTGACGATCCGGTGCCGGTCGCCCGAGCCGTCCCGGTCGTAGGCGTAGCGCCGCGCCAGCTTGATCGCCGCTTCGACCGCCTCGGCGCCGCTGTTGCAGAAGAAGGCGCTGTGGAGCAAACCCTTCGTCGCGTCCACCAGCGACTCGCCCGCCCGCTCCTGTTCCCGGATCCGGAACAGGTTCGAGACGTGCAGGTAGCGCCCGGCCTGGCGCGTGATCGCCTCGGTCAGAGCCGGGTGGCTGTGGCCCAGGGACGAGACCGCGATACCTGCCAGGAAGTCGAGGTACTCGCGGCCCTGGGTGTCCCACAGACGCACTCCATCGCCGTGGCTGAACGCTACCGGCGCCCGCTTGTAGTTTGCGAACAGGCTGTCCTCGGTCATGACAGGTCTACTCCCTGAATCAGGCTCTGCTGGGTTGCGGGCTTGATCATCGTTCCGATGCCGCCTTCGGTGAAGAGTTCCACCAGGAGCCCGTGCGGTTCGCCGGCGGCGACGATGTGGGCGCTCCCGACTCCGGCCTCGATGGCGCTGAGGCAGGCTCGCACCTTCGGCACCATGCCGGCGGACACGACGCCGGAGTCGATCAGCTCCTGGGCTTCCGCGGGGGAGAGCCGCGACCGGAACGCGCCGTTGTCGTTGATCCCGCGCACGTCGGTGAGCAGGAGGAGCTTCTCGGCGGAGACCTCGGCGGCGAGCGCCGCGGCCGCCGTATCGGCGTTGACGTTGTAGGTGTCGCCACCCGGCCCCACGCCGAGCGAGCCGATCACCGGCACGTAGCCGGAGTTCGTGAGCTGGTCGAGCAGCGAGGTGTCGACCTTCTCGATCTCGCCGACGAAGCCGAGTTCGTCCGCCCGCGCGTGGGGACGCACCCGCAGCAGGTCGCCGTCCTTGCCGGTGAGGCCGACCGCGCGGCCGCCGGCGCGCTGGATCATCCCCACCAGACGCTTGTTGACCGAACCGCCGAGGACCATCTCGACCACCCGCATCGTGTCCTTGTCCGTGACCCGAAGACCGTCGACGAAGCGCGGCTCGATGCCCATCGTCTCGAGCATCGTCGAGATCTCGGCCCCGCCGCCGTGAACCAGCATCGGGCGCAACCCGGCGCTCCGCAGCAGCACCAGGTCCTCGATCAGGGTGCCGAACTCCTCGCCGGCCATCGCGCGGCCGCCGTACTTGACGACGACGCGCTTGCCGCGCCACGCCGAGGCGTAGCGCAGCGCCGCCGCCATTTCCTGGCCGAGATCCCGCTCTGCTTTCATTGCCGCGCCCGCCCTCAACTGATGTAGCTGGCGTTGATCTCGATGTAGCCCTCGGAAAGGTCGCAGGTCCAGACCGTCCAGCGGCCGGAACCGAGGCCGAGATCGACCTCGAGCACGGTGTGGTCCGCGAGCATCGTCCGCGCCAGACCCTCGAGGTTGTCGCTGACGCCCAGGCCGCCGCGCACGACTTCGACCCGCTCGCCGTCTGCCAGCACCGCGATGCCGATCCGCTGCTCGACGATGTCGACGTCGGCACGCCCGATCGCCCCCATGAACCGGCCCCAGTTCGGCTGACCGGAACGGTAGGCCGTCTTGACCAGGGGCGAGTTGGCGATCGTGTTCGCGACCTGCCGAGCCGCCGCGTCGGTGCGCGCGCCCTTCACCCGGACCTCGATCACGCGGTTCGCGCCCTCGGCGTCGGCGATCAGGGCGACCGCGAGCCGGCCGAGGACACGCTGCAGACCGGCCGTGAAGCGCTCCAGATCGTCCGCGGACCCGGCCTCGACGCCGGCGGCGCCGTTGGCGAGCATCAGGACGCAGTCGTTCGTGCTCGTGTCGCCGTCGACGGTGACGCTGTTGAGGGTCGGCTCCACCGCCTTCCGCAGGGCGAGGTCGAGCATCTCCGGCGACGCCTTCACGTCCGTCGTGACGAAGGCCAGGGTGGTCGCCATGTCCGGCGCCATCATCCCGGCCCCCTTCGCGATGCCGCCGATCGTCACCTCGCCACCCGCGAGGCCGACCTTCTCGACCTTGATCTTCGGCCGGGTGTCCGTCGTCAGGATCCCCTCCGCCGCCGACACGCCGCCCCCCGGCCCGAGCTCGGTCGCCGCCTGGTCGATGCCGGCGAGCACGGTCGGCATCGGCAGAGGGACCCCGATCACGCCGGTCGAGGCGACAAGGACGTGGCCCGGATCCATGTCGAGCGCCGCACCGGCCCGCTCGGCCATCGCCCGCGCGTCGGCCAGGCCCGGCTCGCCCGTGCAGGCGTTCGCGTTGCCGCTGTTTGCCACGATCGCTCGCGCCCGACCGCCCGCCACGACCTCGCGGCAGTAGACGACGGGCGCCGCCTGGACCTGGTTGCGCGTGAACACGGCCGCCATTGCCGACGGCTCGTCCGCCGTGGAGGCGATGATCGAGAGATCGAGCCGCCGCTTCTTGAGGCCGCAGTGAACGCCCGCGGCAACGAAGCCCCGCGGGGCAGTGACGCCGCAACTCACGGGAACACCGGCACGGCTGAGAGGCCTGTCGTTTCTGGAAGATCAAACATCACATTCATGTTCTGCACCGCCTGGCCGGCGGCTCCCTTGACGAGGTTGTCGAGCGCCGAGAACACGACCGCGAGCCCGCGTTCGGCATCGACGCGGACGGCGAGGTCGCAGTAGTTGGAGCCCAGGGTGGCCTTCGTCTGGGGCAAGGCCGAACCGGTCAGCACCCGCACGAAGGGCTCGCTGGCATGGCGATCGAGGTAGGCCGCCTCGAGCTCGTCGCGGCTCGGCGGCGCGGTCATCGGCACGTAGCAGGCGGCGAGGATGCCCCGGGTCATCGGCACGAGATGGGGCGAGAAGAACACCCGGGGCGCCACGCCGGAGACGGCGAGTTCCTGCTCGATCTCGGGCTGGTGGCGATGAACGCCCGAACCGTAGGGCTTCAGGTTCTCGTTCAGCTCCGAGTACTGGTAGCCGTCCCGGGCGTTCCTGCCCGCGCCCGAGACGCCCGACTTCGCGTCGATCACCACCGCGCCGGCGACGCGATCGCCGAAGTGCTCGAAGAGCGGTTTGAGCGCCAGGGCCGAGGCGGTCGGGTAGCAGCCGGGATTGGCGACCAGGCGCGCTCTGGCCACCGCGGAGCGCCGCCACTCCGTCAGGCCGTAGACAGCTTCAGCCAGAAGGTCCGTGGCCGTGTGCTCACCGCCGTACCAATGCCGGTAGGCGGAGGGGCTCTGGAGCCGGAAGTCCGCGCCGATATCGATGACCCTGGCCCCGGCCTCGAGCAGCCGGCCCGCGGCGCCGAGCGCCTCGCCATGCGGCAGAGCCAGGAAGACGACGTCGGCGGCACCCAGGCGATCCCAGTCCGTCCCCACCAGATCGGCGGTGACGGCGTCGCCCAGGTGGGGGAACACGTCACTCGCGGAGCGGCCGGCCTGGCGGCCCGCCGCCAGCGCACCAAGCTCCACTTCCGGGTGGCCCTGAAGCCACCGGACGAGTTCCGCTCCACTGTAGCCGGACGCCCCGGCGATCGCAGCCCGAATCACAAGGCCACGAATAGTACACCACTTTGGCGAAAAGTTATTCGCCGACCGGCGGAGTCGGCTCCTGGCCGATCAGATCGACCAGGAGATGAACGAGAGCGGCACCGCCAGCAGGGATACGACGAGCAGCACGAGAGCGACGAGAACCTGCCCTGGGCGTTCTTCCGTGTTCGGGCCGTAGCGGCTCGCCAGCAGGTATCCACCGGCCAGCCCGCCGAGATGAGCCCAGTTGTCGATTCCCGGGATCAGCAGGCCGAACAGCACCAGGGGTATCGCCATGCCGAGCACCTGCCTCATGAACATCCGCCCGCCACTCTGCCGCGAGTAGCAGATCAACGCTCCCAGCCAGCCGAACACGGCCGCCGAAGCGCCCAGGGTCACACTGGCACGGTGAGTGAATGGCATCCAGGGCGCCACGATCGGCATGGCGCTGGTCACCAGGAATCCCATCGCCGAGGAGAGCAGGTAGATGATCGCCGCCCGGGGAACGCCGTAGAGCCGGGCCATGACCGGCCCGAGCTGATGCACCCAGTACATGTTGAAGGCGATGTGCAGCAGGCCGCCGTGCAGCCAGCCGGCGCTCAGGATGGTCCACCAGCGGTCGTAGTCGAAGACGATCAACGCGCCGCTGGCGCCGAGCCGGACGCCGACCTCGAGGTCCGGCGCCAGGAAACCGAAGCCGAGCTGCGTGTTGACCCGGCCGGGGGCCATCAGGAGTTCCAGCAGGTAGATGACGACGCAGAGGCCGATCACGACGGTGGAGAACACCGCCTCGTTGCCGAGGTTCTGCAGGGCGCGCGAGAAGCCGAACAGGCTGGGCCGGGTCCGGCCGCAGTTCCAGCAGCGCTCGTCCTGCACGCCGACCAGCCGACCGCAGCCGGGGCAGACGACGGAGCCTGTCTTCTGGCGCTCGAACATCAGAACGGGATGTCGTCCTGGTCGTCGGGCGACGCGGGCTCCGTTGCGGACGATTCGGCCTCCGGCGCCTCCGGCGTCGCGGCTCCCGAGTCGACCCCGTCTTCCTCGATCTGCTCGACGATCTGCCGGACCTCGACCTCGGCCCGGCGGATCTTCTTCCGGCAGACCTCGAGCAACCGCGCCGCCTGGCCCAGCTCGCGGCCCAGTTGATCGACATCGATCTCGTCGCCCTCGATCCGCCGGAGCACGCTCTCGAGTTCTTCCATCGCCTCGCTGAAGCTCAGCTCGGCCACGTCACCACCGGTCCGGTCGTCGCTCATGCCGTCTCCTTGCCAGCCGTAGCGCGCGAGTCGACGGTGCTCGCCACCGTGCCGTCGGCGAGCCGCGTACGAAGTTCGTCGCCAGCCGCCACCTCCGACACCTGCCGCACGAGCCCGCCGTCAGCGCGGCGGGTGATGCTGAAACCGCGGGCGAGCGTCCGCTCCGGCGAGAGTTGCTCGCACAGCCGGCCGTGCGCCTCCACTCGCTCGGCCGCCCGGCCAACCGGCTTGAGCGCGCCGCGGACCAGGCCGTCGCGCCGAACCTCCTCCTGCCTCCTGGCGGCCGCCACGAGCCGCTGGGCGGCGGTCCGCGCCCGGTTCACCGCCAGCCGGCACTCGGCGGTCCGCTCCGACAGCGCTCTCCCGGCCGCCCGCCCCAGGTCGCGCCGGAAGGCCCGGCAGTCGCGGACGCGGTTCCTGAGCAGAGCACGGCTCGGCGACGCCAGCCGCGGCGGGAGGGAAGAGACGCGTTGCCGTGCGGAGCGCAAGAGGTCCGTGGCCTGCCTCGCGAGAGCACGGCCCGCCTCCTCCACCCGGTACGCCGCCTCGCCGACCCTGCCGGCCAGGAACTCGGCCGCTTCCGTCGGAGTCTTGCAGGAGGTGTGGGCGACAACGTCCGCGATCGACACGTCGATCTGGTGGCCGATGCCGCAGATCGTCGGCACCGGCGACCGGGCCACCGCGCGCGCCACCCGGCGACTGTCGAACGTGGCCAGATCGGAGCGCGACCCGCCGCCCCGGATCAGGGCGATCGCATCGAGCCGGCGGCCGCCGCGCGCGTAGGCGCCGAGCAGATCGAAGGCGCGGTCGATCTCCGCCTCGGCCGCCGCTCCCTGGACCGCCGAATGGACGAGGTACACGCGAAAGCCCAGGCCGGAGTTGACCAGCGTGTCGAGAAAGTCGTGGTAGGCGGCGCTCCCCTCGGACGTGATGAGCCCGATCTCCAAGGGCGCCGGCGGCAGCGCCAGCTTCTTGTTGCGCTCGAGCAGACCCTCGGCTTCGAGCGCCCGGAGCGTCTCCCGGCGCCGCTTCTCGAGCGCGCCGAGCGAGAACAGCGGATCGACCTCGCGGACCGTGAACTGGAGCCGGCCGCCGCCGGGCCAGAACTCGGGACGGCCGCAGCAGCGCAGCACGACACCCTCGGCCAGTTCGACTCCGGCCTCGCGCAGTTCAGCCTCGGTGACGGCGCGCTCGTCCGCCCAGAGCACGCAGTCGAGCTTCGCCCGGATCCGGTCGCCGCGGCCCTTCTCGATCAACTCGAAGTAGAGCTGGCCCCTGGCCGCCGACCGCAGCCGCTGCACTTCGCCGGCGACCCAGACCGAGGGGTACGCGTCGGCGAGCAGGCCCTTCATCTCCCAGGCGAACTCGGAGACGGTGTAGGTGCCGGCCGGCAGTTCGGAATCGAGGCGGTTCAACTGCGGCTCAGTGAAAGCCGGTGAGTTCGGCCATGGACTCCATCGGGATCGCCTCGGCCCACTCCAGGGCGTTCTTGTCGCCGATCGTCAGCTTGTCCAGGAACTGGCGCGCCTCGTCGCGGTGGGTGAACAGCCGCCAGATGAAAGTGTGGCCGGCCGGCGCGGTGAAGTACGTGTAGTTGCGCATCCCCTCGCTCAGGTCGAAGCCGAGATCCGATTCGCCGTTCACGCCGACGCAGGCCATGGCGATCGCCCGGTACGCCAGCGCCAGCGCCTTCAGCGGTTCCTCGAAGTCCGACAGCTCCTCGCGCGAGAGCGGGGAGTGGAAGAGGGCGATCTTCGAACCGTCCTCCTCGGCGAGCAGGTTGTACGGCACGTCCGAACGGTCCAGCGCGTCCCGCGTCTCGCTGGTCATGACGAAGACGTCGTCCGTGTCCTCGACCTTGTAGGCGATCGCGAAAGTGTCCGAATCCAGCCCCCCGAACGACTCGGCGAGGATGCCCTCGTCTTCGATCGTGAAGTAGAAGAGGCGCGAGATCATCCGACGGGTTGCCATGCGTTTCAACTCCTGGTCGGCCGTAGCGGCCGAGCGGCGCGAATCCTACCGGATGACATCCGAACGCCCGAAGACGGGCGCTCGGACTGTGGCGCTGGTGGCGCGGGGACACGCCACCAGGGGTGCCCGCCAACTCCGGGGTTCACGCGGCCCCCGGGGCCAGGCCGTTCAGGGCGTCCGGTGCTGCAGCAGAAACCGGTCGAGTTCCCCTCTTTCTTCCGGCGTCGTGTCCTCCAGGGCGATCAGGTACTCGCCGCCCGCCTCGGGCAGCGGAACGCTGATCAGGGTGACGGCGCGCTCGATCGCTTCGCAGTCCAGACTGACCAGGACCAGGGCCATCTGCCGGCAGACCGTGAAGAGCTGGGTGCCGAGCTCGCTCTCGATCCGCACCTGGGTCGTCGCCGGCATGCGTTCCGTGCGGATCCAGTAGCCGTCGTCGCCGCGCCGGATGGAGATCGCACCCTCCAGACGGAGCGTTTGGGCAGGTACGACGAGTTCCTGGGTCAACTGGCTCTCCAGGCTGCCGATGACCACGTCCGCGGCGATCCGCCCCGAACCGGAGATGTCCAGCTCGATCTCGGCCTCGAAGACGTCGGCGTCGCCGGCGGCAAGCGTCGCCGCGTGGCGACTGACGGTCAGGGAGTGCTCGGGAGAGCGCAGGGCCACCTCGGCCGGGCCGATCCGGATGAGGGAGAGGTCCTCGATCAACTGCTCGTAGACCCGGTTCAGCCGCTCGAACGAGACCGTCCGCACGCCGTCCTTCTCCTGGGCCGCGACCGGCGCGGAGACGGCGAGCAGCAGCGCGAGCGCGAACCGCCGGCGGCCGGCGCCCCCGGTCACGGGTAGTAGCCGCTGATCGTCCGCGCCTTGAAGCGCCCCTTCACCCGCACTTCGACCTCGCGGTATTCGTCACTTTCGCCGCCGCGGTCGGAGGTGTAGGCGAGCAGGTACTGGGAGCGCAGTTCGCGTTCGATGTCGTCGTAGACCGGCGCGAGGTCCTCGGCCTTGGAGATGAAGAACGAGCGCCCTCCGGTGGCCTTCGCGAGGTCGTTCAGCTTGTTGCGCAGGATCATCTGGGTGCGGCCGACGCCGAGACCGATCGTGTAGATCGCGACGCCCGAGCGCCGCGCGTACTCTTCGACGTCCCGGAACTCGACCGTGCTCGACGTGTCCTCCCCGTCCGACAGCAGCACGAGCGCCCGGCGGCCCCGGACGCCCCGAAAGTAGTAGAGGCTGGTGATCACCGCGTCGTGCAGGGCCGTGGCGCCCGCGGCCCGCAGTCTCTGGATCACCGAGGCCACCGCGCTGACGTCCGAGGTCCGGCCGATCAACAGCGCGGGCCGCGAGGCGAACGCCACGGCGAAGGATCGGTCGCGCGGCGTGATCATGTTCGTCAGGAACTGCGAGGCGGTCCGCCGTGCCTCGCCCAGCGACGTCTCCATCGAGCCCGAGGTGTCGATCACCACCCCCAGGGTGAGCGGCAGGTCCTCGACCAGCTCGAACTTCGCGAGTTCCTGCCGCCGCTTGTCCTCGAAGACGGTGAAGTCGCTCTCGGCCAGACTGGTCACCGGCCGGTTCTGACCGTCCACCACCGTGGTGTAGAGCTCGACGAGATCGACCTCCAGAGACTCGGTGAAGGCGGGCGCGTTCAGGAAGCGGACGTCCTCGGCGCGGCTTCCGTCGTCGAGCGTCGCCGCGACCGTCAGATAGACGAGATCCTGCTCGCCCGCGCCGGGGGGCACTTCGACCTCGGCCCGCCAGGGCGCCTGGCTCAGGACGGTCTGAACCTCCCCGCCGACGCTGAACTCGACCTCCTCGACGATGCGCTCCTCGGGCACGACGACCGTCGCCGACGCCTCCACCTTGCCCGAGACGCGGGCGCCCCGGCGCGGCTCGTTGATCGTCACGCGGAGCTCGCCCCGCTGCTGGTTCAGCACGATCTCGTCGGCGTCCACGACCTCGCGCTCCGCGTTCAGGCCCTCGACCCGGACCACCTGCTCTTCCGGGTACTTGGCCAGCCGGACCTCGGCGGTGAACGGCGGCCGGCGGCGGGTCACCTGGACCCTGCCGTCGACCAGAAAGCGCACGGCGACGATGTCCTCGCCCGTGATCAAGGTATCGGCCCGCCAGAGACCGAGCACCACCTCGCTCTCGGGCGGCACCAGCATGATCGCGTTCCGCGCGTCGAGCACGGTCTCCGGCAGGTCCTCGGTCGCCATGACCAGCCGCAACTGATCTTCGGGTTCGACGGGAACCGCCTCGGGCCGCAGCGGCACCTCGACCGGTACCGAGGCGAACGCGGCCGCGCCGCCGACCTCGTCACGGACGAGGAGCCGGAGCAGGAGGACCGAACCCGGCCGGAAGAGCTGCTCGACCGGCAGCGCCAGAGAGCGGTCCGGTTCCGGCGCGCCGCCGACGAACCGCATCTTGAAGGTGTCGAAGACCCGGCCCGGCAGTTCGACCATGCCCTCCACGTTGATCCGCGTCTGCTGCCTGCCGGCGTCGTCGACGAAGGGCTCGACCGGAGCGCCCGGGGGCAGCGAGAGGAGAATCCGCGTGAGGATCCGCTGCCCGCGCTGCTCCGGAAAGGTGAGGATCGGATCCTCCAGTTCCAGCGGCGCCGGCCCGGGCACGACGTCGGCTGCTGCCTCTCCCGCCCACGCCTCGACATCCGCGGGCGGCGCCACCCAGGCCAGGAAGTCGTCGTCGCTGCGACGGTCGCGGCGGAAGCCGAACAGGCCGCGGATACCCGTGATCTCGTCGACCCGGCGTGCCTTCTCGCAGACCTGCAGATCGAAGCGGCGGGCCCGGAGCAGGCCGCGGAGTTCCTCGTACTGTTCGAGGAAGTACTCCATCTCCGGCATGTAGAGGGCACGCTTCGTGTCCTCCGGCAACCACAGCCGGAAGACCTCGGCCGGCTTCGGCTGGTAGATGACGAGGTTCGTGTGCTCGCCGTCCTCCGGCCCGTAGCGCCAGAGCTGGAGCGGCCGGAACGTCTGGTCGCAGTCGACCGGGTCGATCGCGTCCGGCTCGCCGTGGAGGAACAGCAACCGGGCCCGGACATCGAAGAAGGGCAGACCGGCCATGCGCACCCGCTGCCGCCGGTGCTCGACCGCCTCGGCCACCCTGCCGCGGTCCAGGAAGGTGTCGATGTACTCCAGTCGGGACAAGGGATCCAGATTCCGCACTCGCTCCAGTTCCGCCGGCGCGAGCAGGAACTGGGGCCCGTCGAGGAAGAACTCCCGCTCATCGCTGGTCCACTCGGCGAGCCGCCACTCGGGTTCCTGGGCGGCGGCAAGCGCCGCCAGCAGGCCCGCCGCCAGAAGCAGCACGCCGACGGCGCGCACACGGTTTGCCGCCGACGTCACCACGACATGCGATACAGCATCCAGTACACGACCACCCCGGTCACCGACACGTAGAGCCAGATCGGCAGCGTCACGCGGGCGATCTTCCTGTGCCGCTCGAACCGGCCCCGAAGACCAAGGACGACGGTGATGATCGCCAGAAACGGCACCGCGGCCGCCAGCACCGTATGGGTCAGCAGAATGCCCAGATAGACGGTCCGCACGGTCCCCTCGCCCTCGAAGTGAACCGAGCCGACCTGGTAGTGGTAGTAGAGATAGGAGATCAGGAACGCCGCCGAGCATCCGAGCGCCGACAGCATGACCTGCTTGTGCCGCTCCCTGTTGCCGCGGCGGATCAGCACGTAGCCGATGACCAGCAACGTCGCCGCCGTGGCGTTCAGGATGGCGTTGAGCGTAGGCAGGTGCATCGGGCATGGAGCTTAGCCCGGTGGACGCCCAGGTTGTGCCGGCCAGAAGGGAGGCGTGGCTCCCGAACTCTGGCGGAGTGCGCCCGTCCAGGTCAGCGACCCGCCTACCGCCGCTCGCGCCAGTAGCGGACCTGCCAGCGGGCCACATTGCGGTTGTGCTCGGCAAGGGTCTCGGCGAACACATGGGTACCGTCGTTCCTGCTCACGAAGTAGAGATAGGGGACGTCGGCGGGCCGGGCCGCGGCGCGCAGGCTGTGTTCGCCGGGCGAGCAGATCGGACCCGGCGGCAGGCCGGGGTGGACGTAGGTGTTGTAGGGCGAGTCGAGTTCGAGGTCGCGCCGGCGCAGGTTGCCGTCCCAGGTGCCGGCCATCTTCAGCGCGTAGATGATCGTCGGATCCGCGTAGAGGCCGATGCCGCGCTCCAGCCGGTTGTGGAAGACGGCCGAGACCAGGGGGCGCTCCTCGATCGCCCCGGCCTCCTTCTCGACGATGCTCGCCAGGGTCACGAGGCCCCGCGGATCGAGACCGTGGCCGGCGGCGGCGTCCAGGTGATCCTCGACGCGGCGGCGGAAGTTGCGAACCATCGCGTCGACGATGTCGGCTTCCCCGGTGCCTCGAGGGAAAGCGTAGGTGTCGGGAAAGAGGTAGCCCTCCAGCGATTCCGCCTCAGGGTCCAGGTCGGCGATCACGCCAGGCGAGGACATCGCCGCGAGGAACGCGTCCAGCTCTCCGAAGCCCTCCGAGGCCAGGTGCTCCGCCGTCTCCCGCAGCGTCAGACCCTCGACCACCGTCACCGGGTAGGTCACGATTTCGCCCCGGATCACGAGGTCGAGCGCCTCCACCGTGCTCATCGGCTGCTCGAAGCGGTACTCGCCGGCCTGCAACACGTCCTCGGGACGCCGGTAGTCGAGGTAGAGACGGGCCAGCAACGGATCGCCGATGACCTCCGCCGCGGACAACTGGTCGAGGATCGCCGTCAGGGGAGCGCCTCGCTCGATGACCAACTCCACGTGGTCCGAACCCAGCGGCCGCTCGAGTTCCCGTTCCGCCCAGGCGACGAGACCGGCCGCCGCGGCGGCGAGAGCCGCCAGCGCCAGAGCCGCGCCGACCGCGAGCCACGGCAGCAGACGCCGTCTGCGCCGACGTCGCGGCGGCGTCTTGCGCTTCATCCGGTCTCCCGGCCGAGCTCCTCCTCGAGGAGGATCTGCGCCGCCACCGCGTCGACCCGTTCCGGGTGCCGGCGCGGATCGACCCCGGCCGCCCGCAGCCGGCGCTCCGCCTCCACCGAGGTCAGGGACTCGTTCACCGTCCGCACCGGCAGATCGCAGGCCTCGCCGAGCTTGCGCGCAAAGGCACGGGCGCGTTCGACCGCCGGTCCCACGGAACCGTCCAGGCGCCTCGGCTCGCCGACCACCAGCACCTCCGACTCCGACTCGGCGGCCAGGACGGCCAGTTCGGCGATCACCTGCCGGTCGTTCCGACGCCGGATCGTCGAGTGCGGCACCACGACGCCGATCCGCGAATCCCCCGTCGCCACACCGACCCGCTTCTCGCCGAGGTCGATGCCGAGAAGACGCACAGTGCGATCACTCTGAAACGGGCCAGCGGGACTGTCAACCGACCGGGACCGATGTCCGGAGTTGGCCCGGCGATTGCTACCATGACCACCATGCACAGGGCGTCCCGGATGGCAGAGCCGTCATCACGATCCTGACGGTGGTCCATAGCCGAGATGTCTAGCGCTGACCAACCGGTCGCCGCCCTGTTGCTGGCTCTGACCATCACGGCCGCCGCCGTGGCTCAGGAGCCTGAAACCGCCCAGGCGACCCCCGAAGACGCTACGGCCGCGGTCGAAGAACCCGCCCCCGACGGAGCAGAAGCCGTGGAGGAAGAACCCGCCGATACCGGCCCGCCGCCGCCCCCCGGCGCCACCTCCTTCAGCTTCGCGGTCGAGGACGAGTCCGGCCCTGGACACGTGGAAGGTTGGGCCGGCGCCATGGAAGGCACGTTCGAGGAGCAACACACACTGTCGAACGGATTCTGGATCCGGCTCCGCGATTCCCAGGTCTCGGGCGACCGGGCGGTGTACGACCACGCGAACGAACGCTTCGAGGCCGAGGGGCCGGTCGTTCTGATGCGAGGCAACGAAGTGTTGCGGGGTTCGCGACTCGAGTTCGACGTGGCGGCCGAAACGGCCTCGATCTTCGACGCGGACGGGAACATCGGCGCCGACCTCTTCTTCACCGGCGCGGCGGTCCACATGCTGAGCGAGGACCGGTTCACCATCCTCGACGCCCAGTTCACCGCCTGCGAAGTCGAGGACGACGGCCGGGCGCCGGACTGGAGCTTCCGCGCGAAACGGGTCGACGTGAACGCCAACGGCTACGCGAAGACCCGCGGCGTCTCCTTCCGGACCAGGAAGGTGCCGCTCGTCTATCTGCCGTACATGCTGTGGCCGGTCCAGAGTTCCAGAGTGAGCGGCTTCCTGACGCCGAAGCCGGGCTTTTCCACCAGGCGCGGCCCGTCGCTCGGTCTCGCCTACTACTGGGCGATCAACAGGAGCTACGACGCCACCTTCAACGCGGACCTCTACGCCGGAGCGCCGAGCAACGGCAATCAGGCCTTCTCCACCGAGGCCTTCTGGGGGCTCGGCACGGAGTTCCGCTACCGGCCCAGTGAGGGGACGGCAGGCGAGTTCGACGGCTACCTGATCGACGACACGGAGCGCGGCGAGCGTCGCTGGCGCATGCGCTGGAACCACCAGTCGCGCGACCTGCCCGGAGGATTCCGCGGCGTCATCCGCTTCGAGGACGTGTCCGACTTCGAGTTCTTCCGCGACTTCGAACGCCGGGTCGACCGCAACAGCCTGCGCCAGCTCTACTCGACGGCCTTCGTCTCGCGAAACTGGGGCAACCAGTCGCTCAACGTCCAGCTCGACCAGCGCAAGACCTTCATCTCGGCCAGCCGCGAGATTCAACTGCGCCAGCTGCCCGAGATCGAGTACAAGCTGCGCTCCACGCGCCTCGGAAAGTCGCCGCTCTACTTCCAGGTGAAGAGTTCGCTGCACTACCTCGACACGAACAGGTCGGCGCGACGGATCGCCCGCTACGGGCGCGGCCATCTCGAGCCGGAGATCAGCGTTCCGATTCCGCTGGCGAGCTGGTTCTCGCTGTCGCTTACCGCGGGCGGTCACCTGACCTGGTACGAAGACAGCCTGATCAGCGCCGAGGAACGGCGGGCGACGATGACGACCACGGACTTTCGGGGAGAAGATCTGATGCGCGTGGTGCCGACGGCGCGCGCCGAGATCGTCGGCCCCGGCTTTTCGCGCATCTTCGAACTGGGCGAGGAAGGGCGCTTCTCGAGACTCAAGCACGTCATCGAACCCCGAATCGCCTACGGCTACTTCCAGGACTACGATGAACGCTTCCGCATTCCGCTCTTCGACGAGATCGACAACCTCCGCGGCCGCAACGTCGCCCGCATCAGTCTGTTCAACCGGCTCCTCGCCAAACCGGCCGATCCCGCCGCCGGGGGCGCCTTCGAGATCCTGTCGGTCCAGTTCTTCCGGGACGTGTCGCTCGACGCCGACCAACCGCTGCTGCGCTCCCTCGACCGGTCGTTGACCAGCCAGAACGGTCCGGTCGGCGCCCTGCTGCGCTTCAATCCGTCGCGGCGCACCGGGGTCCGCTTCGACGCGCTCTACGACACCCTGTTCTCGCAGGTCTCCTCTACAGCCATCTCGGGCAGCCTCGGTATCGGCCGGACGGGTTCGGTCGGCCTGCGCTGGGCGGTCCGGCGCAACCCGGAACTCGATCGGACGCGGCGCCACCACGCGCAGGTCTCGACCGGCCTCGACCTGATCCCGGGCAAGCTGCGGGTGAACAGCATGGTGAGCTACGACATCGAGCAGAAGCTCATCCAGATCCAGCGTCACGTGGTCGACTTCAGGGCCTGCTGCTACGGTCTGCGGTTCGAGATCGCCGATTTCCGCACCGCGCTCCGCCGCGACACCCAGTACCGCCTGCTCGTGACGCTGAAGAGCGTCGGCGCTTTCTTCGACATCACCGGCGGCCAGAGCGAAGCGTTGTGACCGCCGCTTTCCCCGGTGCCGGCGCCCGCGCCGTGGTGCTCGGCGCGGCGGGTCAACTCGGAAGGGAGGTCGCCGACGAGCTGCGCCGCCGAGGCGCGAATGTCCTGGCCGCCGACCGGCGGCGCGCGGACGTCACGGACACCCAGGCAACCGCGGCACTGGCCGCCCGCTTCGGCGCCGCCGCCGTCTACAACTGCGCCGCCTGCACCGACGTCGACGGCTGCGAGACGGATCCCGAGGCCGCCCTGGAGATCAACGGCAGGGCCCCCGCGCGGCTGGCGGCCGCCCTCCCGCGGGCCTGCCGCCTGATCCACGTCTCGACCGACTACGTGTTCGACGGCGGCGGCCGGAGGCCCTACCGCGAAGACGATGAGACAGCGCCCGACACCGCCTACGGACGCTCGAAGCTCGGCGCCGAGCAGGCCGTCACCGATGCGGGCGGACTCGTGGTCCGCACGAGCTGGGTGTTCGGGCCGGAGGGCAGGAACCCGGTTGGCGCGTCCGCGCGCCAAACGCGTACGGGTTCCGACGACCGGCCGCGGGCGGCGGAACGGAACCCGGTTGGCGCGTCCGCGCGCCAACGGAACTTCGTCTCCGCGATCGCCGCCCGCCTCGGCCGTGGGGAGCCGCTCCGCGTCGTCTCCGACCAGATCGGCTGCCCGACCTATGCGCCCTACCTCGCCCGCGCTCTCGTCGACCTCCAGGCGGCCGGCGCCGACGGCATCGTCCACTACTGCAACGCACCCGCCACCTCCTGGCACGGCTTCGCGGTCGCCGTCGTCGACGCCCTCGGCCTGAACGCCGAAGTGGAGCCGATCGCAACCGCCGACATGCCTCGTCCCGCAGTCCGGCCGGCCTACTCGGTGCTTGATGTGGCCCGCTTCGAGTCCATCACCAACCGGCGAGTCGAAGAGTGGACGTCAGGCCTTGACGACTACTTTGAACGGCTGGGACAGGGCAAGGCCGAAGCGTGAAGCGCGTCCTCGTCACCGGCGCCGAGGGGTTCGTTGGCGGCCGCCTGGTGCCGCGACTGGTCGCACGGGGGGCCGCCGTCATCGCCTGCCATGCCCCGGGGACGGTCATCGCCAACGACGACGACGCCGGCGCCCGCGTCCCCGTCGAGCGCATCACCCTCGACATCCGCGATCGTGACGCGGTCGACCGCGTGTTCAGGGATGCGGCGCCGGATGCGGTCGTCCACCTGGCCGGCCTTTCCGACGTGATGGCGTCCTGGCGGCAAATCGACGACTACTACCGGGTCAACGTGGAGGGTTCCGAACACGTCGTCCGCGCGGCCCGCGCCTCGTCCGAAGCGTGCCGGCTGGTCGTCGCCTCGAGCGCGGAGGTCTATGGTCCGGTGCCGGAAGCGGAACTGCCGGTGCGCGAGACCCGCGGCCTCGAACCGGGTTCGCCCTACGCCCTGACCAAGGCCGCGGTCGAACGGCTGAGCCTTCCCCTGGGCGCCATCGTGGTCCGCTCCTTCAACCTGATCGGACCTGGACAGGGCGCCAACTTCGCGCTCCCCTCGTTCGCAACCCAAGTCGCGGCGATCGAAGCGGGCCGGGAGGAACCCGTGCTTCGCGTCGGCAACCTGACCCCCCGGCGGGACTTCGTTCATGTCGACGACGGCGCCGATGCCTACGCGCTCCTGGTTGAATGCGGTGAACCGGGCAGCGCCTACAACGTCGCCCGCGGGGAGGCGATCGAACTCGAGTCGGCACTCGGGCGACTCATCCGGCTGAGCGGCCTGAAGGTCGAGATCCGGCAGGACTCCGACCGCATGAGACCTGCGGACGTTCCCGTGATGTGCGGCGACGCCAGCCGTCTACGCGCTCTGGGCTGGCGCCCGAAACGCAGCTTCGATCAGGCCCTGGAGGCGATCTGGGAGGACGCCCGCCGCAGGAGCTAGTCCTCGGCGTGCTTGCGTTCCAGGGCGAGCAGGTGCGCCTTGCGCTTCTCGCCGCCGATGTAGGACCCGGGACCGCTCCGGCGCGGCACCACCCGGTGGCACGGCACGAGGATCGGCAACGGGTTGGCCATCAGCCTGGAACGGATCAGGCGGTAGGCGCCCGCCTGGCCGGATGAGGTGGCCACATTACGGTAGGTGCGCGTATGGCCGTAGGGAATCCGGGCCGTCTCCTCGAAGATGCGCCGGGACAGGGCATCGATCCCGGTCCGATCCAGGTCGTAGGGCAAATCGAGGTTTCGTCGGGCGCCGGCGAAGTACTCCGACAGACGACCCAGGGCCTCGTCGACGAAGTCGGTCGTCTCCACCGACCCCAAGGAAGTGAACAGCGCCTTCTCGGCGCCCTTCGGCGCGATGATCAACCGGGTGATCAGCCGACCGATGAACTCCAGCCCCAGCGAACCAAGCGGCGAGGCAACCAGCACTCGCAGGGGCTCGGCGCCGCGCGGCGCGGGCCAGGCGGGCGCACCGGCGCGCGCCCCGGTACGGCTCGCGAGTTCATGCACCACGGGAGTCATGGTAGCATGGCTACTTCTCTATGTCGACGCGAGGCGGAGGTTGACTTCTCCCGGCAGAAGCTCACTCCTCCCGGAGCACGATGCGCAGGGCCACGTCTTCTCCCCGCGCCGCTTCGAACGCCCGCACTTCGGCTATGTAGCCGGGACGCGTCACCTCGAGCCGGTGGGCGCCCGGATCGACGATCAGCGCCGAGTGGAGGCTCGCCAGATCCGCGCCGCTCCCCAGCAGACGGCCGTCCAGGTAGACGACGGCGTCGGCGGGTTCGACCTCCACCCGCAGCCGGGCCGGATCCTGCCGCTGGTCCTGCTCGATCGAACGGCCACGGTTCTCGACTCTCCACGACTCGCCTTCCGGCGCCGCGTGCGCCGGGGACGGCCTCGGCGGCGCGGGCCGCGGCCGTTCCGCGGTCCCCGGGACGAGATCCTCGTCGATCCGGATGACCACACCCGGTTGAACGCGGATCCGGCGCTCCAGGGTCTCGTAGCCCTCCATGAAGATCGCGAGCCGGTAGCTGCCGTCGCGCAACCAGAGGTAGCGCGGGAAGCCGTCGAAGCCGTCGACCCGCCCGACCAGCTCGCCGTCGATGTAGACGGAGGCCTTCTTGGGCCGGGTGTTGATGTCGAGCGCACCCGCGTCCGCATAGCCGACCGGACCGGAAGCCCAGCCGTACGGTCCGTAGCCGTAGGAGTACGGCGACCAGGCGTAGGGCCAGAGGGGATCGAAACCGCCGTACCAGCCGAAGGACCCGTAGTAGGGCCGCACGTAGGTTCGGGAACGGCGGCCCTTGCGGTCGCCGTCTCCGCGCCGACCCCGATCGCCAGCGGCGACCGCGACCGGCGCCTGTGGGGCGAGGGCTTGAACGACCGGAGCAGTTCCGGCAGCCCCGCTGGCGGCTTCCGCGCCGCCCGCCAGGCCGAGACCCGGCAGCGCGGCCAGGGGCAGCGCCATCCGAATCGCGAGACGTGCCTTCGAGCTCACGACGCACCTCCCCGGTCCAGGCCGACGCCATCGGACCAGCCGTTCCTGAGACCTTCCAGATAGTGATATCGCATCGTGTTCTCCCACAGCCGGGGCAGTCTGACAGGAAGTCCCTGCAACGTCCGCGCCAGTCGTTCCTGCAGCCACTGGCCAGCCCGGTCGCGAAGACCGCCGACCGGAGGCGGCTCGCCGTCGTGGAACCCCAGGAAGGGGCCGAGCTGTTCATGCCGCCGGAAGAAGACAACCGCGGAGTACCCCGCGCGGTACTGCCGCTTCGCGAACCGCCGGAGACCGGTCGGATGGTCGTGAGCGACGCTGGCCTTCGGCCGGTAAAGGAGGCGCAAGCCGCGTGCGGCCAAGCGGTATCCGGCCTCGATGTCCTCCCAGGCAGCGAACGGAAACGCCGGGTCGAAGGGTTCCGCCGCCATCGCCTCGCGGTCGATCGAGAGGTTCGATGTGTAGAAGAAGTTGAACGGCACGTCGTCCTCGTCCTTGATCAGGGCGAAGCCGAACTGCAGCCCGTTCTCGTTGATGTAGTCGAGGAAGGGCGTACGCCGCATGCGCGGGTGCCAGTCGGTTCGTCCGATGACGCCGACGCAACCGCCCTCCTCGCGAATCGACCGGGCCAGCGGGTCCTCGTGGGCGTGGTGGTGCGCCGCCAACCATCCCGAAGCGGGGACAGTGTCGTCCCCGAGGAAGGCCACCCAACGGCCCCGGGCCGCCGCGACACCGCGATTTCGGGCCACGGCGGGTCCCTGGTTCTCCTGATGAAGGATCCGCAACTCCGGCTCACAGCCGTTCCTGCCCGCGGCGCGTTCATCGAGCCAGGACCCGGTTCCGTCCGTGCTGCCGTCGTTGACCACGAGGATCTCGAATCCCGGCCCGTCCTGGTCGTCCAGGGCCTCAAGGACTTCCTTCAGGGCCGGCAAGCGGTCGAAGGTCGGTATCACGATGCTCCAGTCCGGCGACCCGGTCACCGCTCCACCTCCATCACGTCGTCCAGCAGCCGGCGAACCGGCGCCAGGTCCTCCGGCCACAGGGACTCGAAGCCTGCGCTAGCGAACAGTTCTTCGTCGCCGGGATAGGTCGGCACCACGTACAGCGGAAAGCGCTCCAGGATCTCGCGGTCGGACCGCCGCCGCCGGGCCTGCACCTGGCGCCGCCGTTCCGAGGCGCCGTCCAGGCCGCGGACGATTGCCGACAGTGCCCGCACCTGAGCCACCGTCTGGTCATCGACGACGGCCGGCGCCCCGGCGGGCACGCCGCCCAGACGGCGGGCGAGCCTTCTCAGGCGGGTCCGCAGGGCAACGACGTCGCGCGCCCGCTGCCAGAGACCACGCGGTGCCGCGCCCGGGTTGGTCCGCGGCGCCGCGCCCCGGTCGCCGGAGACAGCCTCGCTCGCCTCTCCAGCCGTGCGGAAGGGATCGAGCGCCAGTACGTCGCCGTTCGGATTGCAGCGGGCGAGCAGGTGCGTCGTACGGGCGAGCAGCGTCAACTGGACCGCCGGCATCAGTTGCGGCCAAAGCTCGGCGTCGTAGTTCTTGAAGGCGGTGAAGTAGGCGTTGCGCTCGAACAGCAGGCCCCGGTTGGCGTTGCCCAGCAGATCGCTGGTCGCCTTCGAACGGTGGCGGACGACGGCCCGCGGCGCCGACAGCACCCGTTCGCCCCCCGACCAGAACCGCCACCCGAGATCGACGTCCTCGAGGTACGCGAAGTAGCTCTCGTCGAAGCCCCCGGCCGCGCGAAAGGCGTCGCGGCGCGCGATCATGTTGCCGCCGCAGGGAAAGAGCAACTCCGCGCCTTCGGCCGGGATCTCCACCTCCTCCAGGAGGCGGCCGTAGTCGAGCTGGAAGGCGTGACCGTCGAAGGCCATGACGCCGCGTCCGAAGTCCAGGCGCTCTCCCTCCCAGTCGACGATGCAGCCGGACAGCGCGGCCACATCCGGAGGCGACGCCCGCAGCGCCGCGACGAGTTCGGCGAGCCAGTCCGGCCGCGGCCGCGTGTCGTTGTTGACCAGCACCAGCGCGTCGGCCGAACTGCCCTCCGCGAGACGGTTGTTCGCGGCGGAGAAGCCGAGGTTGACCGGATGTTCGACGACTTCGACCTCCGGGTGTTCGGCGCCGACCCAGGCCGCCGTCCCGTCCGTCGACCCGTTGTCGAACAGCCGGATCCCTACCGCGGCGCCGGGATCGCGCTGCGCTGCGAGCGCCGGCAGCAGCGTCTCCAGGTGCCGGCGGCCGTTCCAGCTCACCACCAGGATGTCGACGCTGTCTACCCGCAGGCCACGGCCGCTTCCGCCGGCGCCCCGGTCGCTCATGGTCCGCCTGCCGGGAGCGAACCCGCCAACCGGCGCCGCAGCCAGCGCCGCAGGCGGAAGCCCGGTTCGTCGGCCGGCGCCGCCGTCTCCAGCCGGAACGCAAACCCGGCCTTGGTCGGATCGACGCGCGGGGACGAAAGGAAGGCCACCAGCGGGGCCAGCGTGCGCTCCCAGGAGTAGTCGACCAGCGTCCGCTCACGGCCCCGGCGCGCCCGCTCTTCGACCTTGCCGCCGCCCGCGACCAGCTCGGCGAGGCCCGCCCGGAGCGCCTCGACGTCGCCGCAGGGAACGACGAGCCCCGCGTCCCACTCCCGCAGCAGCCGCGGCACGGTTCCGCCCTCCGTGGTGAGCACCGGGCAGCCGACGGCGAGCGCATCGAGAAACCGCGTGCGCAGGGACAGGTCGGTCTCCAGCCCAGGCCGGTGGCAGGCGGCCAGTGCGTCGACGTCCCGCAACAGGTCGTAGCGGCGTTCGAAAGGCACCCAGTCGAGAAAGCCGATGCGATGCGGATCTTCCCTCCGGCTGCGCGCCTCCACCTCCGCCAGCAGCCGCTGAGGCGCCTGGGCGCCGGGCGGCTGCCTCACGAACAGAAGTCTCGCGCTCGGTTCGGACAGGGCGGCGAACGCCTCAAGAAGAGGCTCCGGGTCGTACCAGTCGTACAGCCCGCCGAACAGCACCCGTCGCTCGCCGTCCGCGCGCGGCGCCAACAGCGGCCGATGTTCGGGCAACGGATCCGGCACGCCCAGCGGCACCTCGGCAATCAGGCCGGAAAGCTCCGGATCGTCCCGGTAGCGATGCGGGTTCACCCGTCCGAGAGCGGTCAGGAAGCCGAGGTAGTAGGCGCGCTGCTCAGGCGAGGAACAGAGGAAGAAGTCGCCGCGGGACAGTTGGTGGATCCAGCACCGGTGATCGTTGCGGTATGGATCGAGCCCCAGGGTCTCGAGATGGGTCAGGTTCTCCACGAGGAAGGGATCGTAGAGATCGATCACCGTCGGCAGATCGGGGAACTCGTGGAGCACGTCGTTCGCCAACTGTCCCTGGGCGACGGCCGCGTCGCAGTCCCTCAACAACTCCGGCAGCGGCGCGGAGTCGAACCGGCGCGCCTCGACGGACCCGGCCGGCACGTCCGGCGGCTCGCCCGTGCGCCAGGGCGAAACCAGGGCGACCTCGAATCCGAATCCGGGTAACCGCCGCGCCATCTCCAGGTAGCGGATGCCGATGCCGGCGGCGCGCTCCCCGAGCGCCTCGCTGCAGACCAGACCGACCCGGGTCATCGGCGCCCTCCCGCGGTCGCCCTCACCCGGAACCGCGCAGGGATTGCAGGGTTTCGTGCAGCCGCCAGGCCCGAGTGGCTTTCATCTTCTCGATCTCGGCCATGAGATCGCGTTCACGGTCGTGAAGACGCTCCACCTCCGCCCCGCGGGCCCGGTTCGAGGCCTGGACGAGTTCGAGCTCCCCTCGCGTCTCGTGCAGCATCGCCCGCGTTTCGCGCAGTGTCGCCCGTGTTTCGCGCAGCATCGCGCGCGCCGCCTCAGCCGCCAGCACCGCTTCGCGCCGCATCCGGATCACGGCGCCCGCCAACACATCCGGCTCGAGTTCATCCGCATACTTGGCCATCACCCTGGCCTTCAAAGCCTCGAAGTCCTGTCGCTCGGCGGCCGCTCCACCCAGGGCATGCCCTCCGGACGACCTGCCGTCGCTCCCACCCAGGAAGTGCCGGTACTCACACGTCGTCCGCGACAGGTGGACGAAGGTCGACCACCGCGACAGCCGGATCAACAGGTCCCAGTCCTCGAACGCCGGCAGCCCGAGGTCGAACGAACCGGCCCGCTCCAGGGCCTCCCTGGTCATCAGTACCGTGTGAAAGGGAATGTAGTTGTCGAGCAGGAGGATCCCGCGATCGAAGTCCCGGCTGTACGGCAGGCCCCGGCTCGACTCTCTCCAGCCTTCAGCGCTCGGTTCGTAGCTGACCACGGCGGCGTCGCTGTAGGCGACGTCAACATCGCCTCGAAGCATGGCGGCCAGGCTCTCCAGGTGCTCCGGCGCCAACAGGTCGTCGTCGTCCAGAAACCCGATGCAGTCTCCGGTTGCCGCCTCGACGCCGGACTGCGCCGCCGCGGCGCGCCCTCGGTTGCTGTCGTGGTCGACGCGACGCAGCGCGAAGGGGAAGTCCTCCGACACCTCGGGCGGGCGGCCCCCGTCGTTCACCAGCACCGCCTCGACGTTCCGGTAGGTGCTCCGCGCCAGGCTCTCCAGAGCCTCGGCCAGCCGGCGCGGCCGGTTGAACGTCCGCACCACGATCGAGACCCGGCGGGGCGAATCCACTTCGACCAGCGCCGGCGCTCCGCCCAGATGGGCTATCAGTTGGGCCGGACTCCGGGTGGTGAAGTCGCTGGCCTTCAACTGGCAGTAGCCCTCAACGAACCGGCAGTCCCGCGGCAGGCTGTGCGCTCGGAAACGCCGCAGGCCAAGGCACGATTCGAGGTAGTCGTGCCGCTCCTGCTGGCTCCGATAGTGGGACATCGCCGCGGAAATCCCGTCGACCTCGGCGGAGACGTCCACCAGGAGATCCGGGTAGAAGGGGTGGTTTACCTCGTAACAGAGGATCTGGATCGACAGGCTCTCGAGCGAGGAGTCGTCCGGCAACGCCGCCGAAGAGCTCCCGTCCGCCCCTTGCATGCGGCGGTCGATCAACGCCTCGTGGAGGGCTCGGAACGTGGCCTGGTGATCCGTTGTCACTTCGAGCGGCGAAGGGACGAGGACCAGATCCGGCCGGAAGTCGTCGAGCAAAGCCCCGATCTGCCCGGTCAGTTCGCCCACCGAAGAGACCAGGCCACCGTCCGGGAGGCTCTCACGATGGCCGACGTGCTCGACGCGGGCAACGCCGAGGTCCGCGGCGGCTGCCTCCGATTCGACCCGCCGCAACGCCGAGTACTGCTCTCCGCTCAGTCCTTCCGGCGGTCCTTCGGCGCCTCCCGATCCGTCGCTCAGGAAGGCGCACACGATTTCCGCCTCGCTGGCGGCGAGTTGCAGCAGCAACCCGCCGCAGCCGAGCACCTCGTCGTCGTAGTGAGGCGCCAGGACGAGAACCCGCCGGGCGACCACCGAGCCCGGCACGGTCGGCGGCTGCGGCCGCTCGCGTTCAGCCCGCATGTCGCCGGTCTCCTGCTGCGGCCGCGGACCTCGGCGAAACATGCGGGCTGGTCATGGCGGCAATCCTCGCACGTCCGTATTCTGGCGCAAGCCGTCCCACGGGCTCCTATAGGCTGCGCCCCCAGATGCTGCAGCGCGAAAGAACCCTCGTCGCCGGCGCGCTGCGGAGCGCCCTCTCGCGAGCCTTCGGCCTCGCTCACGACCCGGTGGTCGAGGTGCCGCCGCAGCGCCGCCTGGGCGACCTCGCGAGTCCCTGTGCCCTGCACCTCGCGCGGGAGCTGCGCCAGGCGCCGCGGGCGATCGCGCAGCGCCTCGTCGAGTGCCTCGAGCTGCCGGAGAGTTTCGAGCGGGTGACGGTCGAAGGCCCGGGCTACGTGAACTTCCACTTCGCCAGGAGCCGGTTCGCGGCCGCGATGATCGACGCGGTTCCGGTGACGGAGTCCGGGGCCACCGACGCGCCGGCCAAGGTGATCGTCGAGCATACGAACATCAATCCGAACAAGGCGGCGCACATCGGCCACCTGCGCAACGCCGTGCTCGGCGACGTTCTCTCGCGCGCGCTCCGCCGACTCGGTCAGCCGACCGAGGTCCAGAACTACATCGACGACACGGGCGTACAGGTCGCCGACGTCGTTGTCGGCTTCCTCGACCTGCGCGGCTGCTCCGTCGCCGACATCCAGGCCCTGCCCGAGCCGTTCGACTACGTCTGCTGGGACCTCTACAGCGAGATCGGCCGCTGGTACGAAGGCGACCCGCAGCGGCTCGAACTCCGCCGGCGCACTCTCCACGCACTGGAAGCGGGAGAGGGCCGCCGGGCCGAGGCCGGCCGGCTGGTCGCCCGGCGGATCGTCGTGCGGCATCTCGCCACGATGGCTCGCATCGACATCGACTACGACCTGCTGACCCGCGAGAGCGAGATCCTCCGTCTCGATTTCTTCGTCGCCGCCTTCGAACAGTTGAAGGAGACCGGCGCCGTCCGGTTCGACGAGAGCGGCAAGAACGCCGGCTGCTGGGTCATGCCGCTGGCCGACAGCGAGGAGTTCCAGGGCCTTGAGGACCCCGACAAGGTGATCGTCCGCTCCGACGGCACGGTGACCTACGTCGGCAAGGACATCGCCTACCAGCTCTGGAAGTTCGGCCTGCTGGGCCGCGACTTCGAGTACGCCCCCTTCCGGGATGCAACCCGCCGCGACGGTCCTCTCTGGGAGACCGCGCCGGCAGAACCGGATGCCGGCGACGGTGGCGGAAAGCGGCGTCCCGACTTCGGAAGGGGCGCCCGCGTGATCAACGTGATCGACGCCCGGCAGGCCTACCTGCAGCGGATCGTCCGCGCCGGCCTGGAAGCGCTCGGACACGAGGACGAGGCCCGGGACAGCATCCACTTCGCCTACGAGATGGTCGCCCTGTCGGCGAAGACCGCGGAGCGTCTCGGATTCGCCGGCGACTCGCAGCTCGAGATGTCTGGCCGCAAGGGCATCGGCGTCAAGGCGGACGACCTGCTCGACCAGCTCGAGGCGAAGAGCAGGGACGAGATCCTGGAGCGGCGCGGCCCCGACGGCAACGACCGCCACGATGAGGCGGCCAGCGACGACATAGGCGTCCTGGCGCGCAAGATCGCCATCGCCGCGCTGCGCTTCTTCATGGCCCGCGCCACGACCACGCGGGTGATCGCCTTCGACATCGACGACGCCACCTCGTTTGAAGGCGAGTCAGGCCCCTATCTCCAGTACTCCATCGTGCGTGCCAGGAACATCCGCCGCCGCCTCCGCGAAGAGGGGCTGGCCCAGAAGGTCCCCGGGAGCCGCGTCGGGACGCTGCCTGCGGGTGTCTGGTCGGACGACCTCTGGGACCTCGTGCTGCTCGCTTCGCAGTGCCAGGAAGTCGTCGAGCGGGCGGCGGCCACGCTCGAACTCTCCCTCATCGCCCGGCACGCCGTCGACCTGGCGCAGAAGTTCCACGCGATCTACCACCGCCATCCCATCCTGCACGAACAGGACGCGGACCTCAGGGACGCGCGCCTCGCCGTAACCCTGGTCTTCGAGCGATCGCTCGAAGCCCTCGCCGCGATTCTCGGCGTGCCGCTGCCGGAGCGGATGTAGCGACTCAGTCCATCTGCTTGCGGAGAACCGTCGGGATGTCGTAGTCGTCGACGTTCCTCCAATTCGGTCCGTAACCGCCCGGATCGATCTTGTGGTGCTCGGCCAGGACGCGATCCCGGAACTCGGCGTTGCCGCCTTCCTCCTTGCCGGCCTCCTCGTCCCCGGGCTCCGCCTCCGTCACCTTCGGATCGGCCGGCGCCGCCGCTCCGGCCTCGACGGCCTTGACGTCGCCACCCTCGCGCGGCTGCCGGTCCTCGGAGAATCCGGTGGCGATCACCGTCACCTTCACCTCTTCGTCCATCGATCCGTCGACCACGAGACCCGAGATGATCGTCGCGTCCGGGTCGACCGCGTCGGAGATGGTGCCGGCCGCTTCCGCCACTTCGTGGAGGGTCAGCGAACCGCCGCCGGTGATGTTGATGAGACACCCCGTGGCGCCCTCGATCGAAGCGTCCTCGAGCAGGGGCGACGACACGGCCCGCTGCGCCGCTTCGAGAGCCCGGCTGTCGCCCGACGCCACGCCCGTGCCCATCACGGCGATGCCCTGGCCGCACATGATCGCCCGCACGTCGGCGAAGTCGGCGTTCACCTCGCCCGGCATCGTGATCAGGTCGCTGATGCCCTGAACCGACTGGCGCAGGACGTCATCCGCGGTCACGAACGCGTCGGCGACAGACGTGCCGCGGTCCACGAAACTCAGCAGCCGCTCGTTCGGGATCGCGATGACGGTGTCGACCGCCTTGTGCAGCTCCTCGAGCCCGCGTTCCGCCAGCAGCATCCGCCGGCGGCCCTCGAACGCGAAGGGCTTCGTGACCACGGCGACCGTCAGGGCGCCGACTTCGGCCGAGAGGGAGCCGATGATGGGCGCCGCACCGGTGCCCGTGCCGCCGCCAAGGCCGGCCGCCAGGAAGACCATGTCCGCCTCGTTCAGCATGTCCAGGATCTTGTCCGTGTCCTCGAGTGCCGAGTTGCGACCGACCTCAGGGTCGGCGCCGGCGCCCAGGCCACGGGTGATCTTGCGCCCGAGCTGCAGCTTCGTCGGCGCTTCGCAGCGCCGCAGAGCCTGCAGATCGGTGTTGGCGGCAATGAACTCGATGCCGCCCAGATTGGAGGCGATCATCCGGTTGACGGCGTTTCCGCCGCCGCCGCCCACCCCGACCACCACGATCTTGGCCGGTCCGAAGCTGTCCTCGGACGAGACCTCCTCGTCCATCGTCGGCGTGACCTCGGTCGGCTGCTGCTCTTCCATCAGAATCATGGTTCCCTCCATTTCGAACCTTGGTTCATCAAACTCGAATCAGACAAGATCGCTGAACATCTGGCGCAGATTGCCCATCACCGAGCGCACGCCGCCCAGAGAGCGGCGGCGCGCAATGGGCAGGCGAGCCTCCTCGGAGGCGACCGCATAGCGAAGAAGACCCGCGGCCGTAGCCCAGGTCGGGTCGGCGAGACCTTCGATCTCGCTCACGAGACCGAGCGGCACTCCGTAACGAACGTCGCAGGAGAAGACCTGCTGGGCCAGCTCGGGCAGACCGGCCAGCTTCGAACCGCCGCCGCTCAGGACGAGTCCTCCGCGAACCTGGTCGGCCCAGCCGGCCTTCTCCAGCTCGGCCTGAACCAGGTGGAACATCTCCTCGGCGCGTGCCTGCAGGATCTCGGCGAGGTTCTCGCGCGCGATCGTCTTGCTGCTGCCGCCCGCGACGCTCGGCACGACCAGCCCGTCGTCGCCGTCGACCAGGCCGACCAGGCAACAGCCGTCCCGCAGCTTGAGCGTCTCGGCGCCGGCGAACGACGTCCGCAGCACGGAAGCCAGGTCGGCCGTGAAGTGACTGGCGCCGAACGAAAGGACCCCGCTGTGCTGCACTTCGGCGTGCTGGAAGAAGGCGAAGCCGCAGGTTCCGGACCCGATGTCCAGCAACAGGACGCCCAGTTCGCGCTCGTCGGGAAGGAGGACCGCTTCCGCCGTGGCCAGCGGTTCGAAGACGATCTCCCGGGCCTCCACGCCGGCGCGGTTCAGGCATCGGATGAGCGTCCTGGTTCGCGGAGCGTGGCCCATGACCAAGTGGACCTTGGCTTCCAGCCGGCTGCCCAGCATCCCGTGCGGATCCGCGATGCCGCCGTGGTCGTCGACCGCGAACTCCTGCGGAATCGCGTGCAGGATCTCCCGGTCGGGAGGAAGCGGCACTCCCCGGGCGGCGTTCAGAACGAGGTCGATGTCGGCACGGGCGATCCCCCGGTCGCCGCAGTCGACGTAGGCGGTGCCGTGGCTGTTCGCCGAACGCAGATCGGATCCTCCGATGCCGACGAAGGCGCGGGAGATCTCGACGCCCGCCATGGTTTCCGCCTCCTCCGTGGCCCGCTTGAGCGCGCTCACCGTCGCGTCGAGGTGCACGATGTGGCCCCTCAGCGTGCCGCGGTTGGGCGCCCGCCCGACACCGACGATCTCGAGCGCCGGTTCTCCGTCGACCTCGGTGCGCTCGGCGATCAGCACGGCGACTTTCGCCGAGCCCACATCGATGGCGACTACATGCGTATCCGTCTTCGGCATCCTCTTCTGTCCTCTTTCGCTATGAAGGGGCTTGAACTTCGTCCCCGGTGGCCGGAGCGTCCTCCGTGTCCGTAGCGATCCCCGCGCCCGGCGCTTCCATCGACAGGACGATCCGATCCCTGAACCGCAGGTCCACGACTTCCGGATCGTTGTGTTCCGTGATCGCGCCGTGCAGCAGCTCGAACACCGAAGCCTTGGCCGTCAGGTCGCTGCCGCGAACGAGCACGGTGGCCGGACGGCTGCTGCAGGCGAGCAGGTAGTCGTCGTCAACGATCCCGAAGCTGATGACCTCCACCGCCCGGACCTGACGTCCCCACTCGAACGCCCTGACTTCGGTCGCCACGTCAAGCGCCCGTTTCAGCGTTCGAGCGAGAACCTCGCCCGGCACGTCCCTGGACGGAACCTGACCGGCGCCCGGGTTCCGCGCCGGACCGTCGCCCAGACGCTCCCCCGCCAGAGCGCTTTCGATCGACACGCTGACCAGATCGCCGCCGCACAGGTCGGGCGCCCGCTCACAGGGCATGATCGCCCGGCCATCGCGGTCGATCACCCACGCCCGGTCGCCGGCCGTGAACAGGGCCGCCGGTCGATGCTCCACCACCCGCACGGTGAGTTCGTTCGGCAGGCGCTTGAGGAGTTGCGCCTCACGGATCCACTCGTGGTCGAGTCGTCTCGCGACGGGCTCGAGGGAGAGCAGCGGCAGGTTCCGTCCCTCCAGCGGAGCAAGCCGGCTCCGTACCCACTCTTCGGAGATCCGCTCGGCCTCCTCGATCTGGATGTCGAGTTCGAGGTCGAACACCGGGGCCGTGGCCAGCCACACGCCGACCCCGACGACCGGCGCGATCCCGAGGAGGACCTTCCCGACGCCCAGCGCCAGCCAGACGACGGGCCGCGGCCGCCTGCGGCGCACGGGACGGCGAGCGCCCGACCGCCTGCGAGTCACCCGCCGGCTCACGAAACGTCCCCCGCGCCGGCGGCGAGTCGATGAGCCAGCCGGTAGATGTCGCCCGCTCCGAGCGTGAAGATCAGATCGCCATCGCCGACTTCGGAACGAAGCCTGTCCGGCGCCGCCTGCCACGGTCCGCAGCCGCTGATGCTCGGATGACCGGCGCGAGCAGCGGCAGCCACCACCAGGCCCGCGTCGACCCCCGGGATGGGTCGCTCGCGGGACGGGTAGATGTCGGCGACCAGCACGTTGTCGGCGAGCAGCAGGGAACGGCCGAAATCCTCCGCCAGATCCCGCGTGCGACTGAACAGGTGAGGCTGGAACACGGCGTGGATCCGAGCCGTGCGAGCGCCGTTCCCGCCGCCGGGATCGATCACCTCGCGGGCAGCCTTGAGCGTCGCTTCGACTTCGGTCGGATGATGCGCGTAGTCGTCGATCACCGTCGCACCCCGCCACTGCCCTACCCGCTCGAACCGCCGGTGAATGCCCCGGAAACCCGAGAGGGCCCGGGCCGCCGCCTCGAACTCGACTCCTGTGGCCCGCGCCGCTGCCACCGCCGCGAGGGCGTTCAGGACGTTGTGACGCCCCGGCAACGGCAGTTCCAGGACGCCGAGCGGGCCAAGCTGGGCGTCGGCGACCTCGAACCGGACACCCGCGCCGGTCGGCGACGCGTCGAGCGCCCGGAGGTCGGCCCCCGGATCGAAGCCGTAGGTGACGATCCGCCGGTCGGCGAGGCGCGGCAGCAGGTCCCGGACATTCGCGTCGTCGGCGCAGGCGATCACCTGGCCGAAGAAGGGGACGCGGCCGGCGAAGCGCGCGAAGGCATCCTGGATGTCGGCCAGGTCGCGGTAGGTGTCGAGATGATCGACGTCGATGTTCGTGATCACTGCGATCACCGGCGCCAGATCGAGGAAACTCCGGTCGAACTCGTCCGCCTCGGCGACCAGGTAGTCGCTGCTCCCGTAGCGGGCGCCGGTGCCCGAAACGCGGAGGCGGCCGCCGACGATCACCGTGGGATCGAGGCCGGCGTCCGTCAGCACGGTGCCGATGAGCGACGTCGTCGTCGTCTTGCCGTGAGTACCGGCCACGGCAACGCCATACTTGAGCCGCATCAGTTCGGCAAGCATCTGGGCGCGGCGCACGACCGGCACTCCCCGCCGGCGGGCCGCCGCGACTTCCTCGTTCCCGGCCGGCACAGCGGACGAGATGACCACCAGGTCGGCCCGATCGATGTTCCCGGCGCTGTGGCCGATGGCGACTCGAGCGCCAAGCGCCGCAAGCCGCTCGGTCGTTTCGCTCCCCTCCAGGTCGGAACCGCTGACCTTCAGTCGGTAGTTCAGCAGGATCTCGGCGATCCCGCTCATGCCTGCGCCGCCGATGCCCACGAAGTGGACGCGCTCGAGCCCCGCGGTGCGCAGGAACAGCAGCATCAGCCGGTCCTCTCCCGACGCCCGGAGGTCCCGCGCTCCGCGATCTCGCACACCCGGGTCGCGATGTCGCGCGCCGCGTCGTTCCGGTTCAAGCCCCGGGCCGCCGCCGCCATCGCCAGAAGACGCCCGCGATCCGCAATGAGCCGCGCGCAGCGGTCCGTCGCCGTTTCGCCCAGCAGGTCGTCCTGCTCGACCAGGATCGCGGCGCCCGCCTCGACCATCGCGCGGGCGTTCCCGCGCTGGTGGCCGGCGGCCATCGGCAGCGGGACGTAGACCGCCGGCCGGCCGGCGGCGGCGATCTCGGCCGTGGTCACCGCTCCGGCGCGCGACACGATCAGGTCGTGCGCCTGCATCGCGCCGGCGGTGTCCCGGATGAAACCGGTCACCCTCGAGGAGAGTTCCGGCGTCGCCACATCCCGGTAGCGGTCGCGGGTCTCGTCGACCCGGGCGGGACCGGACTGGTGCGTCACGTCGACCCGGACCGGTCCGGCGGCACGGGCGAACAGTCCCGGCAGATGGCGGTTGAGCGCATCGGAACCCTGACTGCCGCCAAGCACCAGAACCCGAACACGATCGTCGCTGAGGCGCAGTTCGTCGATCTCCCCGAAGGCCCGGCGCACCGGCACGCCGACCAGCCGCGCCTCGCACGCCAGGTCGCCGGCCGCGGACTCGAAGGCGACGCCCGCCTCGGTCGCGAAACGCGACAGTGTCCGGTTCGCGGCGCCGCTCTCCGCGTTCGGTTCGAGCAGGTAGAGCCCGCAGCCGTGGAGCCGGGACGCCAGGGCCGCCGGAGCGCAGACATAGCCGCCAGTCGCGAACACGAGCGCCGCGCCCAAACGTCGCAGCAGCACCGCGGCCCGCAGGGTCGAGAGCAGGAGAACCGCCAGGGCGACCGCACGCTGGCCGCCGCCGCGGTCCATGAACGGCCTCGCGGGCAAGGCCCTGAACTCGACCCCGGCCGATGCAACCAGCCGCTCCTCGAGACTGCCGCGGCGGCCGATCCAGGCGGCGTTCCAGCCGAGAGTCCGGAGCTCGTCGGCCACCGCCAGGCCGGGGAACACGTGGCCGCCCGTGCCGCCGCCCGAGAAGACGACCGTGCCGCGGTGATTGCCGGTGCTCATCCATGCTCCGAGACGCTCAACAGCAGACCGCAGGCGATGAGGGTCATGACGAGGGACGACCCCCCGTGCGACAGGAACGGCAGCGGCGTGCCCGTCACCGGGACCAGGCCGACGGTGACGCTGACGTTGACCAGGGCCTGGATCAGCACGGCCGAGGTCAGCCCCCAGGCAAGGAAGCGGCCGAAAGGATCCGGGGCGCGGTGTCCGGCGACATAGCCGCGCCAGGCAAGCACGGCGAAGGCGGCCAGCACCGCCGCCGCGCCGAGCAGCCCGAGTTCCTCGCTGACGATCGAGAAGATGAAGTCGGAACTCGCGAGCGGCAGGAAGTAGAGCTTCTGGGCGCTTTCGCCCAGACCCTGGCCGGTCAGACCGCCCGATCCGATCGCGATCCAGGACTGCAGCACCTGGAAGCCGTTTCCGGAGGGATCGTTCTCGGGTGAAAGAAAGCCGAGGAGACGCTCCCTGCGGTAAGGCTCCGACCAGATGAAGACAGCGAACAGCCCCGGCAGAGCCACCATCGCGGGGACGATCCAGCGCCAGGAGAGGCCGGCAAGGAACAGCATGACCCCGGCGATCCCCAGAATGAGCGCGGCGCTGCCGAAGTCCGGCGCCTGCAGGACGAGCAGGGTGACCAGCCCCACCGCCAGACCGCATGGCACGAGCACCCGGGGCTGGCTGACCCCCTCCGGACAGCGGTGGATCTGGTAGGCGACGAAGACGACGATCGCGATCTTGGCCAGCTCCGAGGGCTGGAAGGTCAGCGGCCCCACGGGCAGCCAGCGGCTGCTGCCGTTGATCGGCGCCGACGCCAGCACGACGACCAGCAGGAGGAGCGACGCACCAAGGCCGGCATGGACCAGCCATGGCTTCGCCCAGCGGCGGTAGTCGATGCTCATGACCACCAGCATCGCCACCAGGCCGACGACGGCCGCCAGCAACTGGGTGACGAACTGGCGCTTGAAGCCGCCGCCGGGGTCGGGCGGGTTGGCCGAGTAGACCATCACCAGGCCCGCCACGACGAGCAGCACGACGACCATGAAGAGGACCTTGTCGATCGCGAGCTTCCTAGCCATGGCCGTGCTCCCGGCAGGCCATCGCCAGCGCCCGCACCTGTTCCTCGAAACGGCGGCCGCGCTCCGCGAAGTCCTCGAACTGGTCGAAGCTGGCGCAGGCCGGCGAGAGCAGGACCGCCTGACCTGCGCTCGCGGCCGCCGACGCCGCCTCGAGCGCCCGTTCGAGCGTCCCGCACAAACGGCGCTCCGTAACGCCGGCGAGCACCGAGGCGATGACCGGGGCCGCCTCGCCGATCAGGTACACCGCCGCCGCCCTGGCGCCGGCCACCGACGCCAGTTCGCCGAAAGCCGCGGCCTCGTCCTTCGCCCGGCCGCCGAGGATCAGGTGAACACTGCCGTCGCCGAACCCGGTCAGCGCCTTCATCGTCGCCGCCGGGTTGGTCGCCTTCGAGTCGTTGTAGTAACGGACGCCGCCGACGGTACCGACCAGGCGCATCCGGTGCGGCAGGCCGTCGAAGCCGCGCAACGCCGACGCGAAGTGGCTCGGGTCGGCGCCGACGGCCGCCGCGAGGAGAGCGGCCGCCATCGCGTTCTCCACGTTGTGCAACCCGTCGAGCGCCAGGTCGTCAAGCCGGAACAGCTCCCGCCGGAACTCCGGCCCCACTTCGATCACCCGGTCGCGGTCGAGATAGCAGCCGTCCTCGACCTGTCGCAGCCGGGAGAAGAACCGGCGCCTCACGGCGGCCGGCGCGCCGTCGCGACCGCCGCTCCAGCGGCGGGCCTCGCTGTCGTCGGCGTTCACGACCGCGACGTCGCCGGCGGCCTGCCTGCCGAAGATGCGCGCCTTCGCGGTGGCGTACTCGGCGACGTTCGCGTATCGGTCGAGATGGTCGGGGCTGACGTTGAGCAGGGCCGCCGCGCGTGGGCGGAACCGGTCGATCGCCTCGAGCTGGAAGCTGGAGAGTTCCACCACGAAGACGCGGCCCGGCGGACCGTCGACCCGCGCGCAGAGCGGCGTGCCGATGTTGCCGCAGACCTCCACCAGGTAGCCGGCCGCCTCGAGCAGCGCCCCGGTGAGGGCTGTCGTGGTGCTCTTGCCGTTGCTGCCGGTCACGCCGACCACGGTCGGCGAAGCCTCTGCCTCCAGGAGGCGCCAGGCGAGTTCGACCTCGGCCAGGATCGGAACGCGGGCTGACCGGGCGGCCCGCAGCAGCGGACGGTCCGGCGGTACACCCGGGCTCAGCACGACCGCGTCGAGGTCGGGCGGCAACCCGGCCCCTTCTTCGGCCAGAAGCCGGTCGACCCGACCCGTCCGCAGGAGTTCGCGGGCTCCAGGATCCAGTTCCCCGGCCGGACGGCCGTCGACCGCCACCACCCGAACGTCCCGGTCGGAGAGGGCCCGCGACGCCGCCACGCCGGACAGGCCCAGGCCGTAGACCAGCGCACTGCCCCAGGCGGAGACCGGCGCCGCCATGGACTTCCCGCTGCGGCTCACTTCGAGGGTCACCCGCTACCTCAGCTTCAGGGTGGAGAGACCCAGGAACGCGAACAGGACGGCGAGGATCCAGAACCGGACGATGACCTGGTTCTCGCTCCAGCCGCGGAGTTCGAAGTGGTGATGCAGCGGCGCCATCCGCAGCACCCGCCTGCCTGTCATCTTGAAGGACGCCACCTGGACGATCACCGACAGCGCCTCCAGCACGAACAGCCCGCCGACCAGGACCAGCAGCAGCTCCTGCTTCGAGAGCACGGCCACCACGCCGATCGTGCCGCCGATCGCCAGCGACCCGACGTCGCCCATGAACACCTGGGCGGGATGGGCGTTGAACCAGAGGAAGCCCAGACTGGCGCCGACCAGGGCGGAACAGATGATCGCGACCTCGCCGGCCCCCGGCACGTAGGACACCTGCAGGTAGCGGGCGGCGATCGAGTTGCCGGCGATGTAGGCGAAGATCGCGTAGGTGGCGGCCGCGACCAGGGTGGCGCCGATGGCCAACCCGTCGAGACCGTCCGTCAGGTTGACCGCGTTCGAGGATCCCGCGATCAGGAGCGCGACGAAGGGGATGTAGAAGACCCCGAGCTTGAGCACCAGGGTCTTGAAGAAGGGGAAGCTGAGGTTCGCGTCGAGGGGCGTGAAGCTGACCAGGCCGGCGCCGAGGGCCGCGCCCACCAGGAGCTGCAGGGCGAACTTCGCCTTCATGCTCAGGCCCCGGTTGTGGCGTCGCCTCACCTTGAGCAGGTCGTCGGCGAAGCCGACGGCGCCCAGCCCGATCGTCGTACCGATGGCGAGCCAGACGTAGACGTTCGAGAGGTCCGACCACAGCAGGGTCGGCACGATGACGGCGGTCAGGATCAGCAACCCGCCCATCGTCGGCGTGCCGGCCTTGCTCTGGTGCCGCTCCGGCCCCTCCTCCCGGATCGTCTGGCCGATCGAGAGCCGCCGGGCCGCCCGTATGAAGCTGGGGCCCAGGAGCAGGCTGAGCACGACGCCGGTCAGAGCCGCGCAGGCGCAACGGAAGGTGATGTACTGAATGACGTTGAAGGGCGCCATCCGCTCGCCGAGCGGCAACAGCAGCTCCAGGAGCATCAGTTCGGCCTCTCCTGAAGCAGCGCCTCCACCAGGTGCTCCAGCGCCGCGCCGCGCGAGCCCTTGACGAGGACGACGTCGCCCTCCCCGATCAACGCCGGAGCGCCGGCGCCCGCCGCCTTCGCGTCTTCGAACCAGGCGGTCTCGACGCCCGTCTCGCCGGCGGCCGCGACCGTCTCCGACGCCAGTTCGCCGACGCCGACGACCAGGCCGAAACCGAGTTCCGCCGCGTCGCGGCCCAACTGCCGGTGGTAGCGGCGCTCGGCGCTGCCCAACTCCAGCATGTCGCCGAGGATCGCGACGTGGCGCCGGCCGTCGAGCAGCCGCGCCGCCTCGAGCGCCAGGCGCGCCGCCTCGGGGTTCGAGTTGTACGAGTCGTCCACCAGGGTGGCGCCCGACGGCAGCGAGACGACCTCGCCGCGGCCGGCGCCGGGACGGAGACGGCGCGCCGCCGACGCGACGGTCTCGATCGGCACGCCCAGGCGCAGGGCGCAGGCCGCCGCCGCCAGGAAGTTCTCGACGTTCACCCTGCCGTGGAGCGGCAACTCGACCTTCGCCGAGGCGCTCCGGTACCCCAGCGTGAAGCGCGTGCCCGGCTCTCCGGCCAGGGGCTCGACGCGGCGAGCCGTGACCTCGGCGCGTGGAAGCCTGCCCGGCGCCGGCTCCACCTCGAACCAGATCACGCTCTTCTCCCGTCCCGCCGGGGCCGGAGTCGCGTCCCCGCGGCGCGCCAGGTGCCGCTCGACCAGACCGACGACCCGTGGGTCGCCGGCGTTGGCGACGATCAGGCCGTCGTCCGCCAGGCCCTCCAGGAGTTCCGCCTTGGCACGGGCGATCGCCTCGACGTCCGCTGGGGCGCCGTCCGGTTCCTCGAAGCCGGCGAGATGCGCCGGCCAGACGTTCGTGAAGATGGCCACATCCGGCCGGCCGAGGCGGCTCACCGCCGCCAGTTCACCCGGCACCGACATCCCCATCTCGGCGACCAGCCATTCGCAATCCGTGTCCGTGGCCAGCAGCGTGAGCGGGAAACCGAGCAGGTTGTTCAGGTTGCCCGGGCTCTTTCGCACCCGCCAGCGCTCGCCGAGCAGGAGGGCCAGCAGGTCCTTGGTCGTCGTCTTTCCCGCGGAGCCGGTCACGCCGGCCACACGGATATCGAGGTGTCGCCGGTGATCGCGGGTCAGCTCGTGGAGCGCCTCCGTCACGTCGTCGACCCGAATCTGGGGACCGCCGACGTCCCCGGCCGGCGTTCTGACCACCGCCGCCGCGGCGCCCGCGGCGAGGGCCGCCGCCACGAAGCGGTGGCCGTCGGTCCGTTCTCCGGGCAGCGCGAAGAAGATCTCGCCGCCCTCGACCCGGCGCGAGTCGATCGCGGCGCCGTGGTAGCAGGCGCCCGCGTCGACGTCTCCGATCAGTGTGCCGTTCATGACGTTGGCCGCATCAGCAAGGGGCCGTCTCACCTCGAAGGCGCCTTCCGCCCTCCGGGCAACCCGGAGGCGCTCAGCGCAACCAGTGCTTCCCCGGCCTCGTCCCGGTCGCGGAAGGGCAACCTGCGGTTCCCGATCGTCTGCGTCGCCTCGTGGCCCTTGCCCGCGATGAGCACCGCCCAGCCCGGTTCGGCGGCGGCCAGCGTTACGGCTCGACGAATCGCCGACCGGCGGTCCGGAACGACCTCGTGGCCGCAACCCCCGGCCGCGCCGAGTCCCGCCACGATCGCCCGGTGAATCAGCGCCGGGTCCTCGCTCCTGGGGTTGTCGTCGGTGACGACGGCGAGATCCGCGAGCTCGCCCACGGCGCGCCCCATCAACTCTCGCTTGCCGCGATCCCGGTCGCCGCCGCAGCCGAACACGACCACGATGCGCCGGGAGCAGAGTTCGCGGATCGCCCCGATTGCGGCGCGCAGGCCGCCGTCGGTGTGGGCGTAGTCGATGAGAACCGGAAACTCCTGGCCGCGGTCCACCGGCTCCAGCCGGCCGGCCGGGGCCTTCTCCGCGGCCACCGCGGCCCGGATCGAGTCCGGCGGCACTCCCAGGGCGCTCGCCGCCGTCACCGCCGCCGTCAGGTTCTCGAGGTTGAACCGGCCGAGCAGCCGGCTGACGAGCGAGAGACGGAACCCGGGCGCCTCGACCTCGGCCCGAATGCCCGCGAGGTCGAGCTCCGATCCGACCACGCGCACCTCGGCATCGTTCCGGCCGGCGCTGCTGCAGCGCCACACCCGGACCGACCTCCCGACCTCCGCGGCCAGCCGGCGTCCGTACTCGTCGTCGACGTTGATCACTGCGGGACCGCCCGAGCGGAGCAGGGAGAAGAGCCGGCGCTTGGCCTCGTAGTACGCCTCCATCGAGGGGTGATAGTCGAGATGGTCGCGGCTGAGATTCGTGAACACGGCGGCGTCGAACGTCATCCCGTTCAGCCGTCCCTGATCGAGCGCATGCGACGAAACCTCGACGGCCGCGGACCGCGCTCCCAGGTCAACCGCCCGTCTGAGCATCCGGAACAGATCGCTGCTCTCCGGCGTCGTCCGGTCGGAAGCCGCGGAACTCAGCGGGCTCGTGTCGGAGCGGCCGGCGCCCGGAACGTGCACTATTCGGCCCAGAGTCCCGATCACCGCGGCCGATCGACCGGCACGGCTCAGGCAGGAACCGATCAACTGGGCGGTCGTGGTCTTGCCGTTGGTGCCGGTGACCCCGACGGTCAGGAGCTCCCGCTCGGGGTGGTCGTAGAGCCTGGCGGCCACCGGCCCCATCTGGCCCCGCGGATCGTCGATCTCCAGCCAGGGAACGGAAGGCGCGGCAGGCGGCGGTCCGAAGGAGAGGACGGCGGAGGCGCCGCGGGCTATGGCATCGGTCGCGAAGGCCCGGCCATCGTGGACTTCGCCCCGCCAGGCGACGAAGAGATCGCCGCTTCCGATGCGCCGCGAATCGTGCTGAATCCCCGTGACTTCCGTGTCGGCCGCGGGAAGGCTCAACTCCGAGCGCAGAGGCAGGTCGGCGACCGCGTCGCCGAGTCTCATCAGCTCGATCCCGCCGCCGTCCACAGCTCGCCTTCCGTCGACGCGTCGTCCTGATCGGGGCTCGCGGACTGGCCGTCCGCAGCCGCGACCCGGACCTGCGGCGGTCCTTCGAGGGGCGCTGGCGCCGGCTGCAGCCAGACGGGCTGGCTCCAGCCCATCGGCTGGCGAGACGGCGTCGCGCCGAGATAGAAAAGGGCTTCGCTGATGATGCGCTGAAAGGCCGGCGCCGCCACTTCGCCGCCGGAGGTCGAGACGGTCGGCTCATCGATCATCACCAGGCAGACGAGGCGCGGCGCCCGCGCCGGAGCGATGCCGACGAAACCGGCGACGCGGCCGGTTTCCGAGTAGCCGGACGCGTCCGACTTCTCGGCCGTGCCTGTCTTGCCGGCCACCCGGTAACCGGCAATCGCGGCCTTGCGGCCCGTGCCGCTGACGACGACTTCCTCGAGCAGGCGGATCACGCGGTACGCCGTCGCCCTGGAGAGCACGCGATGGCCACGGTTCCTGGGCCGCACGTCGACGACCTCCCCTTCCCGTTCCAGCGCGCGCACCAGGTAGGGCCGGTTCCAGACTCCGCCGTTGGCGACCGCGGCGTAGGCATTCGCGAGCTGGAGGGGCGTCACGGCGACACCGTGGCCCATCGAGGCGTACGCCGTCGTCTCCTGGTCCCAGACCCGCAGCGGAACGATGCCCGGGTGTTCACCGTCGAGGTCGATTCCGGTGACCTCGCCGAAGCCGAACGCCGTGACCAGCTCCTGCATCGTCTCCGAGCCGGCCAGGCCACCCGCCCTGATCGCGCAGACGTTGCTCGACTTGGCGATCGCGGTGCGGAAGGTGAGTTCGGGAAACGGCTTGTGGTCCTTGATCAGGGCCTTGCCGACGCGGATCCGGCCGTTGCCGCAGTCCATGATCTGGTCGGGATGCACCACGCCTCGTTCGAACGCGCCGGCCGCCGTGATCATCTTGAACGTCGAGCCCGGTTCGTACGAGTCCTGCAACGCACGGTTCCGCCGCTCGTTCGGGCCGAAGTCGCCGAACCGGTTCGGATCAAACGTCGGGTAGGAGGCCATCGCCAGCACCGCCGAGTCCTCGGGGGCCAGGATGACGACGCTGCCGGCACTGGCGCCCGACGACTCGATCGTCTCGCGAAGAGCGCGCTCGGCGAGGTGCTGGATCGTCGCGTCGATCGTCAGATGGAGGTCCGCTCCCGGTTTCGGCTCGCCCAGGGAACCGGCAACCACGACCAGTCGCTGCTGGCCATCGCGGAGGACATGCCTTCGGACCGATTCGCCCGCGACTTCCCTGTCGTAGCGATACTCCAGGCCGGCGAGGCTGCGGTCCGTGCCGACGAAGCCAAGCACGTGAGCCATCAGGGGGCCCATCGGGTACTTGCGCTTGCTCTCGCCGAGGAAGTAGAGGCCGGGGAACGCCGACAGGTCGATCCGGTCGGCCACTTCGCGGTCCAGCTTGCGCGCCAGGGGCACGTGGCCCGGTTTGTTGAGCAGCGCCTCGATCCGTTCCCTGGACCGGCCGACCAGGGGAGCGATCTCGGCGGCAACAACCGCCGGCTCGCCCACCTTCGCGGTCTCGGCGTAGAGCGTGCGCGTCTCCACCGAGACCGCGAGTGGTCTGCGGCGGGCGTCGTAGATCGTGCCCCGCTTCGGATTCAGGACGACTTCGCTTCGCTGCTGGCGCGCCGCCCGCTCGCGGTATTCGTCGGCCCCGCGAATCTGCAGGTCGAACAGTCGCACGGTGATCGCGCCCATCCACAAGCCGCAAAACGCGACCAGCACAGCCAACCTTCCGACGTAGCGGCGGCGGGCGCTCCGCGCTCGGGGTCCCAGCGTGCTCACGGCGCCGCCTCCGCGGCCGCGCCGGCCTGTACGAGAGACACGCTCTCGGCATTCAGGAAGACCATCTGGTCCAGTGTCGGCGGCGCCATCCCGAGCTCTTCGAGGGCCAGGGCAGAGAGCCGCTCCGGCCGGCTGAGCCGTGTTGCCTCCAGTTCGAGCCGAAGCTCCTGCTGCCGCATCTCCTCAAGGCGCCGTTCGAGTTCCTCGATGCGGTAGCCGGCTTCGAGTCCCTGTTCGTGCACCCAGGTGTACGCGAACACGGCCGCCGCGAACGGCAGCAGGATCGCGAACACCGGCCACAGACCGCGCAGGCGACCGGGATCCCGCTGGCGCACCAGGAAGGGATTCGCGACCTCCTTGCTGACGCTGTAGCCGGTCTTCACCGTACCGGTTCCCTGTCGGCCCGCCCCGCTAGAGGCGCCTCGCCGCCCGCAACCGGGCGGACCGCGACCTCGGGTTGTACTGCACCTCGCTCGGCTCGGGCCGGATCGGCTTCCGCGTCATCAGTTCGATCAGACGGGTCTCGGCGCGAGGCCGGCCGGTGATCGGGTCCTTTTCGCCAAGAGCGCTTGCACGCAGACGGTGCTTGACAATCCGGTCTTCCAGACTGTGGTACGAGATGACCACCAGCCGACCATCCCGCTCGAGCAGCTTCATCGCCTGTTCCAGCGTGGCTCCGAGCCCGGACAGCTCCTCGTTCACCGCGATGCGGAGCGCCTGGAAGGTCCTCGTCGCCGCGTCGATCGACCGGGCGCCGGCCCGCAGGGCACGGCCGCGCCGCACCCTGGAAGCGCCGACCGCCTCGTGAACCAGATCGCGCAGGTCGTCCGTGGTTTCGATCGGCTGGCGACGGCGGCGCTCGACGATCGCCCGCGCGATCCTGCGAGCCTGCCTCTCCTCGCCGTAATCGCGCAGCACCGTCTCCAACACGCTTTGGGATTCCAGATTCACGACGTCCCTCGCAGTCCTCGTTGCCGATCCGGGCGATTGGTCCATCCGCATGTCGAGCGGCCCGGACCGCATGAAACTGAAGCCGCGTTCCGGCCGATCCAGCTGGAGCGACGAAACGCCCAGGTCGGCGAGGATTCCCGCCGGCCGGCCGACGTCCGCCGCCGCCACGATCTCCCGAACCGACCCGAAGTTGCCGTGGACGAGGCGCGCCCTCGGGCCGAACTCGCGCAGCCGGTCCGAGGCGTGTTCCAGGGCCTCCGTGTCCCGGTCGATGCCCAGAACGGAGGCGACGGGGTGGCGTCGCAGCACCTCGGCCGCGTGGCCGCCCAGACCGACCGTGCAGTCGACGAACCAGCCGCCCCGTTCGGGCGCGAGGAACCGCAGCACCTCGTCAACCAGGACGGGCAGGTGGGAGACCGTTCGTTCGGCCACATCGCTAGCCGTCCCTGTCTCCGTTCTCGTCGAGCGCCTCGAGATCCCGGGTGAGTTCGTCCTGGTCTTCGTCCGTGAACGGGTTGGCCTCGAGCTCGCTCTCCATCCTTCCGAGGTTCCAGACCTCCAGGCGGTCGGGCCGGCCGAAGATGACGACCTCGCCGTCGATTCCCGCGCGCTCCCGCAACCGGCCAGGGACGATCAGCCGGCCCTGCGCATCGAGCCGGCTCTGCTGGCCGAAGTAGCTGACCCGCGCCTCGTACTTCCGCCGCATCCGGTGGGTGGAAGGCAACCGGGCCAGTCGTTGCTCCGCCTGTTCCCAGAGCCGAAGCGGGTAGATCCACGCGCAGTCGCCGCGCAGCGACGTGGTGAAGATGTCCGGGCCGTACCGCTCCTGGAGCGGACGGAGGAAGACGCTCGGCACCTTGAGCCGGCCCTTGGCGTCGATCTTGGCCTCTGCATGCCCTCGAAACATCGCTCACGCCCCGAGAGTCAGGTGGGCGGAATTGCCCACAAACTGACGCTCAGACGCGGAACACTAGCACCGCTAGGCCATTCTTGTCTACTTCAGACCACTTTGCTCCACTATGGAATCGAGGCCCTCGACCTCCTGCGGCGCGCTTCTCTCCGCAACAGACCCGTGGACCCAGCGAATCGATCAGGGCCGGGCGTCGGGTGCGTCGTCGGTCTCTTCGGCCGCAGGTTCAGCCGCGTCCTGAACGTCGGCGTCGGGCCCGAAGCGGCTGAGCAGCCCGAGAGCGTCGGCATCGAGCGACTGCGTCGCGACCGGCCGGTATCCCACCGCTTCCTCCGGCAGACGCTCGACGATGTAGGCGGCGTCCGCAAGCTCCTCCATGTAGAGCGTGTACTCCTCGTCGAAGAGACGGCCGCGCTCCTGCCGTTCGATCGCATCGCGCACGTCCTCGAAGGGCTGAACCGAAGCGGGTTCGCGCTCGAGCATCTTCAGCACATGGAGACCGCCCCGCGCGGTGACGGCTTCCGCCACCTCGCCCGTCCGCAGATCCCAGGCCACGGCGTCCAGCTCTGCCGCCAGGTCGCCCGGCGTGACCCAGCCGACATCGACGGCGGTCGCTCCCTCGCCGAGGCCTTCCGCCACGTCCACGGCTGCTTCACCGGACATCAGCCGGGTCCGCGCCAGCGACGCCAGCGGCGCCATCCGGTCCGCCGGCACCACGCCTCCGAGGATCACGACCTCCTCCAACCGGGCCCGCTCGGAGATCGCGAAACGCTCCTCGTTGTCGCGGTAGAACCTGCGCAGGTCCTCGTCCGCGAGGTCAACCCGCGGCGCGACCTCGCGGCCGCGCACGATGTTGGACCGCAACTGCTTGCGCATCTGGTCGCGGAAGTCCTGCTCGCGCATGCCCTGCTGAGCGAGGGCGTCCTGGAACTGCGCCTCGTTCTCGATCCCGGCCCGGTCCCACATCGTCCGGATCTGCTCGTCGACATCGCTCTCGTCGACGACCACCGCGAGCTGGTCCGCCCGGGAAAGGATCAACTGCTCCTCGAACAGCGCCTTCATGATCATCCGGCCGGACTCGCCCAGCAGCTCCTGACGTCGCAGGTCGGTAAGACCCGGCGCATTCCGGATGTCGCGGATCTGCACGGCGACCGCCCTCTGGTACTCGTAGAGGGTCACGATCCGGTCGTTGACGCGCAGGACGACGCGGTTCTCCCGGCCCGGCTCCGACTGCCCGGCCGCCGGCATGGCAGCCAGCGCCGTGACCAGCATTGCCATGGCCGCCGATCGCAGCGCGGCGCCACCCGGGAGGCTCGGCATTCCTGCTCTGACTAGGCTCATGTCGTCTTCCTCACTCGGTTGCGGAGGCGCGGTAGGGACCGCTGTACTCGAACGGTAGTCGTGAAACCGCAACCTGCAGATTGTATTCCCGCCTCGCCTCCTCGATCGCCTGGCGGATCAGCGCTTCGCTGCGTTCGGCGACCAGCCGGGACCGGATCGAAGGCGCCGCGGCCTGGAGCGACAGCGTCTCGTCGGGCAGGAAGCGTTCGACCTGGAAGATGCGAAAGCCGTAGTCGGCCTCCAGCAGTTCGCTCCACTCCCCCTCCTCGAGCGCGAACACGACCTCGGCAAGGGCGCCGGGCAGATCCTCCTGCGACAGCTCGCCCTGGAGGCCTCCGTCCGGGGCACTCGGTCCGATCGAACGCATCCGCGCCACCTCGCCGAAGTCGACCCCGGCTTCCAGTTCGGCCAGCGCCTGCTCCGCGCTGTCGCGATCCTCGACCAGGATCTGGCGCAGGCGCGCCCGGGCGGGCCGCTCGTAGTCGCTCCGGTGCTCCGCGTAGTAGCGCTCGACATCGGTCGAAGTGATCTCGGGCGGCGAAGCCTCGAGCAGCGCGGCGGCGGCCTCGTGCGAGGTCGCCGTCGCGTCCGCGAATCCCCGGTCGCGGACCCAGCGCAACAGGAGCTGGTCGTCGACGAACCGTTCGAACAGCCGTGACAGCACCTCGCTGCTCGACCGCGAAGCGTCGACGTCGAGGACTCCCGAGACGTAGCGGTCGAAGTCCTCGTAGCTCCTTTCCTCGCCGCCGATCCGCACGACGACACCGTCCGGCAGGCTGCCCGCGCAGGCAAGGAACAAGGCCGCCAGCAACAAGGCGGACGCCGGACTTGCGGCCGGCGCGTCTTTCCGGCCGCCTGCGGCGGCAGCCGGCGGGGGCGCCACTTGCAGAATGGTGGGGAGTCCCAGTGGTCGCCAATTCCACTCAGCGCGTGGCCGGGCGTTCAATGGACCGTCTCCACGGCGCCCAGGCGCCGCTGGGCCTCGCCCGACAGAAGCTCCAGCAACTGCAGCGAGATCTCCATCGACTCCCGACCCGGCACGTCCCGCAGCGTCAGCACGCCGTCCGGCGCGAAGGCGGCGCCGTCGCGTTCGGACACGAAGCGGATCAGCCGTTCGACGTCGACCTTCGCGTCGCGGCGCAGCCGGATCGTCAGCCGGTCGTTGCGGTGGGCGATCGCCTGGACGCCGAGACCCTCCGCGACCCGCTTCAGCTCGGCCCCCTGGATCAGGGTGTGGACGGGTTCGGGCGGCGGACCGAAACGGTCGCGCAGCTCCGCGAGCAGCATCGCCGGATCCTCCGCGGCGTCGGCCAGGCGACGGTAGATCTCCAGCCGCAGCGAAATCTCGCCGATGTAGTCCTCCGGGATCGACATGGCGGCGGGCAGGCTGATCGTCGCGGACGGAACCTCCGACGGCGCCTCGCCACGCAGTTCGGCGATCGCATGCTCCAGCATCTTCATGTAGGTCTCGATGCCGACCTCCGCGATATGACCGCTCTGCTCGGCGCCGAGCAGGTTACCCGCGCCACGGATCTCCAGGTCGCGGGCCGCGATGCGGAAACCCGCCCCCAGCTCCGTGAACTCACGGATCGCCATGAGCCGTTTGCGCGCCTCGGCCGACAGCACGGTGTCCGGCGGCGCCAGCAGATAGCAGTAGCCAAGCTGGTCGCTGCGGCCCACGCGACCCCGCAACTGGTAGAGCTGGGCCAGGCCGAACCGGTCCGCACGGTGCACGAGCATCGTGTTCACGTTCGGGATGTCGATTCCGTTCTCGATGATCGTCGTCGCGAGCAGCAGGTCGTACTCGCCCGCGGTGAAGGCGCGCATGCGCCGGCCCAGTTCCGCCTCCTCCATCTGCCCGTGACCGACGGTGATCCTGAGCCCCGGGACCAGCTCGCGCAGATAGCGGAGGATCCCCTCGATGTCCTCGACCCGGTTGTAGACGTAGAACACCTGGCCGCCGCGCTCCACCTCGAACTCGATCGCCTCGCGCACGAGGTCGCCCGAGAACGGCAGGATCCTGGTCTCCACCGCCATCCGGTCGCGCGGCGGCGACTCGATCAGGGACAGGTCCCTCACCCCGGCGAGCGAGAGCTGCAGGGTGCGCGGCACGGGCGTCGCCGACATCGCCAGCACATGGACGTCGCGCCGGAGTTCGCGCAGCCGTTCCTTCTGGGCGACGCCGAAGCGCTGCTCCTCGTCGATCACGACGAGACCCAGGCACGGCATGTCGATGTCCCGGCCGAGCAAGCGGTGGGTGCCGATCAGGACGTGAATCTCGCCCGCGGCGAGCCGGGCCCGGATCGCCCGGATCTCGGCCGCCGACCGGAAGCGGGACACCATCTCGACCTCGACGTTGAAGCCCTGGAATCGCCGCCGGAACGTCCGCAGGTGCTGGTCGGCGAGGATCGTTGTCGGCGCCAGGACCGCCACCTGCAGCCCGTTGTCGACCGCCTTGAACGCCGCCCGCATCGCGACTTCCGTCTTGCCGAAGCCGACGTCGCCGCACAGCAGGCGGTCCATCGGCCGGTCGCGGGCGAGATCCTCCTTGATCGTCCGCACGGCTTCCAGTTGATCGGGCGTCTCCTCGTACGGGAAGGCGCTCTCGAACTGGAGCTGCCGGTCGCTGTCCTCGTCCATGGGCACCGCCTGCGCCAGCCGGCGCTCCGCGTAGAGCTTCAGCAGGTCGGTCGCGATCGCCTTGAGACTGCGCCGGATCCGGCTCTTCTTCTTCGCCCAGCTGCTGCCGCCCAACTGGTCCAGGCGGGGCGCGATGCCGTCGATGCCGCTGTAGCGCTCCATCTCGTCCAGGCGGGTCAGGGGCAGAAGCAGGGTCCGTCCCGACGAGTAGAGAAGCTCCATCACTTCCACCGCGCGCGCCTGCTCCTGCCGAAGCGGGTCGGCGGCAACCGCCGGGCCCTCGCCGGACGGACCGTCGAGGGTCTTGAGCCCCAGGAACTGACCGATGCCGTGATCCTCGTGGACCACGAACTCGCCGACGCGCAGGTCGCGCAGGCCGGAGACGAAGGGACCCATCCGGCGGCGACGGCGGCTCGTGGCGAGCCTCTGCCGAAAGAGCTGGCCCTCGCCGTAGAGCACCAGACCGGCGTGCGGCAGCCGGAAGCCCCGCGCCAACTCGCCGTCGATCAGCCGCACCGCGCCGCCGTCCCAGTCGATCTCGCGGCGGCCCAGCGTCTGGCGGAGCGCCTCGTGCCGCTCGGAACGGGCCACCAGCCAAAGGTCGTCGCCGCGCGCGGCGGCCGTCTCCACTTCGCGCGGAAAACGGGGAAGCTGGTCGACCAGCACGTCCGTCTCGACCGCACCGAAGTCGACCCGGAGGCGCCGCCCTCCCGAAGCCCGATCGCCAGGAGCCCGATCGAACGTCCCGCCGACCCGGAACGCCGCCCGCTCGACGAGCTCCAGCACCTGGTCCGCCGGCACCGTCAACCGCTCCGGCTCGGCCGCGATCTCGCCGTCATCGCAGCGCCGCCGGTACTCCTCCCACAACAGGCCGGCGTGCCGTTCGACTTCCCCGCTCACCCGCTCGGGATCGACCACGACCACCGGAGCATCCGCCATCACCTCGCCGAGGCTCGTGCTCGGCTCGAGCAGGGGCAGATACTTCTCCCAGCCGTCGAAGGGTTCCCCCGCCGCCATCTCCTCCAACTGGGCCCGGGCCTGGTCCGACAGGTCGCCGCCCCGTTCTTCCAGCAGCAGCGCCGACAGGCCCGCCGCTCGCTCCGGCCCGGCGACGAAGGGCGTCAGCGGCCGAATCCGCAGAGACTCGATCGGCTCTTCGGAACGCTGCGTGGACGGGTCGAAGCGGTGAATGCTCTCGACCGTGTCGCCGAACAGGTCGAGACGCGCCGGTCGGGGTTCTCCGGGCCCGAAGAGATCGAATACGCCGCCGCGCTGCGCCACCGCACCGACAGCCGCCACGAGGTCGCTCCGTCGGTAGCCGTGGGCGAGCAGACGCGGCAGCAGGTCCTCGGGCGAAACCTCCCCGCCGACCTCGAGCTCGACCACCGACCCCAGGAACGCGTCCGGCCGCGCCAGGCGGTGGAACAGGGCCCGCGGCGTACAGACGACGGTGACTCTCGAAGCCCCGAGCAGGGCATCGTAGGCCGTGCTTTCCTGGGCGCGCACCAGCAGGGAAGCCTCGGCCTGCTGGTACGGCGTCAGCGCCGGCGACGGGAAGGGGATGAGACGGGAGCGGCCCCGTGCACGCAGCAGCCCCGCCGCCTCGGTCCATGCCAGAACCTCGTTCTCGCTCGGCACGACGACGAGCTGCGCTCCTTCCCGATCCTCCGCCAGCAGTTCGAACACGACCGCGGCCGCCCGGACCGGAAGACCGACGACCGCCGCCCGCTCCGCGTCCGCCAACTCGCGGTAGTCCCGGCCGCGACGAATGCGGCGGCCCAGTTCACGCCACGCGGACACCGGTCGGGGAAGCCGGAGTCAGTCGTCCGTCTGCGGCAGGACGACGACCGTGTCGCCCGGCCTCACCAGGCCCAGCTCTTCGCGCGCGAGCCGCTCCAGCACCACGGGATCGTCCTGGAGCAGCTCCACCGTGCGCCTGAGTTGCTCCACGCGCAGCCGGGTCTCCTCGAGGTCGATCTCGAGCTCGGCCTCGCGCTCCGCCAATCCGGCCAGCCCCGCGTAGCTCTCGGTGCCCGCCCTCGCGAGAAACAGAAGAGCCAGGATCAGACCCACGCCGATCAACGTCGGCAGCGAGCGCTGAGCCCTCTCGCGCCAACGATCCAGACGCTCCCGTAATCGCTCGCGCCCTCCTTTCGGCGTCGCCGACACGCGGAAAGCCTATACGAGCGGCACTTTCCGTTGCTCCCGGCCGGCTTCTCCATGGCGGCCCGAACGGCCTGGATCCGACCGCCGAACCGGTTGACATCCCTATCCCGCTATGCCACCATTTTCCGTCCTGACGCGGGGTGGAGCAGTCTGGTAGCTCATTGGGCTCATAACCCAAAGGTCGCAGGTTCAAATCCTGCCCCCGCTACCAAAGTCTTCAAAGGGCGCGGCGCAAGCCGCGCCCTTCTCGCGTCCAGTCCTGCAACTGCGTAGAGCAACACGCCGCAGCAACGCCCGATCTCCGGGTGCGCGGGTCTTCCGACCCGCCTCAGGAGACACAGCCGGCGCGCAGCGCCGTCCGCTTCAGGCTCCCCTACCGAACGAACGGCAACACCGAATAGCGCACCCGCTTCGTGTAGCGCTCCCACAGCTCGCCGTACTTCGCGCGGCAGCGACGGTCGTCGCGCCTCGAACGATGCAGCAGCAGACCCGTGAGCCACGCCGGGAGCAGGAAGGGCACCCAGGAAACGAACCCGGTGGTCAAGGTGAACGCGACGTAGACGCAGATCTCGCCGGTGTAGTTGAGGTGTCGCCCCTTGCCCCAGAACCCGGACACCAGTAAACGCCCGTCCAGGGTCTCGGCGGGCCGTCCCCAGATCCTGACGTTCGGATCCTGCTTGAAGCGGTGCTTCTGCTGGTTGGCGCCGCGGAACATCCAGAAGCCGAAGGCGGCGAGCAGGACGATCCCGACCGCCGCGACCGGCGGCAGGGTGTCCGGCGCGTCGACCAGCCACCACCCGGAAAGGCAGTAGAAGAACGGCACCAGGACGTAGTCGCCCCAGACGAGGCCCAACCCGAACCGCTCGGCGATGATGTCCCAGGTGTGGACCATGCCGTACTCGAACTGGAAGTAGTTGAACACGTAGACGAAGGTGATGGCCTGGTAGACGGCCATCGCCAGCGTCAGCCGGCCGTCGGTTTCGAACTGGACGGCGGCGAAAGAGAGGTTGAACACCGCCAGGCCGATCAGCGACGGGCGGTAGCTGAACATCTTCAGGTCGACGCCGCAGCAGGTCGGATTGAGCTCCGAACCCATCAGGAAGCTCCGGCCGTCTCCCCCCGAGGCAGCCCCGGCCCGTGCTCCCCGGAGAAAGAGCCACCCGGAAGCGGCAAGGGCGAACACGTTCGCAACGACGAACAGAGCCGCGAAGTGCGTGTGCAACACGGAGAAGGAGAACCAGCCGAACCCCTGGGCGACGACGCCCAGGGTCACGGTGACCAGGAACAGGGCGAGGCCGTTCAGCTTGTAGACGCGCGTTTCACGCTCGAGCTCCGGCCCGGCGACCCGGCGGCCGGGCAGGACCATCGAACCGGCGAAGAGAAAGCCGATGAACAGCAGCAGCATCCCCGCCGCCTCGAGCAGGGTGCCCGCCGACAGCGCGGACAACGAGAACTGCGGCATGTCTGTACCTCCCTGTCGGGTGAGGTTACCCGGCAGGCTCAGTCCGTACTCGCGCGGACATCGCCGCCGCCACGATCAGAATCGCCCCGATAGCGACGAACGGCGCCTCCGGCGACAGGGCCTGGAACATGTAGGTCGCGACCAGCGGCGCCGCGATCTTGCTGCCGTTGCCGTACGCCTGCTGCACCCCGAGCACCTGCCCGACGACGCCGCTTCCCGGGGCGCGCTTCGAGACCTGGGACGTCGTGCAGGGGAAGAGCAGCGACGTTCCCAGCGGGACGAGGAAGATCGCCGCTCCGAGCGTCCAGAGACCAGTGGCGAAGGGAATGGCGATCAAGCCGACGCCGAAGCTCACGGCGCCGGCGCGCAGGATGATGACCTCGCCGAAACGCCGCACGGCCGGCCCCAGGACGAAGACGCGGAAGGCGATGGACAGACCGCCCAGGTAGAAGAAGAACAGGCCGATGTTCGACTCGTCCACCCCGAAACGGCGCCCCAGGTAGAGACCGATGATCGCGGTCATCCCCGCCATGCCGATCTGTCCGGCGGCGTAGATCCAGATCAGCAGGTTGAGCGGACGCAGGGGCTGCGCGGCCACGCGGCCGACCGCAGCGAGGATCGAGTAGCGCGTCTCCTCTGCCTGTTCCCCTTCCCTTCTCTGCCGCGACTCCGGCAGCCAGAAGCGCGCGAACACCGCCGCCGCCAGGCTGAACGCCGCGGCCACGGCGCCGGCCCCGGCCGGATGAAGCTGGCCCGCGAGACTACCCACGGCCGGGCCGATCATCGCCGCGGAGCTGGTGACAGCGGTGACCCAGCCGATGCCCTCGGCGCGGCGCTCCCCGGTGACCGAGTCGGCGATGTAGGCGAACACCACCGGCACCGTGCCGCCGCCGACACCATGCACCAGGCGGGCTATGAGCAGCAGTTCGAGCGACTGCGCCAGGCCGAAGAGCAGGTAGCCCGCGGCCGAGACCACGAGGCCGAGGAGCAGCGCCGGCCTCCGGCCTCTCCGGTCGGCGAACCGGCCCCAGAGTGGCGCGGTCGCCATCGACGCCAGGGCGAAGGCGGATACCAGGGCGCCGACTTCCAGAGGCGTCGCGCCGTAGCGCTCGGCGTAGAAGGGCAGGAGCGCCACGACCAGGAACTCGCCCAGCGTGCTGACGAAGGCGACCACCATGAGGGCCGCCAGGCGATGGTCGATCAGCCGCGACACGTCAGAGGCGGCCGCCGGACCGGTCGTCCCAGGCGATGAACGCGGCCGCGCTCAGCAGCATGAGCAGCACTCCGTAGGCGGCGGCGATCCCCGTTTCCTGGATCCGCAGGCTGGACTGGATCTCGATCGAGATCGGGCGGGTGTCGTAGGTGTAGAGCACGATCGAGGTCACGAAATCGCCGAGCATCGTGATGAAGGCGAGACCCGCGCCCGCGATCACCGCCGGCCGCAGCAGGGGCAGCACGATCCGCAGCACCGTCCTCAACGTTCCGGCGCCCAGACTCGCCGCCGCTTCCTCCAGGCGCGGGTCGAGCTGGCGCAAGCCGGCGAAGATGGAACGTCCGGTCAGCGGCAGGGAGCGAACCAGGTACGCCAGCGGCAGGATCCAAAGCGTGCCGACCAGCACGAAGCGGCCGACCCAGGGCGCGTTGACGCTCATCGCCACCGCCAGGGCAAGAGCGAACACGGTGCCGGGGATCGCCCAGGGCAGGGTCATCATCGCCTCCAGCGCCCGTCCCGGCAGACCGCCGCGCCGGAGCGACAGCCGCGCCGCCATGACGCCCACCACCACCGCCGCCAGCGTCGCCGCGGCGGCCATCCAGATCGAGTTCAAGGCCGGCCGCAACCTTTCGGTCGATGACAGGAGTTCGCCGTAGTTGACGAGCCCGAGCACCGGCGGGAATGCCTCGACCGTCCAGGTGTTCGGCGGCACGAGCGACATCAGGATCAGCGTGGCGTGGGGCAGCAGCAGCACGCCGGCCAGGACCCAGCCGCCCGCCGCGGCCGCGACCCGGGCGCGCCGGCTGTGCAGTCGCCGCCGCGCCGGCGGCGTGCCTCGCGCTCCCGACGCCAGGTCCAGGCCCGGATCGATCCGCCGCAGCAGCAGCAGCGAAGCGAACGCCAGGAGCGCCAGCATCGTCGTCTCGACGTACGCCATCCGCAGCTCGCCGTTCAGTTTCGAGGCCACGATCTGGGTCGTCATCACCCGGAACCCGCCGCCGAAGATGTAGGGAGCGGAGAACGAGCCGAGCGAGGTCATGAAGGTCAGCAGCGTCGCCCCGGCCAGCGCGGGACGGAGCCGCGGCAGCGTGACCCGAAAGAGGATCTGCCTCCGGCTCGCGCCCAGGCTCTGCGCCGCCTCGATGGCCGCGCCGTCCTGCCCGGACAGCCCCGCCCGGGTGAACAGGTAGAAGTAGACGTACATCGAGTACGCGTGGACCAGGAGGATCGCCCACGCTCCGGTCAGGCGCCAGGACACGTCCAGACCCAGGGTCTGCAGGCCGCGCGCCGCGAGCCCGCTCTCGCCGTAGAGGAAGAGAAACGCGATGACCCCGACCAGCGGCGGCAGCGCCACCGGCAGCGCGACCAGGGCGCCGAGGAGGCGCCGGCCCGGGATCTCGTTGCGCTCGAAGAGGAAACCCAGCGGCACGCCGATCGCGGCCGCGGCCAAGGTGGAGAGCACCGAGATCCAGAGCGTCCGCCACATCGCGTTCCACTCGTCGGCGCGGGTGAAGAAGGACCGGAACGCCTCCGTCGTCGGGCCGCCTCCGCCGGGGCTGCCGATGCCGAAGGCCTCCGCCGCGACGACCAGCAGCGGGTAGCCGACGAGCCAGACCAGGAACGCCAGCACCAGCCACGGCATGAGCGACCGGAGCTGCGGCGCCCCGCGGCCCGCCCTGGCGGCGCTCAAGGACCGGGCTCCGCGGCGGCAAAGGCGGATGGCAGCTCTCCGGCAAGCTGCCGGACGATGCAGGCGCCCCTCAAGCCGGCCGCGGCTCCCGGCATGGCCACCTCGACGGTGGGTCCCGCCGCCAGCCGGACCGTGTAGAAGCTGTTGCTGCCGGTGAAGCGCTCGGCCACGATCTCGCCGGGAAGCCCCGCTCCCCCGCCCGTCTCGAGTTGCACGGACTCCGGACGAACACAGACGTCGACCCGGTCGTTCACGGCGAGTTCGCCGCCACCCCGGCAGCGCCAGGCCGGAACCTCGGGCTGCGACGCGAGGCACACCGTCAGTTCATCGCCGCCGTGCCGCTCCAGAACGACCCCCGCCAGCACGGAGCATCGGCCGACGAAGGTGGCCACGAAACGCGAAGCGGGATCCCGGTAGAGTTCCGCCGGCCCTCCGACCTGCTCGAGCCCACCCTCGTTCAGCAGGCCGATCCGCTCGCCGAGCTCGAAGGCCTCCTCCTGTTCGTGGGTCACCAGGACGGTCGTGATGCCGGTCTGCTTGACCGTCCGCCGCAGGTCGGCCCGGGTTTCCTCGCGCAACGCCGGGTCGAGATTGGAGAGCGGCTCATCGAGCAACAGCACCCGCGGCCGCGGCGCCAGCGCCCGGGCGAGAGCCACCCGCTGCTGCTGGCCGCCCGAAAGCTCGGCGATCCGTCGCTGCTCGAAGCCGGAGAGGCGCACGAGTTCGAGCATCTCGGTCACGCGGGCCTCCGTCTCGCCCTGCGCGCCGCTCCGGACCTTCAGCCCGAAGGCGACGTTCTCGGCCACGCTCAGGTGCGGGAAGAGCGCGTAGCTCTGGAACAGCATGC
>JAPOXA010000116.1 GCA_026707325.1 Acidobacteriota bacterium | reverse complement strand
CCGCGTGCTCGACGCCGCCGATGTACAGGTCGACCGGCATCCAGTAGCGCTCCAGCTCGCGTGACCAGGGCGCTTCCGTGTTCTTCGGGTCGATGTAGCGCAGGAAGTACCAGCAGGAGCCCGCCCACTGCGGCATCGTGTTCGTCTCGCGCCGCGCCTTGCGACCGTCCGGCAGGGTGACGATGAGCCAGTCGTCGCCGGCGCGGGCGAGCGGTGGCCGGCCGTCGGCTGTCGGCTTGAACTCGTCGACCTCGGGGAGCGCGACGGGCAGATCCTCGCGCGGCACGGGCAGGATCTCGCCGGTGGGCTTGCCGTCGTCGTCCAGCACGTGGAGAACGGGGAACGGCTCGCCCCAGTAGCGCTGGCGCGAGAACAGCCAGTCCCGCAGGCGGTACTCGACCCGCCTCGCGCCGTGGCCTTCCTCGACCAGCCACTCGATCATCCGCTCCTTCGCGTCGTCGACCTGGAGGCCGTCCAGGAAGCCGCTGTTGATCGCGGGGCCGTCCTCCATGTATGCCTCGCCGTCCCAGCCGTCCGGCGGCGCCACGGTGCGTACGATCGGCAGGTCGTACTCCACAGCGAAGTCCCAGTCCCGCTGGTCCTGGCCGGGAACGCCCATGATCGCGCCCGAGCCGTAGCTCATCAGGACATAGTCGGCGACCCAGATGGGGATCGGTTCGCCGGTGGCCGGGTTCGTTGCGCAGGCGCCGGTGAACACGCCGGACTTGTCCTTCGCCAGGTCCGTGCGCTGGAGTTCGGTCTTGTTCGTCGCCTCGTCGACATAGGCGTCGACGGCGGCGCGCTGTTCGCCGCTCGTGATCTCGGCGACGAGCGGGTGCTCCGGCGCCAGCACGCAGTAGGTGGCGCCGAACAGAGTGTCCGGCCGGGTGGTGAACACGGGGAAGCTGTCGTCGGCGCCCTCGATCGGCATCCGGATCTCGGCGCCGTTGGATTTGCCGATCCAGTTGCGCTGCATCTCCTTGACGTACTCGGGCCAGTCGACGTCGTCGAGGTCCTCGAGCAGCCGCTCGGCGTAGGCGGTGATGCGGAGCATCCACTGCCGCATCGTGCGCCGTTCGACCGGGTCGCCGGTGTCGACGTAGGCGCCGTCCTTGACCTCCTCGTTGGCCAGCACCGTGCCCAGCGCCGGGCACCACCAGACCGGCACGTCCTCCAGGTAGGCGAGGCCGCGCTTGTGCAGCTCCAGGAAGATCCACTGCGTCCAGCGGTAGTAGTCCGCGGAGGACGTGTTGACCTCCCGCTCCCAGTCGTACGAGAAGCCGAGGCGCTCGATCTGGCGGCGGAAGTTGGCCACGTTCCGCTGGGTGATGAGCCGCGGATGCTGATTCTCGCGCACCGCGGCGCGCTCCGCCGGCAGGCCGAAGGCGTCCCAGCCCATCGGGTGAAGGACGTTGTACCCCTCCATGCGCCGCTTGCGCGCGACCACGTCGGTCGCCGTGTAGCCCTCGGGGTGGCCGATGTGCAGCCCCGCGCCGGAGGGGTAGGGGAACATGTCCAGGACGTAGTACTTCGGCCGGCTCTCCAGGATCTCGGGGTCGTCCGGGGTGCGGAAGGCGTCGTGTTCGCGCCAGATCCGCTGCCATTTCGGCTCGATTTCGGCGGCGTCGTAGATATGCCGGCGGGGCCGGGCTGGTTGGTCCCTGGTCGTCATCTGCGTCATGGGGTGCACTGCGTCGAGGCGCTCAGCCGGCAAGCTCCAGCACGGCAGCGGAGTGTACCGTCCGCTACCATCGAACCTCATGGATCCGCTCCACGAACAGATGAGGTCCTGGCGCCGGGACTTCCACCGGCACCCGGAGCTCGCGTTCGAGGAGAAGGTGACCAGCGGCAAGGTGGCGGAGCTGCTCGAGTCCTTCGGCGGCATCGAGGTCCATCGCGGCCTTGCCGGCACTGGCGTCGTCGGCGTGCTCAGGTCCGGTTCGTCGGATCGCAGCATCGCGCTGCGGGCCGACATGGACGCGCTGCCGATCGAGGAGGAGAACGACTTCGAGCACCGTTCCCGGAACCCCGGCAAGATGCACGCCTGCGGCCACGACGGTCACACGGCGATGCTGCTCGGCGCGGCCAAACACCTGACCGAGAACCGGTCCTTCGACGGCACCGTCTACTTCTTCTTCCAGCCCGCCGAGGAGAAGGACGGCGGCGCCCGGGTGATGATCGAGGAGGGGCTGTTCGAGCAGTTTCCCGCCGAGGAGGTCTACGGCGTCCACAACTATCCGGGCATGGAGGTCGGCAACTTCGGTCTCTGCGCCGGGCCGCTGATGGCGGCGATCGACGTCTTCGAGTTCGCGGTGACCAGCGCCGGCGGCCACGCGGCATTCCCTCACGGCACGGTGGATCCGATCCCGATCGGGGCGGAGATCGTCCTCGCCCTGCAGACGATCGTCGCCCGCAACGTGGATCCGCTCCATAGCGCCGTGATCACGGTGGCCCGCGTTCATGGCGGCCACGCGGACAATGTGATCCCGAGCCGGGTCGTTCACGGCGGCTGTGTCCGGGCGTTCCTGCCCGAAGTGCAGAAGCTGGTCGAACGCCGGATGCGCCAGATCGGCCGCGGCATCTGCACCGCCCACGGCGCCGGCTTCGAGTTTCAGTACCGCCACTACTACCCGGCCACCGTGAACCACGCCGAGCAGACGGAGAAGGCGGCGAACGCCGCCCGCGAGGTCGGCAGTGACGTCACCACCAGCCTCGCCCCCGTGATGGGCTCCGAAGACTTCGCCTACATGCTCCAGGAACGCCCGGGCGCCTTCATGTTCCTGGGTAACGGCGAAAGCGCCGGCCTCCACACGCCGCGCTACGACTTCAACGACGACGTTCTGCCGGTCGGCATGCGCTACTGGACGACGCTCGTCGAAACGCAACTCTCGGCGTAGCGCCCCAGCCGGCTGCAGCCGCGCGTCGCCGACGCTACGCGCAGTTGCAGAGTTCGATGAAGAAGGCGCGGACCGTGTCGACGAACTCCGGGGAGTTCAACGTGTTCATGTGGTTGGCGCCTTCGATGACGTGGAGGCGGTGCTCCTGCATGACGTCGACGAGGGCGTCCGCGTTGGGCTTCAGGGGATCGTTGCTGCCGATGATGTTGAGGGTCGGCACCTTGTTGATGCGCAGGAGTTCGGCATCGACGTCGAGGCCGGCCATGCCGCGGACGACCGCTGCCAGGGCCATCTGGTCGTTCGAGGCGACCATCGCCTGGCCGATCGCCTGAACCTGTTCGGGGGTCGGCGGTTCACCGCCGGGCCACAGGAACTCGACCAGGGGGCCGCCGCCCTTGCCCGCCTCGAGGGACTCTGCGAGCGCGTCGAACATCGCGTCGTCGCGCAGTTCGGGGCTCGGCCAGCCGGCGCCGCCGACCACCGCCGACATCAGCCGGTCAGGCGCGAGGGCGACGACTTTCATCGTGATGAAGCCGCCCATCGAGTAGCCGACGACGTGCGCCTGCTGCAGCCGCAGATGGTCGAGCAGGTCGACGACGTCCAGGGCCATGCGCTCGCCGTAGCTCGCCGCGTCGTGCGGCTTGCCGCTCTTGCCGTGGCCGCGCTGGTCGACTGCGATGACCTGGAACTCCTCGGCCAGCCGGCCGATGATGCCGGCGGCGCCCCAGTTCGAGGCGGCGGTGCCGGTGATGCCGTGGAGCAGCACGACCGGGTCACCGCGGCCCTCGACGAGGTAGTGGATCTCGACCCCATCGCTGGCCGTGAACGACTGGGTTGTGGCGTCGCTTTGCGCCCAGGCGCCGGTGAAGGCGACGAGCAGGACAAGCGTCGTTGAGAGGACGGCTCGGAACACCGGTCGGCGATACGTCGTACTACTTTTCATGGGGGTCCTCCAGGGTCGGCGAAGGCTACCAACTCGGCCCGTCGCTGCTTTGTTACGCTGCCGCGCAACCTCCAACGGATCACTGTTCAGGGAACTTCATGGATATCGAGACTTCAGCGCGGCAGGTCCGCGAAGACGGCTACACGGTGGTGCCCGACTTCCTGGACGAAGAGATGCTGGAGGGGCTGCGGCGCGGCCTCGCCCCCGTTTTCGACGAGGTCGGCAGCAGGCTGACGGACGACTACGGCCAGCAGACGATTCACACCCACAACCTGCTGGCCAAGACGCGGGCCGTCGACGAACTCCTCATGGACGACCGGCTGCTGGGGCTGGTGGAGGCGGTGCTCGGCCCGGATTACCAGGTCTCCGGCGTCGCCGCGATGCGGCCGGGCCCGGGCGACCGGCCCCAGCGGATGCACCAGGACGACGGCCACTATCCGCTTGCGCGGCCGCACTTTCCCCTGATCGCCAACACGCTGATTGCGCTCGATCCGTTCACGGCGGAGAACGGAGCGACGGAGATCGTGCCCGGCAGCCATCGCTCGGCCGATCCGGTCGATCCGGACGTGCCCACGCTGACCGTGGAGATGCCGGCCGGGGCGCTGTTCCTCTGGGACGGCGCCGTCTGGCACCGGGGCGGCGGGAACTCGACGGACGACGGATACCGGCGCTCGATCAACTTCAACTTCAACCTGGCCTGGCTCAAGCAGCGGGAGAACCAGTTCGTGGGCGTACCGTGGGAAGTGGTCGTGGAAATGCCCGAGAAGCTGCAGGCGTTGATCGGTTACAAGCTGACCAATCGCGGTCTGGGCACGGTGGACTACCGCAACCCCATCGAGACCGTGAAGCGGCGGCTTTGCGAAGCCCGGGGTTCCTGACGGGATCGCGGCCTGGGCCAGGCGAAGCCCCAACAGACAAGGGGAGAATCAGATGACAGCAGCATCCGCGACGGAAACCAGGGACAGCGACCCGAAACCGCGGTCGGTCGTCGAGTCGGCCGTCGAAACGGCCCACAAGGTGGCGCTCGCCGGCGTCGGCGTGGCGGGCGAGGCGGCGGACGCGGGGGCCAAGGTCTTCGACCGGCTGGTCGCGCGCGGCGAGAAGGTCGAGAGCCAGGGCCGGGACTCCCTGGGCAACTGGCGGGACAAGGCCGAGGAGAAGGTGCAGCAGGTGCGCTCCGCGGCCGAGAAGGGAATCGAGCAGACCCGGGCCAAGGCGCGGACGGGAATCGACGAGCACCTGGAGCGCCGGCTCGAGAAGCTCGGCGTCCCCGGCAAGGCCGACCTGGAGGCGGTGATCGAACGGCTGAGCGCGGTCGAGGCGCGGCTCGACGCCCTGGAGAAGCCGAAGCCGCGGCGCCGGACGACGAAGAAGAAGGCGTCGGCGAAGGCGGGGTAGGAAGCGACTTCGCCGGGGCATCCGGCAGGAAGGTGCTTACGCCGCGCCGCGGCGGGCTCGTCGTTCGGTCCGGACGGCGCGGACGATCTCACTCACGGTCGCCGGCTGGACGCCGGCGCGTATGCGGTCGTCGGCGAGGTCGAAGGCCATCCGCCACTGGCGGCGCAGGATCGCGTGGGCGGCGAAGAAGCCGTAACCGCGGTCGTACATGTGCGTCGCCTCGGAGGTCACGCCGTTGACTTCCAGTACCCGGAGGCCCTCGCCGCGCCGCAGCGCTTCGGCGCTGGGGACGCGGCCGTCGAGACGGCCGAAGTCGAAGCCGTCGTAGGCGGTGCAGATCGCGTTCATCGCCTGTTCGAGCTCGGGCGTGTGGAGGTCGTTCGCGTCCAGGAAGATCGTCCCGCGCGAGTGGGCGCCGACCTCGGTCAGTTCGACTCCCTCGCCGGCGGCCGGGACGTACGTCGCCGCTCCCGGATGTTCGCGCCGGTAGATGTGGGCGATGGCGACGGCACGCGCGTCGTCGAGGATCAGCCGTTCGAGGGTGCTGGTTCCGTCGCCGGTCACGGTAGGCCGCACCTTGTGGGTGATCGAGAAGACGTGACCTTCGCGGCGGCCCGGGTGGCGGGCCCAGAACACGCCGTACTCTTCACCGGCCACGTACTCCTGCGCAAGCGCCGGGCCCGGCGTCTCCTCGAAGAAAGCGGCCACGTCGGCTTCGGAGCGCGCCACGGCGACGCCGCGACCGCGCTCGCCGGTGTCCGGCTTGAGCACGACCGGATAGTCGAGGTTCCGGTCCTCCAGGAAATCTCGCAATGCCGCGACTCGCCCTTCCGGGCTTCCCGGCGGCAGCCGTCTCCAGGCCGGCAGCGCGTCGCCGATGCCGTGCAGCCCATCCAGGATGTCGCTCTTCGACTCTCCGAGCAGGCCGCCGAGCGGCATCGCGGGGTTGATCGCGGTGAACGCCGTCAGGCTGCCGCGTCGCACGCCCTGCCAGAGGATGTAGAGCGCGAGCGGCGGGTAGAACGCCCACATCGGCCAGAACTCCCAGTGCCGGATGCGCAGCAGCCGGCCGCGCCAGAGGCGGCGCCCACGCCAGGTGAACAGCGGTACGACCACGCTCCGCACGGTGAAGATGACGAGGGCCAGGGCCAGCGCGGCGCCGAGCAGGCCCCCCGGCAGGCGGCCGCCGAAGCGTTCGACCGCCTCGCGTCCCAGGAGCGCGTTGACGCCGACGAAGGCGGGCGTCCAGATCGCGACCGCGAGGGCGAAGTAGAAGCAGAAGCGGAGCAGGCTCGTGCGCAGGATGCCGGCGGCGAGACACGTCGGCAGCCGCGTTCCCGGGAGGAAGCGGCTGACCAGGACGACGACCAGGGCTCGCCGCCGCAGCCAGGCCGAAGCCTCTTCGAACCTGGCTTCGCTGACCCACCACTTGAAGGGCGGCAGCCTGAGCGCGGGCCGGCCCAGGACACGGGCCAGCCAGGCAATGCCGAGGTCACTGCTCAGGATGCCGGCGTAGCAGGCGGCGACGGCGACGGGAAAGTCGAGCCGGCCCTGGGCGACGAGCAGGCCGGCGGTGATGCAAGTCAGGTCCTCGCTGGCGTACGCGGCGAAGACGAGGAGCAGGAAGACGATCAGCAGGGCGGGCCCGGCGAACGGCGGCAGGTCCAGGTCGTCGAACGGCAGCGCCGCCCGGCGCAACCGTTTCGGTTCGGCATCGGCGCGGGTCGGCGCTTCCCCGGCCTCGACCCGGCTGAGGAAGTCCTCGATACGGGCCGCCAGGTGCTCGCCGCCGCGGAACAGGAAGAAGTGGCTGTCCGGCCGCATCCACAGATCGCTGTGCGGCACGATCCGGTGGTGCTCCCGCGCCGCGGCGGCCGGCACCAGCGGATCCTGCGCGCCGTGGATGATGAAGACCGGCGCTTCGAGGGATTCCAGGATGCCGCGCAGCGGCCGCTGGTCCGTGTCGTAGAAGTTGCGGGCGTAGGAACGGGCGACGGCCATGTCGAGGGCGCCGAAGTGGGGGACGAGGTTGCGGAGTCCCCAGAACAGGCCGAGTTGGAGCCCGTGAAGCCCGTGGTTGACCCGGTAGTCGCCCAGGAGTTCGAGTTCCTGGACGCCGATCGACGACATCAGGATGATGGAGGCCACCCGGTCAGGCGCCTGGTCGGCGAGATGGAGCGCGACGGCGCCGCCCATGCTGAAACCGAGCACGTGGAACCGCTCGACCTCTAGTCGATCGAGCAGCTTGAGCGTCGAGTCGGCGTGACCGCGCGAGGAGTAGTCGGCGACCCGGTGATCGGAAGCGCCGAACCCGGGCAGGTCGGGCGCGATGGTGCGCCGATTCAAGTCCCGTCGGATGCTGTACCTTACGATGGCCCGGACTTCTTCACGGTCCCCATTGCGGTTGCCGGAATCGTCGCCCGCTTGCCGATCTTCAACCGCTTGGCGAGAGCCTGGTTCTCTGCCCGACGGTTGGGCCGTTTGGCCAGACGACGAACTGCGCAGCAACTCGGACAGCCACTCGGGGAAGATCGCGGGCGCCGTCAGGCGGCTGAAGTTGTCCGCGCTGCCGGGTGATCCGTGCAGGAGCACGAGGGGCAGGGCTTCGGAATCGGAGGAGTCCGTTTCCTTCCAGGCGATGTTGAGGGTGTCCCGTCCGTCTGGCGTAGGGATCTCCATCGTCGGTTTGTCGATGATCGTGAACGGCACCCGCGTGGTCTCGCTGTCGAGGGCAGGAACCTCGATCGTCGGTGGCTCTTCGGGGACGGTCGGGTACTGATCCCGTGTAAATCGCACGGCCGTCGAGAGCAGTAGCAGCGCGCAGTACACGCCGATCGCGATGCGAAGCCAGGACCGGCGCCCCATGCGGGTGGTCATGGGAAGCGGCGATCGCCGACCGAGGCTGCAGCTTCCTCGCTCGAGGTCATGGGGCGGAACGCCGCAGTCATCCGCGCCCGCAGCCCGCGGGCGAGTTCCTTGCGATCGGCGTGACGGATCGATTCATCGCCGAACTCGAGTTCCGCATCGATCCGGCGGAGCTTGAGCAGTTCGGGCGCGTGCGGCGTCATCGGCATCTCGCCCCACCAGGCGACGCTCAGGAAGGCGGGGTCCTCGTCATCCGGTGTCTCGTAGCGCAGAACGGACCAGTGGACCGGGAGTTCCCGGGCGGCGGCCGGCGCCAGCAGGGAGGGCTTGAGGGTGGCCACGGCATCGCCGGGGGTCGAGGTGCCCTCGGGGAAGAGGATGACCGGGTCGCCGGCCTCCAGGGCTTCGGCGATCTGGTCACCGACCCGCGTGACGTCGCGCCGCCGGCCTCGGTCCACGAAGATGACGTCGACCGTCCGGCACACGGTTCCGGCCAGGGGCCAGTCCGCGATCTCGGCCTTGGAGACGAAGCGGGCGGGCGAGTGCGCGGCGAGCACCAGGATGTCGATGTAGGAGATGTGGTTCGAAACCAGCAGGCAGGGCGGTGCCGGCGGCGCGCCACGGGCCGTGACCCGGCAGCCGAGCACGGCCAGGCAGGCGCGGCCCCAGCGGCGCATGATGCCGGAGCGGACTTTCCGCCAGGTCGGATATCGGCGGCGTGCGAGAAACGGCTTCAGGACATACAGCGGCAGCCACGCGGCCAGCGTGAGCACGAGGAACGCCGGACCCCGCCAGGCCAGCCGGCAGACGCGCAGGAGGCGCATTTCCTCAGGTGTCGGCCGCCGGCGCCTGGTCGAGTCCGATGATCAGCCGGATGCGCCGGCTGAGCGTGGCCGTGTCCATCAACACCAGGTAGTCGATCGTCTTGAAGTCGCGGTCGATGGCCGGCCGGCTGCAGACGAGGGCGCCGTAGCGCAGATAGGTCGCGAACAGGGCCGGTATCTCGACGTCCGGACGGTTCTCGACGACCTCGGGCGACGCCTCGCAGCGGGCGTGATCGAGGACCGGCACGTCGAGGTCGGGCCGGACCTTTCCCGCGGCGACGAGCTGCCGGTAGAGCCGGATGCCGGCGGCCTGGTCCTGGCTGGTCAGGGAGCAGCAGCCGAACAGGTAGCGAAGCCGGTTGTGCACCACGTACCGGGCCAGGCCCTGCCAGAGCAGGAACAGGACGGTCCGTTTCCGGTGCCGGCGATGGATGCAGGCGCGGCCGATCTCGACCGACTGGTCGCGCACGCTGCGGGGCAGGGCGTCGAGGTCGTACTCCATGGCCGAGTAGAAACCGTTGCCGCGGGCCGCCATCGCGGCGGTCTGCATTCGGTATGTGCCGATCATCGTGCCGTCCCTCTGCTCGACCAGCATGTGGTGGCAACTCGCGTCGAAATCGTCCGTGTCACGGCCGCTGTCGTAGGACGCGTCGAGACCTTCGCCCAGCTCCAGGTTGAAGACCTCGAAGCGCAAGGTCATCAGCCGGTCGATGTCGGAGTCGGTGCGGGCGAAACGGAGCCGGTAGCTGCCTGCCTCGATTCGACCTTCCGGTAGGTGTTCCGGGCTGGGAATCGTCGCGGTGCCGGTCACCGGTGTCGTCGAGGCGCGTTCTCGGGCCGGGTCCATCATGGCTTGCTCTCCGGCCCGCCGGACGTCGCTCGCCGGAGGAGGTCAAGAGGCGGGATCGACGAATCGATCGCCGTCAGGAAGTACGCGTCCAGCAACAGGCGGCCATCCTTGCGTCTCAGCAGGCCGGTGACCTCAACCGGCTGGCCGACGAAGTCAAGCACTTCCTCGCCCACTGGCCTACCGAAGCTCACTAGATGCACCAGGTGCCGCTCTCCGTTCTCGGTGCGCACCAGCAGGGCGGCGGGAATCCCGCCGCGAATGCACAGCGAGGCGCAGTCGCGGTGCGGTTTGCCGCGGCCGGGCTTCATCGCGCCGAGGTAGCACTTCGTGTCGACGATCTCGCCGACGAGCTGGTCACCGCGCACGACGAGACGGACATCTGCGGTCGCTGCCTCCGCTCCTGCGGTCGGGCCAGCCCGTTCGTCGTCGGAAGCGGAACCTCCTGCCTCCGAGCTGTCGGCGGGCTCGGTGTCGGAACCGGCATCGGCTGCGTATCCGTCGGGAAGCGTAAGGGAGTGCACTTCGAGCATCGCCGCTTCCGGGTTCTGGATCAACGTGCCTGCGAGGTCGATCTTCGTTGGGGGACCGGGCTGCCTCGGCGGGCTCGGCGCCATGTCCACGCCGAGTCCGTGCTTGCCGACAGCGACCAGAAGATACCCGTCGGCTGGTCCGTCCGCCGTGAGCAGCCGGGGATGTGGATCGACGAGCAGTTCGCCCGAGTAGTCGCGCACCGTGCCGTACTCGAACACTCCCTCGTCGAACCGCTCCAGGAGCAGGGCCAGACCGAGACCGAGCGCCGCGGTCAGGGCGATCAGCCCTACGGCCAGTCGGCGCGCGAACCGGCCGACGCCAGGGGGCGTTTCGTCGACGTAGCCGACGTAGAAGTCGTCGTGGCGGCCGCCGGTCATGAAGGCTCACCGGCGCCGGCTGCAGAGGCGACCCGCGCCGGCTCGGCGCGGGTTCCAGGCGGGTTGGGCTGAGGATCAACCAGCACCCGGCCGTCCGCGACGCGCACGTTGAAGGTCGGAATCGTCTCGGTGAACGGTGGCGGCGAGCAGCCGTCCTCGGGGCGGTACTGGTAGCCGTGCCAGGGGCAGGTGATGCAGCCGTCGATGACCCGGCCTTCGCCGAGCGGGCCGTTCTGGTGCTGGCAGACGTTGGAGACGGCCGCAATCCGTTCGCCGCCGTCCGCGCGATAGCGAAACACGGCCACCCGCTCACCGCTGAGGAGGAAGATGCGGGCCCGGTCGAGCGGGATGTCGGAGACGGCGCAGACGTTGACTGCGGAGCCCTCCGCTTCGGTGGGCGGCGCCAGGGCACGTTCGCGCCAGCCGGCCACGAGGTGCAACGAGGCGATGCCGGCGAAGCCGATGCCAAGCAGGACGGCCAGCGCCGGCGGCCGCTCTGGAGCCTGGAGGCTCCCCAGCGCCACGTGAACCAGGATCAGGCCGTACGCGACGTAGACCAGCATGTGAAGCGACTTCCAGACCGGCGCGGTCAGGTTGGCGAGCCAGAAGTCGTGCGACGTCGCCGCCAGCAGGAACAGGATGACCAGCGCCAGAAGGCCGAGCGCCTGGAACGGGAATTGCGACAGGCTGTCGTAGTTGCCGTTGCTCGCCAGCACACTGACCAACGGGTTGAGGACCCCGAGGCCATGGAACTGGACGATCGAGAACCCGCCATGGGCCAGAGCCAGTAGGAACGTGCATACGCCGAGGTGGCGGCGGTTGTAGAGGAGGGGCAGAAAGCGCGGGTCCAGGCGGCAGAGCGGGCCGATGGCGAGCACGACGTGGAGCAGCAGCAGGGCGCCGGCGCCGAAACCTCGGATCAGCAGGGTCTCGATCGTCGCCTGGGTTCGGGTCGCGACCCCGATGCCGACGAAGAGACCGAGGAAGACCACGACGCCGGCCGCGATCGTCAGGTCGTAGAGCTTCTTGTTGCGGTTCCAGAGGACCGCCTGGTACTCGGCGCTCACGGATCTTCGTTCCGCGATGGTGCGGTTTCGTCTTGCGCGCCAGCCTCGACGGCGTCTGCCGCGACCTCGCGCGCTTCGGGAAGAGCGTCCACGAGCGGCGGCTCGGGACGAAGCAGGGCCGCGGCGGCCAGAAGGACCGCCAGAATGGGGAACAGCACCGTCCATACCAGGCGGTGACGACTCCGCAGGTCGCGGATCACGCCGAGGCCTGCCCCGCTCGACTGGCGGCCGCGTCGCGATGAGCGTTGCGCTCCGAGGGTGGCCGTCGGCCGACAAGCCACCTCCGCAGGAGGACGGGCCACAGCGCGGCGACGCCGGGGAGGATGATCAGCCGGAAGCCGAATCCGGCCGATCGTGCCGCGGGATCGATGCGGCCGACGCCGCGCCAGACGAAGAAGGGAGCGAAGGCCAGCCCGAAGGCGATGTACACGGTGCAGAGCAGCACGACGACCTCGGCGGCGCGCACGATGGACATCGCCGGCGAGTATATGCGGGCAATCTTGAGAAACCTGCCGTAGACTCCAACCGTTTCGACACCCTTGCCGCGTCACCCTGGAACCCGAGGAAGAGAACATGCCGGCCACTCATCGTTCGAACACGTCGACCCGCATCGCTGGCCCCAAGCTGTTGCTGCTCGGCTCTTTGCTGCTCGCCTCCCTGCTGCTCGCGCCGGCGCTGCCGGCGGCCGGCCAGGAGATGACCGTCGAGGTCTACGAGCCGCGCTCGACCCTCAAGGTCCCGGGAGGGCCCGTCACCCGGGCGAAGTTCCCCTTCGTCGACGCCCACGGCCACCTGCGCGCCCGGGATCCGGCACGGATCGACCAGATGGTCAAGGAGATGGACGCGATGAACATGGCCGTGTTCGTCAACCTGAGCGGCGGTTCGGGCGAGGGCCTCAAGGCGAACCTCGCGGCCACCAAGGGCCGCTATCCGAGCCGGTTCGTCGTCTACGCGAACGTCGACTTCTCAGGCATCGGTGAACGCGGCTGGGGCAAGAAGGCGGCGGCGCAGCTCCAGGCCGACTACGACGCCGGCGCGCGGGGTCTCAAGATCTACAAGAACCTCAGCATGTTCCAGACCGACATCCACGGCAAGCGGGTGGCGGCCGACGATCCGCGGATCGCTCCGGTGTGGGACAAGGCGGGCGAGCTGGGTATTCCGGTCCTGATCCACGTCGGCGAGCCGTCTGCCTTCTGGGACCCGTGGGACAAGCACAACGAGCGCTGGCTCGAGCTCAAGCAATTTCCGAACCGCCGTCGCGACGATGCCGAGCGCTTCGCCTCCTTCGAGCAGACGATGAGCGAGCAGCACAACCTGTTCCGCAACCATCCGGACACGATCTTCCTCAACGCCCATCTCGGCTGGTTCGGCAACGACCTGGCGCGGCTCGGCAAGCTGCTCGACGAGCTACCGAACGTCTACACGGAACTCGGTGCGGTCCTCGCCGAACTAGGCCGGCAGCCGATCACGGGCGCGGCCTTCATGGAGAAGTACCAGGACCGCGTCCTGATGGGCAAGGACTCGTGGGATCCGATCGAGGGCTACCACGTCTACTTCCGTGTGCTGGAGACGCGGGACGAGTACTTCGACTACTACCGGAAGCGCCACGCCCACTGGAAGATGTACGGCCTCGGCCTGTCCGACGAGGTGCTGGAGAAGGTCTACTTCCGCAACGCGCTGAAGATCATCCCGGGCATCGACCCGAGCCTGTTCCCGGAGTAGCCACTGCCGGCCGATTCTGCTGGGTGCGCGGGTCTGTTGCCGCGGGTCTTCTGACCCGCGGAGAACGCGCGCCGAAGGCGGCCTTGAAACGCCGGCCGAAGGCCGACCTCATCTACGGTCCGGTCGCTTCTCCACCCTCCGCCGCTTCCGGCACGGGCGAGCCCGTGCAGTCGCCGCAGTGGACGTCGTCGACCGGCTCGCCGGCGGCGAGTGACGCCACCCAGTCCCGCACCCGGACGCCGTCCGTTTCGTAGGTGTAGAAGGCAGGGTTCAGCATGATCGTGTGGAGTTCGCCCGGCGCGACGTAGCTCCGGTAGTTGTCCTGGCCTTCGAGCGCCGCGTCGATGTCCGCCTCGTTCGCGTCGAGCAGTGGCTGCAGGCCGTCGTCGACGTTCGTTCCGGCGATCCGCAGGAACTGGAGCTGGACGTCGTCTTCGGCCGTGTCGTAGCGCGCGAACATGACGTCCGGATGCGCCTTGGCTGCCTTGATGTAGAGCGTCTCGAACGAGAAGTTCTCGCTGACGACGTCGTTCATGTTCTCGAAGTGGGAGAGCGCGGCCAGCGTGCCCCAGGATTCGTGCGGCCGGCTGTCGGTCAGGTTGCGATAGCCGCCGGCGCCGTCGCCCAGCGCGGTGACGCGGGCGGCCGGGTAGTTCTCCGCGAAGTGGCGGGCGTAAACGGGCGACGGAATCGAGCCGGCGCTCGAACCGGTGACGAACACCGTTTCGGGGCCGAGGAAGTGCTCGTAGGTCCAATCGAGGGCCGCCCTGCCGTTCGTGTAGCCCCGGTGGTGGATGGTGAACTCGCGCGCCGGCGCGTCGTCGGTCGCCGCCGCCTCGTAGACCGCGTCGCGATCGCCGATGTGGACGTCGCCGGTGCAGTAGGGCACGAACACGAAGCTGTGGTCGGCGAACGGATTCTCGGGATGGTTGAAGGCGGAAATACCGTAGGCCGGTTCCTCTCCCGACTCATCGGTGCTCGGAGCGGGCAACTCCTCGACCGCGGTCATCGTGTAGGTCGGATTGCCCTGCGGATCGCAGGTCTGGGCGTTCCAGCAGCCGCCTCCGCCCTGGAGGTAGAAGACGAGCTGCGTGGGATCGGCGGCGCGAACGAAGAACCGGAACGGCGAGCCGTCCGAGCAGGTCGTGCTCCCGCCCGGCGTGATCGTGTTCCAGCCTTCCGTGAGGTCGGCGAGCGGCGCCTCGAGGTCGACGGGTTCGGGGGCTTCCTCGGCCGGTGCGCAGGCGAGTGCGGCCAGCGCGAGAGTGGCGGTGGTCACGATGCCGATGGCGGAATGGCGGTTCTTCATGGTCGTTCTCCTTCGTTCGGTTGGGGGCCCTCAGCCGCCCGGCGCCAGGGTCGCCAGAGCCTCCAGGTCCGCTCCCGGCTTGCCGTCGGGGCGGAACGCCTGGATGCAGACGTGATCGGCGCCGGCGTCCCAGTGGGCCTGGATGCGTTCGCGGATCTCGTCTTCCGTGCCCCAGGCGACCAGGGCGTCGACCAGGCGGTCGCTGGCCTGGAACTCCTGCCAGTCGTCCTCCTCGAAGCCGAGTTCGAGCAGGCTGTTCTGGTAGTTCGGGGCCCGCAGGTAGACGTAGAGGTTGGCGCGGCCGATCTTGCGGGCCGCCTCGGCGTCCGTGGTCAGGATCACCTTCTGTTCGGGGCAGAGGAGCGGTCCGTCGCCCATGATCTCGCGCGCCCGCCGGGTGTGCTCCGGCGTGACCAGGTACGGGTGTGCGCCGTCGGCGCCTTCCGCGGCGAGCTTCAGCATCAGCGGCCGCAGGGCGGCGATGACGATCGGCGCTTCCTGCTCGGGTTCGGCGCCCCGGTAGAACGCCTTGCCTACCGCCTCCAGGTACTCGCGCATCTTCGGTACCGGCGGCTTGTACTCGTGCCCCCGCAGGTGGGTGACCAGGTGCGGATGGGAGACGCCGAGGCCGAGGACGAAGCGCCCCGGCAGCATCTCGGAGAGCGTCTTGTGGACCGCCTTCGTCGTCATCGCGTCGCGGGCGTAGATGTTGGCGATCCCGGTGGCGTGAGTGATGCGCTCGGTGCGGGCGCCGAGATACGCGACGAGCGCGAACGGGTCGCGGCCGACTGCCTCCGGTGTCCACAGCGCGCCGTAGCCCTGGGCTTCGATGGCGGCCGCGAACTCCGCCGCCTTCGTCGCCGAGAGGCCGTCGAGCCCGGCCCATACGCCCAGCTTGCCCAGGATGTTCGTCGAGTCCGTCATCGCCCGAAGTTCCTCCGCCTGAAATCGAGCGCCGACCGTATCAAGAGTTGATGCGGCGAATCCGTAGTGCTTCAGTGCGTGCTACTGGCTGCAAACTGGGACTCCCCACCATTCTGCAAGTGGCGTAATCGCCGGCGGTCGTCGCTGTG
>JAPOXA010000044.1 GCA_026707325.1 Acidobacteriota bacterium | reverse complement strand
AGGCGGAAGGGCTGGGCGTCGCCGCCATCAGCTACGACTCGGAGGAGGTGCTGGCCGCCTTCGCGGAGCGTCACGGCATCACGGACGTGCCGCTCCTGTCCGATGACGATTCCGCGGCGATTCGCTCCTTCGGCATCTACAACCACGTCGCGGAGGAAGGGCTCGGTCCAAACGCCGAAGACCCGCAGGTGAAGGCCGGCGGTGCCGTTGACTTGGACGCTGGCTGTTTCTCCGCTTGACCGTCAGCGGGCGGTGGCGGCGCAGCGCTAGAGCACCGGGGAGTAGGCGCGGGATTCGGTTGAGTGGACGAACCCGGCAGAGCTATGTTGTTAGAATAGTTGGCCTTAGAGGCGGGCGAGTTGGCTGGAAGGTCGACCCAGGTGCCCGAACCGCCGGTGCTCGACACCCCTGGGAGAATCACTGGCCCCATGATCACGAAGACGGATGGACGTCCCCAGAGTCCCAACGATGAACTGCCCCCTTTCCCCGAGGGCTGGTACTTCGTCGCGACTCGCGACTCGATTCTGCAGGAGAAGCTGATCGAGAAGACCTGGATGGGTCAGGAAATCGTCGTTTGGTGCGACGACGAAGGTCGTGTGTGCGTGTCCTGCCGGTGAGTCTGCGCCACAGACTGATGAACCGCATTGCCCTGAGCAAGGAGAAACGGTTCGTTTTGCAGGACGTCGTGATCTGGGAGAGGAAGCGGTACCAGGCTCCGCCTCGACTGAGCCGGGCTGACGGTCCCGTGGGAAAGTACCGACAGTACAGTCGGCAGTTCTATCCGGAACTCGAGTCGGAGCGCAGGCATACGCTGCGAGCGATCTGAGGCGCGGGGCGCGCCAGTGGATCAACGGAACAAGAACCGGCCATGAGATTCGCCGAACAGCTACTGCTGCTTCTACACAGTCAGGAGACGGGGTACTTCGTGCCCATCCCGGAGTGGAGGATGTCCTGTGCACTGGCCGGAGCGGTACTCATGGACCTCGCGATGGAGGACCGGATCGACTCGGACCTGGAAACTCTGACCGTCGTCGATACGACGCCCACTGGGGACAGCCTGCTGGATCCCTCGCTTGAGGATCTTGCTAGTGAGGACAAGGTTCATCCACCGCAGTACTGGGTGGAACGGCTGGCCCGGCGGGGCGACGAGATCAGCGACGAAGCGATCGAGAGGCTTGTCAAAAAAGGCATTTTCGAGTCCGACGCCGGCGGTTTCTGGACCCTGTCGAAGAAAGTGACCCGCACGGGCCGCTATCCGCTGGTCGATGGCTGGGCCGGGGAGGAGATCAAGGGACGCATCTTCCGCACCCTCCTGGACAAGGAGTTTCCGGATCCCAGGGACATCGTGATCATCGGCCTCGTTCACTACTGCGACGGCTTCAAGGCCATGATGGAGCCGGAGGAGTACGAGGCCGCCGAAGAGCTCATCGAGCTCTACAGCAACATGGATCTGATCGGCAGGGCGATCGGCCCCGCCGTACGCAGCTCCTACCGCCCGCCGGCCAGCATGCGCGCGTCGCGGCGGCGGCGGGCTATGCCGACGGTGGGGCTCCGCGATGCTCTCGCCTCGAAGTCGTTCCGTGCCGCGAACCTGCCCAAGTTCTTCGCGGACACTGCCCAGGAGTTGGGCCCGGTCTTCGAGTTGAGGTTCCCGGGCAGGCGACTGGTTGTGCTAGCCGGTGTCGAGGTCAACAGGTGGGTGGCCAAGAAAGGCCGTCTCCATCTCCGGACGCGCGACTATCTCGAGGACTTCCAGCAGGAGTGGGGAACGGCGCGCTCGATCGCCAGCATGGACGGGGCGGACCACTTTCGCATGCGCAGGGTGGTTCGGGCGGGCAATTCCCGAAAGGTCGTCGAGGACCGGCTCGACGAGGTGCTGGCGCTTTGCCGGGGCTCGTTCAGGAGTTGGGGAATAGACGAAGTGCTCCCCGGCGAGATGACCTGCCAACGTCTGGCCGGCGCGCAGATCGCGCGGCTGAGCGTGAGCTTCGATCCCCCGCGCGACCTTCTGGATGAACTGATGTACTTCGAGTACCGGGCGCTGATGGTCCACGCCCAGGGCGTGCTGCCGAAGTTCATGCTGCGGACGCCGAGGATGAAACGCTACAAGCGACGCGTGCTGGAACTCTACGCCATGATTCACGCTACCCACACCGAGGCGCAGCGGGCCGGCAAGCGACGAGATCTCGTCGACGACCTGATGGAGCTGCACCAGGCGGACCCGCAGTTCCTGCCAGAGACCGACCTGGGGTTCGCGTTCATCGCCCCGATCATTGCCGGCCACTACACGGGCAGCGCGGTGGCCTTCTCCATCTACGAACTGCTGCGCCACCCGGACTACCGGGAGCAGATCGTCGCCGAAGCGGACGCGATGTTTGCAAACGGAGACCCGACCGCGGCGGACGTGACGCCGGAAGCGACCGATGCGTCGCGCCGCTTTGTCATGGAGGTACTCCGGCTCCACGAGGTCGTTCCGGCGCACGTGCGCACGGCCATGAACGCATTCGAGATCGAAGGCATCGAAGTTCCCGCCTCCAGCAGGATACTGATCTCCTTCTCGGCGCCGCATCACATGGAGGAGTACTTCCCGGAGCCGGAGAAGTTCGACATCGACCGGTATCTGGAACCGCGCAACGAACACAGGGGGGCCGGAATCTACGCGCCTTTCGGCGTCGGGACGCACGTCTGCGGGGGGGCGAACTGGACCCGGCTGCAGATGGTGATGAACCTGCTGATGCTGGCGCGCTACCTGGAGCTGGAAATGGTGCCGCGCGACTACCGGTTGAGGCGGAACCCGCTACCAAAGAACAGCGTCAACAGGAAGTTCAAGTTCCGGGTCACCGGACATCGGCATCCGCTCGAACGAGGCCAGTAGGCCGCGCAGGAGCCCGCGACGAGTGATGAAGGCAGGGACACGTCCGCGCAAGGTCGCCATCATCGGCGGAGGCGTTTCGGGCCTCGGAGCCGCCTGGGCACTTCATTGCAGCTCGGACCGATTCGATTTCCGGCTGTACGAAGCGCAGGGTCAGCTCGGCGGCAATGCGGTCACCGCCGACATGCCGCAGGATGACGGTAGCTCCATCCCCTTCGACATCTCCGTCACGGCCTGCATTCCCTCCGTGTACCACCACATTCTGCTGTTGCTGAAGGACTTCGGCATCGAGCTGCTCGACACGAGATTCAGCTACAGCGTGAAGTACCGGGGCCAGGTCTACGCTCACGACTTCGACTCCGACATCCGCGAGGAGCTCCAGCCCGAGATCGAGAAGTTCCAACGGCTCCTGAAGCGTCTCCACTGGTTTGGTCGGCTGACCCGTTCCCGGTCGAGATTCCTGAACGCCCTGAACCCGTACAACTACATCAGCATGGGGACGGTGCTGAACTGGGGCGGCTTCTCCGGCGACTTCCGGTACAAGGTCCTGAAGCCGATGTTCGTCAACTTCCTGATGGCGACCAACGTGTTCGACATGCCTGCCTCGCTCTTCAGCAGGTACTTGGAGTTCTTCGACATCGAATGCGCCACTCCCATGCAGACCTGGGACCAGGGAACGCGCCGCATCTACGAGAACCTGTCGGCCGGCTTCCGGGACAGGATCTACCTCAACCGTCCGGTCCGGAAGGTGTACCGCCGCCCGTCAGGCGTGGTGGTGAAGGACGAAGAGGGAGTGGAGGAGACGTTCGACGAGGTCATCTTCGCGTGCAATGCGAACCAGACCCTGATGATGCTGGACAGCCCGTCGCTCCTGGAACGCTACATCCTCTCGTCGATTCGCTACGAGAGCGAACTCCACAACCACACGATCGTGCATTCGGACGCCTCGGTGCTGCCGGAGAGCGAGGTGAAGGCACTGCAGACTCGTAGCAACCACATCGAACAGTACGGCTCAAGACCGGACAACTACGAGATCACGTACATCATGCACAACCAGCAGCCGTGGGCCCATGGTTCCGACAAGCCCTGTCTGGTCACCTACAACCCGATCAGCCGCATCGATGAGAGGAAGATCGTCAAGCGGTGGTGGTTCCAGCACGTTGTCCATGACGTGCGCCATGTCGCCCTGCTCGTGCCGTTGTTCCGCTTCATCCAGGGCAGGAAGGGCGCCTGGCACTGCGGCGCCCACACGCTGATCAACAGCCAGGAGACGTGCTTCGTAACTGGCCTTGCCGCGGCGAGACAGATCGGCGCGGACTATCCCTTCGACGACCCCGAGGCACGGCGGTCGTTCAACCACTACGGTGGCATCATGTACGGCTGGAGGCTGAGGAAGGCGAGAGGGTAGCCCTCGCTAGCCCGCCGGCTGGGCTTCCAAAGCAGGGTCGGGAGCGGCCAGGTCGCGGTGGGCACCGGTCACATGCAGGTGTAGTGCCGACAGCGCCGGCACGACAAACATCAGGATGGCCGTCGTGATGACGATGCCGCAACCGAGCGATGCGGCGAAGGGCACCAGGAACTGCGCCTGGATGGCCGGCTCGAGAATCAGCGGTGTGAAGGCGAGGAAGGTGGTCAGCGAAGTGAGCATGATGGGACGGAAACGACCCTTCGCGCCTTCGATGATCGCCGTCCGCGCGGGGGCGCCCTCGCGGAGTTTCTGGTCGATGAAGTCGATCATGACCAGGGAATCGTTCACTACGACGCCGCTGAGACCGAAGATCCCCATGAACGAGACCGCGCTCATTTCGATTCCGAGGATCAGGTGTCCGAGGATGACGCCGATGAATCCGAACGGAATCACGGCCATGATGATGAACGGCTTGGTGTACGAGCGGAGAGGGATCGCCAGCAAGGCGAAGATCAGGAGCAGTGCGATCGCGAACCCGCGATACAACGTGTCCAGGGACTCGATCTGCTGCTGCTGTTCGCCCCCGAAGCTGTAGGTCAGCTCGGGGTCGGCGGCGACAAGTTCCGCAAGGATGGTGTCCTCTAGGATGCTGTTCGCCTCGCCGCCGCTAATCACCGCGGAGTCCACATCCGCGGTAACAGTGACGACGCGTTGACCATCTTCACGCCGGATGGCAGGGGGCGATGTGCCGGAACTCAGGCTAGCCACCTGGTGGAGCGGAACTTCTGCCCCGTTCGGAGTGCGGAGCAGGTACCTCTCGATGTCGGTGATGGCGTTTCGTTCTTCGGCGGGTAGCCGCACGTAGACCCGCACCTCTTCCCCGCCGCGCTGTACCCGAAGGGCCTCGGAGCCGAAGAAGGCGTCGCGTGCCTGTCCGGCCAACTGGTCGACCGTGAGGCCGAGGGTCTGCGCTTCGGGCCGAAGTTCGAGCCGAATCTCGGGAACCCCCGGCGTGTGGTCCGAGCGGATGTCGAAGACGCCGCCTAGTCCCTGTAGGGCGTTCACTACGGTTTCGGCGGAGTCAACGAGTCTCGCCGGCTCCGGGTGGGACAGCACGGCCGCGACGGGACTGCCCAGGTCGATGATCTCGCCGCTGAACGTGATGCCGCGCACGTAGGGGAGCACACCGACCTCCTCGCGCCACGCCTGGACGACCTCGCCGCTGGAGATCTGTCGCTGTTGCGCGCTCAGCAGCTTGAAGTCGATCGTGGCGACGTTGGCCTCCGGATTCAGGCTGGGTTCCGGGCTGAGGCCGCCGCCTTCGACTCGCGGCCTCTGGCCGACGGTCACCGTGACGCCCGACAGCAGCGGCGGCGCGTCCGGTGGCCGGTCGCGGGACAGTCGCTCGATCACCCGTTGGCCGGCCGCTTCGACCTCCATGGCGACTTCGTACGTCCGCTCCGCCGTCGTGCCGTCGGGCATTTCCAGACTTGCGGTGGCGAAGTCCCCCTCGACCACATCGGCGAACGTCGTCGGCACGATGCCGGCCGGTAGCAGGGAGATGCTCAGGATGAGGAGTCCGATCGCTCCCGCCATCGTTACGGCGGGCTGGTCCGTTGCGAACTGCAATCCCCTATCGAGGGGACCCTGTACGAACCTGTTCAGTCCGAAGTCCACGCCACCCTGAATACGCTTGATCAACCGTTCGACGGGGTTCGTCGGTGCTCTTGAGGGGTCCCGCAGATGTGACAGGTGGTTGGGCAGAACGAACACGGATTCGACGAGTGAGAACAGCAGCATCGAGATGAGGATGACCGGCAATGCGCCCCAGATCTCTCCGATGCCCCCAGGGATGAAGAGCAACGGAACGAACGCCGCCACGGAGGTGAGGACGGCGAAAGTCAACGGCACGACGATCCGTCGTGTGCCACGGATCGCGGCCACGACACCCGGCGTGCCCCGTTTCCGTTCGGAATGGATGTGGTCGGCTACGACGATGGCGTCGTCGACGACGATGCCGATGGCGAGAACGAACGAGAACAGGGAGATCGTGTTGATCGCGAGATCGAGCGCGAACATCACGGCCAGCGCGCCGATACCTGAAATGAGGAGTCCGGCGGCCACCCAAACCGCCAGCCGGATCTCGAGAAACAAACCAAGTGCGATGAGGACCAGCAACAGCCCCAGCAGACCGTTCTTGAGAAGGAGGGCGGCGCGCTCCGCATAGGCAGAGGATTCGTCGTTCCAGATGGTTACTCCCACGCCATCGGGCAGGGAGGGGATCACCTCGTTGGCGACGTGTTCCTGGACGGCGTTGGCGACGCTCATGACCTTCTCGTCATCCGCCCGGAAGACCTCGATGAAGACCGCCGGATGGTCCTGGTGCCGCACGATCAGGTCGATGTCCTGGAAGCCGTCGTGGACCTCGGCGATTTCTCCCAGCCGCAGCACCGTGCCGTCGCTCCGGCTGAGGACGATGATGTCCTCGAATTCCTGCTGTTCGTAGCGCTGGCCGAGGGTGCGGACCCGCACCTGCGACTCGCGGGTATCAATACTGCCCGCGGACAGATCCAGGGAACTGCGGCGAACCGCGCCTGCGACGTCGCTCAAGGTGAGTCCGAGAGCGCGAAGCTGCCGTAGCGGCACTTCGATGGAGATCTCGTAGTTCCGCACCCCGCTGATCTCGACCTGGGACACGCCGAATAGGGATGTGAGTTCGTCCTCGATGCGATGTGCCAACCCCTTCAGTGCGCGTTCCGAGACATCGCCATAGACGATGAGCCGCATCATGCTCTGGCGGTTCGTCATCTCCCGGAACTGGGGACGTTCGGCTTCACCCGGGAACGACTGGATTCGACCGACTGCGGCCTTGACTTCGTCCATCGCCTGGCCCATATCGGTGCCGGACTTCACCTCCACGCGGACGGAAGCCATGCCCGGAGCCGCGACCGACTTGACCGACTTCACGTCGTCCAGGCCGCTGACCTCGTCCTCGATCTTGACGACGATCGACTCCTCGACCTCCTCCGGCGTGGCGCCTGGGTAGGCCATGGAGACTTCGATCTGGAAGAAAGGTACCTCCGGCCATGCCTCCCGCTGGAGACCGGTCAACGACACGACTCCCGCGGCGATGATCGCCCACATCAGCAGGTTGGCGGCAACACCGTTGCTCGCCATGTAGGCGATCGGTCCGGGCCGTTCGCCGTGCTTGCTTCCGTTGGGTGTCACGGTGTCGGGCAACTCTAGCGCGAACGGAGTGGCGGTCTGGGTTCCCGGGCTAGAAGCGCCCTATGCGAGCGTGGCCCTCCAGAACGCCATCATGTCCTCGTGGAACGCCCGAGCCTGGTCGCCGGCGGTGCCGATCCGTGCGCCCCTGCGTCCGTACGGCGACTTGACCTGGTAGATCATCGCGTCGCGTTCGGTGAAGCCGGGATCGGCCTTGCCGCTCACCGGATGCACGAGGGCGCCGTCGTCGCGGATGTAGATCGTCGGAGCCCCCGGGCTTGCGGATGCGTCCGGGACCGGTTCCACCGGCGTGTCGCGGTCGAAGCTGTGATGGGTGTCCGGGAAGAGCCGGAAGCTGGCGTCGCATCCGCAGAGGGTCATCGCGTGCATGTGGGCCTGGACCTGGAGGGGCAGGCACCACTCGTCCAGGTCGCCGATGACGGAGCGCACGACGGTGCCGCCGACGTCCGGCCGCACGAACTGGAAGCCTGACCACGGATACGCGGCGTACACGGCGGCGAGTCCGGAAGCCCGTTCCGGGTCGACCAGGGGCGCCAGGCAGGCCGCGGACAGCACCGCCGACCCGCCGCGGCTATGACCCTGGGCGCCGATGCGCGCGGCGTCGATGTCGTCTCGCCGGGCCAACACCGCTACGGTCGCGAGCACGTCCCAGGCACTGGCGGCGAACGAGTACTGCGCCTGGTTGGCGACGGTGGAGGTCACGCCGCGCGTGCCGAAGGGATCGATCACACAGCAGGCGATCCCCGCCTCGGTGAGCAGGTCCGCCTTGGCGACGTGCAATGGCGCGACGCCGAGGCTTCCAGGGACGACGACCACGACGGGCCACGGCCCCGTTCCGGGAGGCAAGAACAGGCTGCCGAGGATCTCCGTGGCCGGCATCGCGCCAGGCTCGGAGATCGCCTGGTGAAAACCCGTGGGATCGGCCGTGGGGATGGGAAACGTCTCGCCGGCGATGCCGTTCCCGAGAACCACAGGCCCGTCCGTCAGGCTGACCGTTGCACTGCTGCTCGTTGGCACTTGAGCTCCTCCTTCACGACGTCGGCTGTTCGGGCCGGCAGCTTACGCGCTCGCGGCAGAGCTGGCCGCCCGAGCGGAGCCGGCCTTGCGGCCGGCGCGGGTTTCTGGCCGCCTGCGGCGACAGCCGGCGGGGACGCCGGCGCACCCAGTTCCTGCAACACCGTTGTAGGATCAGACGATCCATTGAGGAGAAAGCCACGCGCGGAGGGAAGTCAGTTCTGTTGGCGTGCCTGGCGCTGCTGATCCCGGGCTTCGTCCCGAGCGGCGCTGGCGCCGGTTCTCTCGAGGCGGACGTGGCGTCGCTGTTCGAGGCGTCGTGCCTCAAGTGCCATGTCGGGACGGAGATGACGCCGCTCGACCTGACCCTCCTCGGTCACGACCTGGCCGACAGGGAGACTTTCCGCCTGTGGGAGCGCATCTTCGATCGGGTCAGCGGCGGGGAGATGCCGCCGCCCGGTGCTCGCAGGCCGGCTCGGCGCATCGTCGACTCGGCGCTTGACTCCCTCAGGGACGCGCTGCTCGAAGCGAACCGGGCCGAGCGCGCCGGGCAGCGGACGCCGCTCCGCCGCCTTACCAGGCTGGAGTACGAGTACACGATTCAGGACCTGCTGGGGATCGATCCCGACGTCGCCGCGAGCCTGGCCAACGACCTGCCGGAAGAGACGGACACCGGCGGTTTCGACGTGGTGGCCGAGAACCAGGGCATCTCGCCGCTCCACGTCCGCAGCTTTCTTTCGGCCGCGGCAGGCGCGCTCGACGAGGCGCTCAGGACCGGCTCGCGGCCCGAGACGCGAACCGTCGAGATCGACTACCGGAAGTCGCCCTACCTGAACCGGAACTCGGTCGGCGAGTACCTGGGCGCCGGCATCGTCAAGATCGTCGACGACGCGGCGGTCATGTTTTTCGAGGGCGGCTCGACCTACACCTTCCACAGCATGACCGAGGGCTTCCTCGTCGAGTTGCCGGGCCGCTACCGGGTGACGATCGACGCGTACCCCTACCAGGCGACGTCGCCGATCACGTTGACCCTCTTCCACGGCAACCAGCAGGGAGTCGCGACCGCCGCGCTGAACAGCCTGATCGGCTCGTTCGACCTGGTGGAACCCGAAGGCCGCGTCGTCGAGGTCGTTCCGTATCTCCGTCCGCGCGACCTGGTCGCTCCCTCGCTGGCCGACGCCTACCGGCCGCCGGACGACAAGGTGTCGTACTTCGCGGCGGACCGTAACGTCCGGGACTATCCGTGGGAGGGCATCGCGTTCCGGACGATGACGATCGAGGGGCCGCTCTTCGACGAATGGCCGCCGCGCAGCGCGAGGGAACTGCTCCCGGGGATCGAGTTCGACGACGCGGGCGAACCGGTGCTCACCAAGGACTCTTACGAGCACGTCGTCGATGTCGTGGCGGGCTTCGGGCCACGTGCGTTCCGGCGACCGCTCACGGAGGGCGAACTCAAGACCTACGCGGCCTTGGCGAAGCCCGCGCTCGAAGCCGGATTGCCGTTCCTCGAGGCGGTTCGCGAGCCGCTGCGCGCCATGCTGATCGCTCCGGCGTTCGTCTACCACGTGGGCAGCCAGGGGGCGGCGCTGGACGACTTCCAGATCGCGACCCGGCTCTCCTATTTCCTCTGGCGCTCGATGCCGGACCGGGAACTCTCCGACCTGGCCGCTGCCGGCCGCCTGTCCGACGGCGACGTACTGGCAGGCCAGGTCGACCGGATGCTGGACGATCCGAAGAGCCAACGGTTCATCGAGGACTTCGCCGGCCAGGCGTTCCGGCTCTACGAGATGAACGCAACGACGCCCGACAAGGCCCTCTATCCCGAGTACGACAGCCGGCTGGGACAGGCGATGGCCCGCGAAACGCGGCTCTTCCTGGCCGAACTCGTGGCCGAGAACCTCAGCGTCGGCAACCTGATCGATTCGGACTTCACCTTCCTCAATCGCCGGCTCGCCGAGCACTACGGCATCGAGGGGATCACCGGCCAGCACATGCGCAAGGTGGCCATCCCCGAGGACAGTCCACGCGGCGGTCTGCTGACCCAGGCGAGCATTCACAAGATCACCGCCAACGGCACGACGACGTCGCCCGTGCCGCGCGGCAACTTCGTGCTCGCGAACCTGCTCGGTCAGCCGGCGCCCCCGCCGCCCGCCGGCGTGGAGGGCCTCGAACCGGACACCAGGGGCGCCACGACGATCCGCGAGCAGCTCGACAGGCACCGCACGGACACGATCTGCAACAGTTGCCACCGCAACATCGACCCGCCGGGCTTCGCGCTCGAGTCCTTCGACCCGATCGGCGGCTTCCGCGAGGCGTACCGCATACCGGGCGAGGAGGGCGCCGGCGGTTATCGCAAGGGACTCCCGGTGGACGTCACCGGCGTCACCCCGCAGGGGCAGGTCTTCGTCGGCATCGAGGAGTACAAGAAGCTGCTCTACGGCAACGAGCTCGATCAGGTGGCGCGCCACATCGCGTCCCAGTTGATCGCCTTCGCCACCGGCGCTCCCGTCGAGTTCGCGGACCGGGACGACGTGGAGAGTCTCCTCGCCAAGGTCAAGGACGAGGGCTATCCCCTGCGCAGCATGATCCGGGAGGTCGCGAAGAGCGATCTCTTCGCCAATCTCTAGCTACTGGTCAGCAGCCACAAACGGGAACACGACATGCGTAAACCAATCGACAGACGCACCTTCCTGCGCGCCTCGGGCGTGGCGCTCGCCCTGCCCCTGCTCGAGACGATGCAACCGTCGCTGCTTCACGCCGCGAGCGCCGGGGCGCCTCGCCGGATGGTCAACATCTGCAACACGCTGGGGATCTACCCGGATGCGTGGTTGCCGAAGCAGACCGGCGCCGGCTACGAGACGACCGAGTACCTGCGGATCATCGACAAGCACCGTGAGCACTACTCGCTTTTCTCGAACTACTCGCACGAGGATCAGACCGGGCGGCAACCGCACAACTCCGAGGTCACCTTCCTGACGGCGGCCCGCGGCCCGGGCCGGGACGGGTTCAAGAACACGATCTCGATCGACCAGGCGGCCGCCAACCACCTCGGCTACGTGACGCGTTTCCCGTCGGTCACCCTGGGCACCGCGAGCGGGCAAAGCCAGTCCTACACGGCGAACGGCGTGATGATCCCGGCGGAGATCAGCCCGGCCAGGCTGTTCAAGCAGATGTTCCTCGCCGGCGAGCCGGAGGAGGTCGAGCGCGAGTCGCGCAATCTGGCGAGCGGCGGCAGCATTCTCGACCGCGTCAAGGCCGAGGCCTCGGCGCTCCGCCGGCGCGTGAGTTCAGCCGATCAGGTCCGGCTCGACGCCTACTACGCGGCGGTGCGCACGGCCGAGCAGGAACTGAACGAGGCCGGCGCCTGGCTCAAGCGGCCGAAGCCGGTCGTCGCCCTTGATCAACCCACGGACATCCGGGACAAGGCGGACCTGATCGGCCGCATCCGGCTGCTGTTCAACATGGTTCCCCTGATCCTGGAGACGGACTCGTCCCGCGTGATCAGCATCATGATCCAGGATCACGGCGTCGTGCCCCAGGTCCAGGGCGTGAACGGTTCCCATCACAACCTGTCTCACCACGGTCAGGACGAGGCGAAGATCGACCAGCTCAAGATGATCGAGGCCCGGATCATCGGTCAGTTGGACGGTCTGCTGACGGAGCTCCGGGAACGGGGCGACAGCCACGGCCCGCTGCTCGATTCGACCACCGTCCTGTTCGGTTCCAATCTCGGCAACGCGAACTCCCACGAGCCGAAGCACCTGCCGATCCTGGTCGCCGGGGGCGGTCTCAGCCACGGCAGGCACCACCGTCACGAGGGCGACCACGACGCGCCGCTCAGCAACCTGTTCGTGACCCTGCTGCAGGCGATGGGGGTCGAGACGGACCGGTTCGGTCAGAGCACCGGTTCGCTGACCTGGTCGTAGCGCAGGCAACTCTGCCCGGCGGATCGATTGGAGCAACAGCAGGCGCTTCGTGGCGTCCGCGTTCTTGAACTGGCCGACGGCGTCGCCGCGGCCTGCTGTGCGCGGCAGTTCGCGCTCTGGGGCGCCGACGTCGTCGTGCTGGAGCGCGAAGGCGGCTCGCGGCTGCGACGGATGGGCCCGCACGGCGGCGAAGGGGTCGCCCGGGAATCGCTTCTCTGGCAGTTCGTCGCCGCGAACAAGCGGGCGATGTCGCTGGCCTCCGCGTGTCCCGACGAGGACGCGCTGCTCGACCTGCTGCGGCGCGCCGATGTTCTTGTAACCGACTGGGCCGACGCCGATCTCAAGCGTTGGGGCCTGACGCTGGATGGTCTCCGAGAACGGCTGCCGGGACTGGTTCTCGTGTCCGTTTCGCCGTTCGGCCTGGACGGCCCGTACGCCGGCCTCGCCGGGTCGGAGCTGGTGGTTCAGGCGTTGTCGGGCTACGCCTTCCTCAACGGCGACAGGAGGCGCGCCCCGCTGAAGGCGCCCGGGCACATTCTTGGCTACGCCTGTGGCGTCAGCGCCTTCGTTGCCGCGCTCGCGGTGCTCGTCTCGTGTCTTGAGAGCGGGCGAGGCCGGTTCATCGAGGTTTCGGCGTTCGACGTGATCGCGGGCATCCTGCCGCTGCTGCCGATCGAGTACGGCGGCGTGCCTCCCCGGCGGGAGGGCGGCTCGACGACCGGTGTGCGGGCCCATCGCTGCCGTGACGGTTGGGTGACGTTCATGCCTCCGCTCGAGGAACAGGTCGGCGACTACGGCGCGGTGCTCGGCGTCGACGAGAAGGAGTGGCCTCCGATCGAGGACGGTGAGGAACCGCCCGCGTGGCGGCGGAGGCTGATCCCTTTGCTGGCCGGCAAGGTGCGGGACAAGTCGGCGGACGAGGTGTTCCACGGCCTGCTGAAGCGTCGCGTCGTCTGCGGCAAGGTGCTGTCGCCCGCCGACCTGCTGACCGACGAGCATCTGGCCGCTCGCGGCTTCTTCCGCACGCTCCGCCATGCGCGGCTTGGCGAACTGCCGTTTGCGGGGCCCGCGGCGACCCTGGGGCGCACAGGACCCGCTCCGCCGGCTCCGGCGCCCGGCGTCGGGCAGATCGATCCGTCGCAGCTCGACTGGAGCTCGGCGGGGAGGACCGCTCCGCATGCCGGGGAAGGCGAATCCCTGCCGCTTCAGGGCGTGGAGATCGTCGACATGACCCAGGCCTGGATCGGCCCTTACGCCGCCATGCTGCTGGCCGATCTCGGCGCCGACGTGATCAAGGTCGAATCGCATCAGCGGCCCGACGTCTGGCGTCGATGGCTCGCAAATCCGAAGCCGGCGGGGAACGTACTCGGCGGCCATATCAACACGAGCCCCTACTACAACAGCGTCAATCGCAACCGGCGGTCCCTGTGCCTGGATCTCAAGACCGGGGAGGGCCGCGACCTGCTCAGGCGCCTGATCGCCGATGCCGATGTCCTGATGGAGAACTTCACGCCCCGGGTCATGGAACGGTTCGGCTTCGACTGGCCGGCCGTGGAGAAGCTGAATCCCAGCCTGGTGATGACCTCCTGGTCGGGCTTCGGCAAGACCGGGCCGTTGAGCGACTACAAGGCGAACGGGACCTCGATCGAGGCGCTTGCCGGCTGGGACTGGCTGCACCGGTATCCCGGCGGAGAGCCGATGGTGATGGGCTTCTACCAGGCCGACGCGATCACGGGCCTCCAGATGGCGGCGACGACGCTCGTCGCTCTCTTCCACAGCCGGCGCACCGGCCAGGGGCAGTCGATCGACGGCAGCATGATGGAGGCGGCTGCCGGCTACCTGGGCGAGGTGCTTCTCGACGCTGCGCTCGGCGGCGACCAGACACCGAGGGGCAACGGCGACCTCGATTTCGCTCCGCACGGCGTCTATCCCTGCGCGGGGGAGGATCGCTGGATCGCTCTCGCGGTCGATTCGGACGAGATGTGGGAACGACTGGCGGCGATCTCAGGTTCCGAAGCGCTTGGGAATCCGGGCTTCGGTCGCCATCGCGACCGGATCGCCAACGGGAAAGAGCTCGACGAGGCGCTGGCCGCGTGGACGTGCTCCCAGGAAGCCGAGCACGTAATGGAGCGTCTCCAGACCGCCGGTATCGCCGCCGCCGTCGTGCGGTCGACCGCCGAGTTGATGGCGTGTTCCCATCTGGAGGACCGTGCCTGGTTTCGCCGGATCGACCACCCCGACATGGGGGAGAAGCGCTACGCCGGCCACTCGTGGCGGATCGACGGTCTGCAGGAACGCTCCGACCTGCCGGCGCCGCGCCTGGGCGAACACAGTCGTGAGCTACTGGCGGAGCGCCTTGGTCTTACCGATGCTGAAATCGACGGCCTCTTCGAACGCGGCGTCACCGGGGCTGTGGTGAGCTAGCTGCTAGTCGGTTGACCGACGTGTGAACCGTGGTTTACAGTTCGTCGTGGTCGAAGTCCTCGAAAGCGCGACGTTCAGGCGCTGGATCCGCAGGTTGCGTGACCGAGTCGGCGTGGCACGGATCAATGCGCGGTTGCGGAACGTCTCGCTCGGCAATATGGGGGATGCCAGGACGGTGAGTGAAGGCCTGTTCGAGTTGAGGGTGCACCATGGGCCCGGCTACCGGCTCTACTGTCTACGCGACGGGTCCACCGTCCTCGTACTGTGCGGCGGCGACAAGGGCAGCCAGCAGCGGGACATCGAGCGCGCACAGCGATTGGCGAAGGAGTGGAGGGAGACATGACCGAGAGATTCACCAAGTGGGACGTGGTCGAGCATCTTGGAACTGCGGAAGACGCTGGCCTGTACCTCAATGCGTGTGCCGAGGAAGATCCGGGCGACGGCAGCCTGATCCGTGCGGCACTGAACGACATCGCACGGGCAAGGAACATGAGCGGGTTGGCTCGCGAGGCCGGCTTGAGCCGGGAGGGGCTCTACAAGGCGCTTTCCAAGGACGGCAACCCTACGTTCACGACCGTCATGCGGATCACACGGGCCTTGGGTCTGCAGCTACACGTGACCGCGTCACCTTCCCAGGAGGTTGATCTACTCGAATCCTCTGAGTGGGACGAGAGCTTCGACTACAAGAAAGAACGGTCCCGGGAGTCCGGGAGGCTTCGACTTCCTCAAGACTGACTCGGAAGCGCCAGCGGAACCGTCGGACTCCGCAGACTACGGCCGGTAGCTCGGCCCCGTCGCGGGCCCGAGCAGCTCGGCCTTGACCACCCGCCGCGCATCGCGCATGAAGTCCACCAGCAGGGGCCGCGTGTCGCGTGGGTCGATGATCTCTTCGACTCCGAAGGCATGGGCGTTGCGGAAGGGTGAGGAGATGGCAAACAGCCGCGCCTCGATCTCGACGCGCTTGGCCTCCGGGTCCTCGGCTGCCTCGATCTCGCGCTTGTAGGCGATCGCCGTGCCGCCCTGGATGTGCATCGAGCCGCCGTGCGCCGAGGGCCAGGCCGGTGACGCGAGCCTGGCCGTAGAGCGGTCCGATCTCGAAGAAACTGCCCTCGTCGACGACGCCCTCGATGATGGCATGAGGATCGTAGGTCCGGCGCCGGTCCTGCGGCACGACGGACAGCAGCGACTCGGCGCGCCGGTCCGGATCGTCGTCCGGCGT